>CALSML010000007.1 GCA_943787445.1 uncultured Alphaproteobacteria bacterium
TGACCGAGATCGACGGCCTCGGATCCGTCATCCACCGCCCCGGGCGCTGCGGCAAGAAGATGCATCAGCCGATCATGGCTGCGATGGCATCGCGATCCATGCCGGATTTGCCGATCACCACCAGCTCGGTGCGCGGGGTTTCGGCAGATTCCCAGTCCCGATCGAAGTAGCGCTGGAACCGCGATCCGACACCCTGCAGCACCATACGCCGTGCCTTGCCAGGAATATGAATGAAGCCCTTGATCCGATAGATGTCATGGGCAGCGACGGCACTGGTCAGTCGCGCCTCCAAAGCGTCAGGGTCGTCGATTGCGCCGAGCGAGATGACAAAACTGTCAAAATCGTCATGGTCGTGTTCGTCCTCGCCGTCATGGACGCTGGGGCGTGACTCCAGATCGTCTTCGGCGCCCGCATCCAGTCCGAGCAGGATTGCCGGGTCGATGCGTCCATGGGTGGCGTTTACAGATTTCACGCCGGGACGGCGATGGGGGGCGAGGGCGGCCTCGATTTTCGTTCCATCGCCGCTGATCAGATCGGCCTTGTTGATGACGATCAGATCGGCGCAACTCAACTGGTCGACGAATAGCTCTTCGAGCGGGTTGTCGTGGTCGAGCGAGGGGTCTTCCGCGCGGGCGGCCTCGACGGCATCGGGGTCGTCGGCAAAGCGGCCGTCCAGAACGGCACCGGCGTCAATTACGGTAACGACGCCGTCCACGGTGGTGCGGGTGCTGACTTCCGGCCAGGCAAAGGCCTTCACCAGCGGCTTGGGCAGAGCCAGACCGGAGGTCTCGATCACAATATGCTCGGGCGGAGTCTCACGATCGAGCAGGGCAGTGATGGTCGGCAGAAAATCATCAGCGACCGTGCAGCAGATGCAGCCATTGGCCAGCTCGACCACATGTCCTCGATCCTCGCAGCCCGGGAATGGCGCAGCCATCGACGATGCCCCGGTCCACGCCGAGATCCCCGAACTCGTTGATGATCAGTGCGATGCGTTGCGGCCGTTCGCGTTTTCCAGCAGGTGGCGGATCAGGCTGGTTTTGCCGGCGCCCAGAAATCCCGTGACGACGGTCGCAGGGATGCGGTTCATGTTGTCGCGCTCTTCAGGGTGAGGGGCAGCCCGGCGGCGACGAACTCGACCCGGTCGGCCTGGGCGGCGATGATGCTGGTTCAGGCGGCCGGCGGCGTCCCGGAATTCCCGGCCCGAAGTCTGGTGGCCGGGCACGATCCCGAGGCCGACCTCGTTGGACACGCAGACCACCGGGCCGCGGGCCCGGTCGAGACAGCGCATCGCGCAGGGATTCGGTTTCGGATGCGATCACGTCCAGTCCCGCATGCATCACGTTGGACAGCCAGAGGGTCAGGCAGTCGACCAGCACGCGGCTCGCCGCGCGCGGTCGCTGTCGACGATGGCGTCACCCAGTGCCGAGCAGGGTTTCGACTGGTACCGCCACTGGTCCCCCCGGCGTTCCCGATGGGCCGCGATCCGCTGCGCCATCTCGCGGTCCCCGGCTTCGGCGGTGGCGATATAGGTGGCCCGCCGTGTGCTGCCGTATCGGCCTCCAGATGGCCCGCGATCAGCGCTTCGGCATGGGCGCTCTTGCCCGACCGCGCCCCGCCCAGCACAAGGGTCAGCGCGGGCAGAGCGCTGAATCCGGGCGCGCTGTTGTCGTTCGAGCTCGAACTCGTGTTCGTCCACGGCGCCGTTCCTCCTCCCGAGGGTCGATTGCGCAAATATCGCGCGCCGAAGAGGTCTCCTGGCTCCGGGTCGCTCGGCCGCGCACACCCTTCCCGGCGGTCCTGTGCCAGTGGGATCTTGCGCGCGGCCTCACCGTTACAGTTGCGGGGGCAGCACCGGCCTTGGAAAACACGCATGTTTTCCGCACCGGACTTCCCTGTTTCAGCGCTGGGGAGACGCTAGCAGGTCGAGACCGTCATTGCCATGGCCCGATCGATTGGACGAAGTGCCGGTGCACCGGTTTTCTCACGCTGTACCTGGGCGAGCATCGCAGTGGGGTCCGGGGTCAGAACCGAATCCAGGGTCGGAATCTGGTTCATGTGGAAACACCGCCCAGGCGCCCTCCGGGATGGCTCTCGGTCGGTCCGAACCGGTCGATCCGGGTGACCGAGCAGTTGTCGATCTGACAGGAGAGTGCGGATTCGGGGTCGAGACCCAGGGCGTGCCCGATGGCCGCGCGGATTGTTCCTCCATGGGTTACAGCGACGATATCACGTCCCTCATGGGCCTTGGTCAAACGGTCGATGGCAGCAGTGGTCCGGTACATCAGATCGACAAAGCTCTCGCCGCCAGGTGCTTTGTTCTTCGCCGGTGCCAGCCAGAACATGTGTTTGGCTGGAAGTTCGGCATAGACCTCTTCGCGCTTGCGGCCCTGCCAGTCACCGAAACTCTGTTCGGCAAGGTCTTCCTCGATATGAGGGTCGGGCAATTCCAGCCCGGCTTCGCGAATTGCATTGGCCGTCTGGTGGGTGCGTTGCAGATGGGATGTCACCAGCAAGGCATCCTTGGGCAGAAACCGCGCCAGCGCTTCATAAGTGGGCGGATCATTGACGTCTGCCAGAGGATCGGAATTGCCATAAATGCGCCCGCCTGTGGAGCGAACCGGAGCGTGGCGGACCCACCACCAGCGTGTACGTGATGTCATGCGAAACTTCCCAAAATTATGGCGCTGGCCGCAATGAGTGTTGCAGCCTCGCCGACTTGCTGGGCGGCACCGAGAACATCCCCGGTGTAGCCGCCAATCTGCTTGAGAGCAATCCAACCGACCATGAAGGCTCCCAGACCGCCGACGGCGAGAATGAGGATCGTTCCAAATCCCGCCGGGCTTAGCAGGACCAGCAGGGAAAGAGCGGCAGCCAGCACCAGTCCAAGCCAGCTTGTCCCTTCCCGGGGGGTGCCGGCACTCGTGCCCAGTCCGTTGTCACGCGCGGGCTCCAGCCAACACATGGTCGGTGCAAAGAGGGCCCGGCTCCAGGTGGCGCCTGCGACCAGGGCTGCCGCGCGGCGCCTGTGCTCCAATCGGCGAGTGCAGCCAGTGCGGCGATTTTCGCGATCAGTAGGATGGCGACTGCAACAATTCCATAGGTGCCGACCCGGCTGTCGCGCATGATCCGCAGTTTGCTGTCCTTGTCCTCCCCGCCGCCGAAACCGTCGGCGATATCGGCCAGCCCGTCTTCGTGTAAAGCACCGGTCAGCCAGATCATCGCGCCTACCGCCAGTGTGGCCGCGACAGTTGCCGGGATGTCCAGCCAGGTCAGTAGCCCCAGTGTGATGGCGCCAACTCCGCCGACTCCGAAGCCGACCAGCGGGAAGAGCCACATGGCGTCAGCTAGGACCGCCGGTTCCGACGCATGATCGGTGGGGTCCACTTCTGCGGGGTCATCCGAAAGCGCTGAGCGATCACGGATCGGCATCCGCGTGAGGAAAGACGTCGCCAGCTGCAACTGGGCCAGGAATGACAGCTTCTGATTTTCCGGGTTTGCATCCATGGCTCAGTTATAGGACAACGCCTCTCTTTCGGGAATTTAATGTGCGGGATCAACAAAGATGAGTGACACCGGTGGAAATGGCGAAATGGCGCCGGGCGCAGCCAGGGACCGGACTTTGCCGAGATCCGCAAGATCATCTCCGAATTCCCCACGCCTGATGTCGACGCGGTGCTGGCGACCCGCGAGCGCGAGGCGGTTCTGACGAAACCACCCGGTGCGCTGGGTCGGCTTGAGGAAATTACTGAATGGGTTGCCGCCTGGCAGGGGCGTCATCCCCCGAATGTGACCCATGCACGGATCGCGGTCTTCGCAGGCAATCATGGCGTTGCCGCAAAGGGTGTTTCGGCCTATCCGCCCGAAGTCACCGAGCAGATGGTGCAGAATTTCGTGGCTGGCGGGGCCGCAGTCAATCAGCTGACCGAGCTCGCGGATGCCGATCTGCGGGTCTACGAAATGGCACTCGACGCGCCCACAGCGGATTTCACCCAGGGACCGGCCCTGAGCGAAGATGACTGCGCCAAGGCGATTGCCTACGGCATGATGTCGGTCGAAGCCGGAGTCGAACTGATGGCGCTGGGAGAAATGGGGATCGCCAACACCACGTCTGCGGCTGCAATCTGTCATGCGCTGTATGGCGGCGCGGCGCAGGACTGGGTTGGTCCGGGGACGGGTGTTTCGGGGGATGCCTATGCGGCCAAGGTTGCTGCGGTGGAGGCTGGCGTTGCCGTGAATGCGGATCTGCGTGACGATCCCCTGCAGATCCTGCGCGCGGTTGGCGGGCACGAGATTGCGGCGATTGCCGGGGCAATCATTGCCGCGCGGCTCGCCGGTGTTCCGGTGCTGCTTGACGGCTATACCTGCACCGCGGCGGCTGCTGTGCTGCACGCCGTCGATGAACACGCGATCGATCACTGCATGGTCGGGCATCTTTCGGCCGAACCGGCCCATCGTCTGGTCTGCGAGAAACTCGATCAGGTGCCATTGCTGGCACTGGCGATGCGGCTGGGCGAGGGTTCCGGCGCGGCGCTGGCGATCCAGATCGTGCGGGCGGCGCTGGCCTGTCACACCAGGATGGCGAGTTTCGAAAGCGCCGGGGTCAGCGGCAAGGCGCATTAGCGCGGATTCAGGTGCCGCAACTCAACGTCGGCAGGCCCGGCCCGCCGGTCAGCGTGCTCCGGCGTTCGAGAAGCACCACGTCGTGCCAGACATCATCGACATGTCCATAGCGCTCGCGGATGCCGACTTCGCGAAACCCCTTCCGGGTCAGGAGCGCGTGGCTGGCCTGATTGGAAGCGATCACCTGGCCTTGCAATGTCCAGTAGGATGCCGCTTCGGCAAGATCGATCAATTGTGCCAGCAGAGCTGAGCCGACGCCCTGTCGTTGGGCGGTTGCGGTGACATAGACGCTGACCTCAGCGATCCCGCCTGCACCTCAGGTGTCGGGAACAGGGGACAGGGCCGCGAAGCCCAGAATTGCATTGTTGTCTGATCGGGCGACACTCCGGCCTAGCTTCAGATGACCTGCATTTCAGGAGGCCCATTTTGGTGGTGCTGTCACGAAGGCTGCCAGGCCGGTCGCCAGCCCTTCACCATAGATCGCCTGAACCTGGGTCCAGTCGTTTCGCTGCATGTCCTGGATTGTGAAATTCATGGATTGGCTCTTTGTCGAACTCTGACTGTGCGCTGTTTGCCTGCCAGGCTTCAAGGGGAGTTGAGGGTGGCGTGGGCTGAAGGCCGTTCAAACCTTTGGGAAGGAAACATGGCGAGGTGATGGTCATGCTGCTGAAACCGTTCGTTAGATGCTCGACTTTGACAGCGCGGGTCCGCAACATGGGGCATTAGAAAATAAACCGGACCTTAATTGATGATGGCCCAGCGCGACGACACGACCGTGAAACCTGCCCAAATGACGGAGACCCGGCAGCTGGCGCGTGGGGGAGAACAGGCGCGTGCGCGGCAGGTCCGGTTGCGGACCATTATTTGGATTCGCTGGGTCGCGATTGTGGGTCAGCTCACCACATTGATGATCGTTCAATTCGGTCTGGGCTGGTCTCTCCCCATCAATGCTGCGCTTGGTGCCGTTGTGGCCTCGGTCCTTATCAATGTGGTGATGATGTTCCGCCGACCCTCCCAGGGCCGGGTGGGAGAGCTGGAGGCTGCGGCCTATCTCGGATTCGATATTCTGCAACTCGCCGTGCTTCTGTATTTGACGGGTGGTCTCGAAAACCCGTTTGCTTTGTTGTTCCTCGGGCCAGTGACCGTGTCGGCGACCATTCTGAGCCGGTCCGCCACCGCGATGTTGAGCGCTCTCGTGGTGGTCACAGCGACATTTCTGGCCTTCGAACACTTTCCGTTGCCCTGGCCGGAGCCGGGCTTGCAGTTGCCAGTGCCTTATATTAGCGGGCTCTGGGTGGCGGTCGTTGTCGGAACGCTTTTCATGACTGGTTATATCGGGAGCGTTGCGGGTGAAGGACGCCGCATGTCCGACGCACTCACGGCGACCCAGCTTGCACTGGCGCGCGAGCAGCAGTTGTCCGCTGTCGGGGGTCTGGCCGCGGCGGCGGCTCATGAGCTGGGCAGTCCGCTGGCAACGATTGCCGTGACCGTCAAGGAGTTGTCCCGCGAGATGCCGCCCGACAATCCCTTTATGGGAGATATCGAGATCCTGCAGATCGAGGCAGACCGCTGCCGGGAAATTCTGGCGGAGATCGGCCGGGCACCGGAATTGGCGGATCCGGATGATCCGTTTGCAACTGGACTGCTCTCCGATGTGGTTGCGGCGGCGGCGACGCGCTACCGCAGCGAGGCACTGGCGCTGGATGTTGTTGTGACGGCAGCTGAAGACAGCAGCGAGCCCGTCGTGCCGCGCAGTCCGGAATTTCTGCACGGTCTGGGGAATGTGATCCAGAATGCGGTCCAGTTCGGACAAAGCGTGGTATCGGTGGAGGTTTTCTGGGATGCCAACGAAGCCCGTGTCGAAGTGCGCGACGATGGCCGTGGATTTTCGCCGGGGGTGCTTGATCGCGTGGGTGAGCCCTATATTTCAAATCGCGGTGACGGTCATCTGGGGCTCGGCATTTTTATTGCCCAGACTTTGCTTGAACGGACCGGTGCGCGGATTAGATTCTCCAATATCCGGGATGCCGGCCGGGTGACAGGTGCCGAGGTGGTAATTGTCTGGCAGCGCGATGCGCTTGAAGTTCCGCACGGGAAAGGTTAGTCAAAGTTCATGACTCACGTAGAAGAACAGGGCCCGCTGGTCACCGGCGAAACCTCGCTGCTCATCGTTGATGACGAAGCCAATCTTCGCAATCAACTTGCAAAGGCCATGGAGCGTCGCGGCTTCACCACGGATGTGGCGGAGACGGTTGCTGAGGGAAAACGTGCGGTCAGCGCGAATCCGCCAAAATACGCCGTCATTGATCTGCGCCTTGATGATGGGAGCGGGCTGGAAGTCGTCGAAGCGCTGCGCGAAGCCCGACCGGATGCCCGTATTATCGTGCTGACAGGTTATGGGAACATCGCCACTGCCGTTGCGGCGGTGAAGGCCGGGGCACTGGATTATCTGCCCAAACCTGCAGATGCCGATCAGGTGGCGGCGGCCCTGCTGTCTGATGGAGCATCCATGCCGCCACCTCCGGAACGGCCAATGTCGGCGGATCGGGTGCGCTGGGAGCATATCCAAAGAGTGTACGAGCAGTGTGACCGCAATGTTTCCGAAACGGCGCGTCGCCTGAACATGCATCGTCGAACCCTGCAGCGCATTCTGGCCAAGCACGCTCCGCGCGAGTGACTTCACAGGATTTCATCAACCCCGACGGATCGCTCTGCCTTGCCTTTGCCGGGCGCGGACGTGAGCTCGTCGTGTGGCTGGCACCGGGAACCGATCCTGTGGAAATGCAGCGGGCGATCGGCATCCTGATGCCGCGCTGGCCCGTGGGCCCGGTGAACGGCGATGCCATTCCCGATATTGCTGTGACCCGCGCAAATGAAACCTATCGTATTCAGGCGACCAGCTGGGAAGGTGGTGAGTCTCTTGCCGAAGATTTCCACAATGCGGCCATCGAACATCGGGCGATTATCGGTTTCCTGCCGCTGGCCACGGTGGTCGATGTAGGAGCGAATGTGGGTCAGTTTTCACTTCTGGTGCGCGCCCTGCACCCGGAAGCCCGGATCGAAGCCTTTGAGCCCTTGCCCGAAGCGGCGGCCCGTTTTCGACTGGTGTTTCAGGGTGATGACCTGGTCACACTTCACGAGGCTACCGTGGCACCGACACAGGGAACAGCGACCATGCATGTCAGCGCGTCGGCTGACAGTTCGTCCCTGTTGCCGATTTCCGACCGACAATCAGAATTGTTTCCGGGCACCGAGGAGGTTGGAACGGCCGATGTGGTGGCCGGACCGCTGGATGCCTATGTCGCCCGTGACCGGATCGCAGCGCCGGCCATGCTGAAGATTGATATGGAGGGTTTCGAGCTTGAGGTGTTGCGGGGTTCGGGATCACTTCTGGCAGAGTTTCAGTATGTCTATGTCGAAGCCTCCTTTGAGGCGCTCTATGAGGGCCAGGCTTTGATATCGGATGTTGCCGCGTTTCTCGAGGGTCGGGGTTTTGTCGAGGCCGGACGCTTCAATATTGCGCATACGGCGGACGGCGCGCCGATTCAGGCCGATTTTCTGTTTCAACGCGGTGGCGAGAGCGGATGACGATCGGTTGCCTGACTGTTATCTAGAGATGTGATGAACAAGTCTCCTCGATTGATTGAATGGTTGCCACGGCTGGGCGAGGCCCAAGTCCTGTGTGTCGGTGACGTGATGCTCGATCGCTTTGTCTATGGCGAGGTGGAGCGGATATCACCCGAAGCCCCCATTCCCGTGCTCAGGATTACCCGACAGGATGTGACGGTGGGGGGCGCGGGCAATGTGGCGCGCAACCTCTCTGCGCTGGGAGCCAGCGTCAGATTGTTCGGTGTGGTCGGAGATGACGCCGAGGGCGCCGAGCTGCGCGCGGTGCTGGCTGATGATGCGGCGATCACTCTGGCCCTTTTCACAGGGCCGTCGCGTCCGACAACCGTCAAGACCCGCTACATCGCAGGCGTGCAGCAATTGTTGCGCACGGATGAGGAAGATCTGGACGCGATGCCTCAGGCTCTGCTGGGTCAACTCTCGGAAGAACTGTCCAAAGAAATCTCCAGTGGTGCCTATGGGGCCTTGGTGTTGTCTGATTATGGCAAGGGGCTTCTGCGCGAGAGCCTGATCAATCAGGCTGTTGCGGCTGCCACGGCGGCGGGCGTGCCGGTGATTGTGGATCCCAAGGGAACCGATTATGGCCGCTATCGTGGTGCGGGCGTGCTGACGCCCAATCGGCGTGAACTGGCCGAAGCCACGCGGTTAGCTGTTGATACCGATACGGATGTGGAAACGGCTGCACGTGCATTGCTGAAAGATTATGGTGTGTCAGCGGTTGTGGCGACGCGGGGCGCGCAGGGCATGGCGGTGGTGACAGCCGATGACTGCGCGCATCTGCCTGCGCTGGCGCGTGAGGTGTTTGATGTATCGGGGGCCGGCGACACGGTGGTTGCGACACTCGCCGCGGGTCTGGCGACGGGGCTGGCCCTGACCGATGCGGCGCAGCTTGCCAATGTTGCAGCTGGCATTGTCGTTGCAAAAGTCGGAACGGCCATTGTGCGTCCCGATGAACTCGGTGATGCGCTGGGTGGAGGACCGGGTCCCGGCGCAAAATTCCTACAACGCAATGCTCTGATGGAGCGGGTTGCCATGTGGCGGGCGCGGGGGTTGTTGGTTGGGTTCACCAATGGGTGCTTTGATCTGGTGCATCCCGGTCATGTCTCTCTGATCGAACAGGCCAGTGCGGCTTGTGATCGCCTGATTGTCGCCCTCAATGATGATGCCTCGGTCGCGCGCCTGAAGGGTGAGGGCCGTCCGGTCCAGCCTGAGCTCGCACGCGGTCAGGTGATCGCGTCCCTGTCCGGGGTCGATGCGGTGGTTCTGTTCGGGGAAGATACTCCGCGCGAACTGATCGAGGAGGTGCGTCCCGACGTTCTTGTCAAAGGTGCGGACTACGCGGCGGAAGATGTTGTCGGTGGTGATTTCGTGTCCGGATATGGCGGCCGCGTGGTGCTGGCCAATCTGGTCGACGGGTTTTCGACCACCGATACCATTTCGCGCATTTCGGACTGACGCTCAGATACGTGGATCGACAAGGCGTTGATGGCGCTCGGCCGCTATGCGCGCGAAGCGCAGGGTGAGTGCTTTGCGCCGGCTGGCGTGCAGCCCGGTGTCAGGGGCGGGACGAATTTCTTCGGCCCCCCAGGAATCCGCGATAATCAGGCCCGTTGAGGCCGGGATCAATTCATCGGGGAATTCCGGAGGCACCGCGAAGTAGAGGCGATCGCAAAAGTCTTCGTATTCCGGCCATTTCGTGTCCCCCCGGAAATCCGCGACGCTCACCTTGACCTCGACGATCACGAAAACACCGGCTTCCGACAGACCGATCACGTCTGCGCGGCGGTTGTTGGCCAGTGTGAATTCGGTCAGCACCGTGTAGCCCATATTCACGAGCTGGCGGCAAACACCGCGTGTTGTTTCAACGGTCCGTGCCGCGGTGTCACCATTCCCGGAAAGGATGCGCGGATTTGTGTCTGACATATGAATAACTGCTTGTTTAATAAGAGAAATTCGAATTTTAACTGGTTGCGCCGTCAACTGTGCCCGATATAGTATTGCACGACCGATCGGGGGAGGATCGTTCGTGACCTTGTGGCACGTGGGCGCTGGCGTAAAGGTGAGACATGGAAAATCAACCGATTGAAGTAAACAGCACATCCTCTGGTGTGAGCCGCCGTAAGGCGCTGGCAAGTCTGGGACTGGCTGCCGGTGTTGCCTATGCGGCCCCGACAATTGTTCGCCTGGATCGCAGTGCCAATGCCAAGGTATTGCCGACTCCCTGCCCGCCACCCGGTGGTGGTGCCAAGAAGGGCAAGGGCGGTAAGTTTAAGTAGCCACCGCGGCTCACTTCCCCACAATCAATCCTGTTTCAGTCTGACAATCTGCTGCATGTGGGCGTGCATGCGCTTCGGGGTTGTGCATACTTGATGGATGAATTCTGAACCCTTCTTTCTTGCCGATCGCCTTTTGCACGAGGGCGATGCCCGGGCCGCAGTCGATGTGTTTCGCGATATTGTGGAGGCCGCTCCGGAACATGTCGCGGCCTGGCGAAAATATGCCGAGGCGCTTGAACTCACGGTGACAGCGATGCTGCTGCAGATGCCGCCCGGCAGGGAAATGCGGTCGAAGCCGATCATATTGCCGAAGTGGGATCATCTCTGCTGTTTCACGGGGACGGCAAGCGGGCAAAATCCTTTTTTACCCGCGCACTGAAGCTCGATGAAAACTGTCTGAGCGCCCATTGGTTGCTGGGGGAATACCACTCCACCCAGGATGAAAAGGAAATGGCGCTGGTTCATTACCGCCGTTGCCTTGAGATCGCACCGGATCGTCAGGGTCCGGCCTTCATGATTGCAGCACTGGGGGAAGATGCATCACCTGACCGGGCTCCGGATGATTATGTGTCGGAGTTTTTTGACTGGTATGCGGATCACTTCGAAAGTCATCTCACCGAGAATCTGAAATACATCGGCCCGCAGGAGGTCGCCAAGGCGCTGCGGACAGTTCGCCCTGACGGTGTCGGGCATCTGATCGATCTGGGCTGCGGTACCGGTTTGGCCGGTGTCGCACTGGCCGGGCTGGCGTCACGTCTGACGGGTGTTGATTTGTCCGGCGCCATGCTGGAGCGCGCGAAGGCCACGGGGGCCTATGCAAATCTTGTTCAACTGGATCTGGTGAGCGCGCTCCAAGCGCAGGCTGACGGTGTGGCCGAAGCTGCCGTCGCCGTTGACGTGCTTGTCTATGTCGGAGTTGTGGAATCGGTATTTGCCGAGCTCAAACCGGTGTTGGCCATTGATGGTGTGCTCATCGCCACGTTCGAGGAGGGGGATCACATTGAAGACTGGGATCTCAGTGCGGCGGGGCGCTATCGCCATACGGAAGACTATCTTCGAAAGACAGCTGCCAATGCGGGACTCGAGGTGATTTCGATCTCCCGCACGTCCTTGCGCGAGGAATACGAAGTGCCCGTACCCAGTTTGATCGCGACCTTCCAGAAGCGCGGATAGCAAAACGCCCGGCCAAGGCCGGGCGTTTGCCACTCAATTCTTTTTCGTTGCCTGTCAGGCTGCCTGCGGAACGGCTTCAGTCTCGGCAATCAGGCCCAGAAAGGCTTCCAGGCGCGCTGCGCTGTTGGAATCGCTTGTGGCGGTGATCAGATTTCCATCGGTGACCAGATTCTGATCGGCCACCAGTTCGGCTCCAGCGCGGGCAACCTCTTCGTCGACTTCGGCTGCTCCGGCGATCTGGCGCGCGGCCACAACACCAGCGGGCACCAGCAAGCGCAGGGCGTCGCCGACAACGAGAACCGGCTGTTCGGCATCCATGAAGGCCGAGATCAGGCGTTTTGTGTGAACGTTTTCGATCAGCGTGTCGGCGCTGTTCTTGCCATCGGGAAGGATCAGCCCGGCATAATCTGCTGCCAGGGATTCGGCGATGTCTTCATCGGCCATGAAGTGATGGCCCCAGGCACCGTCATGCCAGCCCTGGACGAGACCACCATCGGGTGAAATCACCTTGACCTTGCGGCCCTGAGCCAGAAGTGTTTTCTGTGTGTCGGTGAACGTGGTTTCGGCAAACCCTGCGGCGGCAATGATTGCAATTGCGAGTTTCTCTTCAGCCATTTTAAGCACTCCATAGTTGTGGCGCTCCGGTTCGGCGACCAGGTGGCCGAGGAGAGCGGTATGGCGGTGGCGAGCAATTCTGCGACGCGTTCATGCACGCGCAATCCATTTTTTGGTTTGCTCGTTCGGGAACGGTCACGCGGTGTGCGCGACGACCGGTACCGGGGATGTCAGTGATGTTCTGAAATGTAGGAATCAGGGCGGCACAAGTCAATCAGCAGTGCTGCTTATGTGCGTTTTCGCCGCACATTCCCGGCAAGACTTGGGTCTCAGCTGGCTGCGGCGCTCCGTACGGGTGCTGCCGCCGGCTCTGCCGGTCGGCCCAGAGGCGTCGTGGCAGTGTTTGGGCTCTCATTCCGCGTGATGGTACCCGCGATTTCACCGCCGGATTCCACTTCGATACGACCATATTTGATGGTGCCTGTGACATGGCCGGTGCTGCGGATTTGCAGCACACCGGTGACCGTCAGTTCGCCTTCAAACGGCCATGTTCCTCGGCATCCGTCACCGTAGCACTGCCCGTATAGGTGCCACCTTCGGCCACTTCGAGAACTTCGCTGGTCAGGGTCGCTTCAACGGTCTCTTCGACGACCAGTGTGTCGCAGTCGGAAACTTCCCCTTTGAGCTTGATGCCCGGGCCCACGGTCATTCGTGCGCCGACACTGCCGGTTCCGTGCCGCGCCGTTGTGCGGTCCCGGACGGGGGAACCGGGGGAACTTCATGGAGGCTTCTGGCTGGAGTCCCGGAGGTCTGGTCCACGTCGTTCATTTCTGTTTTCCCGTGCGGGTCGGCCTTGGCTGCCATTTGGCTGTCCGATGCGCCCGTCTGTCGTCGTTTCAAGAACACTGTATCTCAACTTGCTGTTTCAGCGGTATGTCATTTCGCAGTTTGTAGACGACGAAACCGTTGCCGTATTCCAAATCTCGCAGCGGATCAAAGCGATCCTGTGGCTGCGAGGTGGCGATTCTGGGAAACAGGGTCTCTGGTAAGAACAAACCCTGGCCCCGTAAAGGGCCAGGGTTGCTGATATGGAAATCCGAACGCGCTGGAAACGACGCGTTGGTGGTTATCTGCCTTGCTGGATCACCCGGACGTCCCAGGGACCGCTGGCTTCAACAGCCATCTTGAATTTACCCGGACCGGAAAAGGACATTTTGCCGGTCATCGGCGGTTCGGTGTCCAGACGGGACTGGGGATCACTGGCGATCTTCGGCTGACCATTTTCGCCAAGGACCTTCACGAGGAATTTGCCGCCCGTGGCGCTCCAGCGGATTTCGAAGGGGCCGTTCAGGGCTTCGAATTCTTCGCCGACTTTGGCGTCTGCCGCGCGGGCCTCGAACAGCAGGTTGATAACCTGTGCGTGGACCGAGTTTGCTGCGAGGGACAACATGGCCACTGCAATGGCTGCTGTGAGGACAAGGGCGTGAATTTTATTTTGCAGAATGTTTATTAGTTTCGCTTATCAAGTTGTTGGCGCTCTGTTTGTCTCAATTCGAAGCCTCTTCGAATGACTATTTTACTCAGGAATTTACAATACTACCTTTTGTGGTTCTGTCACACGGGGTAAACGCCCCAATATGCGACTCATTCCATGTTTTAACCATTAACGGAGCAATATGTGTGCCAAAGTGGCGCGCCCGACAGGATTCGAACCTGTGACCTTCGGCTTCGGAGGCCGACACTCTATCCAGCTGAGCTACGGGCGCCCACGGCGCGGACAATTGCGCCAATATTTGCCGCCGTCAAGCTTGCGTTGCAGAAACCGGGCAACATCTCCATATAAAAGCCTGTAAATGACATTCTGATCGCGACGCGTTGCGGGGAGATATCCATGGCGGACGAAAACAACACGAAAATCACCAAGTCTGATGAAGAGTGGCGCGCCCAGTTGACGCCGGAGCAGTATGAGATCACCCGTCAGGCCGGGACGGAGCGTGCGTTCACCGGCAAATACAATGACAGCAAGGAGCCGGGCATTTTTCATTGCGTGTGCTGTGATGCGCCCCTGTTCACGTCAGACGAGAAGTTCGACTCCGGAACCGGATGGCCAAGCTTCTGGGCGCCTGTTGATGATTCGGCGGTTGAGACCAAAGTGGACCGGGCCTGTGGCATGGTCCGCAACGAAGCGGTGTGTTCGCGGTGCGATGCCCATCTGGGACATGTGTTTCCGGACGGACCGCAGCCCACGGGTCTGCGCTATTGCATGAACTCGGCTTCGCTCGACCTGAAACCGAAATCCGGGGACGATTCTGCAGGCTAGTTTCTGGATAGGTGGGACTTTGGGTCCAACCGGTCCGCGCCCGAGCTGAGGGCGGTGGCCGGATCGTCGATCCAGCCGCGTATGTCCTGCCAGACCGTTTCGCCCTGCAGGTCCCGCAACAGCATGTGATAGCCGCTGTCATAGACGGCGATGACCGGTTTCCGGTCGGGCGCGTCCGGTAAGGCGTCAAGCATCCGGCGGATGGCCCTGGGCGGCACAATATCGTCATGGGCCCCGAGCAGCAGCAATGCCAGGGCCGGGATCTGGTCAGCGGCGCCGAGGGCTGCATCCATCAGGTTCACGATCCCCCACATGGCATCGACCCGCGTGTTCCGGATGACATGGGGGTCACGGCCGAGCGCCCGCAGCATCTCGATATTGTCGGAGGGGTGGCGCTTGATCCCCTGGCCGGAAAAGGTCAGCCACGGCATCGTGTGGGCAAACATCCAGAGCGTCGCACGCTGATAGGCCGGAATGGTTGCCCGGCCCCACAGGGCGGGCGCCACAAGGACAAGGCCATCGACATTCAGGGGTTCGGGGTGTCCCGCCGTCATCAGCACGGCCCCGCCCATGCTTTCGCCCAGGGCGTAGACCGGTAGTTCCGGAAAGGCATTTCCAATGGCCATGACGGCACCACGGGCATCCGCGGCCAGCACGTCATGTCCGGGCCAGATTCCCCGCTGGCCGGACTGGCCGAATCCGCGCTGGTCATAGGCCAGGGTCGCGATGCCCTGCGTGGCCAGCCAAGGCCCGAAGGCGGAGAAGGCATTGCTGTAATCGTTGAACCCGTGCAGGGCGAGCAACACGCCGCGCGGCGGCCCGTCGGGGACCCACCGCCGCAAGGGCAGCCGGGTCCCGTCCCGGGTGACATAGTGGGTGTCTGTCAGGACCGGGCGCAGGGGATTGTCGATCCGGGGCCCCGGTTCCTGGATGCGCGGGGAACAGGCCGCAAGAAGTGCTGCTGCAAGAAGGAGCAGAAGGGGCGTGCGGATCATGCGTGGTCCGTGGCCTCGCGGGTGAGTTCGAGGAAGATGTCCTCCAGATCCGGCTCCTCGGTCGCCAGATCCGCGATGACCAGTCCGGCATCCGCAACGGCTGCGAGAATTTCACGGACTTCGGTTTCGCTTGTCCGATAGCGGAAGACCAGCGTGCAGTCGTCGGGCAAATCCACCGTGAAGCGGCTCAATGCGCCGGGCAATGCGTCGAGGGGCTGCGCCACGGTCACGCGAAGTTCCTTGTTGTCGAGCCGCTGCACGAGGGATCGGGTGTCGTCATAGGCAATGACGCTGCCGCGATTGATGATGGCGATGTGATCGCAGAGTTCTTCGGCCTCTTCGAGATAATGGGTCGTGAGAACGATTGTGGTGCCGTTGTTGTTGAGTTCCTTGACGAAATCCCAGAGCGAACGCCGCAATTCGATATCGACGCCGGCGGTGGGTTCATCGAGGACCAGCACCGGTGGATTGTGCACCAGTGCCTTGGCGACCAGCAGGCGGCGGCGCATGCCGCCCGACAGGGAACGGGAATAGGCTTTGGCCTTGTCCTCGAGGCCCACACGTTCAAGAATTTCCATCGTCCGCCGTTCCTTTGGCGGAACCCCGTAAAACCCGGCCTGCACTTCGAGCATCTCGTATGGCGTGAAGAACGCGTCGAGGTTGAGTTCCTGGGGGACGACTCCGATTGCGGCCCGCGCGTGTCGCGGGTCACGGTCGATATCCAGCCCCCAGACCGAAGCGCTGCCGCCGGTTTTGACCACCAGCCCGGCCAGAATATTGATGAAGGTCGATTTGCCCGCCCCGTTGGGTCCCAGCAGGCCGAAAATACCGCCGCGGGGGACATCCAGATCGACGGCCCGCAAGGCGTGGACCTGATCCCCGCCATCGGCGCGATAGACCTTATGGAGCCCGCGCGCGGAAATCGCGTGTTCGGGCTGTGGATCAATCACTGTCGTGGATGTGTTCATGGGCCTTGTGGAGTTCGGGGATTTGGAGTTCGGGAATATATTGTCGCGCGAAAGCGCTTCGCTTATGTATGGCGTCTGCGCCGATGGCACAACCGCCCACGGCGTCCTATGCCGATCGCAGGAGCACGTCCGCCATGCAACCGCCAGAGATCATTGAAGCCAACAGCCGCGAACTTGCCTGTGATGGCGGCGGTGGCGCGTTGGGTCACCCACGTGTGTTCCTCAATATGGGGACCAAGTCGGAGATCGACTGTCCCTATTGTGGCCGGCACTTTGTCCTGGCGGCTGATGCACCTGCCGCTGCTGATCATTGACATCCCCCGCGGACGCACTGCCCGCACCCCTCCAGACTTCGCGTATGCAATTGGTGCCGGTTGGGCGTGAACTGGCGCGGGCATTGCTCACTGACCGCAAGCTCGCAGCGGACCTGGCGGGCGGCCTGATCCATCGTGATTTCCCAGATGCGGATTTGGCGGCAAAGCTGCCGGCCTTTGCCCAGCGGCTTGATGACGCGGCCAATCCGGCCCTGGGGCGGACCGCACCGCGGGATCCGGCGGGCTGGGGGCTCTGGCTGTTTCGTTATGAAACCGAACGCATGATCGTGGGCGCAGCATCCTTCACCGGGCCGCCCAACGCCGTGGGCGAGGTCGAACTGGGTTACCAGATCGTGTCCGCCCATCGTCGACGCGGGCTGACCGTGGAGGGTTGCGCGGCGCTGATCGACTGGGCCTTTCACGACACGGCGACCAGTGCTGTCATCGCGGATTGTGCGGCTGAGAATACGGCATCGATCCAGACCCTGACAAAGCTGGGCTTCATGCACGACCGCACGACGCGGGAACGGATGTACTGGCGGCGACCGCGTCAGGTTTGAAGATCTAGTCCGGCAGCGTCGATTGTGAAACTCGGATTCCAGGCAATCTCCCAGAGATGTCCGTCCGGGTCGGCGAAGTAACCGGAATAGCCACCCCAGAACGCTTCCGCGGCTGGTTTTGCAATCGTTGCACCAGCGCGCACTGCAAGAGCCAGCACGTCATCGACATCGTCCCGTGTACGTGCGTTGTAAGCCAAAGTTACGCCGCGAAACCCTGATCCCTCGCTGCTGTTTAGGGCGGCGTCTTCGGCCAGCGCGTCCCGGCCGTACAACCCGAATACGACCCCGGCGCATTGGCAGAACACCACATTCTCGTTGGAGAGTTCGGAGGGAACCCAGCCAAGACCATCGGAATAGAATGTACGACTGCGCACAAGATCACGCACGCCCAGGGTGATAAGACTCAGACGCTGTTCCATGATCATGCTCCCAATCGTTGCGGCGCGATCCTGGTCGCGCCAGATCAACAGTGTCTGCTCTATACTGCAGGTCAGTAACCGGGAGATCGAACATGGCCGACTACACATTGTATGCGCATCCGCGCTCGGGAAATTCCTACCGCACCGCGCTGATGCTGGCGCTGACCGAGACACCCTATGAATTCGTGCTGGTCGATCTGATGGATGGCAGCAATCTGGTTCCGGACTTTCTGAAGATCAATCCGCTGGGCAAGGTGCCGGCCCTGCGCCACGGTGATCTGATCCTGCGCCAGAGCCATGACACCCTGCGATACCTCATCGAGCAGACGGGGAAGTTCGGTCCGAATGGCTGGGCGGAAGAGGCGCGGGTGGGAGACTGGATCGGCTTTGCCATTGATTTCTTCGGGTACGGGGTCGCGCGGATGCGTTTCGAGATGAAGTTCGGCGCGGGGCCGGGCCCGGTCTATGAATTCTTCAAGAAGGTCGGTGACCGGGGGCTGGGGGTCATGGAGGCCCATCTGGCTGAGAACGAATGGCTCGCCTGTGGGCGGACAACGATTGCCGATATCGCCTGCTTCCCCGTGTCCACCTTCATGCCCGATGCGGGTTATGACGTGAGCCAGTATCCCAATATCGCGGCATGGCAGGGCCGGTTTCGGGCGCTGCCCGGTTTCGGAACCCCGCTCGACCTGATGCCCCATGACAACTGGCCGCCAGAATAGATTTTATATTGATACCTTTTTTTAACACATGGGCGGCACAATTGCCGTCATGGGTGTTATTCGAAGATCGCCGGGGAACCCGGCTGGCAAGGATCCGTTTTCTGCGATTGGTGATCTTTTTGTGCTGATGGTGCTTGCTTGCCTGTTTGTAGCGCCGCTGGCCCTGGGGGTTTATGGCTTGAACTTTTTCTTCGGGACCGAAGGCACTGGTGGCGCCATCGTGGATGGTTTGCGCCAGGATCTCGTTTTGGGCATCAAGGGCATATAGCCGACATATTTCGGTTCTAGAACGTCTCGTTATACGGGCGTAAATCCAGTTCGAAGGTCCAGGCGTTGCGGGGCTGCACATGCAGTTGCCAGAAGGCTTCGGCGATGGCATCGGGATCGATCAGACCGTCGTCACCGTGTTGGTCGACCAGGTCGGGAAATGCCGCACGGACCTTGTCGCCATTGACCACACCATCGACAATCACATGGGCGACATGCACGCTTTGGGGGCCGTATTCGCGGGCGGCCGATTCCGCGACCATGCGCAATCCGGCCTTGGCCGCGGCGAAGGCGGAATGTCCGGCGGCCCCGCGCAGAGAGCCGGTGGCACCGGTGTAGAGCAGGGAGCCGCCACCGCTTTCCGCCATGCGCTTTGTGGCTTCGCGGGCCACCAGAAAACCACCGAAACATGCCACCCGCCACAAATGCTCAAACAGCCAGGCCTCGGTCTCGGCCAGCGGGTGTTTCACATTCGCACCCGGGTTGAAGACCACGGCGCTGATCGGCGTGTCGATGCTGTCGAACAGGGCGGTTACGGCGTCTTCCTTACGCACATCCACCGGGTGGATGGCCGCCGAGCCGCCGGCGGTCTCGATTTCGGCCTGACGTTTGCGCAATCGTTCCTCGTTGCGTCCGACCAGCACCACATGCAGGCCGCCATCGGCGAAACGGCGGGCAGTGGCTGCGCCGATCCCCTGATGGGCCCCGACCCCGAAAACGATCGCGGTTTGGGTCATGGTGTGGGCTCCTTTCGGGCACAAGGCCTGTGGACAGGCATGTCTGTTTGGCGCGGGTGATTTGCGCTAAACCTTAGGTATGGCTGCAGCAAAGAAAATCAATGACAAGGATGACGGCAAGGGCGGGAGCGATGTTCCCGCACGCCTTTATCTGATCGACGGATCCGGTTTCATATTCCGGGCCTTCCATGCAAGTCCGCTGGAGGCATTCCGGCGGTCGGACGGCATCTATACCAATGCGGTGAACGGTTACTGTTCGTTGCTGATGAAGATGATCGACCGGGCGCGGGATGACGGCGCCTATGATTACATGGCGGTGATCTTTGATGCCTCGCGGAAGAATTTTCGCAATGACATCTATCCCGAATACAAAGCCAATCGGGATGCCCCGCCCGAGGAACTGCGCCCGCAATTCGGCCTGATCCGCGAAGCGACAATTGCCTTCGGTCTGCCTTCGATCGAACTGGAAGGTTATGAAGCCGACGATCTGATCGCGACTTATGCCCGCACGGCCGAGGCCCAGGGTATCGAAACCATCGTGGTGTCGTCGGACAAGGATCTGATGCAGCTGGTGCGCAAGAATGTTCGCATGTTCGATCCCATGAAGGACTTGGTGATCGGTGAAGACGAGGTGATGGAAAAGTTCGGCGTCACCCCGGATATGGTGGTGGATGTGCAGTCGCTTGCCGGGGATTCGACCGACAATGTGCCCGGTGTGCCCGGGATCGGCGTGAAGACTGCAGCGCTGCTGCTCAATGAATATGGTGACCTCGACACGCTTCTTGAGCGGGCGGGCGAGATCAAACAGAACAAGCGTCGTGAAAACCTGATCGAGTTCGCCGATCTGGCGCGGGTCAGCCGCGAGCTGGTGCGCCTGAAGGACGATGTGGAGACAGAGCATAAGATCGAGGATTTCGCGCTTAAGGACCCGGACCCCGCGACAGTTGTTGAGTTTCTGAAGGCGATGGAATTCCGCACGCTGACCCAGCGTGTGGAAAGCCGCTTTGTGTCCGAAGGTCTTATGGATCAGGCCGATACGGCGGCCGGCGCCCCCATCGAAGCCCCTGCTGATGTCAGTTATGAACTGGTGCAGGATGAAGCAACCTTGCAGGGTTGGGTTGAGACCGCCCGCAATGCCGGGTTTGTGGCCTTTGACACCGAAACCACCTCTCTCAATGCCATGCGGGCACAGCTTGTGGGCTTTTCCCTGTCCACGGTTCCCGGCCAGTCCTGCTATGTCCCGGTTGGCCATGTGGAGGCCGTGTCGGATGAGCTCGATCTGGGCGGCACCGACAACACGGACAGTTCGGCCCTCAAGCAGATCGACATGGTGGTCGCTCTGACCGCATTGAAGGATCTGATCGAGGACCCGTCGGTCCTGAAAGTGGCGCACAACGCCAAATACGATCTTCTGGTGCTGCGCCGGGCCATCGAAAAATATCTGCCCGACGATGCGCCGCTCGCACCTGCCGCCATCGATGATTCCATGCTGATGTCCTATGTGCTGGACGCCGGACGGAACAAGCATGGTCTGGATGACCTGTCCTTCCGGCATCTCGATCATGAGAACATCAAATACGAAGCGGTGGTCGGGAAGGGGAAAAAGCAGATTTCCTTCGCCGAGGTCGGCCTTGATGCCGCCCTCGACTATGCCGCCGAAGATGCGGATATGACCGGCCGGCTGCATACACAGTTTAAGCAGCGCCTGGTCGGTGAGCGGATGGCCACGGTCTATGAAACCATCGAGCGTCCACTGGTGCCGGTGATCGTCGAGATGGAGCGCGCGGGCATCCGCGCTGATGCCGAGACGCTGATCGACCTGTCCAAGGATTTTGCCAAGCGCATGGCCGAGCTGGAGGGCAAGGCCCATGAGCTGGCCGGGGAGGAGTTCAATGTGGGCTCTCCCAAGCAGCTGGGGGAGATTCTGTTCGACAAGCTTGGCCTTGAGGGCGGCAAGAAGGGCAAGACCGGTGCCTACACCACTTCTGCCGATGTGCTCGAAGGGCTGGCCGCCCAGGGGCATGATCTGCCCCAGACCGTGCTGGCCTGGCGACAGGTACAGAAGCTCAAATCGACCTATGCCGATGCGCTGGTGGAGCAGATCAATCCAGATACCGGGCGCGTCCACACCTCCTACGGAATGGCCATTGCCCAGACCGGGCGGCTGTCCTCGAACGACCCCAATCTGCAGAACATCCCGGTGCGCACCGAAGAGGGCCGCAAGATTCGCGCAGCCTTCATGGCCAATCCGGGCAACAAGCTGGTCAGTCTTGACTATTCCCAGATCGAACTGCGCGTGGTGGCCCATGTGGCCGGCGAGGAACCCCTGATCGAGGCCTTCCGCGACGGGCAGGACATTCACGCGATGACGGCCAGTCAGGTTTTCAATGTGCCCATCGAGGGCATGGACCCGATGATGAGGCGCAATGCCAAGGCCATTAATTTTGGCATCATCTACGGCATTTCAGCCTTTGGACTGGCCAACAATCTGGGGATTGGCCGGGATGAGGCGCGGAACTATATCGCCGCCTATTTCGAACGCTATCCGGCGATCAAGCGCTACATGGATGACACCCGTGAAGAGGCCAAGGAAGCCGGCTATGTGGACACGATCTTTGGTCGCCGCATTCATCTGAGCGGCATCAAGGACAAGAATCAGGCGGTGCGCGGCTTTGCCGAGCGACAGGCCATCAACGCGCCGATTCAGGGCGCGGCCGCGGACATTATCAAGCGGGCGATGATCCGCGTTCCCGCCGCGCTGGCCAAGGGCGACTTCAAGTCACAGATGCTGCTTCAGGTGCATGACGAACTGCTGTTCGAGGCCCCGGAGGGCGAGGTCGACGACCTGATCGAAGCCATGCGCGATGTGATGGAAAACGCCGCCGCCTCGGCGGTGAACATGTCGGTTCCGCTGGTTGCGGATGCCGGTGTGGGCGATACCTGGAACGAGGCGCATTAGGGCATTTCTGCTCCCCAAGATGTGATGGCGCAAGGCGCTCTGTCCCGCCTACACTTCTCCCTGCCTGCTTGCCGCAAACACCAACCTCTGTGGGGAGGACTTCAACATGTTTCCTATCCTTATGATTGCGGCGGCGCTGGCCGCTGTGCTGGGCCTGTCGGCCTCATTGGCATTGCCTGCCGGGGCGCAGGAGGCCAAACGCTCGATCACCGAGATCGGGCCGAACTTCTATCGTTTCCAGAATAATTTTCACACTTCCGTATTCCTGGTCACCGATGCCGGGGTGATCGCAACTGACCCGATCAATGCGGCCGCCGCGATCTGGCTGGAGAACGAGATTCGCACCCGGTTCGGGCAGGAAATCCGTTACGTGGTCTATTCCCATGACCATGCGGATCACATTTCCGGCGGCGAGGTCTGGGACGACACGGCCGTGGTGGTCGCCTATGCCGATGTGCGATAGACCATTATCGACGCCAAGCGGCCCACCGCCGTGCCGGAGCTGACCTTCCCGGCCCAGCGGGTTGTGTTTGCCGTCGACTTCATTCTGATCAAGGCCGTGGCCTTCCGGAATCTGTCGGATGCCTGTCTGCCGGACTGGATCGATTCCATCCGGGCGGTCGAGGCGATGGATTTTGACACCCTCGCGCCGGGCCATGGACAGTTGGGAACGCCGGCGGATGTGACGGCGTTTCGCGAATACATGGTCGATCTGTGGACGGCAGTGGGGGCTGCCGTGAAAGCGGGCAAGACCCTTGAAGAGGCAAAGGCGGAGATCAAGCTGCCGAAATATGAAAGCTGGTTCCGCTACAACGAGTTTCTCCCGCTCAATATCGAAGGTGCCTATCGTCACTTTGCCCTGCACTGGCGGCGCTAGTTCCGACACACCTCTTCCCCGTATCGGGGGAGAGGTGTTTGTCATTCCGGCATAACAGCTAGTATTTGGAGGCAGGACAGCCTGCGGCTAGGATCGTCCCGACTTTTCTTTGGGAGGACGGCAGATGCCACGCACACAATCACGCATTCAGAAAATCGAACCCCACGTCATCGATGGCGAGTTCGAGGAATTCTATGGCGCTGTCACCGGGCTGCTGGGACGGGTGCCGCATTTCTATCGCACCATCTCCAATGCTCCGTTTCTGGCCATGCTGTTCCTGCCGATCAATGCCGCGGCCCAGCGCGAATGGCCGGGGACACGGGTCAGTGGCAAGATCAAGGAAATGGTGGTGATCAAGACCAGTCACACCAATGGGTGCGACTATTGCTACGCCCACAACACCTCGCTGGGTCAGGCCGCCGGGATCACCCATGATCAGATCATTGCCATGTCTTCGGATGACTATCTGACATCGGATCTGTTCAGCGAACGCGAGAAGGCGGCCATCCTGTGGGCGGACAACATGACCCGCAACACGGCTCAGAAGAACGGCGATGCCTTCAACCGTCTGCATGCGAACTTCACCGAGGGCGAGATTGTCGAGATCACCATGCTCTGTGCGATGTTCAACATGATCAATCGGGTCAATGATTCCCTGGATATCGCGCTCGAAGAGCAGCCGGAGATCGACAAGATCCAGAGTTCCCTGCATCTCGATCCGGCCAAGATGGGGGACTATCTGCGCTGGCTGGCTGATCACTGGCCCAGTGAGTTCGAGACCATGAACAAGCAGGCTGAGGATGCGGCTGCGGCATAGGCCCGGATTTCGCGTGGGGTTTATCCCGAAACTATCAACAGCTTCATCCACAATTCGGCTGCCGACCCAGTTGCGGGACGCCCGTCTTCAGCGGGCCGATATGCGGGGCGCGGACCTCGCGCAGGCCGTGCTTGATGGCGTGGACTGGACCGGTTCGCGCCGGAGCGGTGCAAGTTTCGACGGTGCATCCATGCAGAATATGCGAGATGACGCGAGTACATAGACACGCGCCTTATTGTTGCATTGCAGTATTACGACGAATTTCCGACTCGCTTTCCTCCCGGTTTCTCGTGTTAGTCTTACAGTTTAGCGTGCGCCACGGTATTGGGACCACGCTCAGGTAGAGCTTTATCCCTGATCGGTACTGTTGTGCTTATTGTGTCAGGATTTGCCAGCGATGAGTGACATTGATTCATCCGGGGGCGGGGAACGGATTTCCGCAACGGTAAAATGGTTTAACCCCATCAAAGGCTATGGGTTCGTCCAGCCGTCAAATGGTCTGGGCGACGCGTTTGTACATGTCTCCGTTCTGGAAGCCGCGGGTCAGAAAGATCTGCAGGACGGGGCGGAGCTCGAATGCGAGATCGAGCAGGGGCCGCGCGGGCCGATGGTTTCGGTCATACACAGCGTGACCGGCGGCCAGGTGGAAGCCTCGGTTGCCAGCGATCCGGATGCACCTGTACTCGAGGGCGTCGTCAAGTTCTTCGATCCCAACAAGGGTTACGGCTTCATCACGCCCGATGGCGAAGGCTCGGATGTCTTTGTGTCCGGTCGTGTGGTGGCCCAGTCAGGCCTGCGGATGCTGGATGCAGAAGCCCGGGTGCGGGTGGCAACCCGCGCGGGCGAGAAGGGCCCGCTCGCCGTCACGGTCGAGCTGATCGACGACGCCTGACCTCTAATCTTTCTTCCCCGTTACCAGAGGGCGTTCCCGGCGAGCCAGATCGCGACGACCTGATTGAAGTCGTCGGGGCTTTCCCAATAGGGCGAATGTCCGACATCGGGCATGTCGATCACCGTTGCGCCGGGAACCCAGGCCGCGATCTCATGTACGAAGGCGGGCGGAAAGAACTGGTCATGCGCACCGACCACGAACAGGGTCGGGACCGTGTAATCGTCGAAATCTCCGGGGCCGAAACTGTGCTCCGGACCGGCGATGCGTGCCCGCCAAGCCGGATCGAATACGGTGTTGAACGAGAGTATCTGTCCGTAAAGTGCATAGAGGGCCGGCTCGCGGGCGCTGTAGCCCGGCGCGAAGGCACGGTCGGGCAGGGTCACGGTGTTGGCCCGTTCGAGCTCGGCCAGCCGTCGCCGGATGTCCATGGGCACGATCCCGGCCATGGATGAGCTGACGATCAGCCCGGAGACCCGTTCGGGGGAGTCACGGGCAAACCGCATCGCCGAAATGCCTCCCATGGATTGGGAAACCAGTGCGGCGCGCGGTATTTCGGCCGCATCCATCACGGCGGCCACGTCGCTGGCCAGGGTGTCGGCCGAGAAGGCGTCCCGATCGCAGTGGGATCGTCCGAAGCCGCGCTGATCGAAGGTGATCACGGTGTTGGTTCGGGAGAAGGCCGCCACCTGGCGCCACCAGCTGGCACCATTGCCGGCACGCCCGTGGAGAAACACAAGCGCGGGCCCCTGACCGTGTTTCTCGTACCAGATATCGACCCCGCCATTGGACGTGTAAGGCATCGCGCCGCTCCGCATTCCTGTCGTTCGTGATTTCGTGACGTATCAGTGAACGCTCTGCAGGCTATGTTCAAGTCGCGCGCCGGCATACGCGGAATTGCAAAGTGTTTCGAGGATATAGCCTGCATCGAAAAGACCACGTGCGACCTGATCAATGTCGGAGATCAGGTTGGAGACAGCATGTCCGGGAACCATCCAGTTGATCAGGGCCCGACAATGCAAACGCGACTGGCTTTGATAGGTCGCGACGATGTTCAGCACGCACAGCTCGTTCTGGCTGACGCGACAGCAGATGGGGGGTGCAGACGGATCTGTCGTCGGGCATGGAGCCCCAATGTCCGGAATGCCGATTCGAGTGCGTCGCAAATCCGTGTGGCGGCGCGCGGTCCGCAGGTGCGGTTGAATTCCAGGACAACGTCCGGCCAGCGCTTCTGATCGGCCACCCATTGGCGTAGCGCCTGCAGGATCAGGCGTTCCATGTAGGAAAGGCGTCCGGAATCCAGGTGCGAGACCGTCGCGCTGTTCATATCGCTCATGAGCGATCCATCGGTGTCAGATGATGATGTTGCGCACTATATAATAATGACAATCATTCGCAGCTAGAATGTACCCGTGATGGCTTCTTCAATCCGCAATCCGGTCGCACCGGTGGTTCTTCAGCTTTCGCGGCGGGCCTCTTTTGCCAGTGCCACCAGGGCAGCGCGGGCCGTTGCGGCACTGTCGATGCTATCAGGGAACCAGATACGGGCTTCAGCATCGTTGCGGGCAAGATCACAGCCCTCACCATCCAGCCCTGTCATCCGCCAGTCGAGCCCCGGCCGGTCTGCCAGATTGTGGGCATAGGCCCGAATGGCATCCGGGTGATCGGCATTCATATGGGCGATGATATCGTCTTCGGCGGTGAGCAGCTGATCCAGGGGAGCCGGATCCAGAATGACATCGGTGGCATCCAGCGTTTCGATCCGGCCGAAACCACCGATGAAATGCACGCTTTCGGTGACCAGCCGGTAGAGATGAAAATCACCGAAGGCCATGTGATTGCGCGCGGTTTCATGCCGCCGCATGAATCGCGCGCGCAGTCGCGCATCGGTGCAGGGTTCCATTCGGCCGAGCAGTGTGGCGCGGGACGCGTTCAGCGCCTCCACACCATGCTTGGCAAAGAGGACCGAGACCCGGTCATCGGCTTTGAAGTTGCGGGTGTGCCGGGCCAGATCCGACAGCAGAACGAGCGGAGACGCATCCAGTCCGCAGGCTGTCAGAACCAGACTGCCATAGGGCATGCCGCTGGTTTCCTGATCGAGGGTTGCCAGAGTGGCGATCCGGCTGGTGCGGATCAGCCGACGTGCCAGAACGCCGGTCGGCAGGTTTCTATCATCAATGCTCATAACGGCGCGGAGACTACCGAACCGGTCGCGGCCCGCAAAGCGTTACTGTGCTACCTGAATGCGCCGTGTGGCATCGAGCCCTTTTTATGGTCCATCTTCATATGGTCCATCTTCTCCATTTTTTCCGCCCCGCTGCTGCCGGATGATCCCGCGGATTCGACCACGGCTTCGATTTCGACCGGTCCGGCATGTTCAAAGGTCAGGGTCAGAGGGATTGTGGTTTCTTCGAGAAGTGGTGCCTTGAGTCCGATCAGCATGACGTGAAACCCGCCGGGTGCCAGCTTGACCGATCCCTTGGCCGGGACCTCAATGCCACCTTCAACCCGGCGCATGCGCATGATGTCGCCTTCCCGGATATGCCCGTGGAGTTCGGTGATGTCCGCGTCGGGAGATGACGCGCCGATCAGACGGTCTGCTTTCCCCGTGCTGCTTTTGATCTCCATGAACACGGCACCGACCTTCTGGCTGGGCGCGGTGGCGCGAGACCACGGATGAACGATCATCAAAGTCTCCGATTTTTCTCATGGCCGGTTGCCGGAAAAACCGACGTAACGAGCAAGGCGGCCGCGAAAACGATTTGAGCATTCCGGTCCTATCAGTGTCAGGGGACTAGCCGCGCGCGTTTCCGCGCATATGCTGGCGGATGGCTGTCGCCATGTCTTCGGGCGGGGTGCCGTAGCGGAACATGGCGGCAATCTCCCCGCTCGGCGCGAGGAGATAAACGAAGGATGTGTGGTCCATCAGGTAGTAGGTGTAGTTCGCGATCCTCGAAGCGCCGGTAGAACACGCGGTAGCTGGTGGCCACCTCGCGCACTTCCGCGTGCGGTGCCGGTGAGTGCCGACGAGCCGCTCGTGAAACAACGGAACGTATTCGGCAAGCACCTCGGCCGTGTCCCGCTCCGGGTCGATCGTGATCATCAACGGGCGCCTAACGCGATCGGCATCGCTGCATCCAGCTGGTCGAGTGCGACGGCGATTTCACCCAGCTCGGTCGGGACAAACATCCGGGACAGAACGTGTATCCGAAATAGATCAGCGCGTAGTCGCCGGCCAGATCTTCATCGGTGAAAGCTGCGCACCTGTGTGATCGGTCAACGCGAACGGGCCGCCGATGCTGGCGTTGACCACCATGCCCCCCACCGCGACCGCTTCTCGGCGTGGCTTGCCGCTGCCGCAGGTTCAACCAGGCGCCGAGTAGCGAAGATGACGACGACCAGTGTCGACCACGCCGATATGCAGTGTTCTGTTCATGCTCCGAATTTAGAACCAGGCTCCTTCGGGGGCGCAATGCGTCCACCAGTCGCAGACCCGTCACGTTTTCGTTTGTGGCGAGAACATGGCCTCTTCGCGCGAACCCCCTTGTATCCGGGGCAAATGACCCACAAATCAGATCGTAAATACGCCATAATGAAAGTCGGAAATTGATTGCAGGCGGCATTCGGCGTCCGAGAGTTTGCGTATCAATTCACAAAGGGGATCCCCAAATGGCCCAGACAATCGCGTTGGTCGACGACGACCGGAACATTCTGACGTCGGTCACGATGGCACTCGAAGCCGAGGGGTATCACGTCAGCTCCTATGCCGATGGCGATGAGGCGCTTGAGCGGGTTGTCGGAGACCCCGGTTGATCTGGCGGTGCTCGATATCAAGATGCCCCGGATGGATGGCATGGAGCTTGCTCGGCAAACTTGCGCGAGTCGTCGCGTATGCCCGTGATCTTTCTCACCTCCAAGGATGATGAGATCGATGAAGTCCTCGGGCTGCGCATGGGGGCGGATGACTACATCACCAAGCCGTTCTCCCAGCGCCTGCTGATCGAGCGGATTCGCGCCATCCTTCGCCGTCGTTCGGAAGCCGAGCAGATGACCGCCGACGAGGAAAGCGAGTCCATCGTGCGGCGCGGGGACCTTGTTCTCGATCCGATCCGCCACATGTGCACGTGGCGTGGAGGGGGAAGTGACCCTGACGGTGACCGAAGTTCTGATCCTCGAAGCCCTGGCCCAGCGCCCGGGCCATGTGAAAAGCCGGGACCAGCTCATGGATGCCGCCTATGGCGAGAACATCTATGTCGATGACCGCACCATCGACAGCCACATCAAGCGGTCTGCGCAAGAAGTTCCGCGACACGGATGACAGTTTCACCCAGATCGAGACGCTGTACGGGATCGGGTATCGTTACAAGGAAGGTTGAGTAGGACGCACTCCGGCACTGCGCCGGAATGCGAGACGTCTCCGGGGGATGGGATGACGATGGATGCCCGCCGTAACTGAATTTGCATCCCGCGACCTGCGCGCGGATGAGGACGCGCGTCTCGGCAGGCCATGCTTCCGATCACTTGAAGGCTGAATGCCGGTCGCGACGTCGGCGATCTCCGGTCCCGCACGCTTTGTTTTCATGGTTGCTGCGGCGCCGACCATCCAGCTCTCTGACCCGGCGCATCCTCGCGATCAACCTGCTCGTCCTGGCCGTTCCGGTCGGCGGCTTTCTTCTTTCTCGATCAGTACCAGGAAAGTCTGATCGATGCGGAGATCGAGGCGCTCCGCGTTCAGGGGGAGGTGTTCGCCGGCGCCGTGGGGGCCGGCGCGGTTGTGATCGCCCCGGGTGTCGGCCAGCAGGTGGACCCGGTGCGGGCCAGTCTGATGCTCCGCCGGTCTGACGGCCCCGACACAAACTCGGGGCGCGGCTGTTCTCCGAGAACGGCGTGCTCATCACCGACACCCAGGCGCTGATCGCGCCCTCGTGGCCGGGTGCGGGTGCGGCAACTGCCGCCGCCCGGAGGGTTTGCGCCCCTGAACTGGGCCCGGGATCGTTTTGATGCATTGCTCAACTGGCTGCCCAGCCAGGGCGAATTGCCGATCTATCAGGAGCGGGTGCCCCAGCGTGCCGGTGACTATCGCGAAACGATCACGGCGCTTGCCGGGCGTCCTGACGCAGTGGTGCGACGGCACGAATCCGGCGGGATGGTGATCTCGGTCTCTGTGCCGGTGCAGCGCTATCGGCAGGTTGTGGGTGCGTTGATGTTGTCCCATGGCAGTGGTGAGGTCGAGCGTGCGATGCGGGCGATCCGGATCGACATTCTGCAGGTTTTCGGGGTTGCGCTTGCGGTGACCATCCTATTGTCGGTGTATCTGGCCGCCACGATTGCGCGTCCGCTCAAACGGCTCGCGGCCGCCGCCGAGCGGGTGCGCGCCGGGTCCGGCCGGCACACGGCCATTCCCGATTTTGCCGGACGCCGGGATGAAATCGGCGATCTGGGGCGGGACCTGCGTGCGATGACCGAGGCGTTGTGGCAGCGCATGGATGCGATCGAGCGGTTCGCCGCTGATGTGTCGCACGAAATCAAGAATCCATTGACCTCTCTGCGCAGCGCTGTGGAAACAGTCGCGCGGGTGGAAGACCCGTCCCAGCAGAAAAAGCTGATAACCATCATCCTTGATGATGTGGCGCGTCTGGACCGGTTGATCAGCGATATCTCCGATGCCTCCCGCCTTGATGCCGAGCTGAGCCGTGATCCGCCTTCGAATGTGGATTTGCGCGATGTTTTGCGCGCTTTGGTGGATATCTATGTTTCGACATCGGACGTGAACATCGTTCTGGAACTCGAGCCCGGCACGGATCTGACGGTGTGTGCGTTTGAGGACCGGCTGGGTCAGGTCTTCCGCAATATCATCACCAATGCGGAATCCTTCAGCCCGGCCCATGGCCGGATCGTGATCTCGGCCCGTCGCGCGGTTCGCCGGGACGGGGACGTCATCAATGTCACGGTTGATGATGAAGGCCCGGGCATTCCGGAGGTGAACTTGGAATCGATCTTCCAGCGTTTCTACACTGACCGCCCGACAACAGGTCCGGACGGAAAGGCCGTGCGGCTTGGCACCAATTCCGGATTGGGATTGTCGATCTCCCGCCAGATCGTGGAAGCCGCGGGCGGGGAACTCTGGGCGGAAAATCTCTGGGATGAAGATAGCCGGATCACGGGCGCGCGGTTCCAGACACGATTCCCGGCTGTCTGACCGGCTTCTGCCCTAGAGCACGATCAGCAGCAAAAGCGGCAATGTGGCAAGTGAGATCAGGGTGGAAACCATGATCACACCCGCGACCTGTTCGGGACTGTTGCCGTAGAGCTGGGCCCAGAGATAGGAAAACAAGGCGGCGGGTCCGGCGGATTGCAGGATCACCACACCACGGGTGACCGGGTCGAGGTCGAGGGCTTCGGTGACTGCGAGCGCGAGCAGCAACCCCAGACCGAGACGCAGAACAGACACATAGATGCTGTTTTGCAGGCTGGAGACGTTGAGCCGCGCCAGTGCCACCCCCAGTGCGAGCAGGTTCAGGGGAATGGCGGCCCCGCCGATCAGTTTGGTGGTGTTGAGGGCCCATTCCGGCGGGGTCGTGGCGGTCATCAGGAACATCATGGACAGGATGGCGGAGTAAATGAGCGGCTGACGGACCACAATCCGGTACGAAAATTTTCCGGCGGCGATCAGTTGTCCGACCGTGTACTGGACCAGTGCGTAGATGGTGTAGCTGGCTATGGCGAGCGCCAGACCCGGTTTCCCCGAATGCAAAGAGGCCCAGCGGCAGACCCAGATTGCCACTATTGGGGATCAGAATCGGTGGCAGGAAGGCGCGCAGGGGCAGTTTTCTCAGTTTCAGAAAGAGGATTCCGAGAAGGCCCACACTGACCAGTATCATGATCGTCGCAAGCGCCACCTGACCATAAGCGGCGAGCGAGATGTCGAGACCGGTCATGGTTGCGAAGACCAGGCAGGGGGTCAGCACATAGACGGTCGAGCGGGTGACGAATTCGGTCGGGAAGTCGACACCGCTGCGTTCCCAGCCATAGCCAATGGCCACGGTCACGAAGATCGGAATGAGAATGGCGGCGAGTTCTGAAATCACGGATGGTTTCCGAGGCGTGGTGCGCAGCTGACCAGGGCGGGCTTAGCACGCGTTTTCGGCGCTGTCGCGTGCGGTGTGGGGGCGACAGCGGAGTGACCGGCGCGCTAGTATGCCTCGCACAGAATATGTCCGTTGCCGGATGACTTGGAAATACAGGTCTTGTACAAGACCAATTGTGACAATGAAAATCCAGACGCCCGACGGGGCGAACTGATGAACGAACTGGGGAACGAGTATGAAGCAGATCAATGTTGGCATTATCGGGCCGGGCTGGTGTGGTGGTATCCGCGCCAATGCCTGTGCCATTCATCCGCTGGTCGATGAACTCCATCTTGCAGAGATCGATGCCGAACGTCTGGCAGTTGTGAAGGGGGAAACCAATCCGACCACCACGACGGACGACTATCACCAGATGCTCGCCAATGACGACATTAATGCAATCTTCATTTCGGCAACCCCGGAATCCACCCATTATCCGATGATCAAGCATTCCCTCGAAGCCGGGAAACATGTGTTCGTGGAAAAGCCGATTTCCTCGACCATGGAAGAGGCCGACGAGGTCATCACGCTCGCCGAGAAGAAGGGTTTGAAGTTTACCGTCGGGTATTCGCAGCGTTTCAAGCCGAAATTCGCCTTTGTGCACAAAGCCCTGAAGGACGGCACGATCGGCGAGCCGGTCACCTGCCTGGTCAGCCGGAACGTCACCCGTGAACTGGGTGACAAGATCACCGGCCGGACGAAAATGTCCCCGGCGGCGATGGAGGCCACCCATGATCTGGACTTCCTGCTCTGGTGTTTGCGCCCGCGCAAGCCCGTCCGCGTCTATTCCCAGCAGTCCGGAAAGCTGTATATGAAAAACAGCGATACACCCGATCATCAGTGGATCATGGTGACCATGGATGATGGCACCACCATCACCGTTGGTGCCGGCTGGATCCTGCCGCTGGGCTACAAGAACTATTCCCAGTGCTGGATCGAGGTTGTTGGCACAGACGGTGCGCTCACCATCGATGACACCCACAAGGAAGTGCAGATCAACACCGTCAAGGACGGCATCCAGTATCCGATGTCGACCATGCCGGGTGAGCCCGTTGGTCACGTCTTCGCCGGACCGATGAAGGCCGAGACCGATCACTTTATCGAGGCGGTTGCGCTCGACCGTCCGGTCATGGTTCTGCCTTCGGAAGCGCGCGAAGTGATGGATGTCTATACGGCTGCTGATTTGTCTGCCGAGCGGGGTGAGCCTGTGATGCTGCCGCGCAACGACACATCGGGGCCGTTGGCTGCCGAATAGGCCTGACAGGGTGAGCTATAGCGGTACGGCGGAACTGAATGCGGGCCGGGTGTATGCCCTGCAGAACACGTTCGAGCTGAACGGTCGCATCAGTGCCTATCCTGAGAGCGCACGGGGGTATTCGGTCGCCAATTGCTATCTTCTGAAGGAAGGTGATCGGGCCATGTTGCTCGACACCGGCTATGCGGTGCACGAAGCGGAAATCCTAAATCAGCTTGGCGCATTGATCGGACCTGACACTGCGCTATCGCTGTTCCCGTTGCGGATCAATGAATTCATGTCGGTCTCCAACGCCATGGCAATCGCCAAGCGGTTCAACGTTGTTGAGTGTTTCTCCAATGTGCCCGATATCGAGGACTGGATTGAATTCGAGACGTTGCGCGGTCAGGAACGAAATCCGATTCTCAAGACCACGATCATCGGGCGCGGTGACCATGCGCGCCAGAGCATGGGTCTGGGCCGGACCATCGATGTTCTGAATGCACCGATCCGGCTGATCAGCACCCGCTGGATATACGATGAGACATCGAAAACCCTGTTTTCGTCAGACATGTTCAGTCATATCTGGAGTGATCGGGAAGACGGCCCGTGGCTGCTCGGGGACAACGAATCAGATGACGTGACCGACTTGCCCTTTGTGCGCTCTTTCCTGCTGAACACGCGGTATTGGTGGATCGAGGGTGCGAATATGTCGCCCATTCGCAAGGCCGTCGCCGAGGTGTATGACCGTTTCGACATCGAGACCATCGCACCGGGCTACGGTTCGATCCTGTGCGGACGCGGGCATGTCGACAAGCAGTTCGAAGTTCTCGACGATGTCCTCGATCAACTCGATCGCACGAAAATAGCCCCGGCCTATGTGCCGCGCGGGCTCGAGAGATAGGACAAGGCCCATGACGCGCGCCAATCCGCTGCCACGCGAAATCGCACCCGGTGTGTTCTGGCTGGGGGACTGCCTGGAGCAGGAGTATCAGGGCCGGGCCTATCATTCCTACAATGCGGCTTTTCTGCTGTGTGGTTCCGAGGCTTCGATGATGATCGAAACCGGGCACCCGAAGGATTTTCCCGAAATCGAGCGTCAGATCATCGAGTTGCTGGCAGCCGGTCACCCGCCGATCAAATATCTGTTCATCACCCATCAGGAAACGCCCCATTCCGGCGGCCTCGGTCGGGTGTTTCAGAACTGGCCGGACATCACCGTGCATGGCGATGTTGCTGATTATCATCTGGCGTTCCCGCAGCACGCAGGTCGCCTGATACCCATGGAGGTGGGGGATGAGATCGATCTTGGCGACCGCACATTCATTGCGGTTGAGCCTGTGATTCGTGATCTGCGAACCTCTCTTTGGGGCTTTGAGACGGGCGCGAGATGTCTGTTTCCCGGCGATGGATTTGCCTACAGCCATTATCATTTTGACGGACATTGCGGGCTGTTCGCGGAAGAAGCGACCTCCCTGGATCTCAAGGATGTGCTGGCGGTGTTTGCCGAACGCGCCCTATTCTGGACTATAACCACCGACATGAACATCTATGTCGACAAGCTTGAAGCGCTGATGGACGACATCGGTGTGGAGGTCATTGCGCCGACCCATGGCCTGCCCATTACCGATATTTCGCTCACCATGCCCAAGGTTCGGGACGGGCTGATTGCCGATGGTGATCCGGAGATGACAGGCCGATAGACCGGTCTGCGCAAGAGGGGCATGCGCGTCCGGGCGGGCAGCCGGTTCGTTGTGACTGTGTGCTTCGAATTCAGGAGGAGGTTCCAATGGATAACGGTATTTGGGCGACCTGGTACGATCTGCCCGAAGAGGGACGAGAGGAATATCTCGACTGGCTGCACAGCGATTACCTGCCATCGATCCAGGCCAGACCCGGCATTGCATGGGCGGCCCATTACCGCAGTGAAGGCGGCGGACCGGATATGCAGAAGGTCCGGGACGTTTTTCCCGAAACCCGGGACACCAAGGATTTGGGCACGGGGACCCAGTTCCTGATGCTGGTGGGGGCACCCGAGCCCTGGACCCTGCTGGCCCCCAGCGTGATGGATGAACAGGCGGCGCTGACCGGCGAGGGCCGCAGGATGCTCGATCTGCGCGAAGGTGGTCGGCCCTGTATTTTCACGACATTTGCCCGCGTTGACGGCGCGGATGTGCACGAGCGCCCGGCCGGGACGACGCCGGGGCCGGCGATCCAGATGGGCAGTTTCCGAATTGGCGATCTGGCAAACGAATTCGATGTGGGCGCCTGGTACGCCCAGTACCGTCTGCCCCATATGGCCGGGATGAAAGGCTGCATTGCTGCCCGTGTGATGGTGTCCGTCGCGGGCTGGGCCAAGTATTCGGTGTTGTATGAATTTACGTCCCTGCAGGCGCGCATGGACAGTTTCGAACTTCCGCATGAAGCCCTGGCGCTTGATGAAGGGGAGTGGACCGGACGGGTGGTGCGCTACACCCAGCACACGCCGGGCTCCCCCACCGTGGGTCAACGTATCTGGCCGCCCGTCGAATAAGGAGACATCATCATGGCAGTACTACCCTGATCACAGACGAAGACGCCACGCCGGAACAGCAGGCGATCTTCGACGGCTCGCGCGCGCTTCTGGGCCGGGGTGTCCAACTCCACCCGACTTGCAGCCGCGTCACCAAAGCTGATGCAGCCGCTGATGGGGTTCTTCATCGCAGCGCTTCGTTATGAGATCACCGGCGAACTCGATGTCTGGACCAAGATGCTGGTCATCGTGAAAACCTCGATGCTCAACGGCTGCGCCTATTGTTTCGGCCACAACACCACCCTGGGGCGCGCGCTGGGCATGACGGACGAGCAGACGCACGCGCTGGAAGGTGACTACAGAAATTCGGATCTGTTCAGCGCGGCCGACAAGGCGGCGATCGCTTGGGCCGAATGCCTGACCGAGCGACACTATCATCGCGACAAGACGACGATGGCGGACCTGAAAGAGCATTTCAACGATACTCCAGGTGCTCGAAATCACCATGGTGTCGGGATTCTTCAATTTCTGGAATCGCTTCAACGATGCGATGGAGCTGGATATCGTGAACCGGTTCAAGAAATCCACCGAACTCGATCCTGAAGATTACGTCGCCTATATGCGATCGTGCTGGTGGAATGCCGAGGACACGATGGATGGTTATCAGGCCAAAGCGGCAGAGTAGGGTCTTTTCAAAATGGCAGAGTTCGACATCAGGTTCAGTGGCTATCAGGGCCCACGTTCGGTCCATAATCGTGCGGTGCAGGTTTTCGGTGAAAGCCTGACGGGCACGCTGGGTGAGAGAGTTTCCTTCGACCATGTGCTCAATGTGACCGAACAGGGGCGCAAGGCCGCAGACCTGCTGGAGATGGTGGCCACGGGTGAAACATCTCTGTGCTATTTCTCGTCGAGCTATCTGGCTGACAAGGGTACCCGAGATTGCCTTGTTCGATCTGCCATTCCTGATCCGGGATCGCGCTCAGGCCTATGCGATGCTCGACGGGCCGCTGGGCCAGCTGATCGTTGACAAGATGGCAGAGGCCGCTGATTTTCGCATTGTCGCCTGGTGGGATAACGGGTTCCGGCATTTCTCCAACGGGGCGCGCCCGATCCGCATGCCGGCGGATTGTGAAGGCTTGAAAATTCGTACGCTGTTCAGCGCTCTGCAGCAGGAAAGCTTCGCGGCCATGGGTTTCGAGCCGGTGCCGCTGGATGTGGCCGAGCTGCCGGCAGCCTGCGCGGATGGCACTGTGGACGCTCAGGAAAACCCGCTGACCAACACCTTCAATTTTGGTATCGATGCCCATCATCGCTGGATCACCATGAGCGGTCATTTCTTCGGGCCGTGTGTCGTGCTCGCCCACAAGAACACCTGGGATTCATGGCCGGAGGATGTGCGTCAGGCGGTGCAGGATGCGCTGGCGCTGGCCACACCGGCGCAGCGGGGTTTCGCGGCGGGTGAGGACGCGGAGTTCATGTCGAAGATAGACCCGTCACGCAACGAGCTGATCGAACTCTCGGCGGAGGAACGCGCGGCCTTCGAGATTGCGGTCCAGCCGGTGGTCGAAAAGACCATGGGGCGGTTCCGCGACGAACTGTTCGAGTATCTGCCGACAAGCTAGGTTGATGGGAATGCTCTTTCAGCTTTCCAGGAATGCCGTCAATTCGTTCACCGCGTGAAGCCATGCTGCTTCCTGATTTATCACTTGGTGATTTGCGCTCTTGAGCGAGATGAACTTCGCATCAGCTATGCGTGCGGCCATGAAGCGGGCTTCGCTGATCGGAGCGACAAGGTCACCTTCGGAATGAAGGATCAGGGTTGGCACAGATACATCCTTGAGCAGATGCGAAACATCTAGGTCATCAATCGCTTTCCGCAGAAGTACGGCGTTTTCCGGTGAAGTTCCATTTCAAAACCCAGCAGGGTCACCGCCATTTCACCAATGCCGAGGCCGCCGAGGTCATCGGGCAATCGCGCGAAACCTATCAGGAGGAGCTCTTCGGCGGGATCGCGCGTGGTGAATTTCCGAAATGGACGGTCTGTGTCCAGATCATGCCCGAAGCGGATGCGGAGACGACGACCTACAATCCGTTCGATCTGACCAAGGTCTGGCCGCACGGGGAATACCCCCTCATTCAGGTTGGCGAGATGGAGCTGAACCGCAACGCGGACAATTACTTCGCCGAAATCGAACAGGCGGCGTTCACCCCGTCCAACACGGTTCCCGGCATCGGGTTCTCGCCGGACAAGATGTTGCAGGCGCGGCTGTTTTCCTATGCGGATGCGCATCGCTACCGGCTGGGAACCCATTACGAGGCACTGCCGGTGAATGCGCCGAAATGTCCGGTCCACCACTATCACAAGGATGGTGCGATGCGGTTCTTCCAGAACGACACTGGCAATCCGGATGCTTATTACGAGCCGAATTCAGTCGACGGGCCGCGTGAGGATGTATCCTTTGCCGAGCCGCCGCTCCGGATCTCGGGAGATGCGGACCGCTACAATCATCGCCGCGGCGATGGAGGGCGTGCCCGACGACATCAAGCAACGCCAGCTGGTCCATTTCTATCGGGCGGATTCGGCCTATGGCATCGGGGTTGCGGCGAAACTGGGCCTGCCGATCCCCGAAGACGACTAGACCGGTGTCAGAGCATGCCCCTGCGGGACGGGCTCTACCCGTCTTCGCGGATATCGTCGAACACCTTGTAAAGCAGCGAGTAGTCATCCTCGGCCATGCCGCGGTCGATCGCCTTGTTGAGGAAGGCGCTGGTTTCCTTGGCGTAGCGTGCATCCATGCCCATGCCTTCGGCCATGCGCACGACCATGCCGAGATCCTTGTTCAGATTGTAAACCCGGGACCGGGCATCCCATGTCTCGGAGAGAATGTGGCGCGGGAAACGCGCTTCGCTAGAATAGGAGCGCGCATTCGAGGTGTTGAAGACGTCGATCATGTCCGAAAGCTTCAGCCCCTGCGCGTTCGGCCATGCGGCCGGCCTCGCAGGTGGTCAGGAAGATCGAGTGGGTGACCATGTTGTGGATCAGCTTCATGGCATGGCCGGCCCCGACCTCACCGAGGAAGTACATATTGTCGGCGATCGCTTCGAGACGTGCCCGGCAGGCTTCGAAGGTGGCCTCATCGCCGCCGATCATCAGGGTCAGGGTGCCGGCATCCGCTCCGGTGGCGCCGCCGCTCATGGCGGCATCGAGATACTGAATGCCGGCGTCGGTGGCGCGGGCCGCGAGGCGCTTTGTGTCCTCGGGGAAGGATGTGGTCAGGTCATAGACGATGGTTCCCGGTGCGGCCTGTGCCAGGACGCCATCCGGGCCTTCGAACGATGCTTCGATCTCGGGGGTTGCGGGCACCACATAGACCATCATCGCACCGGCAGCCGCCATGTCTCCCGGCGTGGCCACCACGATGTTTTCGGTTTGCGCAAGATTGTCGCGGGCCTCTTCGCTGATGTCCCAGACCGCGGTGATGTGACCGGCCTTGGCGAAGTTGGCGGCGATGCCGCGGCCCATATTGCCGAGCCCGATTACCCCGATTGTGGGCTGTGTCATGTTCATTCTCCGTTCGGCCATGGGGATTATCCCCGTTGGGCCACATAGGTGTAGTGGGATGTGTTGCAGCGGCTGACCCGCCATTCGACCGGGCGTTCGTCGATCGTGACGGCAACGCGGTCGATCTCGAGCAGCGGTGCGTCAGGCATGATGCCCAGCAGTTGTGCTTCGAGGGCTTCTGCCGCGACCGCGGATACGGATTCCGAGGCCTTGGCGACGGTGATGCCGTATTCACCCTGATAGAAGCGGTAGAGGTTCTCGGGCAACTTCAGATCGCCTCCCAGACCCGGGAACAGGTTTTGGGGCAGGGTCAGACGTTCGACGATCACCGGTTGTTCCTGCAATTCGCGCACCCGGTGCATGGCGACCACATTCGCGCCGGGCCCTAGTTCGAGTTTGGTGCGTTCGATTTCCGTCGCCGGTCGCTGTTCGCAGGCCAGTGTTCGGCTGAACGGCATGGCCTGGTCGCCGTCCTTGCTTTTCAGGTTGAAATAAAGGAACAGCGCGCGCCGCTCGGTGTATTCGGACACGAAGGTGCCCCGGCCCTGACGCCGCTCGAGCAGGTTTTCGGCGACCATGTCGTTGAGTGCCTTGCGGACAGTGCCCTGACTGACGGACAGCTCTGCGGCCAGTTCGAATTCGCTTGACAGGGCCTCACCGGGCTTCCAGTAATTGTCGATCAGCCGCTTGCGGATGATCTCCTCAACCTGAGCATAGAGCGGTTTTCCCGGCGCGCGTTTGAGCTTCGCCGGTTTGCGCGTTTTAGGTTTTGCGGTTTTGGGTTTTGACGCCATGAGCCGCCCCGCCTTCCGTTTTGGCTGTGTGCTTGTGGTCGACCGCCAGCGGCAACTAATACGTGGCCAGCCGACGGAGCGTCAATCTGGACATTTCTGATTCGGGGTCAAAGAACTTCGCGTTCCCCGGATGCGAAACCGACCTTCACCGAGATGGTGCCTTCGTTCACGATCCAGGGGCGGACGCGATAGCTGCGGGCCCCCGCCGCGTGCATAGGATCCGCGGCGGCGATGGCCTCTGCCTGTGCCAGAGATTCGGCCCGGATGACGACCATGCCGTCGCCGGACCAGGTTTCACCATTGTCCTCGGCCATGGGCCCGGCCGCGAACATCACGCCGGTGTCTTCCAGCATGCGCTGATAGGCCAAGTGTTCCTTGATGTTGGCGCGGATCGGTTCCATGCCGTCGGTAGCACTGGTGAAGACGACATAGAGTTCCTTGCCCAGAAGGCCATTGATCCTGGCGCGCTCGAGCATTGTTTCCCAGGGCACGCTGTCCGAGGTGAGACCTGCATCTGACATGTTCGATCCTTCTGTTCGCAAAATTGTGTTGTGGAGTTGGTGCCGAGGCCTAGTCTTCGTAGAAGGCATCCAGATTGATCGGCATGTCCATTCGTTCGTTGCGCTTGGAGGCCAGATCCATGGCCATGGTCATGATCAGGTTGCGATGACCGTCATGGGCCGTGGCGTGCGGCGTTTCCATGCCGGTATAGAGCCGCTGGTACCAGGACACGGTTTCTTCGCGCATCGGCCCCCAGAGCTGTCCGTTGTAGATATCGCCCGGCGGGTAGCTGGTCATGAAATCGACATGGCGCTGGTATTCCGGAGTGAACCCGTCGGGTGCATAACCGGCTCCCTGGGGGATTTCACTGGCGATGACGAGATCACGGTGAGTGTCCTCGATATCGATGACACCCCGGTCCCCGATGATCCCGATCTCCAGTCCATAGACTGCGCCCGGCCAGACAACGGGTGCGGCCCAGGAGATGTTCATCGAGAACATGGTGCCGTCATCCATGGTGAAAATGCCAAAGGTCGAATCCTTGGTGCCGTACTGGGACAACGCCTTGTCGTTGGACTGGGCGTAGACGGAGACCGGCGTCTTGCCTTCCATCAGCCACATGCACATGTCGAGCGCATGGGTGCCCGAGACCACCATGGGCGTCAGGTTCTGTCGCTGGTTGGTGCGCTGGACGGTGGCAATGGGGACCATGCGGTTCATCAGGGCCCGGGTGACAACTCCGGTGACTTCACCGATCTGGCCGGTCATCAGGCGTTCCTTCACCGTTAGGAAGCGGCGGCGGAAACGCTGGGTGTAACCGATCACTGCATCGACATTGTTGGTCTCGATCGCGTCAAGGACGCGCCGGGATTCCCGGGCATCGGTCGCCAGCGGTTTTTCAATGAACAGGGCATGGCCGGCATCGGCTGCCGCGATGGTGGGCGCACCATGATGGTTTTCATCAGTCGCGATGATGACGGCATCGACTTCAGGGCGCGCGATCAGCTCCTCGAAATTGGAGGTCTTGAAATCCGCATCCACATCCTCGGCCAGACGATCGAGCAGGTCTTCCTTGATGTCACACAAGCCGATCCAGCCAATGCCCGGATAGTCGTGCGCGAACTCCGCACGGATGCGTCCGATGGTGCCACAGCCGATAACGGCGAGGCCGAGGGGTTTCTTCTGCTCGGTCATATTTGCATCACTCCCTGAAACTCATTTTGCTTTTGCCGCCGACGCATTGGCGCGCGGGACATTTAACGAGGGGTATATCATGACTTCCCTGTGACCCATTGTGCCGTTGGGGAAAAACTGCCGCGCGTAATGGGAAGTCGTGGCGCCGTTGCAGCGCCTCGGGCAGAATTGCGCCATGACCCTGATTCACGGAACATGCGTGGCCTTTGCCGATGGCGATCACTGGAGCGCTGTTCTGTTGCAGGGGAGATCCGGGGTGGGGAAATCCGATCTGGCCCTGCGGCTGATCGACGTTGGCGCATCGCTGGTGGCCGATGATCAGGTTGCGCTTGCGGCTGTGGATGGCCGGGTGACCGCCAGCGCGCCGGACCGCCTTGCCGGCCTGCTCGAGGTGCGTGGTCTGGGGATCGTGAAACAGCCCTGTCTGGCCGTCGCGGAAATTGTGCTGGTGTGTGACTTGTGCGCGCCGGAGGGTGTTGTGCGGATGCCGGAACCGGAGTTCGTGAGCCTTGTCGGTGTCTCCGTCCCGCTGTTGCGACTGGCACCGTTTGAAAATTCTGCTCCGGCCAAGCTTCGCCTTGCTGTAGACCTCGCACGGCGCGGTATACTCGCGCGAAATCTCTGAGAAACAGGCAATCATGTCCGAACAGATGAATCCGACCGATCCTGCCGATGATACGCGTTCGTCTCTGGCCGGGCGTGTGCTGGTGGTTACAGGACTGTCCGGGGCGGGACGTTCGACGGCGTTGAAGGCGCTTGAAGACATGAATTGCGAGGTGGTCGACAATCTGCCGCTTCGTCTGGTGCCGAGCCTGATCCAGCAGGGTCCTGCGGAGGGGCGTGGGCTGGCGATTGGTGTGGATGTGCGCACCCGTGACTTCGCGGCAGATGTGTTTGCCCAGCAGGTCGAGGAACTTCGCTCTCAGGCCTCCGGTCGGATCGATCTGGTGTTTCTGGATTGCGCCAATGATGTGATCGCCCGACGTTACACCGAAACCCGCCGTGTTCACCCGATGGCCAGTGACCGGCCCCTGAGCGACGGTATCGCGGCGGAGCGGAGATTGCTGTCGCCGCTGCTTGACGGTGCAGATGTCGTGATCGACACGAGCCTGACCAATATCCATGAATTCGGACGACTCCTGCGCGACCGTCTCGTCGGTGAGCCGGTGGGCGAGGCCAATGTTCTGGTGACGTCTTTTTCCTATCGTCATGGCTTACCCCGGGATGCGGATCTGGTGATCGATGTCCGGTTTTTGCGCAACCCGCATTACGATTCTGAGCTCCGGTCCAAAACCGGACGCGACCGGGATGTGGGCGCGTTCATCACCGAGGATCCGAATTACGAAGAATTCTTTTCCCGCCTGACCAACCTGCTGGCGCTGCTTCTGCCGCGGTTCAACGAAGAGGGGAAAAGCTATCTGACTATTGCGATCGGCTGCACTGGCGGCCAGCATCGTTCTGTCTATGTGGCCGAAGAATTGCGCAACTGGCTCGCCGAACGCGCCACCCGGGTCGATGTGCGACATCGTGAATTGTCTTTTGATACAGAGGACAGTGGAGATGACCGATGATCGGTCTGGTTCTGGTCACCCATGGCCGCCTGGCGGAGGAGTTTTTGGCCGCAATGGAGCATGTGTTGGGCAAGCAGGAAAATGCGGAAGCGATTTCCATCGGTGCCGACGACGATATGGAAGTTCGTCGGGCCGACATTGTTGCCGCGGTTTCGCGGGTGGGATCGGCCGATGGTGTGGTCGTTCTGACCGATATGTTCGGCGGAACTCCGTCCAATCTGGTGATCTCGATCATGGATGCGCCCGGGGACGCCATGCCGGTGGAGGTTGTTGCGGGGGTAAATTTGCCAATGCTGATACGACTGGCCGGTGCGCGCGAACAGATGCCGCTTGCAGAGCTGGTGGTTGAAGCCCGGGATGCGGGGCGCAAATACATCAACCTCGCCTCCGTGCTGTTGGCCAACAAGGATGGATAGTCCGGCGTGAGTGCGCGCGCGCCGATACGTCAGGTTGTCGAAATCATCAATCAGCGGGGCCTGCATGCGCGCGCTTCGGCGAAATTCGTCAAGCTGGCAGAAACCTTTGACGCCAAGATCGAGGTGCACAAGGACGGGATGGCCGTGCCGGGAACTTCGATCATGGGCCTGCTGATGCTGGCGGCGGGGCCGGGCACGGAGATTGAAATTCACGCAGATGGCCCGGATTCGGACGCGGCGCTGGAAGCGCTCGTCAAGCTGATCGGGGATCGCTTCGGCGAGGATTGAAAACGGCGCCCGCTCTGCGGAGCGGACGCCGTCGTCAGGACATTGATCTGTCGGATCAGCCGATCAGAAGTTGAACTGGTTGCTGATCAGGAACACGGTGCCGTCGTTGTTCACGGCAGCGGCGGTCGCATTGATGTTGTCGGCTTCGATCAGGTGCAGCGCTGCTGCGATGTCCCAACCGGGCGCCACCGAATAGGATGCATCGAAGGAAAGAATTTCGATATCCGTATCCGAGATACCGGTCGTGTTGCCCTTGGAACTTTCGAACCAGCTGGCGCTGACACCCCAGGGCCCGGTCGTGTAGGAGCCACCAACGGTCCAGTAGGACCCGGCATCGGCACCACCCGCGCGGGCGGCGGCTGTCTGGCTCTGTTCGGCCAGATCGACATAACCGGCACCCAAGGCAAAGGCTTCGAAGGAAATCTTGCCGCCGACGGAAATGGTTTCGACTTCGCCAAGACTGGCCGCTCCGGTGGCGGTTTCGGCATCGCCGAACTCACCGGTCAGGCTGAGCGTCAGACCGACCTTGTCGAAACTGCCATCCCAGTTGAGCCCAAGACCAACGACGTTCTCAAAATCGCCATCATTGTCGGTCTCGGTCAGACCTGCTGTGCCGGAATTGGCACCCGTGTCAGGAGTTAGCGAGGCGCCGGCCTGGAAACCACCGATCCGCGGTGTGAAGTAGATGACCTTGGTGGCATCACCCGTGATCGAGTTGCCGGTCGCCGCGATTCCGCCACCGGTGCCAAACTGAAAATAATCCGAAGCATCGCCATCCGGGCCGAGCCGGCCAACAAGCGCATCATCGCTTTCCACATACATACGGTCGGTGGCGTCGTCATTGTCGCCCAGTTCGATACGACCCCAGCTGGCGCTGTCGATATAGGCATAGGCCTCATCGGAGCCCGCATTGTCCGATGCGGCAGCACCGGCGTTCAATTCGAATGCGACGCCATAGAGAATGCCATTATCGGCGATGTTGGAGGCCTCAACAAAAATCTCGGCCTCATCAACACCTAGGCTGTAACCGCGCCCGGCACCGGCCGATACATCCTGATCGTATATGGCCACATTGTAGACAAACTCGCCACCCACGGAGACGCTCATCGCGTCTTTCGAGCCGACCGAGCCGGCCTGTGCGGCGGTTGCAATTAGGACTGCTGTGGCGAGCGAACTCGTTCCGAGCAGAAAGCTTTTCTTCGTCATAAGGATAAACTCCAACAAGTGGGTCCACGCATTGCGCGTGGGGGGAAAATTCAAAGACACATGTGTCGCGTCACGGAGCCGTTCGGGCTCCTTTCAAGGCGATTGCGTCCTCCACTTTGTTGATTGTTTGCTTATGACTTATTGGAAGAGGAACGGGTGCGATCCTAGTGCTGCAGGACCATGCGGCAATCGGGAAACCGCAGTTCCGGAATTTTTATTCGGCCTTGTTGCAGAATTATCGCAATAAAAAGAACGACTTGCCCAATCCCTGAGCACAGGTGAGTGTTTCTTGTGCAAACAGCCGAGCGCACACCCATTGCGTTCGCGGACGCCGGGCGCGGGTGTTGCTGGTCACCGTATTGGTGGCGTTCAGAATTCAAAGATGCTGGTGATGATCAGGACGGTGGCATCATTGTCGACCGGGACGACCGTGCCATTGATGTTCTTGGCTTCGGTCACATGCAGGGCGCTGTTCAGCGACCATCCGGGTGCCACCTTGTACGCGGCGTCGAGCGAAATGATCGTCGCATCACTGTCGGAGATGCCTGTGGTGTTGCTGACCGTGCTGGCGAAGTAGCCCAGACTCACCCCCCAGTCATCATTCGCGTAGGAGATGCCGAGGTCATAATAGGATCCGGAGTCCCGTTCGGCTGCACGTGCGGCCTGCGCGAGCCCCTTCTCGGCGAGATCGGCATAGAAGGCACCGAATCCAAAACTGGCAAAGGTGACATTGGCCCCGATGCCGACGGATTCGATTTTCCCTTCGGTGTCCGCACCTGTGGCTGTTTCACTGTCGCCGAACTCGCCTATCACCCCGGCCTCGATTTCGAGGTCATCGAACTTGCCCTTCCAGTTGGCACCCAGCCCGAAGACATTCTCGAAATTGCCGTCATTGTCAGTTTCTGTCAGCGAACTCGTGCCGGAATTTGCGCCGCTATCCGGTGTGAGGGAGAGGCCGAACTGAAATCCGGCAAGACGTGGCGAGAAATAGCTGATCTTGGTGTCGTCACCGGTCGAGTCGAATCCCGGACCGGAGATCGGGCGGCCACCGAACTGAATGTAGTCGGCGGGGTCGCCATCAGCGCCCGCTTGCCCCACGAGCACTTCATACCCATGCAGGGCCATGCGATCCGAAGCGTCGTCCTAGTCGCCCAGTTCGATCCGTCCCCATTCGTTCCGGAGGAACGCATAGGCCTCGTCTGCGCCCGCATTATCGGCCGTGGCGGCGTTCAGTTCGATTCTGACACCATAGGTGATGCCATTGTCGGCGGTATTCCTGGCGTCGATCTTCAATTCGGATTCGTCGACAATGAAACTGTAGCCGCGCCCGACACCGGCCGAGACATCCTGATTGTAAAAGCCAAGGTTGAAGCGCATTTCGCCACTCAGACTCACATTCATGACGTCTTTGGAGCCAATACTTCCAGTAATACCGGGCGTTGAAATGACACCCGCGCTTATCAGGGCGGTACCTCCGAGAAGAATGTTCTTGATCATGCGTTTACGGCCTTCCATCAGATGTTCATTCTGGCCGAGATTTGCCCGAATGTCTGCCTGTTAACTGCTGTTTACGCCAATGGTTCCGTGTGGCGGCGCCGCGGCGGTGTCAGCCGGATTGGGGTCCCGGAACGGGATTTTCATCTGTCTGCGCCATTTGACACGCTGCAGGGAGGATGGTGCGGGCTCACCCTCGTGAATCGCTTGGTTGTCGCACCATAGTGCGTCTACTATACGCCGCTTTCGCACACAGGAACTCAATTGGAGAACGTCGATGTCATCCGCAGCCGATAAGCCCGCCGGTGACGGCGATTATATAGTCGCCGATATTTCACTGGCCGAATGGGGCCGCAAGGAACTCGATCTCGCTGAAGTCGAGATGCCCGGCCTGATGGCCATTCGTGAGGAATATGGTGAGGCGCAGCCGCTCAAGGGCGCGCGTATTGCCGGATCGCTGCATATGACGATCCAGACCGCAGTTCTGATCGAAACTCTCGAAGCTCTGGGCGCCGATGTGCGCTGGGCCTCGTGTAACATCTATTCGACTCAGGACCATGCCGCGGCTGCGATTGCTGCCAAGGGTACCCCTGTTTTCGCCGTGAAGGGCGAAACTCTGGAAGAGTACTGGGACTACGCCCATCGGATATTCGATTGGTCGGATGGTGGCCTGCCGAACATGATTCTCGATGATGGCGGTGATGCCACCCTGCTGATTCATCTTGGCAAGCAGGCCGAGACCGATCCGTCAGTGCTCGACAATCCCGAGAACGAGGAAGAAGAGTACGCCTATGCTTCGATCAAGAAGCGTCTTGCCGAACAGCCCGGCTGGTATTCCAAGGTCGCGGAAAGCCTTAAGGGTGTGACCGAGGAAACGACCACCGGCGTGCATCGTCTTTATGAAATGGCGCAGAAGGGCACGTTGCTGTTCCCGGCCATCAACGTGAATGACTCGGTGACGAAGTCAAAATTCGACAATCTCTATGGCTGTCGTGAAAGCCTCGTCGATGGAATTCGACGTGGTACCGACGTCATGATGTCGGGCAAGATCGCCGTTGTTGCCGGTTATGGTGAAGTCGGCAAGGGCTCGGCGGAATCATTGCAGAATGCCGGTTGCCGCGTTCTGGTGACCGAGATCGATCCGATCTGCGCACTTCAGGCCGCCATGGAAGGCTATGAGGTTGTCACAATGGAAGAGGCCGCCCCGCGCGGCGACATCTTCGTGACTGCAACGGGCAATGTGGATGTGATCACCGTTGATCACATGCGGGCCATGAAGGATCGCGCAATTGTCTGCAATATCGGACATTTCGATTCTGAAATTCAGGTTGGTGCGCTCAAGAACTTCAAATGGCAGAACATCAAGCCTCAGGTGGACGAGATCGAGTTCCCCGATGGCAAGCGCATGATCCTTCTGTCCGAGGGCCGACTTGTGAATCTGGGCAATGCCACGGGTCATCCGAGTTTCGTGATGAGCATGTCGTTTGCCAATCAGGTGCTCGCCCAGATTGAACTCTGGAACAATACTGATGCATACGGGCTTGATGTTTATGTCCTGCCCAAGCATCTCGATGAAAAGGTCGCTTTGCTGCATCTGGCAAAGGTCGGCGCATCGCTGACCAAGCTGTCCGACAAGCAATCCGACTATCTGGGCATTCCGGTTTCCGGTCCGTTCAAGAACGACGCCTATCGCTACTAGCGAATAATCCTGTCGGATTGCCCAACTGCGTTGTTCAACCGACGCAGGCAAAGCACTAGAGTTGTATGAGATAGACCACACCGATGCCGAGGCCGACAGCGAGACATGAACGCGACCCCGGAAACCGCGACCGCGATGATGCCCCGCAAGGACGTGACCTGCGAGTTGCCAGATCCCCGGGCTTCCGAGGCACTGGGGGAACGAATCGCGGGTCAGCTGCAGCGCGGTGATGTGGTGGCCCTGTTTGGCGATCTGGGGTCGGGAAAGACCACATTGTCACGCGGTGTCCTGCGGGGTCTGGGCCATACCGGACCGGTGCCGAGCCCGACCTTCACGCTGGTCCAGCATTATGAGACCAGAGACCTGACGGTCGCCCATTTTGACCTGTATCGGCTGGCCGCAAGGGATGAAATCTTCGAGCTCGGCCTGGATGAAGCCTGTCACGAAGGTGCGGTGCTGATCGAATGGCCGGAAATACTCGAAGATGGGCTGCCGGCGGAACGCCTTGAGGTGCATCTCTCCGACATCGGAGATGGACGGGCTGCCCGACTGGCGGGGTATGGCGGATGGGCTGACCGTCTCGACGCATTGACCGTTTGATCCGGCCCATGGCTCTCCCGGAACCTGGTCTCTATTCGATTGCCGCGCACCGGCCCTTTCTCGAGGATCTGGGCGCGCAATTGCTTGCCGGCGCCGATCCGGATGACCCACTGGCGCTGTCACGAATGACGGTCCTGCTGCCCACGCGCCGGGCGTGCCGGGCCCTGCAGGACGCCTTCCTGCGTCTGTCTGAGGGGCGTGCGCTTGTTCTGCCGCGAATGATCCCGATCGGGGATATCGACGAAGATGAACTGCAGATCACCGATATGGGTGAAGGGGCTGGTCCGGACGCCGGAGATATCCCGCCCGCGATACCGGATTTGCGGCGGCGCCTATTGCTCGCGCAGGAGTTGCGGCATCGACTGGGCGACGGGGACCATGCCCTGGCCGTTGATCAGGCGACAGAGCTGGCCGGCGAACTCGCGCGTTTGCTGGATCAGGTTCAGACCGAGCGTCTTGATTTTTCCGCACTTGGCAATCTGGTGCCCGATGACTACGCCCGGCACTGGCAACAGACGCTGGAGTTTTTGCAGGTTCTCACTGATATGTGGCCTCAACGCCTCGCCGATGATGGCGTGATTGATCCTGCCGCACGCAGAAATCTTCTGCTGGCGACCCGCACCAATGCGTGGAAAGGCAACCCGCCCCAAGATCCGGTGATCGCCGCGGGCAGTACGGGCAGCATCCCGGCCACGGCTGACCTGCTCGCAGTTGTGGCCGATCTGCCGGCCGGTTACGTGGTGTTGCCCGGTCTCGATCGTGTGCTCGACGATCACGCGTGGGAAAATGTCGATCCTACCCATCCGCAATTTGGCTTGCACCAGCTGCTCGGTCGGCTGGATCGCCCGCGGGCACAGGTTCGTGAATGGCCCAGCCTGCCGGGGGTCAGAACAGCGAGCCCGTCACGTACGCGGCTGATCTCCGAAGCCTTGCGCCCCGCCGCGACGACGGAATCCTGGCTGCAGGAGCGCGGCATGATGGCGGGGGATTCGCTGAACGGCGTGATACGCATTGATGCGCGGGAACCCCATGAGGAAGCCGGTGCCATTGCGCTTGTGCTGCGGGAAACACTTGAGACCCCTGGCCGGACCGCGGCGCTTGTCACGCCGGATCGCACACTTGCGCGCCGGGTGACATCGGCGCTGGGCCGCTGGGGCGTCCTGATCGATGACAGTGCCGGCGTACCCCTCGCCGAATCGGTGCCGGGGACATTTCTGCGCAGTATCCTGCGGACGGTGCATGACGGGGTATCACCGGTCTCATTGCTTGCGACCCTGAAGCATCCCATGGCGGTCGGCGGACGCGATCGGGCCCTGTTTTGCGCCGGCGCGCGGGAGCTCGAACGTCTGGTGCTGCGCGGCCCCCGGCCCGCGGAAGGGATGTCCGGGTTGCGCGCAGCCGCCACGCGTCGTCAGGCCATGGAGCACAAGGATGTCGCGGCCCGAAACCGGGATATCTGGCCGGTCGTGTTCGAGATTATCGAATTTCTGGAAGCCGCCTGCGTGGAGTTTGCCGAACTGTTCAGCCGGACCGATATTCGGCTGCCCGAGATTGTACGCGCGCATGTGGGTTTTGCAGAGAAGCTGGCGGCAACGGACCAGGACTCCGGCGCGGTGCGTCTCTGGGCGGGTGATGCGGGCGAAGCCCTGGCCGGGTTCGCAGCCGAACTCGTGGAGCATGGCGGCGCGCTGGGTGCCATTCCCCCGGGGCGCTACGCAGCTCTGTTTGAAACCCTGCTGGCCGGCCGTGTCGTGCGGCCGCGATATGGCGCGCATCCGCGGCTGTCCATTCTTGGTCCGCTCGAAGCCCGTCTGCAGCGTCATGACGTGATGATACTGGCAGGGCTGAATGAAGGCAGCTGGCCGGCGGATGCCAATGTGGATCCCTGGATGGGGCGTCCCATGCGCGCGGATTTCGGCCTGCCATCCCCGGAGCGTCGGATCGGCCTCAGCGCCCATGATTTCGTGCAGGGCTTTTGTGCCGAAGAGGTCGTCCTGACCCGGTCCGAGCGGGTTGACGGGGCGCCCACCATCCCGGCGCGCTGGCTGACCCGGCTTGACGTCGCCATTGAGGCGCTGGGCATTTCTGGTGAGGACGGCATCGCCAAAGCGGGCGAGGCCTATCTGAACTGGTGGCGCGAACTGGATGGTCCCGATGAGAGCGGGGGTGTCACGCCGGTCAACATACGCCCGCACCCGATGCCGCCTGTGGAAGCCCGGCCGCGTCAGCTTTCCGTGACCCAGATCGAAACATGGATGCGCGACCCCTATTCGATCTATGCCCGGCATATCCTCAAGCTGCGGGCTCTCGATCCGATCGATCAGGATGTTGACGCCGCGACCTACGGTTCGCTGATCCATGATGTATTCGACCGGTTTCTGGCGACATTCCCGGACGGCCCCCTGCCGCCCGAGGCCCATCATCGGCTCATTGGGATCGGCGAGGAGGTGATGGGTGGTTACCGCAGCATGCCCGCTGTCTGGACCTTCTGGTGGCCCCGGTTTCTCCGGATTGCGTCCTGGTTCATCAAGGTGGAAACCCAGCGGCGTGCGAGCCTGCGGAAGATTCATGCCGAAGTCTGGGGTGATATCGAACTGCCGGGCCCGGGCGGTCCGTTCCGTCTGGTTGCACGCGCGGACCGGATCGACGAATTGCGCGATGGTGGCCTAGCCGTGATCGATTTCAAGACCGGTGCGCCGCCCAGCAAGCGAGAAGTGGCCGCGGGGTTCGCCCCGCAACTGCCCCTGGAAGCCGCGATGGTGGCGCAGGGGGGGTTCGATGGCGTGCCGCCGCTTGATGTGCGCGAGTTGGCATTCTGGCGGCTCTCCGGCGGGCGTGAGCCCGGGGCGATCCGGGATGCTGCCGATGATCCGATCACTGTGGCGGCGGAGGCCTATGCGGGCCTCGTGATCCTGATTGCGAAGTTCGACGATGCCGCGACGCCCTACGAAGCGCGCCCGCGCCCGGACAAGGCACCGCAATACTCTGATTACGAGCACCTGGCGCGTGTGAAGGAATGGTCGACCGCCGCCGATTCGGACGGGGGGAGCGGCACGTGAGCGTCCCCAATTTTGATCCGACCCAGCTTGCACGGGTTGTCGAGCGGCAGCGGGAAGGCGCCAATGCCCATTCCAATGCCTGGGTGTCGGCGGCGGCCGGGGCGGGCAAGACGCGGGTTCTGCGCGACCGGGTGCTGCGGCTGTTGATGGCCGGGGTACGCCCGGAACGCATTCTGTGCCTGACCTTCACCAAGGCCGCCGCGGCGGAGATGGCGCGTCGTATCAATGACGAACTTGGCAGCTGGGCTGTTGCGGATGCCGCCGTCCTACACGAGAAACTCGAGGCTTTGTTCGGGGCACCCCAGGATGACGCGGCGCTGGTTCAGGCCCGCCGGCTGTTCGCGCGGGTGCTCGAAGCACCCGGCGGGATGAAGATCATGACGATCCATTCCCTGTGCCAGTCCATCCTGCGCCGTTTTCCGCTGGAGGCCCGAATCGTACCGCATTTCCAGGTGATGGAGGAACGCGATGCCGGGGAAATGCTCGAGGCGGCGAAGGCTGATCTCCTGGCCATGGCGAGCGACGAGACCGCATCGCTGCATGGCGCGGTGACCGAAGTTGCGGCGCGGGTGCATGAAATGCGCTTTCCCGAACTTCTGGGTGATGTGGCCCGGGCGCGGGGAAAATTTGCCGATCTGCTGCGTGAAGCCGGGAGTGTGGACGGTGTCGCAGACCGGATCAGCACCTTCCTAGGGGTGGAGCGCGGCACCACCGAGGACAGCATTGTCCACGCGGCCTGTGGTAATGATGCCTTTGCGGGCGAGGACCTCCGGCGTGCGGTTCTGGCGCTGGCAGATGGCTCGGAGAAAGATCAGGAACGTGCGCGCCGCATCGGCGATTGGCTCGCTGCCGATGTTTCAGACCGCATCGCAGATATCGGGGCCTATGTTGATGTCTTCATCGCTGCCTCAACAGGTACGGCGCGCAAGACGCTGGCGACCAAGCCGGTTCTCAAACAGATGCCCGACACGGCGGACATTCTTGGCGCAGAAGCCGAACGCCTGCTGGCGATGCGCGAAATGGCCCGCAAGGCGAGCCTGCTGGTCGCCAACACCGCCCTGATGCAGGTCGCAGCCGCACTGATCTCCCGCTATGAAGCCCGCAAGGTCGCACAGGGGCGTCTCGACTATGATGACCTGATCGCCAAGACCCGGGACCTGTTACGGGGAGATGGCGCGGCAGCTTGGGTCCTGTTCAAACTGGACGGCGGTGTCCATCATCTGCTGATTGACGAAGCGCAGGACACCAATCCCGAACAATGGGAGGTGGTGGGGGCGCTGGTTGGTGAGTTCTTTGACGGTTTCAGCGCGCGCGATGAGATCACCGAAAGCCAGGGACTGCCCGCGCGGAGCGTCTTCGCCGTGGGGGATGTCAAACAGTCGATTTACAGTTTCCAGGGCGCAGAACCCCGCCGTTTTGAGGAGATGCGGGCCCATCTGGAAGCCCGCGCCGAGGCTGCGGAACGGCATTGGTCGGATGTTGAACTGAACTTCTCGTTTCGCTCCTCGCGCCCCATTCTCGAGGTCGTCGACAAGGTGTTCGAGAACCCGCTCGCCGCCGCCGGTGTGGTGGGCGCGGAGACCAGTTTGCGGCACACCGCCTTACGGGATGTGGATGCGGGGCAGGTCGAATTCTGGCCGGCAATCGTCACCGACAAGCCCGAGGAGCCCGAAGCCTGGAAGCCGCCGGTGGATCCGGTTTCCGTGCCGGGTGCCATGGAAAAACTGGCCGGACTGATCGCCGATCAGATTGGTGCTTGGCTGGACTCCGGAGAGCTTCTGGAAAGCCAGGGGCGACCCATCCGCGAAGACGACATTCTCGTGCTGGTGCGTCAGCGCGGGGCGTTCGTGGAAGCGCTGGTGCGTGCCCTCAAGGCCCGCAAGATAAATGTGGCGGGTGTGGATCGCATGGTCCTGACCGAGCAGATCGCGGTGATGGATCTGCTTGTGCTCGGGGCTTTCCTGTTGTTGCCCGAGGATGACCTGACCCTAGCGACGTTGCTGAAAACGCCGCTTCTGGGTCTGGATGAGGATGCGTTGTTCGCGCTTGCCCATGAACGCGGTGAGCGTTCTCTCTGGCAGACCCTGCTGGCCCGTCGCGGCGAGAACCCGGTTTTCGATGCCGCCGCCGCCTATCTTGCGGATCTGTTGCGCCGGGTCGATTTCGAACGCCCCTATGAGCTCTTCGCCGGGTTGCTGTCGCGCGGAGGACGAGAGCGGATTTTCGCGCGACTGGGGCCCGATGCGGCGGATCCGGTGGACGAGTTTCTCTCCCTCGCCCTGACCTTCGAGGCATCTCACACGCCGTCCATGCAGGCCTTCCTGCACTGGGTGGTGGCCGGTCAGGCCGAGGTCAAACGTGATCTGGATCAGACCGGCGGTGCGGTGCGTGTGATGACGGTGCATGGCGCAAAAGGCCTTGAGGCACCGATTGTCTTCCTGCCCGACACCACCCGACTGCCGCGGAACCTGCCGAACCTGCTCTGGCACGATGAAGGCCGTGTGCCGTTCTTTCTCTGGTTGCCCCGGAAAGAGGATGCAGATGGGATGACACTGGCGCTGCGCGATCGGGTGCGTTCGCGACAGGAAGAGGAGTATCGGCGGCTGCTCTATGTGGCGATGACCCGGGCGCAGGAACGGCTGTATGTGTGCGGCTGGAATGCGCCCGGTGCGGCCTCCTGGCATGCGCTGGTCGGCGATGCGATGGGGACGATCGGTCAGTTCGTCGAATCGCCATTGCTGCAGGTAGCGGGGCTCGAGGAGCCTGTCCTCCGCCTTCGGGCTGAACAGCGCGGACCGGTGGCTGAATCGGCGCAAACTGCGGAAATTCCCGGCGCATCGCTGCCCGCATGGGCCCGGCAAGCTGCCCCGGCTGAACCCAGCCCGCCGCAGCCTCTGGCACCGTCGGACCCGGGCACGGACCCGCCGGTGCGCGCACCGATCGACATGGCCGGGGATCAGCAGCGATTTGTGCGCGGCAATATTCTTCACAGTCTTCTGCAATGGTTGCCGGAACTTGCGCCGGATGCGCGATCTGCTGCAGCCGCACGATATCTGGCACGCCCGGTCTTCGAACTCGATGAACGCGCTCAGACGGCCATTTCAGACGAGGTGATGAGCGTTCTCGAGCATGCCGATTTTTTACATCTGTTTGGCCCGGGCAGTGTCGCGGAAACTTCCGTCACCGGGGTGGTGACTCAGGAGGACGGGCGGGTTCACGTGATTTCCGGGCAGATCGACCGTCTGCTGGTTCAGGACGGGCTGGTCTCCATTGTTGACTACAAGTCCAACCGGCCACCCCCGGAAACGCCGGCGGGCGTGGCACCGGTCTATCTGCGGCAGATGGCGGCCTATCGCCATATCATCCGGCAGGCCTGGCCGGACCATGCGGTCAAAGCCTATCTGCTCTGGACCGATGCCGCCCGGTTGATGGAATTGCCCGACGCGCTGCTCGATTCCCATCCGCCGGGGCAAAGCACGACGGTGTGATGGATTGGGGCACAGGTATTCTTGACGCGACACAGATGCAAACCTACGTTTGCCTCTGAACATATTCTGCATGCGGCGCGACCGCATTTGATCCCATCAATGAAAAGAGGCTGAACATGCCGTCCAAAGCGATTACCGATGACTCCTTCGAAGCCGATGTTTTGCAGTCTGACAAGCCCGTGCTTGTCGACTTCTGGGCGGAATGGTGCGGCCCCTGCAAGCAGATCGGCCCGACCCTTGAGGAGCTCTCCGACGACAAGGATGGCGCCATCGTCGTGGCCAAGCTGAATATCGATGACAACCCGATGACGCCGTCCAAATATGGCGTTCGGGGTATCCCGACCCTGCTTCTGTTCAAGGACGGTCAGGTCGCATCGATGAAGGTGGGGAGCCTGCCCAAGAGCCAGATTTATGATTGGGTGGATTCGGTTCTCTAGACCGGTCTCTGGTCCCATGGAAAACCCCGCTTCCGGCGGGGTTTTTTTATGAGGCCCCTTGTCGGTTCTGGGCTTGCTGCATCTTTTCCATGATCTGCCGCCCGGCCTCGTCATACATGAATGACAGCAGCACATACCGGCTGCCTTTCGTGACATCGGTGGCTTCGTGCAGCAGGTTGCAGGAGAAAATCGCGGCTTCTCCCGTTGCGGGCCGATAGCTCGCCTGTCCGTATTCGGGAAATCGCAATTCCCCGCCCTCGTGATCCTCGGTGTTGAGGTTCAGGGTCATGGCAAAGCGGCGATGGGCGGTCCCCATGGTCGTGTTGTCACGATGCGGCCGGAAGAAACCACCCGGATCGGCGTCGTACCGGACGATCTTGAATTCTTCCACGAACCGGATGGGACAATGGAAGGCGCGCTGGATTTCGGGCAGCACCCGACGTTCGATCCGGCTGCCGATGGCGTCGAGCAGGTCTTTGTCGACCACGTGGTGATCGCGTCTGCGTTTGTTCTGGCCACTGGTGTCGTGAACCATCTTGCCTTCGCTGACCCGCAGGGTTCCCGATGGCTCATTGCCCCGGGTTTCAAACTGTTCGATCAGCCATTTGCAAAAATCCGGTGAGAAGACCTCCGGCAACACCAGAATGGGAGGGTGCAGCGAGGCCGGGAAGGGGGTTGCCTTGCCCATGGCTGCAATCACCTCGCATGCGCGTTCGGCAATGGGTGTGTCGCCGGGGCGCAGCACGCTGTGCACCCGTTGATCGGGTCCGAAGACGAAGCCGATCAGCTTGCCCCGGACGCCAAAGCGCGTGGCCACTTTCTTGTCAGCATCGGAGAGAACGAAGAAATCCGGCTCTGGCTCCCGGGCGAGTTTCTGCACCAGCGGAACCGGATCGGCGCAGATAGCGAACAGATGCGCACCGGCCTCGAGCATCGATGGGGCGGCGGCAATCATGGCCTCATATTCGGCCAGTGCGCCCGGGTCTTTCTGGGTGGGAAAAAACAGGACAAACAATGGTCCGCCCCGCGCCTTGTCCGCCAGACTGATGATGACATCACGCTGATCTGCCAGAAAGAAGTTGGGCGCGCTGTCGCCGCGTTCCAGCGGGGCTTTGAGCACCGGTGTGGCCATGAGTACAACGCCTTTCCCGACCCGGGAATTGCCGGGCCTCGTAATCTATCTTCACCAAGGATAGTGCGCGACGCGCTATCGGTCCAACAGTGCCGTCCTGTTGGACGAAAGTGCCGCACCGACCAGAAGATGCGACCCGGTGATCAGGATATGTCCCGGCGCGGGGTTGGACACCACCGACCGAAGCGCATCCGACAGGGACTTGTCAGACCTGAAGGTGAAGCCCGCCGATTTGACGATATCGGCCAGCCCGGAGGCCGTGTGCATCCGTGATTCACCGGGCACGGGGACCGTGGTCACGCTGGCCACGAGACCCCGAAAGGCCTCGAGGAAACCTTCGCAGTCCTTGTCGTTCTGCATGGCGATGACGAGATGCAGGGGTCGTGGGTCTGTCGTCGCCAGTGTCCGAAACATGGCCGCCGCTGCGGCGGCGCCGGACGGGTTGTGGGCAGCATCGCACCAAATCTGCCAACCCTGTGGCAGCAGGGCGACAAGATTGCTCTGTGTGATCATTTCCAGACGACCGGGCCAGCGCGCGTCACGCAGTCCGGTGGTGATCGCGCTGTCCGTCATATCCGACAGGTTGCAAATCTCAAGACAGGCTGCGGCTGTGGCCGCGTTGTCGAGCTGGTGCCGGCCGGGCAGGGCGGGCGCGGGCAATGCGATGTCCCGGTCTCCGCGGTGATAGACCCCGCTGTTGTCCTTGTCGCTGGGCGCGATCGACCATTCATATCCGGCCCGGTACAGCGGTGCCCCGGCAGCAGTGGCGGCAGCCGTGATGACGTTCATGGCAGCGTCTTCCTGGGGGCCGACAATCGAGGGGATGCCGGGTTTTTGGATGGCGGCTTTTTCACCGGCGATTTCGGACAGTGTATCGCCGAGAAAATTCATGTGATCCATGGCGATACGGGTGATGACGGTCGCAAGCGGCCGATCGACCACGTTGGTGGCATCGAAGCGTCCGCCCAGGCCGACCTCCAGAATCGCGATATCGGCATCTGCCCGTGACATGGCCAAGAAGGCGGCAGCGGTTGTGAATTCGAATTCGGTGATTGCCTGTCCCGCATTCCTCTCTTCGATTTCTTCGAACAGGGCCAGCAGGGCAGGTTCTTCGAGCATCGCGCCGGCTATGCGATAGCGTTCGGCAAATCGGATCAGATGCGGGGATGTATAGGCGCTGACCGTTTTTCCGGAAGCTTCCAGGGCCGCTCTCAGAAATGCGGCTGTGGAACCCTTGCCATTGGTGCCCGCGATATGGATCACAGGCGGGAGGTGGGTGTGTGGATCACCCAGATCGCTAAGCAGTCGGTACATCCGGTCCAGCGACAAGTCGATCCGATCCGGATGGTACCGGATAAAGCGCGCCAGAATGCTGTCGATGGCCTGCGCCGTTTCGAGGCTGGCTTCAGTTGCCATCAGGGTTGGCGGATGCCGGAATCAGGACTTGCGGGCATCCGTCCGAAGCATGGTTTTCGCGCAGAAGTGAAAGCAGTCGTCCCAGCGTCGCGGGAAGGTCCGCGCGGGGTACGACCATATCCACCATGCCGTGTTCACGAAGATATTCGGCGGTCTGAAAGCCTTCAGGCAGTTCCTCGCGCACCGTATCCTGAATGACGCGTTTGCCGGCAAAGCCGATCGTGGCACCCGGCTCGGCGATCTGGATATCCCCCAGCATGGCAAAGGAGGCGGACACGCCGCCTGTTGTGGGGTCTGTCAGCAGGACAATATAGGGCAGTCCCGCCTCACGGACCCGGTCGACGGCGATCACGGTGCGGGGCATCTGCACCAGGCTGAGCATGCCTTCCTGCATCCGGGCGCCACCCGAGGCCGGGATTGCGATCAACGCCGCATTTTGCGCCAGCGCGGCATCCGCGGCAGCGAGAAGTCCGGCACCCACGGCCTGACCCATGGAGCCACCCATGAACGAGAAATCGAATGCCGCAACCACGGCTGACTGACCGCTGATGCGGCCATGGGCCACGATGATCGCCTCGCGCTCGCCGGACTTCGCCTGTGCGTCCTTCAGGCGGTCGGTATAGCGGCGGCTGTCGCGAAATTTCAGCGGATCGGCGGTGACGGCTGGTAGATCAATGCGCGTATAGGCCCCGTCATCGAAAAGCAGCTCCAGCCGTTGCCTGGCATTGATCCGCAGGTGATGCCCGCAGGCATGGCAGACATGCTGGTTTTCTTCCAGTTCACGGTGGAAGAGCATCTGCTCGCAGGCGGGGCATTTGTGCCAGAGGTTGTTGGGAACATCGTTCTTTCCGACAAGGGCTCTGATTTTGGGTCGGACGAATTCGGAGAGCCAGCTCACATCGACCTCATGGGCGTTCTATTCGGCAGCCTGGCGCGAGGCGCCTTGTACGCCGCCGGACAATTGGCGCGTGAAGTCGAGGACCTTTTCGACCAGTTCCGGTGTGGCGTTGCCATCCGGTGTCAGATTGTCGGCAATGGTCTGTACGATCGCCGATCCGACCACCGCTGCGTCGGCAACTTCGGCCACGTTCCGGGCCTGGTCCGGCGTCTTGATGCCGAAACCGACTGCCACAGGCAGGTCGGTGTGACTTTTCAGGCGCGTGACAGCGGCATGAATGGTGCTGGTATCGGCCGATTTGGTGCCGGTGATCCCGGCGACAGCAACGTAGTAGACGAAACCCGATGTGTTCGCGAGCACGGCTGGAATGCGATCGTCGTCGGTTGTCGGTGTTGCCAGACGAATGAAATGCATCCCGGCATCCAGGGCCGGAAGGCAGAGTTCGGAGTCTTCCTCGGGCGGCAGATCCACCACGATCAATCCATCGACCCCGGCCGCGCGGGCGTCGTCGAGGAATTTCTCGACTCCATAGATATAGATCGGGTTGTAGTAGCCCATCAGGATGATCGGAGTGGTGTCGTCGTTCTGACGGAAGTCGCGCACCATCTCGAGAGTTCTTGAGAGCCGTGCGCCCCCGGCTTTCGCCCGCAGGCCCGCGGCCTGAATGGCAGGTCCATCAGCCATCGGATCGGAATACATCACGCCGATCTCGATCAGATCGGCACCGGCGGCGGGCAGGCCTTTGAGGATTTCGGAACTGGTCGGGTAGTCCGGGTCGGCGGCCATGATGAACGGTACGAAGGCGGCACGGCCCTCCTCGCGCAACGCGGCGAAGCGCGCTTCGATGCGCCCGCTGGTCGTGCCCCGGCTCACAGCTTCACCCCCAGGGCATCGGCGACGGTAAAGACATCCTTGTCACCGCGACCGCACATGTTCATGACCAACAGGATGATCGCGCCGGCAGCTTCGGGGCGATCTTTCCCACATGCGCGAGGGCATGGGACGGCTCGAGCGCCGGGATGATGCCTTCGAGGCGCGAGCAGAGCTGGAAGGAGTCCAGGGCCTCGTCATCGCGAACGGACACATATTCGACGCGCCCGCTGTCGTTCAGCCACGAATGTTCGGGGCCAATGCCCGGATAGTCCAGTCCGGCAGAAATCGAATGGGCGTCGAGAATCTGCCCGTCGTCATCCTGCAGCAAATAGGTGCGGTTGCCGTGGAGTACGCCCGGGGCGGCCGCCTGTCAGTGAGGCTGCGTGTTCGCCGCTTTCGATGCCGTGTCCTGCGGCTTCGACGCCGATGATCCGCACATCGGCATCATCGAGGAAGGGGTAGAACAGGCCCATGGCATTGGAGCCGCCGCCGATACACGCCACCAGTGAATCCGGCAGGCGCCCTTCGGCGGCAAGCATCTGCGCACGGGCTTCGGTCCGATCACGGCCTGAAAGTCGCGAACCATGGCGGGGTAGGGATGCGGGCCGGCAACGGTCCCGATCAGATAATAGGTGTCGTCCACATTGGAAACCCAGTCGCGCAGCGCATCGTTCATCGCGTCCTTCAGGGTCGCCGTGCCGCTGGTGACCGGAACCACCTCCGCGCCGAGCAATTTCATGCGGAAGACATTCGGGGCCTGACGCTCGATATCCGTCGCGCCCATATAGATCACGCATTGCAGACCGAACCGTGCGCAGACGGTCGCGGTCGCCACGCCATGCTGTCCGGCGCCGGTCTCGGCGATGATGCGTTTCTTGCCCATACGCCGGGCCAGCAGAATCTGGCCCATGCAATTGTTGATCTTGTGCGCACCCGTGTGGTTCAGCTCGTCGCGCTTGAAATAGATCTTCGCGCCGCCGAACTCTTCGGTTAGCCGCTCGGCAAAGTAGAGCGGGCTGGGGCGTCCGACATAGTGAGTCAGAAAATCGTCGAGCTCGGTCTGAAAGCCGGGTCGGCCTTGGCGGCTTCATAGGCCTGTTCGACCTCGAGAATCAGCGGCATCAGCGTCTCGGCGACGTAACGGCCACCAAAGATGCCAAAGTGCCCGAATTCATCGGGACCGGTGCGATAACTGTTGGGTTCTGCGTTCATGAGTTTCGGGCGTGGTTATACATCAGGTGGGACAAACTCAACAGCGTGGTTCAAAGGTTTTTCACGGCAGCAAGAAACGCTTCGATACGTGCAGGGTCCTTGCGACCGGGTTCGGTTTCGACACCCGATGATACATCCACGACCTTTGTCCCGGATGCCTGCACGGCCGCCGCTACATTGTCCGGGTTGATTCCGCCCGCCAGCATCCACGGCACAGGCCATGTGCGGCCGGCAAGCAGGGTCCAGTCAAATGAGAGCGCGTTGCCGCCGGGCAGGGCTCCTGCCATCTCCCTGGGGGCCTTGGCATCGAACATCAGCCAGTCCACGGAGCCAAGATATTCCGCGGCAGTGTCGATATCCTTCGGGCTGGCAACCTTGATGGCCTTCATCACCGGGCGTCCGGTGCGCTGGCGCAATTCCGTGCAGCGTGCCGGGGTTTCGCTGCCATGCAATTGCAACATGTCGAGTGGCACTCTGGCGAGAACCCTGTCGATCAGGGTGTCATCGGGGTCGACGAAGAGGCCGACCGTTGTGACTTCGTCGGGGACCAGCGCCGCAAGACCTGCGGCTTCATCCGGTGTCAGCGCACGCGGGCTGGGCGGATAAAACACCAGCCCGACATATTTCGCGCCGGCGCTCACCGCTGTCTTCATCGCGGAGGGGTCATTGATTCCGCAGATTTTCGTGTCGACGGTCATGGGCCCGTGCTCAGTTCCTCTGCAATCCGCGCGGCTGCTGCTGCCGGGTCGTCGGCGCCCGTGATCGGCCGCCCGATGACCAGCATATTGGCGCCGCGGTCGCGGGCCTGACGCGGGGTCGTGATGCGCTTCTGATCGCCGCTGGCAGCCCAGTCGGGACGGATACCGGGAACGATCAACTTAAACCCGTCACCGCAGGCCGCGCGGATGGGCTCGATTTCGGCGGGAGAACACACGACGCCATCAAGCCCGTGCTCCTGCGAAAGCCGGGCGAGGCGGACGACCTGCTCGACAGCGGGTGGGGTCTGACCCACGGCGGCGAGATCGGAATCATCCATGCTGGTGAGCACGGTAACTGCAATCACCAGTGGTCGGGTCGTGCCGCCTGCGGTGTCTGCGGCCTCGCGTGCGGCATCCAGCATGGCCGGCCCGCCCGAGGCATGCACGTTCACCACGGCTGCGCCGAGCCCGGCAACGGCCCGGACTGCGCCCGCCACAGTGTTGGGGATGTCATGGAATTTCAGGTCGAGGAACACTGGCAGGCCCAGATCGACAATGGCTTTCACGCCGTCGGCACCATTGGCCGAGAAAAACTCAAGGCCGGTTTTCACGCCACCCACATGGCCGCGCAGGGCCGACGCCCAGGCCAGCGCCTGATCGAGATCAGGTGTGTCGAGGGCCACGAAGACGGGGTTTTCGGGAAGTCCGGGTGTGTCTGTCATAGCGGGGCCGCTTCTAGCAGAGGTGAAGGCCTGCGCAAACCGCTGGGCTTACGCGAGGCTGATGATCCCGTCGCGCACCCGCAGCACTTCGGTAAGCGCGAGGAAGACATGATAGAAACTGGATGCCGGGGCGATTTCGGCAAGGCCCTTGCCGTTGACATCCAGATGATCCTGCCAGTTGCCGTGGCCGACAGCGAAATACAGCTCGAACATCCGGTCGAGAAGCTCCTCCAGCCGCATCGCAGCCTGATCGTCATTGGCAAATTCCATGCGCGCAATCTGGGCCTTGATGGCTTCGGTCTGAACCCAGAGGCGCTTGTTCTCGTCGAGTGACGTGCCGTGGCTGAAAACCGAATCGAATGCGATATCGGACGCCGGGCCGGGATTGTGGTCGACCCCGTGGGCTTCAGAAAATTTGTAGAGCGCGTAGGCTTCCTGACTGATGTCATCGCCGCTGGCCTGCCCATATTTGTAGAGCAGCCAGACCCATTCGAAATGGTGACCCGGTTCGACGGTTTTGCCCATCGTGCCTGTGACTGGTGCCCATTCGGCATCGAAGAATTCGCCGAGTGTGCCGGTTTCCGGTGCGAAGAACCGTGATCGGAACAGGGCGATAATGTCCTGCGCGCGCCGAAGCCATATGTCCTCGCCGGTGGCGCCATGCCAGGCCAGCAGGGCTTCGAGCAGATGCATATGGGGGTTCTGGCGCCGCGGCAGATCGTGGGTGGCGTTCTCGAAATAGCCGCCATGCTCGATATCCGCGAAATTGTCATCCAGAAAGGCCAGGGTCCGTTCGGCCCACTCGACCGCGGCTTCGTCTCCGGTGGCGCGGAAATGCCAGGCGAAGGCGAAAATTGCGAAGGCCTGTTCGTAGGATTCGACACGCGTGTCCGCATGGGCGCCGTTGCGCTGGACTGAGAATGCGAAACCACCGTCTTCCAGCCAGAATTGCCGGGTCAGAAAATCGAACCCCTGATAGGCGGCCTCCAGCGCGCTGGGTCCGCTTGTCGGTGGCGTCCAGTCCAGCAGATGTGCGTGGCTGTAGACATAAATCTGGCGTGCTTGCACGCGCGTGCGTTTGGGGACATCGAGGATGGGCCGTCCGTCGAGGGTGAGTTTCTCGACAAAACCCCCGGCTTCCGTATCCAGCCCGGCATGTGACCACAGGGGCAGGGCTTCTTTGGTGAGCCAGTTTCGAATCTGTGTGGAGTCAACGGTCATGGGGCAATTTCGGTCATGAGAAGTTCGGCAGCGGCCAAGTCCTCGATAGCCGTTCCGACGGATTTGAACAATGTAATTTCTGATGTCAAACCACGTCCGGCATGCTCGTCCCGGCACAGTTCGAACAGGTCGGCACGGATTGCGGATGGTGTGAGAAGACCTGCGGCAAGAGGTTGGGTGATGTCCCCGGCTTCCCGGCAAGCCCCCTCGCGGGTGTCGACGAAAACGCACGCCCGGGTGATCGCGGTGTCGTCGGCTTCACGCATGTCCGGGCGAAAGCCGCCCATCAGATCGACATGGGTCCCCGGTGTCAGCCACGTGCCGTCAAACACCGGCTGTCGGGATGTGGTGGCGCAACTCACGATGTCGGAATCCCGGACGGCCGGCTCCAGATCCGTGACCACCGAAACTTCGTATTGGGCCGCGTTGAAGCTGTCGGCCAGTGTCCGCGCTTTTTCGGGGTTGCGGCCCCAGACGGAGACCCGACGGATGGGGCGTGTCGCGGCATGTGCGCGGATCAGTTCGGGTGCCAGACGCCCGGTGCCGATCATCAGAAGATGGGCCGCATCCCTTCGCGACAGGAATGTGGACGCCAGCGCAGATGCGGCTGCCGTCCGCCGCGCGGTCAGGGCCGGGCCATCTATCAGGACCACCGGTGACCCGGTGGCACCATCGAGCAGCAGGTACACACCCTGCACGGAGGGAAGGCCGCGGGACGGATTGTCCGGGTGCACGGTAACGGATTTGATCCCGATATAGCCGGGCGGGTTTCCGGCTGACCAGGCGGGCATCAGCAGAAGTGTGGCATCCGTGCCGGTCTGTGCGCCGGAAATGGAGTGGTGATGCCGCAGGGGGGCGATGGCATCCCCGCAGAAAGCTGTGCGCAGGGCGGCGACAAGACGTGCCGGGTCGAGCGCGGCATTGACCGTGTCTTCGTCCACGAAGCGCACGGGCATCTACTCCGGCAGGGCGGGCGGGCGGATGGGGGTCAGTTGCGTGCTGCTGTCGGCCGAGCTTTGCAGGGTCTCCACCTGGCGTTCGAGTTCGCGAATGCGGGTCTTGCGCTCGCGTGATGTTTTGCGTGCCGGATGGCTGGAAATCCAGGCCATAATCAGCCCGATCACCGCGCCGATGCCCATGCCCAGAAAGACGAAGACGAAAAGGGGCCAGGCAATCACCAGCCCGAAGGGAAAGAGGTCCACTTCCACGGGCGTGCGATTGTTCAGCGCAAAGATCACGATCACGATGGCGAGCGAGACGGTTATCAGCCAGTGGACAAGTTTCACGTTCACCCCATGGGATCGGTTGGTGGTCCGGACAGCGGCAGGCAGCGTTCCGGTCGGTTCGGAATGAAGTTTAACCCATAAGCGGGGCGCAGGAGTAGGCGCCCGGGCGGACTCAGTTTTCGTTGAGACGCTCGCGCAATTCCTTGCCGGTCTTGAAATAGGGAACGACCTTGGCGTCAACGCTGACGGTTTCGCCTGTGCGCGGATTGCGTCCGGTGCGCGCGCCGCGCTGTTTCACGGAAAAGGCGCCGAAACCGCGCAGTTCCACCCGGTCACCGCGGGCGAGGGCGGCTGTGATTTCATCCAGAATGGTCGTCACAATGCGCTCGGCATCGCGTTGCAGCAGATGCGGATTCCGGTCTGCGAGACTCTGGATCAGCTCCGATTTTGTCATTGTCACCCCCCGAGGACAGGATGCCTCGAATATCTGCCCTCCCCCAAGAGGGCGTGCCGGACCACTTGGTTCAGCGAGCGGCAGGTTGCCAAAGCGAAACCAGACCGTCAAGTGTTAGTGCGTTGGAAAACAACGATTTTCCAGATAGTCTCACAAGCCTTTCGAGCAGGCTTTTGTCGTCGTCGCGTTCGCTGACGGTCTGGATTGGCAGTCCGGCAGGGATGTCGTGTTCGCTTGTCAGCCACAAAACGGCGTCTTTTTCGACGCCAATTTCATCGATCAGCCCGTTGGCCACCGCCTGACGCCCGGAGAACACCCGTCCATCGGCCAGCTGGCGCACCTTGTCGGCCTCCAGCGGACGTCGCGCGATCACGATGTCCACGAAGAACCCATAGAGATCCCGCACCACGTTCTGGGTCGCTTCGCGCGCGGCCTCGGTCAGCGGCTCCAGCGGGGATGGGGTGCCCTTGAGCTCGGATGATTTGATGGTGACCGGCTCCACGCCGATACGATTGAGCAGTTCGGTGACATTTGCACTTTGCAGAATGACCCCGATCGACCCGGTGACCGTGCCTTCCCGAGCCCAGACCCGGTCGGCGGCAATGCCGCTCATATAGGCCGCCGATGTGGCCACGGTCCCCATCACCGCGGCAACCGGCTTCTGGGCCGCAATGTCGCGCAGGCTGTTGTAGAGGTCTTCGCCGCCCACAACGCTGCCGCCGGGGCTGTCGATATGGACGATCACCGCGCGGATGCTGTCATCCCGGGCCAGTTCGGCCAGTGCCTGACTGCGCGCGTCGTCGCGGACAATGATGCCTTCGATGTGAAGGCGGGCGATGCGATCGCCACGGAAGAGTTCACCATGGCTCTGCAGCAGGGTCAGCACGCCGGCCAGGACCACAAAAAGCGTGACGCCCTGCCAGATCCGCAGGCGCCGTTTCAGGCGTCTGCGGTCCAGCAGGGCGTCAGGATCGTAGCTCATGAGAAGCGCTCAGACGCCTGTCATCAGGACTTGTCGGCGTCGTCGCCTTCGGTCGCTTCCGCTTCCGCTCCCGCCGGTGCGGCGTCCTCTGCACTTTCGTCAGCCGGAGCCGCTTCGGCCTCTGCCGGCTCTTCGGCGTCACTGGCGTCGGCGCTGTCACCGATCATGTCCTGGGTTTCAGCCTGCTTGTCGCGAATGGCGGCACCCAGAATATCACCCAGTGAAGCACCACTGTCGGACGAACCGTACTGTGCCATGGCGGTCTTCTCTTCGGAGACTTCCTTGGTCTTGATCGACAGGGACAGCCGGCGGCTGGACATGTCGATATTTGTCACCATGGCGTCGACCTTCTCGCCCACGGCGAAACGATCGGGGCGCTGCTCGGAACGATCACGCGACAGGTCCGAACGGCGAATGAACGCGGTCAGGCCGCCCGAGGTTGTCACCTCGATGCCACCATCGTTCACTTCCGAAACGGTCGAGGTCACGATATCGCCCTTGTGGACGCTGCCCAGCGAACCCTCGAACGGATCCTCCGTGAGCTGCTTGATGCCCAGCGAAATGCGCTCTTTCTCGGTGTCGACCTCGAGAATCTTGACCTTGACCTCGTCGCCCTTTGTGAAGGCTTCGAGGGCTTCCTCACCGGATTTCTCCCAGGAGATGTCGGAGAGATGGACCATGCCGTCGATATCGCCGGGCAGGCCCACGAACAGGCCAAACTCCGTGATGTTGCGGACTTCGCCATCGATCTCGGTGCCCTGCGGGAACCGGGTCGAGAACTCGTCCCACGGATTTTCCTGGGTCTGCTTGAGGCCCAGTGAAATCCGGCGCTTGGTCGGATCGACGTCGAGAACCATGACATCCACTTCCTGGCTCGTCGAAACGATCTTTCCCGGATGGACGTTCTTCTTGGTCCAGCTCATCTCGGAGACATGGACCAGGCCTTCGATGCCCGGCTCCAGCTCCACGAAGGCGCCGTAATCGGTGATGTTGGTCACGCGGCCCGTGAAGCGCGAGGTGACCGGATATTTGAGTTCCACATCATCCCACGGATCGGCTTCCAGCTGCTTCATGCCCAGTGAAATACGCTGGGTTTCGGAGTTGAAGCGCACGACCTGCACCTGAACCGTCTGCCCGACCTGAAGGGCTTCGGACGGGTGGTTGATGCGACGCCAGGAAATATCCGTGACATGCAGCAGGCCATCGACACCGCCGAGATCGACGAAGGCGCCGTAGTCGGTGATGTTCTTGACCACACCCTGAAGAACCTGACCTTCCTTAAGGTTGGCCACCAGTTCGGTGCGTTCGGCAGCGCGGGTCTCTTCGAGAACGGCGCGACGTGAAACAACGATGTTGCCGCGGGAGCGGTCCATCTTGAGGATCATGAAAGGTTGCGGGGTGCCCATCAGCGGCGAAACATCGCGCACCGGACGGATATCCACCTGGCTGCCCGGCAGGAAGGCCACGGCGCCCGACAGGTCGACCGTGAAGCCGCCCTTGACGCGACCAAAGATCGTGCCGGTGACGCGCTCGGGCTTCTCGAAGGCTTCTTCGAGCTTCTCCCAGGCTTCCTCGCGGCGTGCCTTTTCGCGGGACAGAACGACTTCGCCGTTCACGTCTTCATAGCGCTCGACAAAGACTTCCACCTTGTCGCCCACGGCGATTTCGGCGGGCTGTCCGGGCGGTGCGAATTCCTTCAGCGCGACCCGACCTTCGGATTTCAGTCCGACGTCGATCAGCGCGTGGTCGCTGTCCACTGAAACCACGGTGCCTTTGACGACCGTGCGTTCGAGTGATGAATTTTCCTGGAGGCTCTCTTCGAGCAGGTCAGCGAAGATTTCGCTGAAGTCAGCACCCTCGGGCGCCTGTGTGGTATCGGTCATATGACGATACGTCCTTTCAATCGGTACTCTGTTTGCCAACCGGTTGTCTCCGGTGGTCTTGAACGCCGTTCCGATCGCCTGTCCGATGTATCCGGACATTCAAACGATGCGGTTGACGCGGGGCCTGACAATCCGTTCAGGAAAGCGAAGCGATATACTCAAGGGCGGCCGCAAACACTGCGTCGGCATCCAGCTCCGAGCTATCGATGGTACGTGCATCATCAGCGGCCTTCAGGGGCGCTATGGCCCGGGTGCTGTCGCGCACGTCCCGTTCCTTCATATCTGCCAGGACGCGGGGGTATATACTCGCTTCCCCCCGGTCCAGCAACTCTTTATGCCGCCGTTTTGCGCGTTCTTCAGCGCTGGCGGTGACGAAGAATTTCGCCGGCGCATCCGGGCAGACGACCGTGCCGGTATCCCGGCCATCGAGGATCGCCCCGCCGGTGCCCCCTGGCGGGTTGCTGGCGAAGTCGCGCTGGAAGGCCAGCAGCACCTGCCGCACTTCCGGGATGGCCGCCACTTTCGAAGCGGCGGCGGCGGCTGTATCGCCGGCCAGTTCGGGGTTTTGCAGGCCACCACTGGCAATGGCGGCGGAATCAAGCGCTTTGGCGGCGGCAATCGCATCGGCTGGTGTGGCCGGATCACCGCCGGCCGCCAGCGTGTTCAGGCCCACCGCCCGATAGAGCTTTCCGGTGTCCAGATGGGCATACCCGAAATGTGCAGCCAGCCGCTTGGAAAGCGTGCCCTTGCCGGCCCCGGCCGGTCCATCGACGGTGATCAGGCGTGGCGTTGTCATGACACGTCTCTGATGTCGGCACCCAGCTGGCGCATGGAGTCGGCAAAACCCGGAAAACTGGTCTCGCTGGGCCGGATATCATCGATTTCCACCGGCGCTTCAGTGGCCAGACCCAGCACCAGGAAGCTCATGGCGATCCGGTGGTCCAGGCTGGTGGCAATGGTCGCGCCACCGGGGGGCGGACCGCCGCAGCCTTCGATGGTCATGCTGTCGGCATCGGTTTCAACCGTTACACCGCACGCACGAAGCCCGGCTTCGACCGTGGCCAGCCGGTCGCTTTCCTTGACCCGCAATTCCCCCACACCCTTGAACCGGGATATGCCCGTGGCGCAGGCCGCGGCCATGGCGAGCACCGGGTATTCATCGATCATCGAGGCGGCACGGGAAGCCGGAATCTGCGCGCCGGTCAGGGCCGAGCCGTGGATCGTCAGATCGGCGACCGGCTCGCCGCCTTCGTCGCGCAGATTGGTTTCCTCGATGCGTGCGCCCATGTCTCGCAGGGAATCAAAGATTCCCGCCCGGGCCGGGTTCATGCCGATCCCGTTCAGCGTGACCTCGGAGTCCGGCACAATCGTGGCGGCCACGGCGGGAAAGGCCGCCGAGCTCGGATCGGAGGGCACGGTGACATGCGCAGGCGAAAGTTCGGCCTGCCCGGTGATGGTGATGTGGCGGCCTTCGGGGGATTCCGTGATCGTGATTTCGGCTCCCATATGGTTCAGCATCCGCTCGGTGTGGTCGCGGGTCGCGACGGGCTCGATCACCGTGGTCTGCCCGGGCGCGTGCAGGCCGGCCAGCAGCACGGCAGATTTCACCTGCGCCGAGGGCACCGGCAGGGTGTAGATCATCGGCAGCAGCATATCGGTGCCGGTAAAGGTCATCGGCATCCGGCCCCCGTCGCGGGTTTCCACCTGCACCCCCATCCGGGTCAGGGGATCGATCACCCGGTTCATCGGGCGCTTTCGCAGGGAATCATCCCCGGTCATGATCGCGGTGAAGCCATGGCCGGCCAGCAGCCCGCACAGCAGCCGTGCCGAGGTGCCCGAATTGCCCAGATCCAGCACGTCGTCGGGTGCATGCAGGCCCGCCACCCCGACGCCATCCACATGCCAGTTGCCGGGGGCGTCCTGAACGACTGTGACCCCCATGGCGCGCAGGGCGTTTGCCGTGGCGTGAATATCCTCGCCTTCCAGCAGGCCTTCGATACGGGTGGTACCGACCGCCAGCGCCCCCAGCATCAGGGCGCGGTGGGAAATGGATTTGTCGCCGGGCACGTCCATTGCGCCCGACAGGGCGCCGCTGCGCCGGGCGGTCGCAGGGCGGCTCCGGGATGCAGAGGGGGAGGCCGGGCCGGAAGCCGAAGAATTTGCGTTGTTGTCAGTCATGATGTGCGGCGAGGGATTAGCACAGGTTGCGAAACGGAGCCACGCAGAGAAGCTATCCGGGACAGGAAGTTTTGCAGCGCGGTGGATTTGGTTTTGACAGGCCACGTCGTTCGTGGCAAACGGCGGGCCCGATATACATCGGTAGGAATTCACCGGAGGAAGAATCTGTGGCGAAACCCGAATGGGGCGTGAAGCGTGCCTGCCTCGCCTGTGGCACACGTTTTTATGACATGCTCAAGCAGCCGATCGTCTGCCCGACCTGCGAAACGGTCTTTGACCCGGAGACGATCTTCAAACCGCGTCGTGCGCGCGCCGAGGAAGCCGCCGCGGCAGCCAAGGCCGCCAATGACGATGCCGCTAAGGCAAAGCTGGCGGTCGATGACGACGAGGATGATGAAATCGCAGCCCTTGTCGAAGGCGTCGAGATCGACGACGACGACGATGACGATGATCTGCTTCCCGATGACGACGACGATGATGATGACACCAATGTCGTGCCGATTCCCAAAAAGGGGAATGACGACGACTGATCGCACAGCTTGATCGGCGCTGATTTGGGATCCGCGTCAGATTTCGCTTGCGTTGGGTGCGTGGATAATTATGTTCCCGCCGTCCGCACAAGGCTGGTCCCAACACCAGCCACCGCGAAAACAGTTTTGGGGCCGTAGCTCAGTTGGGAGAGCGCTACAATGGCATTGTAGAGGTCGTCGGTTCGATTCCGTCCGGCTCCACCAAGAACATCAAGACCTCCGTCAGAACTGACGGGGGTCTTATTGGTTCTGGGTCCGAAGAACAAGCCGCCAAACTTGCCCACCCCACCCGCGCCGTGATTGTCTGACGCCATGGCTCCCACCCTCCGTGATGAACTTCTGGACAGTGCCCGGCGCGCCGCGTGTGCGGTGGCCGCGGAGCTTGGTCTGGCGGTCGAACCCCCCGAACTGATCGCGTTTGCCAGTCATGTCATCCTGCGGCTTCCTCCCCATGATCTGGTGGCTCGGGTGTCGGGGGAGAGCGCGGAGATTCGTGCTGCGGATGGCGGCCAGGCGCGGGAGATTGCGGTAACGCGTTTCCTCGCGGCGTCCGGTGCGCCGGTGGTAGCGCCCAGTGATCTGATCGACCCGGGTCCCCATACGCGCTACGGCCTGACCATCACCTTCTGGGCGCATGTGCCCGATGAAGGCGCCCACAACGGTGTGGGTGACGGCGCGCCCAAATCCGCCCTCGAAGTGCTGGATACTCTGGGGAAATGCCGGGCAGCGCTTGCCGGATGGTCGGACCCGCTGCTCTATATGAAGGGCTACAACGAAGCTCGGCAGGTGTTTCAGGATCTCCTGCGCACGAACATGCTGGGCACGATCGACCCCGCCGATACGGTGCGCCGCCTGGCCGTGATCGATGCGGCCCGGGCGGGCGACGAGGCTACGCTGATGACGGCGCTGCCCGGAGACGTTGATTCCGCGCTTCTGGCGACGATGATCGATGCCCGCAATCTGCAACGCGCGGTCTGGGACACCGCCATCCGGGCTTTGAACCGCTCAGACATCGCGCGGCAGAACGTGTTTGTGCGGGGCGCGCGGTTCCTGCGGCGGCGGCTACGCACCCGATAGCGGCGCCTGCGTGACAGCGCCCATACGCTGCCGGCGCCAACTCCAACGAATGTCTAATGGACGCCGCACCGGCCCTCGGGTTGAGTGGAGGCTGGAGAATGCAGCGATGTGTTCCTCCGTTCCCCCGACCCCTCACCTGGGGTTATTCATGTGCAGGGCCTTCACGCCCTGCACATTTTTTTTGCCTGAACCCGTGTTAGGCTTGTGACCCTGTCGTCATTGGAACCGGAGTGCAGACGGGCGTGTTGAACGACTGGACCATTCTGGCCGCGTCCCTGGGCTATATCGGCATCCTGTTTGCCATCGCCTCCTGGGGGGATCGCAAGGCCGAGCGCCACGGCACCCGCCTGCGGGCCAAGCCGGTGGTCTATGCGCTTTCGCTGGCGGTCTACTGCACCTCCTGGACCTTCTATGGCAGTGTCGGGCTGGCCTCGTCCTCGGGCTATGATTTCATCCCGGTCTATCTCGGACCCGCGCTGATGTTCACCGTGGGATATGTGATGCTGCGCAAGATCGTGCGCATCGGCAAGGCCGAAAATATCACCACCATCGCCGATTTCATTGCTGCCCGGTTTGGCAAGAGCCAGGCGCTGGCGGCGGTGGTCACGCTGTTTGTCGTCATCGGCATCCTCCCCTATATCGCGTTGCAGCTGAAAGCCGTCTCCACCAGCTTCAACGTGCTTGTCGCCTATCCTGATATTGTCATGCCCGCCGGGGTGTCCGGCACGCCGTGGTGGGCCGATACTGCTCTGGTGGTGGCGCTGCTGATGGCGACCTTCTCGATCATGTTCGGCACGCGCAATGTGGATGCGACCGAACATCATGAAGGCATGATGCTCGCCATCGCGTTCGAATCGATCGTCAAGCTGGTGACCTTTCTGGCCGCGGGCATCTTCGTCACGTTTTTCATGTTCAACGGCTTCGGTGATCTGGTCGACCGCGCCGCGTCGCTGCCGTCGATTGCCGACCGGTTTGCCGTCGATATCAATGTGTCGAAATGGGTGACGATCACGCTGCTCTCGCTCACCGCGATTATCTGTCTGCCCCGGCAGTTTCATGTGGCGGTGGTGGAGAATGCCGATGAAAGTGAACTCCGGCGCGCGGCCTGGATATTTCCGGGCTACCTGATTGCGATCAACATCTTCGTGATTCCGATTGCGGTGGCCGGCCTGTTGCTGTTTTCCGGCCGGGGGGTGGATGCCGACACCTTTGTGCTGACGCTTCCCATGCTGGCGCAACAGGAAAGCCTGACCCTGCTGGTGTTCATCGGCGGCCTGTCGGCGGCGACCGGCATGGTGATCGTGGCCACGGTCGCGCTGGCGACGATGATTTCCAATGACGTTTTTGCACCGCTCTATCTGCGGTTTTCGCGTGGCGGCAGTCGGCGCGATGGGAATGTCGGGGCGACCCTGCTCAACATCCGCCGGTTCGCGATGACCGCCATCCTGATGCTCGCCTTTGTTTATTATCGGCTGGCCGGCGAAGGTCAGGCACTGGCCTCCATCGGATTGATTTCCTTTGCCGGCGTGGCCCAGTTTGCCCCGGCGATCTTCGGTGGCATTTTCTGGACTCGTGCGTCGCGTACCGGGGCGCTGGGCGGCATTCTTCTGGGCGGATTTGTCTGGGCCTACACCCTGTTGCTGCCCAGTTTCGCGGCCAGCTCCTGGTTTCCCGCAACCCTGCTGGTATTCGGACCGATGGGGGTTGAGTGGCTGCGGCCGCAGGCGCTGTTTGGGATGGAACTGGGGGACCCGCTGACCCATGGCGTGTTCTGGAGCCTGCTCGTCAATCTGGCGTTGTTCATCGGATTGTCTCTCGCCAGTCGGCCGAGCGTTCTCGAGCGCGGACAGGCGCGGGCCTTTGTCGAGGTGATGGCCGCCGAACAGACATCGCGGTTGCGCACTGTACCCGGCGCGCTGACGGTCCGTGATCTGGAAGAGCTGGTGGCGCGCTATCTGGGGTCGGCGGCGGCGGAGCGTGCCTTTACTCCCTATCGGGCGGAACGGCAGCCGATGTTGTTGTCCGATGACCCGGTGGATGCTGGTGTGCTGCGGTTCGCCGAGCGGCTGCTGTCCAGTGCGATCGGTGCGTCTTCGGCGCGGCTGGTGATCGCATTGTCCATGGAGCGTGAAGACATCGACATGCAGGGCGCAATGTCGTTGCTCGACGATGCGACGGCGGCGATCCAGTACAACCGCGAACTGCTTCAGACCACCATGGAGAACCTGCGTCAGGGCATTGCGATTTTCGACGAGGATTTGCGCCTGGCCTGGATGAATGAGCGGTTTCGCGACTATCTCGGCTTACCGAACATGAACGGGCGGGTGGGGGTGCCGGTCGAGGACATCATCCGGCACAGCGCCGAGCATGGCGAGTATGGACCGGGTGAAGTGGAAACGATCGTGAACGATCTGCTCGTCCAGTATCGCCAGCGCGAACCGGCAATTTATGAGCGCCGCCTGGATGACGGCACCGTGCTCGAAGTGCGCACCAGCCCGATGCCCGCCGGTGGTGTCGCGGTGTCGCTGATGGACATGACAGATCGTGTGAAGGCCGCGGCCGAGCTGAAGGACGCCAAGCGCGATCTTGAATTGCGGGTGGATGAACGCACCCGGGACCTGATGAGCCTGAACGAGCAGTTGCGGCGCGCATCGGATGCGGCCCAGAAGGCCAATCTGGGCAAGACGCGATTTCTGGCAGCGGCCAGTCATGATCTGCTGCAACCCCTGAACGCCGCCCGGCTGTTTCTGTCCTCATTGTCCGAGCGTGAACTGGAGCGCGAGAGTTCCCAGCTCGTGGGGCGGGTCGACACCTCTCTGCGTGCGGTCGAGGATTTGCTTTCGGGCCTGCTCGATATTTCGAAACTGGATGCAGGCGGTGTCGAGCCCCAGATCGAGGATTTTGCGGTGGATGACCTGCTGCAGGCATTGGGTACGGAATTTCAGGCCGTGGCGGCGGATCGCGGCATCGAGTTGCGGGTGGTGGCCTCGGCCTGTTTCGTGCGATCCGACCGCAGGCTGTTGCGGCGTATCCTGCAGAACCTGCTATCCAATGCGGTGCGTTACACCCCGCCGGACGGGCGTGTCCTGATCGGCTGTCGCGGCGGGGGTGAACGTCTCCGGGTTGAGGTGCGCGATACCGGACCCGGGATTCCCGAAGACAAGCGCGATGCGGTGTTTCAGGAGTTTCATCGCCTGCCCCAGGACGAAGGCAATGCCCAGGGGCTGGGCCTAGGGCTGGCGATTGTCGAACGGATCGCACGGATGCTGGGACACGTGATCTCGTTGCGCAGCGAAACTGGGCAGGGGTCGGTCTTTGCGGTCACCGTGCCGCGGGGCTCGTCGGCTCGGTCTGCTGCGGAACCCCGGCCGGTGCCGATTTTCTCGGATGGCGGATTGGCCGGTGCGGTTGTCCTGTGCGTCGATGACAATGCAGATGTCCGTGACGGGATGGTGGCGTTGCTCGGGGGTTGGCAGTGCGATGTCCGTACGGCAGCGGCTGGGCATGAATGGCGTGCCGCGCTGGGGGATGACGCACCGGATCTCATTGTCGCCGATTACCATCTGGGCGACGGTGAACTCGGCCCGGATGTGGTGACCGAGGTTTGCGGCGTCTTTGAACGGGTCATTCCGGCAATCATCGTGACGGCAGATCCATCAGAAAGTTTGCGCGAGGAGGCCACACGTCGCGGGCATATCGTGTTGTCCAAACCGGTCAAACCGGCGGCCTTGCGGGCCCTGATGACACGCATGCTCGCTCAGCGCGGTGCTGCACGCCAACAGGTATCCTGAATCGGAGATCTGTTTAGCCCGGCATGCCCCGTGCGGGGTCTTCCACATTGAGCCGTCCGGCCAGAATCACGGCTTGGGTCCGGCTGTTCACATCCAGCTTCTGCAGGATGGCCGAGACGTGTGATTTCACGGTCGCCTCGGAAATGTCGAGGTCATAGGCAATCTGTTTGTTCAGTTTCCCATCCGAGAGCATACCGAGAACGCGCAATTGCTGGGGTGTCAGGTTGGCCAGCCGGGCGGCGAGCTGCGCGTCTTCGGCCGCGGTATCGGGAACGTCATTGGTGTCCGCCGGGAGCCAGGAATTGCCAGCCAGGATTTCGCGGACGGCGCTGCGGATATCATCGGTCGGGGCCGATTTGGGAATGAAACCGGACGCTCCGAAATCAATGGCCTGGCGCATGATCCGGGGATCCGTGCTGGCCGAAATCATGGCCACGGGGGTCTCGGGAAACTGGGAGCGCAGATAGGCAAGGCCGGTAAATCCGCGCATGCCGGGCATGTGCAGGTCGAGCAGAACCAGATCGGGTGATCCCAGACCGCGAATGCCGGTTTCGGCCTCGGCCAGACTGGCGGCTTCGTGGAACACGGCGCTGGCCATATCCTGCGCAATCGTCTGACGCAATGCATCGCGCACGAGCGGATGATCGTCCGCAATCACAATGATGGCGTTGTCGCTCAAACCTGTGCCCCCGTCTCAGACCTCGTTTCGGGCCTGTTGTGTTTTTATTATGACGTGGAAGTGGAACAGCGTCCAACGGCGAGTCAGGCGACCGTGCGCATGCGTTGCCACAGGTCGCGCAGCCGCACCTTTGTCTGGTGAGAGGAAGTCGTCCCGAAACGCGCCATGGTGTCGTCGTGCTTGCCTGCTGCCTGGCCATTGGTCGGGCCTTTGCGGGCAGACTAGCGATCCGGCGGTGCGGGCGGGCTCAACTTATTGTGTGGCGGTGCGCGGGTGTGCGGGCTAGCCCGGATATTCCAGCGTGTTGCCGTAGCGCCAGCGTTCCAGGGTCACCTCTTTGAACACGCCCCCCGTATTCAGCGGCTCGCCGGCCCAGAATGCCTCGCAGGCCTGCAGATCGGGATATTCCATGATCATCATCGAGCCGATCATCTTCACACCGTCATCCTCGAACATCGGTCCGCGGGCCACATAGCGATCCATCACGGAAGCCTGAAACTTGTGGTGGGCATCGGCCACGGCGTCGCGCCGTTCCTTGGCGTCCGGCCCGTCTATTGCCGTGACCACGAACTGTTCCCAGCCCGGGGTGCGCGGGAAGGTGTCCCAGCGCAAATCCATCGAGGATGACCAGCGGGTGATGGTGATCCGATCAAACGCGCCGCCCTGAGTGTAACCCTCATTGTCCATCCAGGCCTGCGCGGCCGCCTTGTCCGGCGCATCGATCAGGGCCATGGCACCCGCCGGGGTCTTGCCGTCATCCTGCAGCAAAGGTCCGGTAAACCGGATCTGGTTCTGAGTCTTGCGCAGATAGGCCTGGTGGGCGTCCATCGCCGCCTCGCGCAGGGCAATGCCGCCATCGGCCTTGAAGTAGCCCTTGCAGATCCAGCTCGGGCTTTTCGTCCGGTAGTATTCGGCAAGCTCTGCTTCCGAGAGTCCGTAGCGCGGATCGCCGGGCAGGGCACCGGAAGGATTGTTGGGATCGGCCATGGTCGTCTCCTCAGGCGGTCGTGTCTGATTTGTTGCTGATATCGTCGCCATCTGGTCCTGCCGACGCAACCCCTGATGGCGGCACGGCTGTGCTGCGGAATTTTCACGGCTGCTCCCCCTCGCGTCCGATCCCGGCTAAACTGGTGGCTGCAATAAGGGAGAATCCATCATGACACGCAGTTTCCGCCGTGTGGTTACGGGCCATAACGCCGAAGGCAAGTCGATCATTCTCAAGGACGGCCCTTCGCCACAAACCCTCGAACCCCTGCCGCAACTCTTTCTCCACGAAATGTGGGAAACGACCGCCCCCGCCGACAATACCGGCGAGGTTGATACCGCGATTCGTGAGAACTCGATCGAGCCCCACGACCCGGCCGGCGCGATTTTCCGGATCGTCGATTTTCCTCCCGACGAAGTCTGGAAGGATGCCGATGTGGGCGCGGCCTTCAGTGAGATGGGCAGCGGTGACGCCCATGACGATGACGCGGAAACTGCGGGCATGCACGAAACCCGGACAACGGATTTTGCCATCGTCATGAGTGGGGAGATCTGGGCGGTGATGGAGGACGGCGAAACCAAACTGAACGCCGGTGACGTGCTGATCCAGCGGGGCACCAACCACGCCTGGTCCAACCGTTCCGAGCAGCCCGCCGCCGTTGCCTTCGTGCTGATCGGCGCGAAACCACGAAACCAGGGAAACCGTCATGCCCGGACTTGATCCGGGCATCCCCGTCATCGGGTCACGTGACATCAAAACGTGGATGGCCGGATCAAGTCCGGGCATGACAAAATAGACAGAACGCAGAACAGTCAGAAACACACCCATGTCTGCCAAACTTCGCCATGTCGCCCTGTCCGTCCCGGACCCCCAGAAAGCCGCTGCGTTCTATGAGCGTGCGCTGGGCATGATCCGGGTGGGGGAAAATGACCATGCGGGCGCGACCGCGGTCTATCTCACCGATGGCGTGATGAATGTCGCCCTGCTGCGCTACAAGACCGAGGAAGCCGCAGGCGGTGACCCGGACAAATTCGGCGTCCATCATTTCGGCTTTGTTGTCGATGATCCCGAGGCCGCGGGTGCGGAGATCGCAGCCGCCGGCGGCAATTGGCTGATGGGCGAAGCGAAGGACTCCGGCGCCTTCTACGAAATCAAATACCGCGATCCGGACGGCCAGCTTTTCGACATCAATGAGAACGGGTGGAAGACCGGCGAGGACTGAGTCCTTCGCTGGACGGTCGTCACGCCCCCTCCAGCGCCACACCCTCCAGCGTGATCCGGTGCATCAGGCGTCGGTGGCCGTGATAGTCGTTTTCGGCGAAGTGCCAGGTGGCGCGGTTGTCCCAGAAGGCGATGGATCCGGGCTCCCATTCGAAGCGATAGATGTGTTCGGGGCGCTGGGCGTGGGTGAACAGTTCCTCCAGCAATGCACGCAGCCCGAGCAGCCGGGTTCTGGTGGCCTCGGCCAGGCTGTCATAGGCGGCATACATGCTGGCAAACAGGGTGTCCCCGCCGGTCGGCGGCAATGCCTTGGCGGCGAGGATCGAGCCGGTGACCGGAATCTGGGCATAGCTGTGATCGGCATGCCACGCGCCGCCGATATTGAGCTTCTGATCGGCTTCCTTGCGCACCGCGGCGATCTGTGGATGGCCCGCGACCGGAGTGAAGAACCGATTGATGACGATCGGCGCCAGCGATTGCGCAAAGGCAATGTGCTGTTCGGGCGAAATCTCCTAATCTCGAAAGAACAGCACGCCGTGTTCACCCAGCTCGGTGAGGATCGCAGCAGCGATGTAGGGCGCAAGGGGGATGGACAGGTCCACACCGGTCACGAACGCACCCACGGGGCCATCGGTCGGTGTGAAGACGGGATGGGACATGATGCGATCTGATCTGTTCTGCGGTGGTAGGGCGGAAATGGTAACCAAATCGGGGGCGATTGGCGAATAGGCCCCATTTCCTTCCGCTGCACCGAAAGGCTAATCTCCGGCCGGAAACGAAAACACATTCCGGGGAGACCGCGTCATGGCGCGCACATTAATTCAGGGCGGCTGGGTCGTATCGATGGATGATGCGATTGGCGACATTCGGGGCGGCGACGTCCTGATCGAAGATGACAGGATTCTCGAGGTCGGGCACGGCATCGATGCCGGCAACGCCGAAATCATCGACGCGACGGACATGATCGTCAGCCCGGGCATGATCAACATGCACGAACACACTTGGCAGACCGGGGTGCGGGGCACGGTGTCGAACTGGACGATGTTCGAATATTCCCAGCTGATGCATGCCACGGCGGTCCCCCATTTCACCCCGGATGATGTGGGGATCGCCAATCTGTGTGGCGCGCTGAACCAGATTCATTCGGGCACGACGACCCTGTTCGACTGGCATCATTGCAACGCGACCACCGACCACACCGATGCGGCGATTGATTCTCTCGAAGAAGCAGGCATTCGCGCGGTCTATGGCCACGGCCAGACCAAGACCGACCCGAAGCCGGGCGAAGCGCCGTTCAACGAGCGGCCCCATTCCCGTGAGCGGGTCGAACGTCTCCGCAAGGGGCGCCTCTCTTCGGATGACGGCCTCATCACCATGGCCATGTGCATTCAGGGGATCGGCTTCTCGGTCTGGGATTGCATCGAACATGATGTGCGTCTGGCCAAGGATATGGGCCTGCGCTGGTCGAACCACACCGGCGCTCTGGGCATTCCCATGTTCGCCGAGAACGCCGTGCAGAAACTCCACGATTTGGGTTTGCTGGGGCCGGAGGCGGATTTCGTCCATGCCACCAACCTGACCGATGACGAGCTGAAGCTGATCATCGATACCGGCGGGTCGATCACCGTGGCCCCGGAATGCGAATGCAATTTTGGCCATGGCAATCCGGCGACGGGCCGGATTCTGGAACTCGGCGGCACACCGTCCTTCGGCATTGATCTGGAATCGAACATCTCCGGTGACATGTTCTCGGTGGTCCGTTTCGGCCTGCAGCTCGAACGGGGCATGTACACCGATGCCCGGCCGCGCCCGACCAAGAACATGCCTGAACATCTCAAAACCCGTGTCGCGCTCGAATGGGCCACCATCGGCAATGCCCGGGCTCTGGGCATGGACGACCGGATCGGTTCCCTGACCCCGGGCAAGCAGGCCGATGTCATCCTGACCCGTGGTACGGATATCAACACCTGCCCAGTCCACGATCCGGTGCAGACGCTGGTCTTCATGGCGACGCCGTTCAATGTGGACACGGTGCTGATCGGCGGCGAGGTCAGGAAACGCCACGGCAAGCTGGTCTATCCCGAGGCACTGCTCGGCGAGAAGCTCGCCGCCCTCACCGAATCCGGCCGCCGCATTCTGAAAGCCTCCGGCGCCTTCGCCGAAGCCGCGGAATAGGTGAGCGGTCGATCTCCGTCCGTGCATTTGCATCTTGCGTCACACTCGCGAAAGCGGGGATCCATGAACACAGGCGGTGACGGGTCTAGATTTGGTGTTTATGGATGCCCGCCTGCGCGGGCATGACGATTTCGATAGGAAGTGTCCTCAAATGAGTTCCCTCACATGACGTCCAACCGCTGGCTGATGCTTGGTGCGCTGTTTCTGGCGCGCACCTCGCTGGGATTCCAGTTTCAGACAGTGGCGACGGTCGCGCCGTTGCTTGTCACCGATCTGGGAATCAACTTCACCGAAGTTGGAACGCTGATCGGGTTTTTCAGCGCGCTCGGCTTCGCCACGGCTCTGCCGGCGGGGCTGGCGGGCAAGCGCTTTGGCGAGAAACGTGCTGTGCTCTTCGGGCTCGGGCTGATGGCCCTTGGCGGGTTTGTCATGGCCGGCGCGGACGGCTTCTGGGTGGCTGGCGTCGGGCGTCTCATGGTCGGGGTCGGCGGTGTTGTCATCACCGTGACCATGGTCAAGCTGGTTGGGGATCTGTTCGAGGGTCGCGAGGTCGTGACCGCCATGGCGATCCTGATGAACAGCTGGCCCGTGGGGATCGCTCTTGGTCTGTGGACCCAGGGTCTGATCGCGGAAGCCTGGGGCTGGAATGCGGTCTTCCTGGTTGCCGGTTTTGGTTCGCTGGCCGGACTGCTGCTGGTGGCCTTTGTCTACCGCGCGCCGGTTCGTGATGTCGGGTCTGCACCGCTGCCGGATACCGGCGCTGTACCCCCAGACACCGCACCAAAGAAAACCAAATCCCGGATTTCCCGGCGCGAGGTCATCCTTGTCACGATCTCCGGGGTGACCTGGACCTTGTTCAATGGCGGCTTCCTGATGGTGATGGCCTTTGGTCCGGCCATGATGGTGGCCCGCGGCAGTGACGTGGCCCTGTCCGGCCTGCTGATCAGCTACGGCACGATTGCCTATATGATCGCAATCCCGCTGGGGGCGTGGCTGTCGGAAAAATGGGCGCGGCCCAATCTGGTGATGATCGGCAGCTTTGCCATCGGCGCCGTGGTGGTCGGGCTGGTGCCGTTCGTTGACGCGCCGTTGCTGCTGTTTGTGCTGGCGGGCATTTTCATCGGAATCCCGACCGGAAACGTGATGGCACTCACGGTGGAAGTGGTGCGTTCGGAAAACCGCAACACCGGCACTGGTATCTATTACAGCGTGCACCATATCGGTCTGACCAGTATGCCGATCCTTGCGGGCTGGCTGGTCGATATCACCGGCGACACGGCGGTTCCGATGATCGTCGGCGGTCTCGCCACCGCGTTTGCCATCGTCATGCTGGGCCTCCTGCGCGCGATCCAGCGACAACCCGTACAGGCCTGACCGGACGCGCGTTACCTCATCGCGTCATGCCCGCGCAGGCGGGCATCCATACACGCCGATGTGAAACAGGTTGGCCGACCGTGTTTATGGGTTCCCGCCTGCGCGGGAACGACGACCGAGGAAGATGTACCGGTTCTCTTTCACCATCATGGCCGGACTTGATCCGGCCATCCACGTCGTCGTGCCGCATGTGGCGCGGAGAGGGTTATCTCGGGCGGCGGCTAAGGCTATGTATGACCCATGGTGAATTCATCAGATAGCAAACCCACCCTTGGCGTGGTTGTTCCTGCGCTCAATGCCGGCGCAGGTCTGGCCGCGACCCTGGCGGCGCTCGAGGACGGTCGTGATCTTTTTGATTTGGATATCGTCGTGGTCGATGGCGGTTCGGCCGACGACACGGTGGCGGTGGCCCGTGCCGGCAGCGCTCGTGTGATGGTGTCCGAACCGGGACGTGGCGTGCAGCTTGCAACGGGCGCCACGGCCGTTTCGGGACATGGCCTGCTGTTCCTCCACGCCGATACGGTGCTGGCCCCCGGCTGGGCCCGGGCCCTGCGGGACTTCATCGCCCACCCCGATGCGGACAAGCGCGCGGTCTATTTCCGGTTCGAACTCGATGACGACCATCCCGGCGCGCGCCGGATCGAACGCTGGGTGGCCTGGCGGTGTCACAAATACGCGCTGCCCTATGGCGATCAGGGGCTGGCCCTGCCGCGCGATCTCTATGACGAACTCGGCGGTTACGCGCGCATGTCCCTGATGGAGGATGTGAACTTCGTCAGCCGGATCAAGCATCACTGCGGGCGGGACAATCTGGTCGGGCTGGAAGTGGCGGCCCGGACCTCGGCCGTGCGCTATCAGCGCGGCGGATACTGGTTGCGCCCCGCGCGTAATCTGCTCTGTCTGATGATGTACTTCGCGGGCATTCCCCTGCGCATCATTGCGAAAGTCTATCGATGAGCCTCCGGCGCCATCTCGTGCTCTTCGCGCGTGCGCCCATGCGGGGCACCGTGAAGATCCGGCTGGCCGCGGATATTGGCAAGGACGCCACCCTGATCTTTTATCGGCGCACGCTCCGCGACATGCTCTGGCGGCTGGGCCGTGACCCGCGCTGGCAGACCTGGCTTGCGGTCACCCCGGACCGTACCGCGTATCAGACCGGGCTCTGGCCCCCGGTGCCCGGCATGCGGGTGATCCCTCAGGGTCAGGGTGATCTGGGCGTCCGCATGACTGCACCTTTGTGCGATCTCCCCCCGGGGCCTGTGGTTATTGTGGGCAGTGACATTCCGGATATCCGTCCCACCCATATCCGGCAGGCCTTTGACGCGTTGGGCCGAAACGACATGGTGTTCGGCCCGGCCAGCGATGGCGGCTACTGGCTGGCGGGCGCGCAACGGCATCCCGTGCCACGAGGTCTGTTTGAAAATATACGCTGGAGCACCGAGCACGCTCTGGAGGATACCATCGCCGGTTTGCCAGCCACGGTCCGCGTGGCGATGCTCGAACAGCTCGATGATGTGGATGATGGGGAGGCCTGGCGCGCTTGGCGGGCGAAGCGCCAGCCATAAAAATGCCGTGACGCATGATTTTGTCGGCCTTGCAGGGCTGTTCCTTCGGACCTGCGCCTCGCTACAATCGCGCACCACAAATCGGGACTGATATGGAATCCATCTACTACGTGCTGTCCTGGCTTTGCCACCGACGCTGCGACCATTGTTACGACACCCGGTTTCGTCCCTATGTTCGCGACGAAAAAGACGCCGTGGTGAATGAAGCGCTCGCCAGCCATGCCGCCATCATCGCCAATCTGCCCGACCGGATGACCTATCGGGAAATCGAGGACGGGCCCGAGCTCCCGGGCCGGGTGATTCTGTCGGGCGGCGAAGTTCTGCTCGACCCGATCCGTGAGCCGGTGCTTTATCCGGTGATGGATTTGCTGCGCGCCAAATATGCGGCACAGGGCGGGCTGCGCGTGGTGGTGCAGACCACGGGTGATCTGGTTACCGAAAAGATTCTTGATGGGTTGCTCGAACATGGTGTCTGGCAAATCTCGATCACGGGGATGGATGATTTTCATGTTGGCCATGAAGGCGAGAAACGCCTGCCGCTGGTCGAGAAACTGATCACGATGTTCGACGCGGCCGGGCTGCAGCCGACCGGTCGACGCCATGACGGCACCGATGCGCGGGGCACCCTGACCCCGGTCTATTCGATGATGGGCGCAAACCCGGAAGAATGGATCGGTGCGATCTGGCCGCGGGGGCGCGCCTGGGACAATGAACTGTCCAGCGCCACGCTGGATGACAATTTCTGCAATCGCTGGTCGGGCGGTCTGAACTTCATGGAGCACGGACGTCTGGGCTCCGAGGTCTCGATCGAGCCGAACGGCAATGTCTATCCCTGCTGCCTGAAAACAAGGGCCCCCCTGGGCAATCTCACCGAAGAGAAGCTGGTCGATATACTCGACAGCCTGCGCGGGCACCCGGCCTTTGAGGCACTGAATGCGGGCGCGCCCGAGCGCATGGGGAACGCCTTCGGCTGGGATGAAGCCACCTTCCTGAAGCACAGCGAAACCACCACGCCCTCGGGAGAGACCTATCGAAATCTGTGTATCGGTTGCGACCGGTTCCATGAACAGGTTCTTGGCCCGCTGATCGAAGGCCTGCGCCATGAGCGCAAGGCGCGAAAGACCGCCGCGTGAACGAAGCCACGCGATCACGGATCGACCGCGTGCGCACGGCGCTGGCGGCACGGTTGTCGGTGGATGCGGCTAGCCTGACACCGCTGACCGATACCGGGCTGGCCCATGATCACATCGTCATTGGCGAGACCGGCACGCTGGCGCGGATTCCCAAGCAATCCCAGCTCGATCTGGGTGCTGACGAGAATCTGGCTTATCAGGCGGCGTGTTTCGCCCGGGCCGGTGCCAGCGGCCATGTGCCGCGCCTGCATGATGTTCTGGAATCGGATGAAGCTCTGCCCATGGGGGCACTGATTGTGGATCGGATCGAGGGACGCCCGTTGCGCCTGCCGGATGATCTGACGGCCATGGCCGCATGTCTTGCGGCGATTCATACCCTGCCGCTCGAGGAGGACCGCGCCCCGCTGAAGAACCCGCCGGATGCTCTGGCGGACACCTTTACCGAAATCCTGCTGCAATCCGCCTTCATTGCGCGGGCCGGGCTGCATCCGGAATCCGAGGCGCAGATCCGGGCTGAATTGCAGGCGGCCGGGCGCACCCTTGCGCAGTCCGGCCGGCCGATGACGACCCTGATTGCCTTCGACGCCCATCCCGGGAACTACCTGATGGATGAAAACGGGCGCGCCATTCTGGTCGATCTGGAAAAAGCGCGTTACGGCGCCCCGGGATTCGATCTGGCCCATGCCAGCCTTTACACCTCGACCACCTGGGATGTGGAAAGCCGGGCGGTGCTGTCCCATGGGCAGGTGAGGGACTTTCACGAGGCCTGGCTGGCGGCGGTGTCGGCGGAACTGACAGAGGCCACTGCACCCTGGCTGATGCCCCTGCGCCAGATGATGTGGCTCTGGTCGGTCACCTGGTGTGCGAAATGGAAGGTGCAGTCCCTTGAGGATGCCGGTGCCAGTTCGTCCACGGAGAACTGGTCGGCGGAACTGAGTGATGATGCCCTGATCGCCCATGTGGCGGATCGGGTAGCAGATTATCTGAACCCGGAGACGATTGCGCAGGTGCGCACGGACTGGGCCGAAACGGATGCGACGATCCTGTCGGCATCCGCGTAGTTGTATCGAGTGACGGAGAGTTTTATGCGCGTGCTGATTGCTTCCATGGTTGTGATGCTGGGCCTGGTCACCCCCGGACTGGCCCAGAGCTGGGATGATGTTGTCGCCAAATCCAGGGGCCAGACCGTGTTCTGGAATGCCTGGGGCGGGGATGAGCGGATCAACGCCTATGTCGCCTGGGCCGGGGAACAGGTTCGGGAACGTTACGGCGTGACGGTCGAACATGTGCGCCTGTCAGACACGTCGGATGCGGTCGCGCGGGTCGTCGCCGAAAAGGCGGCGGGGCGGACCTCCGGCGGCTCGGTCGATCTGATCTGGATCAACGGCGAGAACTTCGCTGCGATGAAGCGCAACAATCTGCTGTTCGGGCCATGGACCGATCAGGCCCCGAACTATCGCTTTGTGGACACAGTGAACAAGAAGACCACGACGGTGGATTTCACGGTGCCGGTCGACAATCTCGAAGCGCCCTGGGGGCATGGCCCAGGTGGTGTTCATGCACGACACGGCCCATGTGGATTCGCCGCCAGAATCGATTCCGGAACTGCTGGCATGGGCGAAGGCCAATCCGGGCCGTTTTGCCTATCCCCAGCCGCCGAACTTTCACGGCACGACCTTCCTCAAACAGGCCCTGATCGAGCTCGTGCCCGACGCGACTGTGCTGCTCGCACCGGCCGCGAATGTGGACGCCGTGACCGCGCCGCTTTGGGCCTATCTGGACGAACTGCACCCGGTGCTTGTGGCTGACGGGGCGCGGTCTTTCCCCAGAACGGGCCGGCGGTGACCCGTCTGCTCGATGATGGCGAAGTGTCGATCGCGCTGTCGTTTCAGCCAGCCGAAGCCTCCGGTCTGATCGCCTCGGGCAAGCTGCCCGACACCGTGCGCACATTTGTTCTGGAGAACGGCACGATCGGCAACACCAATTTCGTCGCCATTCCTTTCAACGCTAAAGCCAGGGAGGGCGCGATGGTGCTGGCTGACTTCCTGATGTCGCCGGAAGCCCAGGCCCACAAGCAGGACCCCAAAGTCTGGGGCAGCTTCACCGTGCTCGATGTGAACGCGCTGCCGGTTGCGGCCAAGGCAGCTTTTGATGCACTTGATCTCGGCGTGGCGACCCTCTCGCCCGGTGAATTGGGCGCGACCCAGCTTGAACCGCACCCGACCTGGGTCGCCGCTCTCGAAGCCGAATGGGCCAAACGCTATGCGAGCGGGAAGTAACGAACCTATGCGTTTTCTCGTCGCCCTCACCCTGAGCCTGACGAGTGGCGAGGGCAAACCCACATGCTGCGACGCGCTTAGCATGAGGTTTACGGGTGGGTGAGGGTCCACGATCTTCCCTGCTGTGCTGGGCGCCACGCCTGACGCTCCTGCTGTTGCTGGGGCCGGTGGCGGCCGGGCTGGTCGGGACCGTGCTGCCGGCGTTTGGTTATCTGCCCGCGCTCGGGGGACTGACCTTCAACCTCGATCCCTGGCGCACGTTGTTTGACGCCCCGGGCCTGCAGGAATCTGTCCGCCTGTCCTTTGTGACCGGGCTTGGTGTGACCTTTGTATCCTTTGCCATCGTGGTGCTGTTTGTCGCCGGCTGGCACGGCACACACGGCTTTGCACGGCTCCAGCGATTTCTCTCGCCGCTGCTTTCCGTGCCTCATGTGACGGTCGCGTTCGGGCTGGCCTTTCTGCTGGCCCCGTCGGGCTGGATCTTCCGTCTGACCTCCCCTTGGCTGACCGGCTATGACCGCCCACCCGATCTGATCATCGTGCAGGACCCCGATGGTTGGGCGTTTATCGCCGGGTTGGCGGTGAAGGAAATCCCATTTCTGTTCCTGATGATGCTGGCCGCCATCGGGCAGGTGGATGCCGCGCGGGCCCGGACCATGGCGCGCACGATGGGCTACGGCGCGACGACAGCGTGGCTCAAGGCGGTCTTCCCGCTGGTCTATCGGCAGATACGTTTGCCGGTCTTCGCTGTGCTGGCTTTTGCGGCCTCGGTGGTGGATGTGGCGATCGTGCTCGCCCCTTCGACCCCGCCGCCACTGGCGGTGCAGTTGCTCCGCTGGTTCAACGATCCTGAACTGGCGATGCGGTTCGTGGCCTCGGCCGGCGCCGTGCTGCAACTCGGTGTGGTGCTGGCGGTGTTTGCTGTCTGGTGGCTCGGTGAACGGCTTGTTGCCTGTGTCGGACGTATCTGGATCCGGCGCGGCAGCCGCGGGCGACAGGATGGTGCCCTGCGCTATGGCGCGGCAGGTGCCCTGACCCTCAGCTTTCTGGCCGCCTTTCTCGGGCTGGCGAGCATGGCACTCTGGTCGATCACCGGACGCTGGCGCTTCCCCGACGCGCTGCCCGCACAACTGTCTGTGGACCCCTGGGTGAACAACGCGTCGCGGCTCGGGGAAGCCAGCCTGAATACCGCCACGGTGGGTTTGGTGGCCGCACTGGTCGGTCTGGTGCTGGCCTTGGCCTGTCTCGAGAATGAATCCCGCCACGGTAGACCAGCCACCGGCCGGGTGCTGATCCTGCTCTATCTGCCCCTGTTGATCCCGCAGATCGCCTTTCTGTTTGGCGGGCAGGTCCTGCTGGTGATGAGCAATCTCGACGGCGCATGGATCGCGGTGGTCTGGGCGCATCTCCTGTTCGTCTCGCCCTATGTCTTTCTTTCCCTCGCCGATCCCTACCGGTCCTGGGATGAGCGCTATGCCCGGGCTGCACGTTGTCTGGGGGCCTCGCCCCTGCGGGTGTTCTGCCAGATCAAGCTGCCGATGCTGCTGCGTCCGATCCTTGTGGCCGCTGCGGTTGGCTTTGCGGTTTCGGTGGGGCTCTACCTGCCGACTTTATTTGCCGGTGCCGGGCGGGTCGACACCTTGACCACCGAAGCCGTGGCGCTGGCCTCGGGCGCCGACCGGCGGGCCATCGGGGTTTATGCGCTGGCCCAGATGACCCTGCCGTTTCTCGCTTTCCTATTGGCAGCAGCCATTCCGGCTTGGCTCTATCGTGATCGCAGGGGATTGCGGGTCACGGCTTGACAGAAGGGCCTGGGGAACGGCTCACTGCACCCAACAAACACAACTCAGATTTTCAGGGAAACATCATGCAACTCTTCAGCTACTGGCGCTCGCTCGCCGCCTTTCGTGTCCGTATCGCGCTCAACCTCAAGGGGCAGGCCTTTGATGTGGTCTCTACCGATCTGATCAAGGGTGAGCAGTTCGACCCGGACTATCTGAAGATCAACCCGCAGGGCGTGGTCCCGGCGCTGGTTACCGATGATGGCCAGACCCTGACCCAGTCCATGGCGATCCTGGAATATCTCGATGAGGTCTTCCCCGAACCTGCACTGATGCCCGCTGACGCGATGGCCCGAGCCCGGGTGCGCGCTTTGTGCATGATCACCGTGGCCGACACCCACCCGCTGGTGGTGCCGCGTATCCGCAAGTACATCACCCAGGATATGGCCACAGCCAGGAAGATCTGGATGCCTGGATCGGCAACTGGCAGAAGGCCGGACTGGCCGCGATCGAGGCTCATCTGGCCGATGACGGCACTTCCGGGAAGTATTGTGAGGGCGACGAGATTTCCCTTGCCGATCTCTGCCTGGTGCCCCAGCTTGGCGCGGCGATGCTCTTCAAGGTCGATATCTCGCCTTATCCGAACTGCAAGCGCATCTTCGATGAGTGCATGACCCTGCCGGCCTTCTTTGACGCCCGCCCGCAGGCCCAGCCGGACTTCCCCGAGGAGATGAAGTAGGGGCTAGCCCGTCTTCTCGGCTCCCACGGCATCCATGAACTGCACCAGCACGTCATAGGGCTGGGCGCCGACGACGCCCTGTCCTTCGGCCACGTAGGTGGGCACACCCGTCACGCCATAGCCCTGCGACTTCGCCCAGTCGGCATCCACCGCGTCCTTGAAGCTGCGTGTCTCCAGCACCTCGCGGGCCGCGCGTCCCGTCCAGGCCAGCCGCCTTCGGCGATGCTGACGAGAAGCTCGATATCGGCAATGTTCTGCTGATCGACGAAATAGGCCTGATAGAGCGGCATGTGGATGGCCTCGCCACCCTCCTGGGTGTCGGCCCATTTGCCCAGTTCCTGCGCCAGCCGGCTGTTATAGGTGTGGGTGCGCTTGGCGTAGGGCAGGCCCTCGGCGTCCATCATGCCCTTCATGCCGGTGCATACATGGCGTCCATGTCCACGCCGCGCCCGGCGAACAGCTCTTCCAGCGACTGGCCGTCCATCGGGGTGTCGGCATGCAGCGGAAAATGCACCGTCTGAACATCGACGTCGTAGGCGGCCTTGAGTTTTTCAATACGCACGGTACTGAGATAACACCAGGGTCAGACGTAGTCGGAGAAGACCTCGAGAACTTTTTTGTCGGACATGGGATTGTCCGCTTTCGGTTCGGTTATGTTGGGGCCACCATAGCAGAGTTTCGACGCGAAGATTAGGTCTTCAAGTTATCCCGTAAAATTTCCGGAGAGTCCCATGAGCGATCTGACCACCCCATCCCGCAAACTCACCCATAACGGCATCCGCAAGCTGATCGACGCCGCCGTGGACGCGGCGGACGAGCTGGGCGTGCCCATGGGCATCGCGGTCGCCAATGACGGCGCGCGGATCGTCGGCTATCTGCTGATGGATGGCGCGCGCATTCTCGCGCAGGACTCCGCCAGCGCGAAAGCCATGACCGCGGCCAGCCACCGTATGCCCACCCACGCCATCGACTACAATATCGGCATGGGCCTGTCGGTCTCGACGCAAGGCAAGGTGCTGCCGTTGCGCGGCGGCGTGCCCATCGTCATCGACGGCTTCTGTGTCGGCGGCATCGGCTGCGGCTCGGGCACCGGTGAACAGGATCTGATCGTCGCCAAGGCCGCGCTGGCCGCCATTGGCGCCGAGATCCCCGATGACGACGTGCGCGAGGGCTAAGCCGTGTCGCGGGCTAGTTCCGGGCTTTTCCGGCCGCGCACCAGCACCACGAACGCCAGCAGCGACAGCGAGGTGCAGACCAGCATCACGGTGCCGACCTGCAGGAAGGACGTCTGGACCAGGGTCGCCACCACCAGCGTGCTGACGAAGCCCGCCCCCATCTGCAGGAAGCCGCCCAGCGCGGCGGCAGACCCCGCCGCCGCCGGCTCCACGCTGGTCAGGCCTCCCGCCAGGCTGTTGGGCACCAGAAAGCCCGAGCCTACCGAATAGAAGAAGAAGGGGAAGATCAGCGAGTAGGGTGTGTCCAGACCCGATCAGCGCCAGCACCGGCCATCGCGCCCGTGCCGAGCACGGCCAGCACGCCCCCCAGCCAGATCATGGTGCCCCGGTCCGTCGTGCGCGCCATCCGGCTGGAGATGAAGTTGCCCAGTATGTAGCCGAGCGGGCCGGAGATGATGAAGTAGCCCAGCGCTTCCGGCGTCACCCCCATCACCACAATCAGCGCCACGGGCGCGCCGGCCAGATAGGCCTGAAAGGTGGCCCCCATCGTGCAGCCGTGCTCAGGCTGTAGCCCATGAACTTCCGCATCCGCAGCAGGCGCAGATAGGTGGTGGCCAGCGCGCCGGCGTTGGTCAGGCGCCGGGCTTCGGCAGGCAGGGTCTCGGTCAAGGTCAGCACTGGTGGCCAGCAGGGTTGAAAGCCCCCATCGCCGCGGTGAACAGGAAGTTCGCCTGCCACCCGAAGGCGGTTTCCAACTGGCCCCCGATCAGCGGTGCCACCATCGGCGCGAGCGCCAGCGACATGCCCAGATAGGCCATGGCGCGCGTCGCGGTCGCCCCGTCGCTGGTGTCCCGCACGATCGCCCGGGCGACCACGATGCAGACGCATCCGCCAAAGGCCTGGAACACCCGCGCCGCGATCAGGAATTCGACATGCCCGGCGCGGCCGCGCAGGCCAGGCTGGCCAGCGTGAACAGCACCAGGCCCGGCCAGCATCGGCTTGCGGCGGCCAAACGCGTCGGAGATCGGGCCCACCACGAGCTGCGCCAGCGCAAACGCCCCCAGATAGGCCGAGACCGTCATCTGCACCAGCGCCTGGCTGGTGCCCAGGTCCCCGGCCATGGACGGCAGGGACGGCAGGAAAGATCGTGATCGCAACCTGGCTGGTGACCATCAGGGCCACGAGCAGCGCCATGGGCGCGCGCGGCGTGGGGGCTGGCTCCGAGGCGGTCGGCTGCGGTCATCGGTGACGGTCCGGCCTGGTTACCGGCGCGCGGATGCGCGCGCCTGCCCGGAGTATAGCCGATCAGCCCGTCACGCCGCACCGATGCGAAACGGTCATACGAGATATGCATCCGTGGACGGTGGCGTACGGGGCACTAGAAGCGGACCCGCACCCCGCCGGAGATGGTCACGAAATCGGCCAGACTGCTGTTCATCGGTGTTCTCTGGTCGGTTTGCTGCACCGGATTGCTGCCTGGCGCGGGGGCCGTGGCTTGTGGCACCGGCTGCCCCTCAAAGCTCCAGCCAAATCCCGAACTGCTTTCATGCATCGTGCCGTAGTCATGCCCGGACTTGATCCGGGCATCCCCGTCCGGAATCCACGTGGCCTGTTGACGTGGATGACGGGCTTCCCGCGAACACCTCTTTGTATTCCCCGTTCATTCTCTTTTCCGGAAGCGTTGCACTCCCTCGCGCGAAGTCGCAATCTGGCGACGTTACTTTGCAGGGGAAGAAACCATGTCGAACACATCCGAAGAACGCAGCGGGCCGCTGGTCGGCCTGAAGGTCGTGGAACTGGCCGGGATCGGGCCGGGACCCTTTGCTGCCATGTTGCTGGCCGATCTGGGGGCCGATGTGGTGCGGGTCGACCGTCCGGCCGATGCCGGGCTGGGTGTGCCGCGCGGCTATGAGTTCGATCTCGCCAGTCGTTCGCGACCCTCCGTGGCGGTGGATCTGAAACATCCCGACGGTATCGAAACCGTGCTCAGGCTGGTCGAAAGTGCCGATGTGCTGATCGAGCCATTTCGCCCGGGCGTGACCGAGAAGCTCGGGCTCGGCCCGGAAGACTGCATGGCCCGTAACCCGAAGCTTGTTTATGCCCGCATGACCGGGTTTGGCGGCACCGGCCCGCTAGCGAAAACCGCCGGCCATGACATCAACTACATTTCCCTCACCGGTGCGCTGCACGCCATTGGTCCCGCCGACAAACCCACCCCGCCGCTCAACCTGATTGGGGACTACGGCGGTGGGGCGCTCTATCTGGCCTTTGGCGTGATGTCCGCGATCTACGAGGTCCAGCGCAGCGGCAAAGGCCAGGTGGTGGATGCGGGCATGGTGGATGGCGCGGCCAGCCTGATGATCCCGATCTATGGCCTGCACGCGGCGGGGTATTTCACCGATCAGCGCGCCAGCAACATCCTCGATGGTGGCGCGCCCTTCTATGACGCCTTCGAGTGCGCCGATGGCAAATTCGTCTCCATCGGTTCCATCGAGAAGAAATTCTATGCCTTGCTGCTCGAAAAGCTGGGTCTGCAGGATGAAGACCTGCCCGACCAGATGGACCGGACACGCTGGCCCGAATTGCGGGCGCGGTTTGCCGAGGTCATCAGGGGCAAGACCCGGGATGAGTGGACCGCGATCATGGAAGGCAGCGATGTCTGCTTTGCGCCGGTGATGGCCATGAGCGAAGCCCACACCCACCCCCACAATGTGGCGCGGGAAAACTTTGTGGAGGTCGCCGGCGTCACCCAGCCGGCGCCGGCACCGAAATTCTCGCGCACCCCGGGTCGCATCCATTCGGCCCCCCCGAAACCGGGGGAGCACACGGAAAGTGCTCTGGAAGTCTGGGGCTTTGCCGCAGATGACATTGCGGAACTGAAGAAAAGCGGCGCGGTGGGCCGGAAGGAAAGCTGAGCAAACACACTCAAATCGTCATGCCCGGACTTGATCCGGGCATCCACGTCCGGAGGTCACGTGACACGACAACCCGGGTGGCCGGATCAGGTCCGGCCATGACGCAGTGAACGAGGACAGAACGCTATGGCCACCGAGATTCCCTACAACCGCGAGCTCGAATTCGAGTACGGTCGGGCCGATCAGATCACGCCGCTGATCCGCCGGGTGATCGCCCGCAATCCCAGCGCTTTTACCTTTTACGGCACCGGCACCTACATCATCGGTACCGGTCAGGTGGCGATCGTCGATCCCGGCCCGGACCTGGCCGAGCATGTGGATGCGCTGCTCGACGCCATTCGGGGCGAGACGGTCAGTCATATTCTGGTGACCCACACCCACACCGACCACTCCCCGGCGGTGAAGGCGGTGCAGGCGGCCACCGGCGCGCCCAGCTATGCCTATGGCCCCCATGGCACCCGCCCCGAAGACGGCGCGAGCGAGGGCGGTGGCGATTACGATTTCATGCCCGATCACCGGGTGGGTGACGGCGATATGGTCACCGGCAACGGCTGGTCGGTGGAGGTGCTGCACACGCCGGGCCACTGCTCGAACCATCTCTGCTTTGCGCTGCGCGAGGAAGACACCCTGCTTTGTGGCGACCATGTGATGGGCTGGTCCACCAGCATCGTCTCACCGCCCGATGGGGACATGGCGGCCTATATGGCCTCACTGAAAAAGGTCGGTGAATTCGGGGCCGGCCGCTACGTCCCGACCCATGGTGCCCCCATCGACGATCCGGCCCCCTATGTGAAGGCCCTGCTGGCCCACCGCCATGAGCGGGAGGATCAGATCATGGCCGAGCTCGCCAACGGCCCGGCGACCATCGCCGAGATGGTCCCGCGCATGTACGCCGCCGTCGACCCGAAACTCTACCCCGCCGCCGCCCGCAGCGTGCTTGCCCACCTGATCCATATGGAGGAGACGGGCCGGGTGAAGGCAGATGGGGATGTGTACCGGCTGGCGGGGGACTGACATCGTCATGCCCGCACGTGTTGCGGGCAGTTCGCCATTGCCGGTTTCTCCAAAACGCGTCACTCCCGCCCAGGCGGGAGTCCATCAACACCGAAGCTGAAACGGGACAAATCCAAGTCTATGGGGTTCCGCTTTCGCGGGAGTGACGAACCGGGGGTCGGGTCGCCTCACTCCGGTGCGATGTAGTAGCGCCCGCGCAGGAATTTCGACAGCGGGACCACCCGGTTGGGGTCCGGCTTGTGCGGCTCGGCAATCCAGCGTTCGAATTCGGCCAGCGTGATCCGGGTGATACCGGCGATGTCCAGCGCCCGGGTGTCGTCGAGGGAGCGGAATTCCACATCCAGTAATTCGCCGTCGCCGGTGCCGATCGCGCCGGTGATATCCGTGGCCTCGGCGACGAGAAACCGTGCATCGAAGCGGCGCGGGCGTCCCGGCGGGGTGATTGCCCGGAAGAAGTAGTCGAGCCCGCCCAGATCGGGGCGATAGCCGCCCGGCGCGTCGGCGTCTTCGGCGCCGAGCAGCAGTCCTGTCTCCTCAAAGGTCTCGCGCACGGCGGCGGCTGCGATGGCCCGGGCCCGGGTCGGGTTGGCGCCGCGCTGCAGGCGGGCAAAGACATCGGCAGGCAGGTCGCTGGCGGGCTGCAGCATATTGTCGGCCCGGTCGACGCGGCCGCCGGGAAACACATAGGCATGGGGCATGAAGACATGGTTGCGGTGCCGCCGGCCCATCAGAACCTCGAGGGTCCCGTTGCGGCGGCGGCGCCAGAGCACCATGGTCGCGGCGTCGACGGGGCGCAGCGATGTCTTTTTCGGCGTCGGCGGCACTATTTGACCGGTGAGAAGGACGTGGGCACGAGATAGCGGTTCTTCTGGTCAATCACCCGGTGGCCATTGCCCGCCTGATAGACCGCCCAGCCCGGATCGGCGACGGCCTTGGCCTGGCGTTCCTCGCGCTGGGCGTGGTTGTCCCAATACCAGAGATGCACTACCTGATTGATCTGGCCGGTGATCGAACTGAAATAGCCGATCAGCTGCCAGCCAGCCCGGTCGATGACCGGCTTGGCCAGCGCCTTGGTGATGGCGACGTAGTTGGGCACCTGGGCGTACTGGATGGTGTAAGTGCGCTCATCGACGAAGCCCTGGGTGCTGCCATTGCCCATGAAGGCAAAGGGCTCTACCACATCGGTGGCTTGCAGCAGGCGGTTTTCCTGGGAGATCAGCTTGTCGCTGCTGCCCTTGCGATAGTCGGTCCATTCAGGATCGTTGTAGAGGGATTCCCGGCAGTCCTGGCGAACCTGAGCGTTCTCCCATTTCCAGTAATGGACCACCGAGTTGAGAGCGCCGGTCTCGACCGTGTAGTAGCCGGCGGGCTCGAAGCCATGCTTGCGCTGCAGGGGCTGGCCGACCTCTTCGACATTTTTTAGAAATGCCGGCATCTGGCCGGGCTGGATGGCATAGCTGCGCGCGTCGACGATCATGGCGCTGTCTCCCCGAATGGTTCTGTTGTGGGCCCGCACGATGGTCTCGCCCAGCCTTCTGTGTGTATCCTGACACGGCTTGAAGTCGCAGGAAAGACACAGGAAAGACACGGGAAGGAAAGCGGCGCGATCGTGCTGCGGCGTGGCGGCGGGCTGTTGGGGGCCCTGCGGGACGGGTTCGCCTTTCTCAGGATCGGCGATCACGGCGTCACGCTGGACTGGATCGGCAATCCCGAGCCCGATCGGCCCGATAGCCGTCTCAATGACGGCCGGGCTGACCGGCAGGGACGGTTCTGGGCCGGATCGATGCACGATCCCAAGGGTCGTCCCGAACATTATTTCGAACGCGCGCCTGTGGGGGCGTTTTACCGTCTGGACGCCGACAGGACGATTCATCGCATGATTGATGGGCGTTCTGGTCTCCAACGGGCTCTGCTGGTCGCCCGATGGCGCGCGTATGTATGCTGCGGATTCGCCCACACGTACGATACGTACATGGGATTACGACCCGGAAACCGGCGATATTGCCCACGAACGGGTGTTCGCGATGATTCCCGACGATCCGGCCGCGGCACTCCCGACGGAGCGATTGTCGACGCCGCAGGCGGGTTGTGGACCGCAGAATTCCGGGGTTCCCGGATCACCCGCTTCAACCCGGACGGCACCGAAGACCGGATGATCGCACTACCAGCGTCTCGTCCCACCTGTCCTATGTTCGGTGGTCCGGTCTGCGTACACTCTATGTCACGTCTGCGAAAATCATGCTCTCATCCGAAGACCTGGCGCGGGAGTCCCTGGCCGGTGCGCTGTTTGCACTCGATGTCGGTGTCGCCGGTCTGCCCGAGGCCCCGTTTTCGGGCTGAATAGGCGTTCTCGGAATTGCCTTATTCCAGCCCCTCCACCGCCCTGTTGGCCGCGCAACTTACTGTCAGCCCTGTCAGGGAGGAGAGACGATGCGTGGACTTGCACTGATGGCCTTACTTTTGGGTGGATTGCCCATCGCGACGTTTTATCGCGACGCTCGCCCTGAGTGATGGTGCGCCGTTGCAGTCGCCACTCCATGCAGCGTCTGCAGGGTCAGGGATGTCGGCTGTGGTGCACGTGATGCCGGATTCGGAGCCAGGGCAACCGACGGAGAAAGCACATGCCGACATCCCCACCCCTTTTGTTCCATCGCCGGCACGACCTGGCAGCCTCCGGATTCGTTTCGGCTGGCTCGTCATCGCACCGATGCGGCCTGGGATCGTCTGGACCGACTGGCGGCAGGCGGAAACCGGGACGCCCTGATGTTTCGCACTCTGATGCAGTCCGCAGATTTTATCCGACCAGTTCAGACCGGCAGCCCTTGAAATTTAGCGTTTTGAAACCAATTTCGGTGAGTAGTCGGAGGCTCAATTGAGCTTCGGCCTGAACAATATCGGGTGCCAATCTTGGGCCCGAAAGGACCGCAACAGTTCGGATACACCTGCGCTGGTGCGGCCCGTAACTCGCTCATTAAGGAGGAGTGACGGCATGAATCGCTTTTCTCCACTTAGAAACCCCCTTTTGCTTGGCTTCGATGAGTTTGAGCGCACGCTTGAACGCATTACCAAGGCCTCTTCGGACGGCTACCCGCCGTACAATATCGAACGCACCGGTGAGACCCGCTTTGCGGATAACACTGGCTTTGGCCGGTTTCACCCGTGACGATCTGGATATCCAGCTCGAGGACAATCAGTTGACTGTCTCGGGACAGCAGGCCGCAGAAGATGATCGTGAGTATCTGCATCGCGGAATCGCAACACGGATGTTCAAGCGTAGTTTTGTGCTGGCCGATGGCGTCGAGGTGTCGACGGCATCGCTGGACAATGGATTGCTGAATATCGACGTTGTCCTGCCGCAGCCCGAACGCAATATTCGAAAGATCGAAATTGGCGGTGACAGCGCCGCAACGTCAGGCATCAATGTCGAGACAAAAGGAGAGGTGCAATGAACCGCGAATCCCCTGAGAAGTTGTTCGGAGACATCTCGCCCGAACAATTCGCAGTGCTCGGGCTCGACCGGGTGGCCTATGTTCGCCCCGCCGTGGTGGAGGGCAGAAGGTCTATGCCATTCACAGCGCCGATGGCAACGAGATCGGCATGATGGCCGGTCGCGACGTGGCGTTTGCGGCTGTCAAACAGCATGACATGGAGCCCGTCAGCGTTCACTGAAGGCCTGGTTCAAAATCGTTGATAGATGGCTGGGAGCCTAGCTCGCGGCGCGGAAAAGATCGGGCGTTGCGTTGCCGGCTTCCATCAGCAGCGCATAGATGGCATCCGGATTGTCGGTGCCGCGCAGCTTTTCACAGAATGCGCGATCACGCAGGATTCGGGAAACCCGGGCCAGCGCCTTCAGATGGTCTGCGCCAGCACCTTCCGGCGCGAGCAGCAGGAAGACGAGATCGACAGGTTCATCATCGATCGCATCGAATTCGACGGGTTTTTCGAGCCGGGCAAACATGCCGTGCAGCCCCTTGAGTTTCGGCAGTTTGCCATGGGGAATTGCCAGGCCGGAGCCCACGCCGGTTGATCCCAGGCGTTCGCGTTCCAGAAGGATTTCGAACACCTGACGTGAATCCAGATCAAACGCGCTCGACGCTGCTTTCGAGAGCTCCTGAAGAAGCTGCTTCTTGCTGGTGGCGCGCAGATTGGCGATCACGGCGTTGCGCTGGAGGATGTCTTCGATATCCATGAGCGTTTGTCAGGCCTCGGTTTCCGGCGTGTCGATCCAGCCAATGTTGCCGTCGTTGCGTCGGTAGACCACGCTCAGACCGCTATGCTTGGCATTACGGAACACGAAGGCAGGCGCATCTGCCAGATCAAGCCGCATGACGGCTTCCGATACGGTCAGGTTTTCGATGACCGTCTGATTTTCCGCGATGATGATGGAATTGTCTTCTGCCAGAGGGCCGTCCGGCGCATCATCATCTTCGTTCTGTGGCGCCAGCACGTATTCCGGTGCATTGGCGGGCGCGTTCTGTACGTCACGATTGTGATGGTCGCGCAGGCGCCGTTTGTTGCGGCGCAAACGTTTGGCAAGATGGGCCAGTGCGACGTCGAATGCGGCATAGGCCTCGTCAGCTTCCTCATGGGCACGAACATGAATTCCGCGGCCAACATGCATGCTGATCGATGCGCGAATGCGGAAGCTTTCGCGCGACATGACGACAGTGGCATCGATGGCATCCGTGAAATACTTTTCAACTGTGGCTTCGATTGCATCTTCGATGTGGAGGCGGAGTGCTTCACCCACGTCGATTTGCTGTCCTGTGACGGTTATCTGCAAAGTACAAACCTACTTTGATGGTTGAAACTGAAAGCGCCGGATTTGGCCATCCGGGGCGGGAGACTGTTCGTAGCTATGTCTCTCTTGCCTCGTTCCCGGACGAATTCCGGGGCCACCCATCCTTGTTTGATCGGTCTTGGGCTACCATTCGCGGGGCGGTGTTGTGGTGCGGCGCGGAACTTAGTCACGGCCCCATGCCCTGTCAATACCGCCAAAACCCGCTTCTTTCACATGGTGTGAGTTGTTGCAACTTCAAGCAGGGCGAGGGTTTGCCGGGTATGCCTAGCTGGCGGCGCGCTTTATACGACGGCGTTCGACAGAGGATGGAATCTTCAATGAATCCCGGTACTTGGCAACTGTCCGGCGGGCAATTTCCACACCATCATCGCGCAGGATCTTCACGATCTTGTCGTCGGACAGGATCGACTTTGCGGATTCGTTGTCGATCATCAGTTTGATCTTGTGGCGCACGGCCTCTGCTGAATGCTGATCTCCGCCTTCGCTGCTGTTGATGGCGGTGGTGAAGAAGTATTTCAGTTTCGAACAATCCACGCGGTGTCGCCATGTACTTGTTGGTCGTCACCCGGCTGATCGTGCTTTCGTGGAGTTTCACCGCAGCGGCGATGTCGGCGAGCACAAGCGGCTTGAGGTGAGCTAGACTCCGTGGCGAAAGAACGCGTCCTGTTGGCGGATGATTTCCGTCGCCACCTTCAGAATGGTGCGGGCGCGTTGATCGAGCGCGCGAACAAGCCAGTTTGCGGATTGAAACTTTTCCTGAACAAAGGCCTTGTCGTCTTTTTCCTGTGCCAGATCGTTGATCTCCGCGTAATAGGCGCGGTTTACAAGGACCCTCGGCAGCGTGTCGTTGTTCAGTTCGATTTCCCATCCGCCGCCTTGTTTGGTCCGCATCATCACATCCGCAGTGACGTACTCGACGGCACCTTCGTCGAAGGCCGAACCCGGTTTGGGGTCGAGGGTCCGCAGTTCGGCAAGCATATCGGTGAGATCTTCTTCGTCGACACCGCAGACGCGGCGGAGGCCTGGCATGTCATGTTTTGTCAGATAGTCCAGATTCTGGAGCAGGCGGCCATCGCGGGATCCAGGACGGTCACGTTCTGCAAGTTGCAGGGAAAAGCACTCGATGAGGTCCCGTGCGAACACCCCGGTGGGCTCAAAGGTCTGCAGGGTCGTTAAAACGGTCTCGACGAGAGCGATTTTGCACTCAAGCTGTTCCGACAACTCCTCGGTCGAAGTGATCAGATATCCCCGCTCGTCAATGGAATCGATCATCGCGCGCCCGATCAGGCGCTGGGTAGCATCGCGTATGGAAAGGTCGAGTTGTTCGATCAGATGCTCGCGCAGTGTCACTTCGCTAGCCATGGTCTGGTCGATGCCCGGCAGGGAATCGCTGTCGCCGCGGGCGGCTGGCGCGGAACCGCCGGCGGGGCGAGAACGGGTCATCGGGGTAGACATTGGTGTAGTCGCTGTCGAGCGGTGCTTCCGTGGATGGCAGTTCTTCGCGTTCCGAAAGGCTTGCTGCGTCGCCATCATCACTTCGCGCCGGCTCGGGTGCGTCCGCCGGCTCAGCATTGGCGATAAGGGACTCTTCCCTCTCAAGCAGGGGATTTTCTTTGAGTTCACCTTCAACGAAGGCAGCCAGTTCAAGATTGGACAATTGCAGAAGCTTGATGGCCTGCTGCAACTGCGGCGTCATAATCGGCGCCTGCGTCTGGCGGAAGTCGAGACGCGGTGTCAGGGCCATGGTTAAGGACTTCTACAGACTGAATCTTTCGCCCAAGTAAACACGCCGAACGTCCGAATGAGACACAATTTCCGACGGGTCACCACTCATTAGCACTGAACCTTCATGCAAGATATAGGCCCGGTCAACAATATCGAGTGTTTCCCGGACGTTATGATCGGTGATCAGGACACCAATACCGCGATTTTTCAGGTGTTTCACGAGGTCGCGAATGTCCGAGACTGCGATCGGATCAATCCCGGCAAGTGGCTCATCGAGAAGCATGAAATGGGGCTGACTGGCGAGGGCCCGGGCAATCTCGACGCGCCGCCGTTCACCTCCGGACAGGGCAAGTGCCGGTGTCCGGCGAAGATGGGAAATTGAAAATTCGGCCAGCAAATCATCAACCATGGCCTCACGGCGATCACGCTGCGGTTCGATCACTTCCAGCACCGAGCGGATATTCTGTTCCACGGAGAGGCCGCGAAAAATCGAGGGCTTCCTGTGGCAGATAGCCTACCCCCAGACGTGCGCGGCGATACATGGGCAATTCGGTGATGTCGTGGCCATCCAGGCGAGATGGAACCCGCATCCGCGGGTGAGAAGCCCCGTGATGATGTAGAAACAGGTAGTCTTGCCGGCACCATTGGGGCCCAGCAAGCCGACCGCTTCACCCTGACGGACCTGCAGCGAAACATCACGAATAACCGGGCGTTTGCGGAAGCGCTTTCCGAGGTTTTTGGCAACGAGACCCGGGTTGTCCGGCCACAAGGCGTGGGGAACCGTTATCTTCGGTCGTTCGGGTCATTCGGGGTTCGTTCATGGTTTTCCGGTTGTGCCAGTGTTTAAATTTGGCCCTGCACCGTTCCCGGAACTGGACTTTGGTTAGAAACAATCCGCGCACCCGTTCCCCCGGGCGGGCAGAAAGAAGCCGACTCTCGCCAGACTTCAAGTTAACCTCTGCGCGTTCGCCGTTCAATTGGGTCTTCCCACGCGTGATCTTCACATTTCCGGTCAGCGTTGCCAGCCCGCGATCCGGGTTGTAGTCACCCTTTTCGGCACGCACGATATCGGTGGGTGTTGAGACCAATACATTGCCTAACGCTTCAATGCGCTCCATCGTTGCCCGGCGTCCGCCCTCACCGAAATGCGCGGTCAGCGTATCGGCGCGCAGCCGGCGATCGTCGCGGATCGCCAGCGCATCCCCGCGTGCAACGGCAAGCTGGCGTTGCTCATAATATTCCAGACTGTCGCGGGCAATAATCGTGTCTTCGGCCGTATCCAAACGAACGGTGTCGCCTGTCAGAAACAGAACGCCTCCATCGATGTCATAGACAGCCTTGTCGGAATTGCGCGACTTCCGTTTCGGAGATGATGCGGACATTTCCATTGGCGTCGATACGATAAATTTCATTCTCACCAGCTGCGTTGGGCCGGTAATGGGCAACCAGTTCGTCCCCTTCTACCACAACGCCCCCCTGACTTGCTTTGGCATTGCCGCGTGCGAGGTATAGCTGCTTTGAACGTTGCCACTCAATGCCGTCATCGGCCTCGATGTGGATCGGGCCGTCGCCGCCCTGACCAAAGCCCAGAGTCTGCGCATGGCCGGGTGTTGGTGCCAGTAGACCCATAAATCCGGCGAGCAGAAACAAACGCAGCAGACGCATCATTGCGGTGGCTCTCCTTCAAACACCAAAAGCGTAGCGGGCCCGATAAAGAGTATCCGTTCGCCCGATTCGAGGACGCGAAATCCCTCCGCCTTCAGGATTCCGAACGGGCCTTGCCCATCTACGTGCTCGTCTCCTGAGGCGGTGCTGTCGTCCATGTTGACCCGGGCTGTCGAGGTGTGGAACTCGTAGCCCTCATTGTGAAACAGGTTCACGTTCCCGGACAGATAGAGAATGTTGGTGCTGGATTCGAACCGCCCGTCATTCGCGTTCAGGGCAACCCAGGTACCGTCCTTGAGAACAATATCGGCTTTGGGGTTGGTTAGATCGTAGATTTTCTCGCCCCCCTCATTCTGGCTGCGCGCGCCGAGATCGGCGGTGATCTGAAAGGGCCGTTGTTCCGAGTCCATTCCCTGGAGCCGAGGATTGAGGACCTGTGGCTTGCTCCCACCGGTTGGACCGACCGCTGCCAGATCGATGCGGAACCGGTCTTCGTCAGGCAAGAGGCGGGGCCACACGGCCAGCAGGACCAGCATTGCGAATGCGAGACCGGGCAGCAGATACTTCATGGTCGCCACGATGCGCGAGCGGCCAAATCCGCTGCGCCGTGATCTTTGCCCGTCGCTCATGCGTCGGCGTCGTTTCAGTTGTGTCTCGCTAGACGCAATGTTTGGGTCTGCCGTGATCTCAGGTTCACTCATGCCGGTGTCAGGCGAGCCCCGCACGCAGGCAGTCATGGATGTGCAGAATTCCAATCGGAGCCCGGTCATTCGCAACAAACAGGCTTGTGATCTTGGTGGCATTCATCAAACCAAGTGCTTCCGATGCGAGGGCCTGACTGCGTATGGTTTTCGGGTTTGCTGTCATGATCTCACCACAGCTTAGGCTAACCAATGTGTTCGACATATGGCGCCGTAAATCTCCATCCGTGATGATGCCAATCAGATCACCCTGATCATCAATCACGCCGGCGCAGCCGAACCCCTTGTTGGTCATCAGGAAGAGAGCATCGGAGACACGGCCATCGATACCGATCAGCGGCAAGTCATCCCCGTCATGCATCAAATCCTCTACCCGCAGAAGGTTCTGTCCGAGCTTCCCGCCAGGGTGCAGGACCTGAAAGTCTTCAGAAGTAAATCCGCGGCGGTCGAGCAGCGCGACAGCCAGCGCATCTCCCATGGCCAGCATGGCGGTTGTGGAAGTCGTGGGCGCCAGCCCCATCGGACAGGCCTCGGCGACGGGCGGCAGCACAAGCGTGCAGTCGCTGTTGTCCGCAAGCGTGCTTTCGATCCTTGCGGTGATTGAGATCAAGGGAACCTTAAAGCGACGGCAATAATTCAGCACATCACTGAGTTCCCGCGTTTCACCGGAATTCGACAAGGCCAGGACGACATCATCGGGTGTGATCATACCCAGATCGCCATGACTGGCTTCACCGGGATGCACGAAGAAGGATGGTGTTCCCGTGCTCGACAGGGTCGAGGAAATCTTTCGTGCGATATGCCCGCTTTTGCCCATCCCGGTTACGACGGTCCGGCCTTTTGCATTGTGAATCACATCAACCGCATAGACGAATGTTGCGTCCAGACCATCACCCATAATGCGAAGGGCTTCCGCTTCCAGCCGGAACACGCGCTGTGCGGCGTCGATGTCGCGGTTCAATGCGGGCGCATTCGCCGGTTTCGATGTTGGTTTTTCGGTCCCGGTCACGGGTCTATCAATCACTTTGTTGCGGCGCTGGGCGGACGCGTCGGATTGTCAAGAAACCTACGCGAATCAATCGGTTGTAGTATGGGGTGAATGCTGTGAATCGTCAAACTTCACGCCGATTCACGGCATTTTGCGACAGTGGATCAGCTGTGGGCGAGCAGATCGATGTCGGGCCATCCTGCAAGGTCGAGAGCCGCGCGTGCGGGCAGGAAGTCGAAACAGGCCTGAGCCAAGTGCATACGATCATGACGCTCGAGCATCACGTCGAGTCGCGTTTTCAGCTCATGGAGAAAGAAGACGTCATTGGCGGCATATTCCTGCTGCTCGCGGCTCAGCTTGTCGGCCCCCCAATCAGAACTTTGCTGCTGCTTGGAAATCTCGACACCGAGCATGTCACGGCAGAGATCCTTCAGGCCGTGACGGTCGGTGAAGGTGCGGATGAGCCGGGAGGCTGTACGGGTGCAGTAGGCCGGGGACGCATCCACATCCAGATAGTGTTTTATGGCGGCAAGGTCGAACCGGGCAAAATGATAGAGTTTCAGCCGATTCCGGTCTGCCAGGAGTGCTTTCAGGTTGGGTGCGTCGTAGGCGTTGCCCTCACTGGCCGGAAACTGGACCAGATGGGCCACACCGTCGCCAGCGGATAGCTGAACCAGACAAAGTCGGTCGCGCAACAGATTGAGGCCCATGGTTTCGGTATCGACCGCAATGGTGTCGCCGAGATCGAGCCCGTCGGGCAGATCATGCTGGTGAAGTTCAATATCCAAAACGCGCATCCGGGTTGTGGGGGCACAGATCGCATGCCAAGCGGGCGGTTGCTAACGCCTTGCGCTTGTCCATGTCAACAACTCCTGTGCTTGGCAGAGCAGGCAACCCGGCGCTATACAGCGGTTCAGTCCGCAATGGGCAGGATCGGAGCAGCGAGATGAAATTTCGACGAATAACGGTTTTTGGCGGTTCGGGCTTTTTGGGTCGCTATGTGGTCGAACGATTGGCAGACCGTGATGTTGTGGTTCAGGTCGCAGTGCGGGACCCGGAAGCTGCCAAACATCTCAAAACCCTTGGTCAGGTCAGCCAGGTGACACCGGTTGCCTGCGACATCAAGGACGAAGCCACAGTCCGTCGACTAGTTGCAGGATCGGATGCCGTCATCAATCTGGTTGGTATACTTGCCGAGCGCAAGAAGCAGACCTTCGGAGCTCTGCATGTGGACGCTGCTGACGCTGTGGCCCGTGCAGCGGCGGATGCGGGCTGCACGGCGCTGGTGCATGTCTCGGCCATTGGCGTATCGGAAACGGCGTTGTCCGAGTATTCCCGCTCCAAGGCCGCAGGTGAAGCCGCTGTTCGCGGTGCATTCCCCGCTGCAACCATCATCCGCCCTTCAGTGATCTTCGGACAGGAGGACGGGTTCTTCAATCTGTTCGGCGGCATGGCGCGTATGCTGCCGGCTTTGCCCCTGTTTGGGGGAGGCAAAACCCGTTTTCAGCCGGTCTATGTGGCGGACGTGGCGGATGCGATCGTGGCGGCGTTATATGAGGACGACGCGACGGGGCAAACATATGAACTCGGCGGACCAGAGGTCGCGACTTATGCCGAGCTTATGGATATCTTGCTGCATGAAGTCCGTCGCAAACGTTTTCTGGTGCCCGTCCCGTTCTTCATCGGTGATATTCAGGCGACCTTTGCCGGATTGCTGCCCAACCCGCCGGTGACGCGGGATTCGATGAAATCACTGCGCGAAGACAATGTCGTGTCGGATGATGCGAACACGCTGGCAGATCTGGGTGTGCAGGCAACGGCGATGCAGACGATCCTGCCGACTTATCTTCATCGTTACCGCAAGGGTGGACGGATCGGTCGCGCTTCGATGTCGTGAGGGTGGTGGCCCGCGCTAAAAGGCGCCGTAGGTCCAGGCAAGCAGAAGGCCACCGATCGCAATTCGGTAGATGACGAAGGGGCCAAACCCCGCAAACCGGAGCCAGCGTAGAAACAGCGCGATGGCTGCCAGGGCGGTGACAAAGGATAGTGCAGCGGCGATCAGCGCATCGCGGGTGAGTAGTGCATTGTCACTTTCGAGCAGCTGCAATCCGATCAGTAATCCGGCACCGGCAATAGCCGGGATAGAGAGCAGCATCGAAAACCGTGCGGCGTCGGTCCGGTCGTAACCGAGAAAACGTGCTGCCGTGATCGTGATGCCGGAACGGCTGGTGCCGGGAATCAGGGCCAGCACCTGCGCGAGGCCGATAATGACCGCATTGGGCAGGTTCATGTGTTCGAGGCGCAGGATCCGCATGCCGCTGCGATCCGCCAGAAAGAGAAGTACGCCAAACCCGATTGTGGTCCAGCCAACGATTTCCACCGTGCGCAGGGTGTTTTCGATCAGGGACTGACCAAAGAACCCGGCGATGACGACGGGTAGCGTGGCGATCACCAGAAACCCGGCCAGCCGTCCGCCTTCGTGTTTCCGCCCACGCACCGAAGCGCCAAGCCCGGCGATCATCAGCACAAGATCGCGCCAGAAATACAGCATCACTGCAAACAGGGTGCCGACATGCACGGCGACATCCATGACCAGAGTGTTTTCGGACATGCCTAGAATATCGGACGTGATCCGCAAATGTCCCGAGGAACTCACCGGCAGAAATTCGGTGATGCCCTGGACGGCGGCAAGAACGAAGATTTCGAAGATCGGCATGACATTCGGTCCGAACGCGGAAAGGGTGGCCGCTTATAACACCGTGTTCGCGGGTTGGAGCAACACTTCGGTGCGGCCGTTGGTGTGCCAGATGGTATGGTTTGGCGGGTGGATTGTTTGGTTCGGTGTGATGGCGCGAAAGCTTGAAATGACTGTTCAGAAGGCCGGGCTTCTGGCCTGGCTGTCGCGTCGTGTGGCCGGTCTGGTCGGCAAATCGCGATCTGCGCGGCCTGCACGCAAGCGCCGCCCTGTTCCGGTGAACCCGCACGCTGATCAATCATGTGATCAATCAGGTGATCTCGCAGAGACCAAAGCGGAGAATTCGGTCCCCGCGGTCTATTTCAGTATGGTGTTTCTGGGGACGATCCTGCTCGGATACCTCGCCGGGACCGACAGTGTGTTGGGCAAAGGCGCCGCAGTCGTGGCCGTGTTCGGGAATCTTTCGGTGTTTATCCTTCTTTTTCCCAAGGGCTGGGAAGGCGATTTGCGGTTTGCGGCATTTCTTCTGACGGTTGTCGCGCCGGCGGCCTATATCGTGGCTTCCCTGTTCGGACTTTTCGCCAAGTTCGGATAGTGGACTCAAACATTGCTGGTTTTCGCGCCGTGGCTGGTTTAACCGGTATTCAAATTCAGGGAGCAGACCATGCCACGTGAGACAGCCAACAATCCCCATGCTTTGATTGACCCGCAGCAAGCCGAGGCTCTGGCACGCAACGCCGAGATAATGGCCGGTCTGGGTGGTTCGGGCGAAACCATTGCAGAGATTCGCGAACGCGCCGAAGCGGCCCGAATTGTCTGGAACGAGGGTGGGCCGGCGATGGCCGTAAACGAGGCCCGAACCATTCCGGGTCCGTTCCGCGAGGTACCGGTACAACTGTACAAGCCGTCCGATGCCGACAATCTGCCTGTTTTCGTCTATTTTCACGGTGGTGGTTTCAAGCTGGGGAGTCCGGTCACCAATGATCTGCAGTTGCGACAACTGGCAGAGAGCTGGGGTGGCGCTGTTGTCAGCGCGGATTATGTGCATGTTCCCGAACAGACCTTTCCCGATCCGGTCACTGAGGCTGTCGCGGTCGTGGAGTGGCTTGCGGCACATGGGAAGGACTGGGGTCTCGATCCCGACCGCATGGCCATCGGGGGAGCGTCCGCCGGGGCCAGCGTGGCCATGGGCGCGGCGATCACATTGCGTGACGCCGGCAAGGGCGATTTGCTCAAGGCAGCTGCGTCTCTTTATGGCGTGCTGGACTACAATCTGGACTCCGACTCAATGAATGAACTGGGTGGCGGCGATTTCATGCTGACCAAGGCCTACACACAGGCTGTGTATGACGACTATCTGCCAAATCTTGCCGATCGCGAGGATCCGCGCGCGTTTGCTGCCAAAGCGGATCCGGCGGGTCTGCCACCGGTGTTTGTAGCCGCAGCCCAGCTCGATCCGATACGCGATGATTCGCTGACTTTTGCGACGATGCTGGGGGCCGCCGGACATCCCTGTGAGCTGACGGTCTATCCCGGCGTGTACCATGCGTTTTTCGGATTTTCGGCCGTGATCGACGAAGCCCGGCGCATGATTGCCGATCTGGGTGTCTTTCTGAATACGCAATTGGGAGGGCGTTGATTATGGGTGTTGCGCTGGCTGCCTTTTTTGTCTCGATCGTTCTGATCTTTGTTGTTCCGCCTGTGGGAATTATTGCTCTTCCCCTGACCTTCATCTGGGTCGTGATCGCATTTTGCGTCACGATTCTGGGTTGGGGATTTCGGGGTGGAAAGAAAAAATCCGACGATTAGGTCTCGATGGCCCGGAGCAACATGAAGGCTTCGGCGGCCATGCAGCCGGATTCTCCGCCACGCAACGTGACCAGCGCCCGGACGCCGTCTTCGCTGCGTGGAAACGGATGTGCTGCGAATTCATCTCCATAGAGCGAGAGAGCGGCGATCTTGCCGTCGAGATGTTCCGAGATATCGACATAGTGGTTTGCGTGGAAGGCCTGGATGCCGGGGTCAATCCCAAATCGGGTTTCGGACAGGGTTTCGTAGGCGAGGACCTGTCGGATCGAGTTGTACCGGAACCACTTTGTGCAGGCTGCTGCCGCTTCGAAGGCTATGCGATGATCGCTGGGGCTATCGGGGGGTGTGGCAGGTAGATTCGTTCGGGTGCGATTTCAGATATGATTCGGGAGAACCCAGTCACCAGGTCAGAACGGGGCAGAAGGTCGAGATTTGCCGCTGCAAATCCGAGCTGATGAGTGCCTGAGAATCCGTAATGGTCAGAGACGGTCCGGATCGTTTTCTCACGTTCCGCGATCTGTGCTGTCGAATACCCGCCGGATTCGTGCATGGCTGTCACAATGCACCAATGCACGTCATCACCCCGGGCAATGTGGCGCAGCATGGTGCCACCGCAGCCAAGGGTTTCGTCATCCGGGTGAGGGGCTACAACAAGGATTGTGCTCATAGATACTGTCCTGCCTGCGAAAGAGAGTCGAAATCATGTTCGAGAATGCGGATCGCGCCTTCGCCGCATTTCACCAGAATTCCCGACGGATCGACGCTCAAAATCTTGCCGGGCTCCAGATTCTCCGGGGGCCTCGGGGACAACCTCAACCTTGTGGATGGCCACGTCGCTGACGTCCAGCCGACACGTCGCGCCGGGATAGGGCGTGGCGAGTGCGCGCACCAGATTGTGAATATCCGTCGCAGACATGCGCCATTCTATCCGGCCATCCTCGGCGGTGCGCTTGCGCCAGACATTGCCGCTTTCAGGGTCCTGTGGCCGGGGTACAAGCGTGCCGTCGCGCAAGTGGGGAACGAATCTCTGCAACTGGTCTGGGGCCAGGTCTTCGGTCGAAGTGTCGTCGGCCTCCAGGCAGGGCGCCTGCAACGGGTCACAATGCCGGTGATCTCAATGCCGACATGTCCTTCAGTGTCGCCAGCACCGTACGGCTGAACAAAACCGATCCGATAAAGACGGCGCGCATATCGATGTTTCCATTGGAAGGGCCGAAGCCGGCCTGTCATCGGGATTTTATAGTAGCAGGCGACACATTCTCAAGATGGCTGGCGATTCGGCACTTCGACATTGCGCGTGCGACTGAGGTGCTTCCCCTGAATCGTGATGCTCGGTTAGGGTTCCGGCGAAATGCGAACCCTCTATCATCTTTGGCTCTGCCCTTTCGCGCGCAAGGTTCGCATTGTGCTCGGGGAAAAGAAGCTGCCCTTTGAGCTGGAGCTTGAAAAAGTCTGGGAGCGACGGGATGAATTTCTCGCTCTCAACCCGGCAGGCGAGGTTCCGGTGCTGATCGAGGCCGGCCAGGACGAGAACCCGCCTCTGGTGGTCGCTGATTCTTCTGCCATTTGCGAGTATCTGGAAGAAACAGAGCCGGCCCCTCGGTTGTTCGGCGAAAATGCGCAGGACCGGGCCGAAATCAGACGGCTGACGGCCTGGTTCGACCTCAAGTTTCAGCGTGAGGTGACGGTCAATCTGGTGGATGAGAAGGTCAACAAACGCTTTCTCGGTCTGGGCGCACCGTCATCGTCCGCGATTCGTGCCGGCCATGCGAATATTGCGATCCATCTGGCTTATATCGAGTTTCTGATCGAGCGACGGAACTGGCTGGGCGGTGAAAGTTTCTCCATGGCCGATATCGCCGCAGCGGCACAGATGTCCTGCGTCGATTATGTGGGCGACGTGCCGTGGGAAGATTTTCCCGAGGCCAAATCCTGGTATGCGCGGGTGAAATCACGGCCGAGCATGCGCCCCATTCTGGCAGACCACATACCGGGGATCCCGCCGCCCAAGCACTACGCCAATCCGGATTTCTGACCGGTCGGCAGCCGCCGGTGTCATGCTTATTCGACTTTCACATCAATCTGTTCGAGGCCGTTTCGTGCGGCCTGCGCGGCCGAAGAATCGGGTGCGAGTGAAAGCACCTGGACCCAGACGGCGCGCGCATCCTCCAGTGCGCCACTCTTGGCATAGAGCGCTCCGAGTTCGACCAGTGCATTGGGGTGTTCCGGGACGACGTCGAGCACCCGATCGATATCGTCCCGCGCCAGATCGTCCGCATCAAGAAGGCGATAGGCAGCCGCCCGGAAGATGAGAGCGTCCACGTGACCCGGCGCGCGGTCCAGTGCGGCGGAGAAATCGTCAATCGCATCCCAGAATTCGCGGCTCCGGGCCAGGACTTCACCACGATCGATCCAGAGTTCGGGGTCGTTGTCATCGAGCGACAGGGATTTGCTCAGGACCGTATGCGCCCGATCCAGTTCGCGCAGCTGCAGCCAGACCCGCCCCGCCTGTCCCAGAACGGAAGCGCGTTCTGTATCGGAGGCTTCGGGCATCTTGTCTGCAAGCTCTTCGAGCCGTTTTGCGGCTTCGTCCAGTTGTCCCATGTCGAAGAGGGCAAGCGCGATACAGTGTAGCGCCGGCGGGCCACCGCCTTCGTCGCGCCATGCAATTGCAGCTTCGAAACCGGCTTCGGCGTTTTTCTGGGTCTCGAGGATGCAGGTGCGGTAGGCTTCGGTTGGGGGCAGCTCTGACAATCGTATCTGGGCTTGCGCAGGCCCGAATGTGACAACGGTAAACCCGAGCAAAGCTGTGACAAGGCTCGCGACGAGGATTGATGGACGGCGCAACATGCAGGCTCCTATTGTACAAGGAAGGTCTACCAGTGTGGCGGAGTCTGCGCAAAACCATGTCTGAGGTCGGGACGTAACATGTCGGCAAATGTACTGTTTGTCTTTGGTCTCGGTTTCAGCGCACGAGTCCTTGCGGAGCGGCTTCTGGCGCAGGGCTGGGCAGTGCGAGGGACCACACGCAGTTCGGAAAAGGCGGAACATCTGCGCGACGCCGGGATAGACGTCTGCCTGTTTGATTCGGCATCACCACTGACGGATATGCAGGCGCTCGATGGCGTGACCCATCTTCTGAGTTCCGTGCCGCCGGGGCCGGATGGAGATCCCGTGCTCAATCTTCACGCTGCCGATATTGCCGCGCGGGCCCGACAGATTGTCTGGGCGGGTTATCTTTCAACGACAGGTGTTTACGGCGATCGTGGTGGAGACTGGGTCGACGAACGTGCAGCTCTCGACCCGGCGACGGAACGCGGTGCGCGCCGTGTTGCTGCTGAAGCAGCCTGGTGTGCGCTCCATCAGATGCATGGCTTGCCGGTGCATCTGTTCCGTCTTGCCGGAATCTATGGTCCGGGCCGCAATGCACTTGAAACCGTTCGGCATGGGAAAGCCCGCCGCATTATCAAGGCAGGACAGGTCTTCAGTCGAACCCATGTGGACGACATTGCTTCCGTGCTGGAGGCCTCCATCGCGCGTCCGAACCCGGGCGCGGCGTATAATGTTTGCGATGATGATCCTGCGCCGCCACAGGATGTTGTTCTGCATGCCTGCGAATTGCTGGGCGTGGTGCCCCCACCGGAAATCCCGATTGCCGAAGCTGAACTCTCCGAAATGGCACGAAGTTTCTATGCGGAATCGAAGAAAGTCTCGAATCTGCGCATTAAGCAGGAACTGGGCGTGAGCCTCAAATACCCCGACTATCGGGCGGGACTGGCGGCGCTGCTTGTCGATAGCTGATCGCAGAGCCCAGCCACCACATGGATCATTCGATCCAGGTCTGCCGGTTCTGACAGGCGGTGGTCACCATCCTTGACGATCAGCAGTTCGACGTCCGGCGATGTCAGCGCTTCCATCAGTTTCTGCGACTGGGTCCAGGGCACGTCCGGGTCGGCGCTGCCGTGAATCAACCGGACCGGAATATCGAGGGACAGCTTCCCGGTCAGAACAAGATGATTCCGACCTTCCTCGAGAAGGTCACGGGTGATCACATATGGACCGCTGGCATATTGCGACGGAGCTTCAAACATGCCCGTGTCGCGGATTTGTGCCAGAGCCTCAGGCCCCATACGGTTTGGCAGCAGGTCTTCGGTGAAATCCGCCGCCGCCGCTATGGTGACCAGTCCAGCCACGCGCAGATTGGAATCCGGTTGCGCAAGTTCCTGCGCAACTCGTGTGGCAATCCATCCACCCATGGAAGAGCCAACCAGAACCAGATCGCTTCCCATACCATCAACGGTTGTGCCGACATACCGGATCACGGTGATCGCGTCCGACAGCCAACGGCCAATTGTCCCATCACGGAATGCGCCACCCGAAGCGCCATGGCCAGAGTAATCAAGGCGGAGAAACCCCCGGCCGCTTTTCTGCGCCCAACTCTCCAAAACGGTTGCCTTCTGGCCCGTCATGTCAGACATAAAGCCACCAAGGAACACAATGCCCGGTCCCGCGCCGGGATGCGTCGCGGCTGTGGCTCGAAATGCCAATTTCGTGCCGTCTTCGGTCTTTATGAATTTGGGTAGGACGTCGTTGGGTACCATCGGAACAGGGACACAGACTTGATGAACGAGGTTCCCGACTCTAGCACCACGCCGGATGCCGAACGACAGGCTGAGGCGGCGTGTAAGGATACAGCGTCTCGACTGCCCGTTGTTCTGCAGGTTCTGCCGTCTCTCGATATTGGCGGTGGTGGCGTGGAACGCAGTGCCATCGATGTTGCCGAAGCGCTGGTGTTGGCGGGCAAGCCGGCCGTTGTCGTATCGGAAGGGGGGCGCCAGGTTGTCGAGCTGGAGCGTCGCGGTGCGCGCCATATCAGCTTGCCGCTGGCTTCCAAGAACCCGATTGTGATCCGACGGAACATTCGACGACTGATGGGTGTGATCGAGCAGGAAAAGATCGAACTGGTCCATGCCCGTTCGCGGGCACCGGCCTGGAGCGCGCGCGCAGCGGCACGGCAAGCGGGTTTGCCTTTCGTCACGACCTTCCACGGCACCTATAATTTCGGCTCTGGCCTGATGGGTGATCTGAAAAAGCGGTACAACGCCGTGATGACTGATGCAGACGCGGTCATTGCCAATTCCCAGTTCATTGCCGACCACATTGCCGCCAACTACGGCTTGTCCGGCCCGAAGGTTCATGTGGTGCCGCGGGGCGTTGATACCGCCAGTTTCGATGCAGAAGGGTTCAATCCGAACCGCATGGTCGACGTTGCCGGTAAATGGCGTTTGCCGGATGACAGCACCGTTGTTTTGTTGCCTGGACGGCTGACTCGCTGGAAAGGACAGTTGCTGTTCATTGAGGCACTGGCCCGGCTGAAATCGCGCCGTGGGCAAGAGGATTTTCATGTGACCGGTCTTCTTGTCGGGTCCGATCAGGGTCGTGAAGCCTATCGGCGCGAACTGGAAGCCCGGGTCGAGGAACTCGAGCTGGCCGGGAACGTGCAGATCGTCGGACATTGTGATGATATGCCAGCCGCCTACATGCTTTCTGATGTGGTGGTTTCAGCGTCAACGGATCCGGAAGCCTTTGGCCGTGTGGTTGCCGAGGCTCAAGCCATGGGTCGTCCTGTGGTTGTGGCCGATCATGGTGGTGCCGCCGAACAGGTGATTGAAGGTGTGACGGGCTGGCGATTTGCGCCTGGCGATCCGGAGGCATTTGCAGACGCGCTGGAAACAGCTCTGGCACTGGATCCGGAAGCGCGCGCGGCGCTGGCGCTGACGGCGTCCGAACATGCGCGCAGCAAATATGCCAAGACTGGCATGTGCGCATCGACTCTGCGAATCTACGCATCGGTTTTCGAAAGCAGAAAATCTTGACTGGCGTTTCCGAGAATATCCTCGTCATCAAGCTAGGTGCTCTTGGTGACATTGTGCAGGCCACGGGACCGTTTGCGGCGATCCGGGCACATCACAAGGATTCTCGGATCACCTTGTTGACCGGGCCTGCCTATGCGGCGTTCCTGAAAAGATCTTGCTGGTTCGATGATATCTGGATTGACGAACGCCCCGGCTGGAAAAACTGGCGCGCATGGTTCCGTTTGCGTCATCGCCTGAAACGAGGCCGGTTTGCGCGAGTCTACGATCTTCAGACCTCGGATCGCTCGAGCAGCTATTTTCACCTGATGTTGCCCGGGTCGCGCCCGGAATGGTCCGGAATTGCGCGTTTTGCCTCTCATCCGCATGCCAACAAGAGGCGCGATGACATGCACACGGTTGATCGTCAGGCGGAGCAGTTGCACATGGCGGGGATCGAAACCGTGCCGGCACCGTCCATGGACTGGGTCGATGCGGATGTCTCTCGCTTCGGTCTGGCGGCACCTTATGTCTTGCTGGTGCCGGGCGGCTCGGCGCATCGTCCCGAGAAACGCTGGTCGGTTGGGTCCTATACCGAGTTGGCGCGCCGCCTTGTCGCCCGAGGTGTCACACCGGTGCTGATCGGTGCGGGTGCGGATGCACATGCGACCGGGATCGTGGATTCTTTCTGTGACGGAGCCCGTGACCTGACCGCCGAAACGAGTTTTGCTGAAATCGTGGCTCTGGCCCGCGGCGCAGTTGGTGCGGTTGGCAATGACACCGGGCCGATGCATATCATTGCGACAGCGGGCTGTCCGACAGTTACGCTATACTCGTTTGCATCCAATCCTGCGCTTTGTGCGCAAAAGGGACCCGATGTGACTATCCTGCGTCGTGATCTTCTCACCGAACTTTCCGTCGATGAGGTTGAAGCGGCGCTCAAGCTGCATTAAATCCCGCCTTCACGTTTTACCTTCTAGTATGGGGACGATATGTCCGAAGCTGAATCTGCCGACCAAATCACGATCACGCTGCCTGATGGCAGCGCGCGCACCCATGCGCGCGGCGTGACCGGCGCGGAAATTGCGGCGGATATCGGCCCTGGCCTGGCCAAGGCAGCGCTGGCGGTCAAGGTCGATGGTGAAATCCGTGATCTCGACCGCCCAATTGAATCGGATGCCGCGCTCGCGCTCATCACGATCAAGGATGACGACGCGCTGGAACTCATTCGTCATGACGCGGCCCATGTTCTGGCCGAAGCGGTGCAGGAAATCTTCCCGGGCACACAGATCACCTTTGGTCCGGCAACCGAGGATGGGTTCTATTACGATTTCCATCGCGAGGAGCCATTCTCGACCGAGGATTTCGAGACCATCGAGAAGAAGATGGAAGAGATCGTCGGCCGTGATGAGGAGATCATTCGTGAGGTTTGGTCACAGGATCAGGTTCGCGAATTCTTCGTTGAGCAGGGTGAGACCTTCAAGGCGGAATGGGTTGGCGAATTGCCGACCGATTACGAGATCACCATGTACCGTCAGGGCGATTGGGTCGATCTGTGTCGCGGGCCGCATCTGCCATCGACGGGCAAGCTGCCCAAGGCGTTCAAGCTGATGAAGCTGGCCGGTGCCTATTGGCGTGGCGATGCGGCAAACCCGCAGCTGCAGCGTATCTACGGAACCGCGTGGCGAAATGAAAAGGAACTCAAGGCCCATCTGACCATGATCGAGGAGGCCGAGAAGCGCGACCATCGTCGCATCGGCCGCGAGATGAACCTGTTCCACATTCAGGAGGAAGCGGTGGGATCGGTGTTCTGGCACGCCAATGGCTGGACCCTTTATCGCGTGGCCGAGGACTACATGCGCGCCCGTCTCGACAATGCCGGTTATATTGAGGTCAAGACGCCACAGTTGGTCGACCGGGCGCTGTGGAAACGTTCGGGGCACTGGGAAAAGTTCCGCGAGCACATGTTCACCATCGATGCCGAGGATGAACGCGTACTCGCTGTCAAACCGATGAACTGCCCGTGCCATGTGCAGATCTACAGCCATTCTGGCATGACCAGCTATCGCGATCTGCCGATCCGCATGGCCGAGTTTGGCTCGTGCCACCGCTATGAGCCGTCAGGTGCGCTGCATGGCATCATGCGGGTGCGGGCCTTCACGCAGGATGATGCCCATATCTTCTGTCGCGAAGACCAGATCGTCGCTGAAACCAAGGCGTTCTGCGAGTTATTGCAGTCGGTGTATCGCGACTTCGGGTTCACCGAGGTTGCGGTGAAGTTCTCGGATCGCCCCGAAGTGCGCGCGGGTGACGATGCCACATGGGATCGTGCCGAAAAGGCCTTGATGGATGCGACCAGGGAAGCCGGGTTGGACTTCACACTCAATCCGGGTGAGGGCGCATTCTATGGCCCCAAGCTCGAATTCGTGTTGCGGGACGCGATTGGCCGGGACTGGCAGTGCGGCACGCTACAGGTGGATTTCGTGCTCCCCGAACGTCTGGACGCGACTTATATCGACGAGGAGGGTGAGAAAGCTCGCCCGGTGATGTTGCATCGTGCGATTCTTGGGTCTTTCGAGCGTTTCCTTGGCATCCTGATTGAAAACTATGCCGGGCGTTTCCCACTCTGGCTGGCGCCGGTCCAGGCCGTGGTGGCAACGATCACCAGCGATGCCGACGACTATGCCGAAGAGGTGGCTGCAGCGTGTCGCGCGGCCGGTTTGCGGGTGGAAACCGACACACGCAACGAGAAAATCAACTACAAGGTGCGCGAGCACAGCCATCTACATGTTCCGGCCATTCTGGTTGTGGGCCGTCGGGAAGCCGAAGAAGGCACGGTTGCTGTTCGGCGGCTTGGCTCAAAAGATCAGGAAGTGCTTGCGTTGGCCGACGTGGTCGGCAAACTTAGCTCCGAAGCGCAAAGTCCGGCGACCAAAGACGCTGCATGATGTGCAAAGATACAATTTCAATGTCTGAACGAACCACACAAGGAGAACGGTAATCGCTAGGCGTCCAGTAGATGTGAGCCCCCCGAAGCGCGAGGGCCCACGGATCAATGAGGAAATTCAGGTTTCCGAAGTCCGACTTGTTGCCGAAGATGCGGAACAGCTCGGTGTTGTCTCTCTTGAAGCTGCCTTGCAGCGCGCGGCCGATGCGGGTCTTGATCTGGTTGAGGTCTCGCCCAATGCATCCCCGCCGGTCTGCAAGATCATCGATTATGGCAAGCTGAAGTATCAGGAGCAGAAAAAGAAGAATGAGGCGCGGAAGAAGCAGAAAACGATCGACGTCAAGGAGATCAAGCTTCGCCCTAACATCGACACCCATGACTATGACGTGAAGATGCGTAACGCGCGCCGGTTCATTGACGATGGCGACAAGGTCAAAGTGACTCTTCGATTCCGTGGCCGTGAAATGGCCCATCAGGATCTGGGCGCACAGGTTCTTGAGCGTGTGCGTGGCGAACTCGATGAGATCGCCAAGGTCGAGCAGATGCCGAAGATGGAAGGTCGTCAGATGGTGATGGTCATGTCACCGCGCTGACGTCGTCCTTTATCGGATGAATAAAAATTAGGAGCCCCGCACAGCTTTTGTGCGGGGCTTTTCTTTGTCTGCTAGGCCCGTGCCGAACGAGAGTGCTGACCGCCATCAGCCATGATGATCGTGCCGGAAACCCAGGAGGCACGGTCACTGGCCAGGTAGGCCGCGAGCCAGCCCATTTCTTCCGGGCGTCCGGCGCGTCCGCCGGGCAGGGCCTTGTGGGTTTCGCGCCAGCGTTCCTCGTCTCCGAATTCCATATCCGCGTTGATCTTCGCCTGACTGACCAGCCGGTCGGTTTCAACGGGTCCGGGGTTGATCCCCACCACGCGGACACCATGATCATAGGATTTCCGCGCCCAAGGCGCGGGTCAACTGCATCAGGGCGGCGTTGCCCATGGAGCCGGCGATATAAGCGGCCCTTGGGCGTTCGCCAGCCATGCCGATCACGTTCACAATGACACCTGACTTGCGTTCACACATTCGTGGGTAAATCTCGCGGATCAGGCCGAGAAAACCGAAGACTTTCAGGTCCCATGCGCTTTTGATCGCGGCGTTGTCGAGCCTGGTGATGTCGCCAGCCGGGATGGAACCGGCATTGTTCACAAGTATGTCGCAATCCCCGGCGGCTGCGGCGAGCTTCGCCACATCGGCGTCCTGAGAGAGATCCAGCGCGTGCACGGTGACCTGGGCACCAAAGCGCTGATTCAGATCGTCACGCACAAGATTCAAGTCGGCTTCTGTACGCGAAACGATATGAAGCGAGCAGCCTTCCTCGGCCAGAGCCTCGGCGACGGCGCGCCCGATTCCCTTGCTTGCGCCTGTGACGATGGCAGTTTTGCCCGAAAGTCCCAAATTCATGATTTACCCCTGTCGGCATGTTGTTTTGCGGGCAGGCTAATCGGGGGACGACCTGCACGCAATGTCACTGAGGGTGTTCAGGTTTAAGCCGGTGGCCGGGAGTGCTGGCCTCCATCGACCATGATGACGGTGCCGGAAACCCAGGAAGCACGCGGACTGGCCATGAAGGCGGTGACGGCGGCGAGTTCTTCGGACAGGCCGCCGCGACCACCGGGAAGACCACCCATGGTTTCGCGCCAGCGATCCGCATCTCCGAATTGTTTTTCCGCGTTGGCCTTTGCGAGCAATGTGAAACGCTCAGTCTGGGTTGGTCCGGGGTTCACACCGAGGACCCGGACACCATGGTCCATGCTTTCTGCGCCGATTGTCCTGGTCATCTGCATCAGGGCCGCATTGCCCATGGAGCCGGCGATATAGGCCACCCGTCCACGTTCGCCGGCCATGCCAATGATGTTGATGATCACACCGTCGCCACGCTCACACATGCGCGGGTAGAAATGGCGCACCAGTCCGACAGTCCCGAAAACCTTGAGTTGCCAGCCCTCCTTGATGTCATCATCGCTCAGTTTGGCCAGATCGCCGCCGGGGATTGCGCCGGCATTGTTGATCAGGATGTCAGCATCTGCTGTGGCGTCGGCCAGAGTCTGGACGTCTTCGGGTTTGGAGAGATCAAGCGCATGGACCGTGGCCTGCGCGTCGAATCGGCTGCTCAGATTGTCGCGCACGGCGTTCAGATCTGCTTCCGTGCGCGAGACCAGATGCAGCACGCATCCTTCTTCGGCAAGAACTTCAGCGATGGCTTTGCCGATGCCTTTGCTGGCACCCGTGATAATGGCTGTTTTTCCGGTGAGTCCGAGATCCATAGCGATTTCCCAAAAATGTTCCTGTTAGTTGCGCCTGAACGCTACGTCCGGCGCCCTTGAAAGGCAATGAAATCCGGGGGATAACGCTTGCCAGTCCGGCATAGCGGGGCTATAACCGCCGCCGTTTACCAATACCAACGGTCTGGCAGGGTGAGTTGTAACACCCGGGGCAGCCTAGCCGTTGAATCACACGCGCAAGCGTCAACCCGCAAAAGCGAGGTCACAATGCCCAAGATGAAGACCAAGTCGTCTGCCAAGAAGCGTTTCAGCTTTACGGCATCCGGCAGAATCAAGATGAAACCTGCCGGCATGCGCCATGGTATGCGTAAGCGCTCTCAGTCGATGAAGCGCAAAGCACGCAAGATTGGCCTGATTGCAAAACCGGATGAGAAGGTTCTCAAGCCGATGATGCCCTACCAGAGAAAGGGCTGATCCATGTCACGCGCAAAAAGCACAGTTCAGCGCCACGCTCGGCGCAAAAAGGTTCTGAAGGCCGCCAAAGGTTATCGGGGTCGTAATTCCAAGGTCTATCGCGTTGCGAAAGAGCGGGTCGAGAAGGGCCTGCAATACGCCTATCGTGATCGCCGGGTCAAAAAGCGCAATTTCCGCGCACTCTGGATTCAGCGAATCAATGCGGGTGTTCGCGAACATGGCATGACCTATTCCCAGTTCATGCACGGCATGAAGCAGGCCGGCATTGAGCTGGACCGCAAGGTCCTTTCCGATCTCGCCATTCGCGAACCGGAAGCCTTCAAGGAAATTGTTGACCAGGCACAGAACGCCCTAAACGCATCTGCATAGAGCACTTTGGTCCGGTTACGGGCCAAAGATTGCTTGCGCAGAAGCCCATCGGTGAATCATGACCGCGCCTGACATCTCTGAATTGCAGGAGTCCCTGCTTGCCGAAGTCGCTTCGGCCGACAGCCTCGATGCGCTGGAGGCTGTGCGCGTGTCTGCGCTGGGCAAGAAGGGCGCGATCACGGCTCAGATGAAAGGCCTGGGCGCGCTGGATGGCGAAGCCCGCAAGGAAGCCGGGCAGGCTCTCAATCGGGTCAAGGATGCCGTTCAGGCCGCCATTGGCGCGCGACAGGCTGCGCTTGATGCTGTGGCGCTGGAAGCCCGGCTCGCCCACGAGACGGTTGATGTCACCCTACCGCCGCGCCCGCGGCTGGAGGGCCATCTGCATCCGGTGAGTCAGGTGACCGAGGAATGCATCGCGATTTTCGGTGAAATGGGTTTCACCGTGGCCGAAGGCCCGGATATCGAAGACGATTTCCACAACTTCACCGCGCTGAATATTCCACCCGAGCATCCGGCACGCCAGATGCATGACACTTTCTATTTGAACCCGCCTGACGACCGCCCGGCACCCGTGTTGCGAACCCACACATCGCCGGTTCAGATTCGAACGATGGAAACATCGAAACCGCCGATCCGCATCATTGCGCCGGGGCGCACCTATCGCAGTGATTCTGACGCCACCCACACACCGATGTTCCATCAGATCGAAGCGTTGGTGGTGGATGAGACAACCCATATGGGTCATCTCAAGGGCTGTATCATCGATTTTTGCCGGGCCTTCTTTGACATCCCGGATCTGCCAGTGCGTTTTCGGCCAAGCCATTTCCCCTTCACCGAGCCTTCGATGGAAGTCGATATTGGCTGTTCCCGCGAAGGCGGTGAACTGCGAATCGGTAACTTTGGTGAGGGCGCCGACAACTGGCTGGAGATCATGGGTTCGGGCATGGTCCATCCCAAGGTTCTGGAATATGGCGGCATTGATCCGACCAAATATCAGGGTTTTGCCTTCGGTATGGGGATTGATCGCATTGCCATGCTGAAATACGGCATTCCCGATTTGCGCACCTTCTTTGACGCCGACATCCGCTGGCTCAGGCATTACGGCTTCGTGCCGCTTGCCGTGCCATCGATGGTTCGTGGTCTCTAGGGGGCGGCGATGAAGTTCACCCTTGGCTGGTTGAAGGACCATCTGGAAACTGAGGCATCGGTCGGCGAGATCGTCGAAACCCTGATTGAGATCGGGCTCGAAGTTGATACGGTCGATGACCCGGCGGCGGAACTTTCTGCGTTCCGCGTGGCCCATGTTGTTTCTGCCGAACAGCATCCTGACGCCGATCGATTGCGGGTCTGTCGGGTGGACACCGGCGATGGAACGGTTCAGGTCGTGTGTGGTGCACCAAATGCGCGCGCAGGCATGAAGGGCGTGTTCGCGCCGGTTGGCACCTGGGTGCCGGGTATAGAGGTTGAACTCAAAGCCGCCAAAATCCGTGGCATTGAATCCAGTGGCATGCTGGTTTCCGAACGGGAGATGGGCCTGTCCGATGAGCATGACGGGATCATTGACCTGCCAGAAGACGCCCCCATCGGCGTGCCCTTTGCCGAGGTGTTGGGCATTGACGACCCGGTGATCGATATCGAGCTGACCCCGAACCGTCCTGATTGCACCGGTGTGCGTGGCATCGCCCGTGATTTGGCTGCTGCGGGACTGGGAATGCTCAAATCATTTGACAGCGCCGTGCCCGTCGCAGGCAGTTATGATAGCCCGGTCAACTGGGAAATTGCCGGTGACGGCAATGCCTGTTCCTATGTGGTCGGACGCCATTTCAAAGGTCTGACCAACGGCCCGGCACCGAAATGGCTACAGGATCGTCTGCGGGCTGTTGGTCTGCGACCTATCTCTGCGCTCGTGGATGTGACCAATTATGTTTCTCTCGATCTGGGCCGCCCGCTGCATGTCTTCGATGCCGGCAAGCTGAAGAACAAGACCCTGACCATGCGGCGCGCGCGTGACGGTGAAGACTTCATGGCGCTGGTCGAGAAGGAATACACACTCGACAACGAGATGACGGTGATCGGCGATGGTGACACCGCTGAAGCCTTGGCTGGTGTCATGGGTGGCCTTGAATCGAGTTGTACCGAAGAGACCACAGAGGTTTTTCTGGAGGTCGCGCTTTTCGACCCGGTCTCGGTTGCCACTACTGGTCGCAAGCTGCAGATGGAATCCGATGCGCGGTATCGGTTTGAGCGCGGCGTTGATCCGGAATCCGCCGAATGGGGTGCGGAAGTGGCAGCACGTCTGATCCTTGAGTTCTGCGGCGGCGAAACCAGCATGCCGACATCGGCCGGGGCCATGCCCGATTGGCAGCGTTCCGTGGAATTGCGCAACGACCGGGTGGCGACCCTTGGCGGTGTTGATGTGCCCGCCGAGCGTCAGGCCGAAATTCTTGAAGCGCTGGGGTTCGAGACCGAGCGGCTGAACGGCCGCATGAATGCTGCAGTACCATCCTGGCGCCCGGATATTGGTGGTGAAGCCGACCTGGTTGAGGAAATCACCCGCATTCACGGATTTGACCGGATTGCACCAGTCTCGCTGGATCGTGATGCGGCACTGCCCGCTGTGGCGATCACGCCGGAGCAGCGGCGCACCAGCACGGTTCGTCGTGCGCTGGCCGCAAACGGTCTTGACGAGGCAGTGACCTGGTCCTTCATGGGACGAGCTCATGCGGAACTGTTCGGGGAATTTTCTGAAACGCTGTTGTTGGCCAATCCGATTTCCAGCGAACTGGATGCCATGCGCCCGTCGATTTTGGGGAATCTGCTGCTCGCGGCCGGACGCAATGCAGATCGTGGATTTGCCGATGTGGGGCTTTTCGAACTCGGCCCGGCCTATCAGGATGCGACGCCGGATGGACAGCAGCTTGTCGCGGCGGGTGTGCGCCATGGCCATGTCCAGCTGGCCCATTGGTCGGACAAGGCCCGCGTTGCGGATGCGCTCGATGCCAAGGCTGATGCCCTTGCCGCACTTGAGGCCGCAGGCGCGCCTGCCGCAAATGTACAGATCAGCCGCGATGCGCCGGACTGGTATCATCCTGGCCGTTCCGGTGCTCTGCGTCTGGGCAAGAACATACTCGCTTATTTTGGTGAAGTTCATCCTGCAGTATTGCGGGGCCTGAATGTGCGCGGCCCGGCTGTCGGCTTTGAGGTCTTCCTCGACAACCTGCCACCGCGTAAGGACAAGGGATCGTCCCGTCTGCCGCTGCGTCTGGAAAGCCTGCAGCCGGTTCGTCGTGACTTTGCGTTTCTCGTGAACGCTGAGGTTCAGGCTGGTGACCTGCTGCGCGCAGCACGTGGCGCCGATCGGGACGTGATCACGGATGTGGCGCTCTTTGATGTTTACGAAGGCAAGAATGTCGAGGAGGGCAAAAAGTCACTGGCGATTCAGGCGACCCTGCAGCCGACCGATGCCACGTTCACGGATGCCGAGATCGAAGAGTTCTCGGCGAAGATCGTTGCGGCTGTCGAGAAGGCCACAGGCGGTGCTTTGCGGGGCTAGTCATTTGGAACCCACAACGTGCTAACACCGACCTGTGGATGAAAAGACCATGAAAACGAATGTATTCTTGGCCTTGCAAAGTTATCCCCGAAATAACAGACACGATGAAAATGATTATCCCCATCAACGTTCGAGCTTTGTTCCTCCGTCTAAATGACCGACCTTTCTCACATCCGCAATTTCTCCATCGTGGCCCATATCGACCACGGGAAATCGACGCTCGCTGACCGCCTGATCCAGCATTGCGGCGGGCTGACCGAGCGCGAGATGTCTGAGCAGGTGCTCGACAATATGGAGCTTGAGCGCGAGCGCGGGATCACCATCAAGGCCCAGACCGTGCGCCTGGAATACAACGCCAAGGACGGCCTGACTTATCTTCTGAACCTGATGGACACGCCGGGCCATGTCGACTTCGCCTACGAAGTGTCGCCGGTCGCTGGCGGCGTGCGAGGGCGCGCTGCTGGTGGTCGACGCGGCGCAGGGCGTCGAGGCGCAGACGCTCGCCAACGTCTATCAGTCGATCGAGCACGATCATGAGATCGTGCCGGTCATCAACAAGATCGACCTGCCCGCCGCCGAGCCCGAGAAGGTGCGCAGCAGATCGAGGACGTCATCGGCCTCGATGCGTCCGAAGCGGTGCTGGCGTCGGCCAAGTCCGGGATCGGCATTCGCCGACATCCTCGAAGCGATCGTCACCAAGATCTGCCGCCGCCCAAGGGCGACGCGACCGCGCCGCTGAAGGCGATGCTGGTCGACAGCTGGTACGACCCGTATCTCGGCGTCGTCGTCCTGGTCCGCGTCGATCGACGGCCGTCTGAAGAAGGGGCAGCAGGTCCGCTTGATGCAGGCGGGCACGACGCACCTGTCGATCGCGTCGGCTGCTTCCGGCCGAAGATCGAGCAGCGTGACCGATTCTGGGCCCGGGCGAGATCGGCTTCATCACCGCGCAGATCAAGGACGTGGCGCAGGCGCGCGTCGGCGACACGCTGACCGACGCCAAGAAGCCCGCCGCCGAGCCGCTGCCGGGCTTCAAGGAAGTGCAGCCGGTGGTGTTCTGCGGCCTGTTCCCGGTCGACGCCAATGACTTCGAGAAGCTGCGCGAGTCGATCGCGAAGCTGCGGCTGAACGATGCGAGCTTCAGTTCGAGATGGAGACAGTCGCGCGCGCTGGGCTTCGGCTTCCGCTGTGGCTTCCTGGGCCTGCTGCACCTGGAGATCATCCAGGAGCGGCTGACGCGCGAATACGACCTCGACCTCATCACGACGGCGCCGTCGGTGGTCTATCAGATCGACCTGACGCATGGCGGCGGCCAGATCGAGCTGCACAACCCCGCCGACATGCCCGATCCCAACAAGATCGAGCGATCAGCGAACCGTGGATCGAGGCGACGATCTACGTTCCCGACGAATATCTGGGCTCGATCCTGAAGCTGTGCCAGGACCGCCGCGGCATCCAGAAGAACCTGACCTATGTCGGCGGGCGCGCCAGGCGACGTACGAACTGCCGCTCAACGAAGTGGTGTTCGACTTCTACGATCGGCTGAAGTCGCTGTCGAAGGGCTATGCCAGCTTCGACTATCACCAGATCGGCTATCGCGAGGGCGACCTCGTCAAGATGAGCATTCTGGTGAATGAGGAGCCGGTCGACGCGCTGGCATGATCGTCCACCGCGGCACCGGCCGAAGCGCGCGGGCGTGGCATGGTGCGAGCGGCTGAAGGAGCTGATCCCGCGCCACATGTTCAAGATCCCGATCCAGGCGGCGATCGGCGGCAAGGTGATCGCGCGCGAGACGATCAGTGCGATGCGCAAGGACGTGACCGCGAAATGCTATGGCGGCGACATCTCACGCAAGCGCAAGCTGCTCGAGAAGCAGAAAGCCGGCAAGAAGAAGATGCGCCAGTTCGGCAAGGTGGAAATCCCGCAATCGGCCTTTATTCCAGGCTCTGCGATGGGTGACGAGTAGGCTTCGAGCCTACCTGAACATGCCGTCCTTGCGGTGCGCGCCGGCGGACAGCCGACCAGCAGAACGCCGGGCACGCCGACACGCCCAGTGGCGGGCCAGGTCAGGATCGTCGAGATACGGGTGCCAGCAGCCATGGCCCGATCACCGGGATATGACGTGCGATGGCGGGTTCGGCAACCTGCAGGCTCGTCTGATGCAGCTGGAACCACATCCAGCCCGACGCAGAGCGAAATGCGACCGGATCAAGCGACTGCAGATATCGCGCGCGAAAGAATCAACGTGCCGCATCACCAGTATCCAGCCAATATCCGTAGAATGATCATCGCCCAGACCGGCCTCGCGTTTGCGTTTATCGGTTTCGGCTGTGTCTCCACTTAACCGCAATCGGTGATCGCACAAGCTTTAGCTCCTCAACGATTTGGTTAAAACACCAGCGGTTGCGATGCGCCCGGTTCAGCTATTCACTACTGCGCGCGGAGGGGTGGCCGAGTGGCTGAAGGCGCACGCTTGGAAAGCGTGTATACGGGAAACCGTATCGAGGGTTCGAATCCCTCTCCCTCCGCCATCGTTTCCGTGCATTCCCAAATTGAGTGCTCCGTCGCGCTGGCCGCGTGGCGTCAACTGGCGGCATGAAGTTGGCGTCAGTCGCCAATTCGGAGACGGGTTCGCATTAGACGGACAGCACCTACCCAGGGCCCCACGCTTCCGGGGTTTTCGAGTTTATCGATTCTGAATTTGGCGCGGCATAATTTTCTCTAACAAACCGCCCCCGACCGTCGAGTCGTTGATATCTACCGAGATGGCAAAGCAACGCCCAGATTCCTGCCTGATTGGTGGTCACAACCGGTTTTTGACCTCCCGTTCCAGCTCGTCGACGATCAACATGCACGGCATGTTGCCGCCGGGGATAACGATCGCCTCGGCGGTCGCGGTGGTCGGCGCGTCGGACAAGCGCACGTACCGTTTCGTATTCGGTCAGCGCCATGGAGAAATTGTCGACAAGGCCAAGCCCTTCTACCGACACCACATCAAAACCGTTGGCGTTCATGAAGGCGCGGGCTGACTTCATTGACTTTCGGGCGCAAACGGCGTGGCCATCGCGATGCGCCGCACCCCAAGTGCGTTCAGCGCGTCGACAAACCGTTTGCGCGGGCCGTGAGGGCTGGCTTGCCGCTGACGTTTTCGATTCGCTGCTTGAGGGCGCTGTCATAGTCGAGACCGAGGACAAAGCTGGCAGCCGTCAGGCAGAATAGAATGACGTCGACCTGCGCTGCTGCCAATAATTTCGATTGCCGGTCCACGTCTTGATCTTGGCCGGATAGGCCCTGCTCGTTCACCGTTGTCATGGCGACGCGGGCGAAATGCGTACTTACCGACGCTGGCATCACCGAATAATATTCCGGCTCGATATTGGTGTTGGACGACGGGATCAGCAGGCCCACGCGATGCTTGATCAAACTTGGTGTCACCATTGGAGGAACCGTCGCAGCTATATTGGTGTCGACAGCATGTGCGGGATCGACCAATTGTCGACGATCACCGTCTTGGCGCGGAACTTCGGCCCGTCGTCGGTGAACACCACCTCATCGACATAGGTGCCGAAGCTATAGAGGCTGCCATTGCCCTCGTTATCGGCCTGATACATGGCGTAGTTGGCCTCGACCGCGTAGCTGTCACCGGCTTTGCCCTTAATGCGCACTTTGCTGATCAGGTGCTTGTCGGTGTGGATGCTGTATTCGTTGGCTTGGCGCAGCGAGACGATGCGGTCGCCGCAGGCATATCCTTGTTCTCGCATAGCATCAGGGTCACCGCAGGCCAAGCTCGGCGTTCTCGCGTGGCACGATCTGGTAGACACAGTCTTCGACGAACAGCTCAAGCCAGTCCTCCAGCCGGTCGGCGTCGAGATGGGCGCCGTAATCGGCGAACAAATCGTCGATTGCCAGGCGAGCTTCAACGGCGATCACCGCACCGCTCCTTCCGGCTCTATGCCCATGAGTTCTGCGTAATACGACCAGAAGCCGCGAATCGGCACGTCGTTCACCCGGTAGGCACGGTCGGAAATTTCGCCCTTGCCGCCGACTTCGATCACGGTTGTCGCGCTCGCATCTTCGCTGCGACTGGCGCGGTGGGCGATCTCGATCGCTTCGGCGTCTTCCATCGATACCAGGCCGCCGGGACCAAATAAATTAAGCTGACGCAGGCGATGGTCTGTCATGTCCTCATCATCATCGGCGTAACCGAAATAGGTCCAAATCTAAATCGAATGCGTCGATTCCCTTTGATTGTATCTGGCGCGTCGCCAGTGAGTTGTTGAGCTGCTGGAACGACGCGTTGGGAAACATTGTCGAGATCGCGAGGTTGCGGTCATCCTCGTATTCTTGGCGAAACTCCAGGAGCCGCGGGTCTCGTAACGTCAAACTTGTCCACTGTTGAGCTGGTGATCGCCATAGGCGGCCTTGGCGTCGCCATCGCTGTCGGACCCGGCATGGGCGTAGGTGAGGTTGTGGCGGTGGCGCACATCCATCTTGACGCCGCCTTTCTGGGTCGCCCGGTCGAGCCCGAACGTCCACCAGAAATTCATGCAACAGGCTTGCATGGTATGTGTCGCGCAAGTTTTCCAGATAGAGCTTCCAGTTGCCGTGGATTTGTTTGGCGCTGATAGCCCAGGACGCGCAGTGGCTTGCACATTAACCGGCTGATATGGGCACACTCATCGGGGCCCAGATAGTCTTCCAGTGGCTCGGTTGCGTCGGAGAAAGTGCCGAAGATGATTCCTTTAGCAGCAGGCCACGCGCAGGCGTCGTAGGCCGTGCTCGGCCTTGTCGAAAATCCTCATCCATGCCGCCCTGGCCGCCAATCCCCGCGCTGGAAAGGAATGCCGATCAGGTTGCCGGTCAAATCATAACTCCAGCGGTGATAGATACAGGTGTGCACTTTGGTGTTGCCGCGCACCATGCCGGCACACGGCTGCGCCGCGGTGGGCGCATCGGTTGACCATCGCGTGAACAGTGCCGTCGCGGTCGCGGCTCACGAGAACCGGTGTGTCACCAACCCAGGTGGTGCGGAAATCACCGGGTTCGGCCATCTCTGCCTCAAGGCAAAGATATTGACCATGTCGGGCCCCGCGGAAGATGAGCTCCTGCTCGTGCGCATAGACATCGGCGTCGTGGTAGAGCCGATAGGGAACACGCCGAATAGTCGTTACGCTGCCATTCTATGTTCAAAGACATCGGTCCCCCTTTCACTCACGCAAATCTTGGATCCGCGATATTATTCCAGCAATACCGACACGTCGGCCGGCTGCCAGGCAGATTTACCGTATTTCCCTCGGCGACCAGTCGCGCGGCGTCCGAGTTGACGACGTCGAATGTGAGGCAACGCCGTCGCTGGTTTTGGTCTCGAAACGAAACATGCCGCCCAGATACATTTTCTCGGTCACCAATACCGAGCATCCGGTACCGTCGGTCGAACCGACGTCGCCTTCCCAGCGCGACGTCTTCAAACCGCAAGGCGACCGACACCGGTTGCTCCTCGGCCAACCCGGCCGGGGGCGATGCAACGGAACGTCAGGCCACTGCACACCACGAGACAACGCCTTTATCGTCGATGCGGGTAACGTGGCCATCGAACACATTGGTATGGCCAACGAAATCGGCGACGGAAACGGGTTCGCGGTGCTCGTAGATGTCTTCCGGCGTGCCAATCTGCAAAATATGGCCCTGGTCCATCACCCGCGATTCGGTCGGACATCGCCATCGCCTCACTCTGATCGTGGGTCACGAAAATAAAAGTGTTGCCGAGCGATTTATGCCAGGCGGCGCAATTCGTCTTGCATCTGTAGCCGTAATTGCAGGTCGAGGGGCACCCAATGGCTCGTCGAGCAACAGAACCGACGGATCGTTGATCAGGGGCCCGTGCCATGGCAACGCGCTGTTTCTGACCGCCGCTCAATTGGTCGATCTTGCGTTCGCCGTACCCTTCGAGGCGAACCAGGTCGAGTGCCTGGTGTACCTTCTGATTTATTACATCGGCATCGATGCGTTTCATTTTCAAACCGAACGCGACGTTGTCGAGAACGTTCATATGCGGAAACAACGCCAAATGTTGAAAGATCATATTGGTGCTGCGCGCGTAGGGCGGCGCACCAAACGATCGACAACCGTCGATCAGAATCTGCCCCTCGCTTGGTGTTTCGAACCCGCCGATCATTCGCAACAGAGTGGTCTTGCCGCAGCCTGACGGCCCCAGCAGAGAGAAAAATTCCCCCCGGCGGATATCGAAGGACACATCGTCGAGCGCCGTCACATCGCCGAACCATTTGGAAACGTTGCGAATATCGACCGCTACATCAGCTGCGGCTGATTCCCGCGCTGGCGTGGCGGTCTGCTTTATTGCGATGTCGGAGGCAGGGTTTGTCACCGGCTGGTCCTTATACTTAGTCAACGGTATCGGCCACCATGTGGCCGCAGCTTCAGCCACGGCCACCAGAGCGATAAGGCCGGCTAGGCAGTCTTAAACGATGTTCCAGGACTCCACCCCATTTGTCGATATTGGCCGGAAGTTTGAGTCCATAAAGTTTGACGCCACGATCGACCAGATCGAAGCCCAGTTGCGCTTGTCCTCTGCGCTGAACTGGGCAGCAACCTCGGCCGACGTCGACGGATAATTCGTCACTTCGGTCAGCTTCTGGCCGTATTCCTTCGACAACATGGCGTTTATCACGGCTTCGGCGTTGGCTGCGTTCGGCGATCCTTTGGCACGAAACCGGACTGGTTCCATGTCAGCAAGCCGTCTGTCGGCCAGTTGTTGGTGACGTTCAGGCCCTGCTTTTGCAAGACCCGCCCGCATGGCGATCCAGCCATACATGGCCCAAACCTCGCCTGAGGAAATCAGGTTCACCGCTTCGCCGACTTGCTCCACATGGTGCGCACGTTCTTCTTGCGGTCGATCAAATAGGCGGTGATTTCATTCAGATCGTTGGCATCCATGGCGACCGGATCGGGGTGTCCGCGATGCAATGCCGCCGCCATGATCATGCCGTGGGCGTCGTCGCGCCAGGCCACTTTGCCCTTGTACTTGTCGTCGAACAGGACGCCCCAGGACTGCGTGAGCGGGTCGTCTGTCGGGATCTTGTCGGCGTTGTAGACAACCGAATCATACCCCCAAACGACCGGGACCATGTACGTCTTGCCGGCTCTCGTGACGATGTCCTTCTTGACAACGGCATCAGGTTCTGGGCATTGGGTATTTTGCTCATATCGAGCGCATGTAGGCGTTCTTCGCCGTCCTTGCTGCCCAATGCCGGGCCTTTCACGAACTGGGTCAGACTGATCATCATGTCGTAGTTTTTGGTGCCTCCCGGCGCCATCAATTTTGCCAGCGTGTCGGTCGGTGAGACATAGGGTGCGTTCTCCACCGTGACTCCGGATAATTGTTCGACAATCGGTCGCGCCGGGTTCAGGCATGAAGACGCCGGGCATAATGGCGACGACCTTCTTCGCTTGGGCAAACACCGGTGAGAGTGGCAGCGTACTGGCAAGTCCGCCTATGCCGGCGACGCTCGCACCCTCCTCAGAAACGTGCGGCGATTGGCCCCGTGCTTTCTGATTAAGCTTAGCTGCGTCAGAAGTAGATTTTTTCATTTGTTTCCTCCCTCAGAGGTTGGTTGTGACTTTTCAGGGCACGCACATTTCTTCAACCCGTCTTTTGGGTTTGGGTTCCGGCGCTCCTCGAGGCGCGCCACATAAAGTAGAATCCGACAAGCGAGCTAAAGATCGAAATCACGATGATAAGCACTGCCATCGCGGGTAACTCGGGGGCCAATTCGTCAACGATAAGCCCCCAGAACTGAACGGGTATGGTGCGGTCGAACCCGCTGACGAATATGGTTCGGATGAACTCGTCCAAACGACAGGCTGAACGAGAACAGAGCTGTGGCGATAACGCCGGGCCGAATGATCGGGAACACTATGCGAGTAAATATTTCCAGGGGTTTCGCGCCGAGATCCATCGCCGCTTCCTCGAGCGCTCGGTCGAACCCGTGCAAGCGGGGGAATAGGGTGAGGAAGGCGAACGGCAGCACCCAGTTTACGTGGGCGACCAAAACCGTAGTCCACAGCGACGAGCGAATGCCTGAAAACCGAAGAATATCAGTAAGACGATGCCGCCGATGATGCCGGGAATGATGATCGGCACCAAAATCAGATAGAGGCGATGGACTTGCCGCGAAACTGGTGACGGAAGGCCATGGCCAAAGTCAGCGCGAGCGTTGTGGCGATCGTGGCTGCCAGAAAGCCCACCCCCAAACTATTGCCAAGCGCCTTCAAAAGCTCCGGACTGCCAAACACCACGTCGTACCAATGGAGAGTGAATCCTTGGAAGGGAAAGCCAACGATCTCTGAATCGTTGAACGACAGCAGCACAATCATCAGCAGCGGGGCCGTACAGGAACGCATAGAAGGCACCGCATAAATCCCCAAGGCGGTCCGATAGCCCCCATAGGGCCGATGCCCGCGCGCCGGTTTGCGGCCAAGGGGTTTGGCGATATTGGCCTGTCCTTCGGTGATCGAGGTCATGGCGTCAGCTGTTCCGTCCGCCGGTGAAGACATGCTGCACGCCGATCCAGCGAGAACTGATGAGCAGGAGCAGCAATACGATCCCCACCAGGGTTATCGACAGGGCCGATCCGAACGCCCCAGTTGTTGTTGGCGAGGAACTGGCTGGCGATCACGTTGCCATACATGATGCCCGATGGGCCGCCGAGGCAGCTGCGGTTGTAACAAATGCGCTAATCGACAACAGGAACACCATGATGCAGCCGGAAAGAACGCCGGGCCAGCTAAGCGGCAGGATGATCCGCCGGAACACAGAGGCCGGCCGCGCACCGAGGTCGGTTGCCGCCTCGATCAGAGCGGGGTCGATCATCTCTAGCGACAGATAGATCGGTAGCGTCATGAACAGGGTGTAGACATAGACCAGCCCGAGAAACACCGCACCTTCGTTGATAGCAACCAGTCGATCGGGGCATCGGTGATGCCCAGCGCCTGAAGCGCATTGTTGATGGCTCCATTGCGGCCGAGGATTGGCAGCCAAACGAACGCGCGGATGACGTAGCTGGTCCAGAACGGCAGAAACATCATCAGCACGAACAGCGCTTTTTGCATTGCCATGAGACGCGATAGCAGATAGGCCACCGGATAGGAGATCACCACCAGTCATCGCGGTGGTCATAAAGGCGATCCGCAAGGTCTTGAACAGCTGATCGCGGTATAGCTCGGTGACCAGGACCCTTGCGTAATTGTCGAAGGAAAAGTCTGCTTGGTGCCGAAAATTGTCGAGGTCCAGAACGACATCATCAGCATGAAGGCGAGCGGCGCCAAGCCGAACAACAGCAGCCAAAGAACCCCCCCGGGCTGAGCAGCCAAATCGGCCGGCCAATCGGTTTGACCCCGCCGTCTTCGACTGACCGACGGTGTTTCGTTTTTGCCGGATGCGATCTGGGCGTTACAGCCGTCATGACATTCGAGCTCGCAGGGACGCCGTTGCTTCGACATCTACTGTCATCTCGCTTGGATCGATGACCACGCCGTATTCGGTTCCAGCTTGCTCGATCGAGACGTATCCTTGTTCCACGTCGGCTAGTACCCGATCCGGATTTCGCTCAAGAGGATCGCCGTAGCCGCCGCCACCACTCAGTATGAATCGAACCCGGTCGCCGGGTGCAAGGCGGCGGTAAGATGCCGTGATCGACGGGTTCATCATTGGCCCACATACCGCTACCGCGGCCGTTCTTGCCGCCGCGCCGCCCGAATACG
>CALSML010000008.1 GCA_943787445.1 uncultured Alphaproteobacteria bacterium
TTGCTGATCCGCTGTTCATTGCTGGTACGGATAAGCAGGTCTGGATCGGGCAGATCATGGGTCCAGAGATGCTGCCCCAGCGCATCTTCATCGATTGTCGCTGGATCAAGTTCACCCCGCAGCAACTTTCTCTGCAATTGCCCGTGCCGCAGTCGCAATATCCTGACGTCCCCCATAGCTGAGAGCTGCCGTCAGGTTCAGGCCGTCATTCTCAGCCGTCATCTCCTCGGCGCCCTTGATCAGGGCCACAATATCCTCGGAAAAGCGGCTGCGGTCACCAATCACACGTATACGGATGTTCTTGCGATGGAGTTCCGCCGTTTCGGATTGCAGATACCGGCGCAGCAGCCCCATGAGGTCAAATACCTCTCCCTCAGGGCGGCTCCAGTTCTCCGAACTGAAGCCAAACAGCGTCAGATACTGCACACCCAGATCAATTGCGGCTTCCAGGGTGCGTTGAACAGCCTGTGCCCCCTTCTTGTGCCCTGCGGTCCGCGGCAGGCCGCGCGCGCGCGCCCAGCGGCCATTGCCATCCATGATAATGGCGATATGCGGGGGTACGGAAATGGGGTCGTCAGAACCGCGGGTCATCACACTCAGACCTGCATGATCTCCTGCTCTTTTGCTTCGAGCAGCTCATCGACGATCTTGATATGGGCGTCGGTCAATTTCTGAATACCCTCGCCACGGTCACGCTGCTCGTCCTGGGATATTTCGTTGTCTTTTTCCATTTTCTTCAGCGTGTCCATACCGTCACGGCGGACATTGCGGATCGCGATACGCCCCTGCTCGGCGTATTTCGCCGCCACTTTGGTCATTTCCTCACGACGTTCTTCGCTGAGTTCGGGAATCGGCACCCGGATCAAATTGCCTTCGGTCTGAGGATTCAGTCCCAACTCGGCATCCATGATCGCCTTTTCGGTCGCCTTGATGTTCCCGTTGTCCCAGACCTGCACGGTCAACAGTCGGGGTTCGGGGACACTCACGGATGCAACCTGGTTTAGCGGCATTGCTGCGCCATAGGCATCGACCTGAATATTCTCGAGCAGGCTTGTCGAGGCACGCCCCGTGCGCAGCCCTGCAAAATCCCGTTTCAACGCTTCGAGCGCGCCATCCATGCGGCGTTTGAGATCGCTTTCATCGGCAGACATTAGCCTTCTCCTCTAACAATCGTGAATCGGCCTTCACCATGCAGTACACGGGACACTTCCCCGGCATTCTGGATGGAAAACACCAAAATCGGAATATCATTTTCTCGGCAGAGCGTGATCGCAGCCGCATCCATGACCTTGAGGTCTTTCTGCAGGACATCGAAATGCGTCAGGGACTCAAAACGTTCAGCTGACGGGTCTTTCTCGGGGTCTGCGGCATACACACCATCGACCTTGGTGCCCTTCATCAAGCAATCGCAGTCCATTTCAGACGCACGCAACGCCGCCGCGGTATCCGTCGTGAAATAGGGATTGCCCGTTCCCGCGGCGAAAATCACGACGCGGCCCTTTTCCATGTGCCGCACCGCACGGCGGCGGATATAGGGTTCACAGACTGTCGACATCGGAATCGCCGAGAGAACACGGGTCGGCACATCATACGCTTCCAGAGCGCTCTGCAGCGCCAGAGCATTCATCACGGTTGCCAGCATGCCCATATAGTCGGCGCTGGCCCGCTCCATCCCCTGTGCTGCGACGGAAACACCCCGAAAGATGTTGCCCCCACCAACAACGAGGCAAAGCTCGATCCCGCTTGCATGCACCTGGGCAATATCGCCGGCAATACGGTCGACAGTTTCCGGGTTCAGGCCAAACTCGCCGTCTCCCATAAGGACTTCGCCTGAAATCTTCAGCAGGACGCGCTTATAAGATCCCTCACCTGTCATCAGCTGACCGCCTCCCGCAGTCGAACAGCAAATCAGCCTGCGAGTTTCGCAACCTCATCTGCAAAGTCGTCTTCCTTGCGTTCCACGCCTTCGCCAACCGTAAACCGCTCAAAACCAACGATTTTGATCGGGCTCCCGATCTCCTTGGCAGCCGCTTCGACGAACTTTCCAACCTTGGAATCCGTGTCCATGATGAAGACCTGCTCCAGCAGCACAACTTCTTCATAGTACTTGCGAATTCGACCCTCAACCATCTTGCTGACGATCTCTTCCGGTTTGCCGGAGGCTCGCGCCTGTTCGGACAGAATATCGCGTTCACGCTCGAGTGCGCTGGCATCGACAGAGTCGATATCCAGGAATTGCGGCTGGGAAGAGGCAACGTGCATGGCAAGTTTGCGGCCAAGATCGTCCAACGCAGCCTTGTCACCCTCGGACTCCAGCGCAACCAGAACGCCGATCTTGCCCATCCCCGGGGCAACCTGACCGTGGATATAACCGGCCACCGAACCGTTCGAGACCGAAAGACGTGTAGAACGACGCAGCCCCAGGTTCTCACCAATCTTGGCAACCAGATCGACAACCGCCTGTTCCACAGACGTGCCGCCCTCAAAGTCGGCGGCTTTCAGCGATTCAACGGTTTCGCCGTTTTCAATCGCGATCTCGGAGGTTTTTGCCACGAACTCCTGAAACATCTCATTGCGTCCCACGAAATCAGTTTCGGCATTCACTTCCACGAGTGCGCCGGTATTGCCTTCGATGCGCATGCCAACGAGGCCTTCGGCCGCAGCGCGGCCCGCCTTCTTTGCAGCAGCGGACAGGCCCTTTTTACGGAGCCAGTCGACAGCTGCTTCCATATCGCCATCATTTTCCGTAAGTGCGGTTTTGCAATCCATCATGCCCGCGCCGGATTTCTCACGAAGCTCCTTGACGGCAGCCGCGGTGATCTCAGCCATGCTGATACTCCACTTTCGTATTTGGTTTTAAACTATTGCAGGTAAACGAATTTATGATGCAGCAGCGTCGGTTTCGGCAGGTGCCGCAGCTTCCACTTCCGGTGCCGGTGCCGTCTCCGCCGCAGCAGCTTCAGCAACGGCAGCTTCCGGAGCAGCCTGATCGAGCGCTTCCACCGGCGGGGCTTCAGACGCGCCAACATCCACACCCGCCGCAGCCATATCCTGCTGCAAACCATCAATCACCGCGCCTGCAAACAGATCGCAATAGAGCTGAATGGCCCGCATCGCGTCATCATTGCCCGGGATCGGCATATCAATGTCGGTCGGGTTCGAGTTGGAATCGACGACGCCGACCACCGGAATACCGAGCTTCTTGGCTTCCTTGATCGCGATGTCTTCTTTGTTCGTGTCGATGATCACGACCAGATCCGGGCGACCGCCCATCTCCTTGATGCCACCAAGGGCCATCTCGAGCTTGTCACGCTGACGGGTCAGCTGCAGGGTCTCTTTCTTTGTCAGGCCTTCGAGAGCTTCTCCGCTGAGCTTCTCATCGAGTTCCTTGAGCGTCTTGATGGACTGGGAAATTGTCTTCCAGTTAGTCAGCATGCCGCCGAGCCAGCGCTGATTGACATAGTACTGACCACACTTGCGCGCGGATTCAGCAACAATGTCGCTCGCCGCACGCTTGGTGCCGACGAAGAGCACGCGCCCGCCCTCGGATGCCACGTTCCGTGCCGCATTGAGCGCGGTGTAAAGCATCGGCACCGTCTGCTGCAGATCGATGATGTGAATACCGTTGCGGACCCCAAAGATGAACGGACCCATCTTGGGGTTCCAGCGACGCGTATTGTGACCAAAGTGAACACCAGCTTCGAGCAGCTGGCGCATTGTAAATGTTGGGACCGCCATGGGTCTCTCCTTTTCCGGTTGAACCTCCGCAGACTGCCGCCCCTGAGGGGCACCGGATCGACGCGCGGGGATGTCTGTCCGCTTGCCGTAGGTCTACGTGTGGATTGACGTTTCGCTCATGCGATAACGGACCGGGTGATACCCGCCGTTCACGTGAAAGACAAGGGCTTTCTCGCCGCAGGTCAGGGTTTCTTGTATTCGATCTCCAGAGCCACCAGCGCGCTGTCACCTTTCACAGTCACATTGTGCTCAAAGCCATCACCAACATCATAGAATGTGGCAACCCCTTCCTGCGAACGCATGGTGCCTTCCTTGCCGTCTGTACGGTCGATTTCGACCTCGCTCGACTGGAAGTGATAACCGACATAGTTGTACTCATGGCGGTGCCAGCCCGAGTTTTCACCCGGTTCTATGCGGTGAAACGTGATCCGTGTGGTGGCATTGTCAATGAGGACTTCGTAATGCCCAAGCTTGTCAGTCGGGATTTCGGCTTCGGTCTTCTCATCCAGCTTGCGGGACACAGGGACCTCACTTTCAGGTTTTGTATTCGATTTCCGTCACGACGATATCAACATCACCGATATTCATCGCATTGTGCTCAACCGGCGCGCTGATCGATGCTGCGGTGCCGGGCACGTACTCGATCGTGCGCTCAGTCCCGTCGGCGTGCTCCAGAAAGAGCGTACCTTCGGACTGCTGAAGCGTCACATAATCGAAATCGTGCAAATGCCAGCCAGTCTGTTGCCCGGGCTTGAGCACCCAGTGGGTGATCCGGGTGCGCTCATTGTCGATCAGCGTGGTGAAGGCCCCGACCTCGCGGTCCGCGGCCTGAGAGGCGGTTTTTTCGGCTAGTTTCGTGGACATTGTAATCTCTCTCCTAATTCGAGGGCCGAGTTTACACGAAACTCTGTCGAAGCACTTAGAGTTCGCGCACTTCCGCGATACCCGGAATGGCCGCCATGGCCGCGCGGATTTGTGGGGTGCAGCGATATCTCCCGCTCAGGCGCACAATCACTTCCCGGCTGCCATCGGGAATCACCAGACTGATGCGCCCATTGACGTTGTCATGTTCTTTCGGGGTCGCCTCGCTTTCGATCAAGGCCTTGAGCGACGGCAGAGGCTCCATATCCTCGAGCCAGATGCGGATCGCGACCGGCGCACTGGCCGCAGTCGCCTCGAGCGGACGGACGCTTTGCCCCGACAGGCGCAGTTGGCCCTGATCGATCCGCGCACCGGTCTGAATCAGGACCGGTTTTCCACTGTTCAGGATGTCGCGGGAGGCATCGAGAACTTCGGAGAACATCATTACCTCGAAGGTTCCCTTCGCATCGGAAAGTTGCACAAACGCGTATTTGCTACCCCGCTGCGAGGTACGCTGTTGCACGGAGATAACCGATCCCGCAAGCGCCAGTGCCGCCGCGCCACCCTGAGCGTTGACCGTGTCCTCGATTTCATTGCTGGCAACGATGCCCAGCTTCTGCAGTAACTTACCGTACTCATCAAGCGGATGCGCAGACATATAGAATCCAACCGCATCGAGCTCACGCTGCAGGCGCTCAGACTGTAACCAGTCCATGCGGTCGGGCAATTTCGGCTTGATCGCCGGATCTCCGCTCATATCGCCCAGCAGATTGAACTGACCGCTCTCCCGCTCCCGCTGGGTCGCCTGAGCATGCCCGAGTATGTGGTCGATTCCATCGAATACCCGCGCCCGGTTGACGTCGAGAGCGTCGAACCCGCCGGCCTCAATGAGATGCTCAAGCTGGCGGCGGTTCATCACGTGGGCATTCAGCCGACTGGCGACCTCAAAAACATCCGTGAACAATCCATTGGCGTCACGTTCGGCGACAAGTTCCGCCATGGCCGCCCGACCGACCCCCTTGATCGCGGCGAGCGCGTAGCGGATTCCACCGATCGGCGGAACCACCTCGTCTTCGCCCTCTGCAACCGGCGCTGCATCTGATGGGTCGAGGGTGGCCACACCGAATTCGACCCCAGATTCGTTCATGTCCGGCGGCAGCAACACGATATTCTGTCGTTCGAGCTCCTGCTTGTAGATCGCCAGCTTGTCGGTGTTGCCCATATCGAGCGTCATCGAGGCGGCAAAGAACTCAACCGGGTGGTTCGCCTTCAGCCAGGCCGTCTGATAGGCGATCAGCGCATAAGCTGCCGCATGGGCTTTGTTGAAGCCGTAGCCAGCGAATTTGGCGATGGTCGCAAAAATACGCCGCGAGGTGTCTTCCGGGACATCGCGTTCCTTGGCGCCCGCCACGAACAACTCCTCTTGAGCGTCCATTTCCGCCTTGATCTTCTTACCCATGGCGCGCCGCAGCAGATCGGCACTGCCCAGCGTATAACCAGCAAGTTGCTGGGCCATCTGCATGACCTGTTCCTGATAGATCGGAATGCCATAGGTCTCACCAAGGCACTCCTCGAGATCCTCGTGCAGATAGTCAACGTCCTCGCGGCCGTGCTTACGCGCAATATAACTGGGGATATTGTCCATGGGTCCCGGGCGATAGAGCGCCACAACGGCGATAATGTCTTCGAACCGATCGGGTTGCAGTTTCTTGAGCACGTCCCGCACACCGGATGATTCACACTGAAAAACGCCGGTGGTGTCGCCGCGGGCCAGCATTTCAAAGGTTTTGGCGTCATCAAAGGGCAATCGTGCGAGATCGACATGCACGTCCCGATCGGCGAGCAGTTCAACGGCTTTCTGGAGTACATCAAGCGTCTTGAGGCCCAGAAAATCAAACTTCACAAGCCCGGCCGCCTCCACATATTTCATGCTGAACTGGGTCGCCAGCGTGGATGCGCGCGGGTCGCGATAAAGTGGAACAATGCCCGACAGGGCACGGTCGCCGATCACCACACCCGCCGCATGGGTCGAGGAGTTCCGGTACAGCCCCTCCAGTTTCAGGGCCAGATCGAGCAGCTGTGCAACCGCCTCGTCTTCATCGCGCATGGCCTGTAGCGGTGCTTCGCTGTCGATGGCCTGCTGCAGGGTCGTCGGATTGGCCGGATTGTTGGGCACCAGCTTGGCAATGCGGTCAACCTGACCATAAGGCATCTCCAGAACACGCCCCACATCGCGCACCACGGCGCGGGCCTGCAGCTTTCCGAAGGTGATGATCTGGGCAACCCGGTCATTGCCGTATTTTCGCTGCACGTACTGAATGACCTCGTCCCGCCGCTCCTGGCAGAAATCGATGTCGAAATCAGGCATCGACACACGTTCCGGGTTGAGGAAACGTTCAAAAAACAGCCCGAACCGCAGCGGATCGAGATCGGTGATGGTCAGCACCCACGCCACCACGGACCCGGCCCCTGAGCCACGTCCCGGGCCGACCGCAATATTGTTGGCCTTGGACCATTTGATGAAGTCGGAAACAATAAGAAAGTATCCCGGAAATCCCATATTAACAATGGTTTCCAGTTCATACCTCAACCTATCTCTATATGGCTTCGCTGCCTCTTCCCGAGCTGCAGCATCCATGTCGTAGGTATAGACATGAGCTTCCAGACGCGCTTCCAGTCCGGCCTCGGATTCCGCACGCAGGGCGTCTTCCTCGCTGCTCCCATCCGCCGTCGGGAACGGTGGCAACATCGGCGCAGCCTCGGTGGGCATAAACGCGCACCGCCGGGCAATTACCAGCGTGTTGTCGATCGCTTCGGGCAAATCTGCAAACAATGCCCGCATTTCCGCAGCAGATTTGAACCGATGCTCCGGTGTGACCCGGCGACGCTCCGTCTGCGAGACATAGGCGCTCTGGGAAATGCACAACAACGCGTCATGGGCCTCGTACATGTCCTCACCCGCGAACATCGACTCATTGGTGGCCACCAGCGGCAGATCATGTTTGTAAGCAAGGTCCAGAAAGGCCGTTTCAAGCCGGTCTTCGCTGTCGATGTTATGGCGCTGTATCTCCACGTAGAAACGGCCGGGAAACAAGCCTGCAAGCCGGAGCGTGGCGGCTTCTGCCGCGTCAGCCTGTCCTTCAGACAACAATCGTCCCGGAAGACCGGCAACACCACCTGACAGCGCAATTAGCCCATCCGTCATGCCATCAAGGTTTTCCAGCGACACCATCGCCGTGCCGTCATCCGCCATTTCGATGAAGGACCTGCTGACGATGTTCAGAAGGTTTCGGTACCCAACGTCCGATTGCGCCAGCAGGACGAGTTGATCTACGTCATGCAAATGGCTCGCTGTATTTCCGCCCTTACGCGCGGAATCCGGGTTCTCGTCAACAGCCAGGGCAATCTGGCAACCCACAATCGGCTGAATTCCGGCTTTTGCCGCCGCGAGCGAAAATTCCAGCGCCCCGAAAAGATTCCCGGTGTCGGTGATAGCCACGGCGGGCATCTGCTTGTCCAGACACAACTGCACGAGTTGCGGGATGCGCAGGGCACCTTCGGCAAGCGAATAGGCGGAATGGACGCGAAGATGGACGAAATCGGCGTGTGACATGGCGTCAGACTAAACCGATTCTCCGATCCCTTCGCGGCCGAACAGCGCGAAAGGCGGGGACAACTCAGGCCGTTTCGACCTTGCCGTCACGCATTTGCAGCACGCGGTCCATCTTGGACGCCAGTTCCAGATTGTGGGTCGCCACCAGAGCCCCCAAACCAGCCCCGCGCACAAGGTTGAGCATTTGCCCGAAGACGGCCCCGGCTGTTTCCGGATCAAGATTTCCGGTGGGTTCATCGGCCAGCAAAACCGCGGGCGCATTGGCCACGCTGCGGGCGATGGCAATGCGTTGCTGCTCTCCCCCGCTCAATTGCCCCGGTCGGTGTGTTGCCCGGTCACTCAAACCGACCATTTCGAGCAGTTCACCGGCCCGGTCTCGCGCCATCGACTTGCCGACACCGGCGATCATCTGGGGCAACATCACGTTTTCGAGCGCCGAGAACTCCGGCAGCAGGTGATGGAACTGATAGACAAAGCCCAGTGCCCCCCGTCGCAGCCGTGTGCGGTCCGCCTCGGGCAAACTTGCACAACTCTCTCCGGCGACGATCACATCGCCGGCGTCCGGGCGCTCCAGCAGCCCTGCAATATGCAGCAGCGTGGATTTCCCCGCCCCTGAAGGCCCTACCAGCGCAACGATCTCTCCCCGCGCCAGGCCGAGTTCCGCCTCGCGCAGGACAGACAGGTCGCGACCACCCTGCTCAAACGTCCGGGTCACGCCTTTGAGTTCAAGCGCGAGATCACTCATTGCGCAACGCCTCCACCGGATCCAGCCGTGACGCGCGCCAGCTCGGATACAGCGTCGCAAGGACCGACAAGCCCAGCGCCATGCAGACGACCATCACCACTTCCCCAGAATCGACTTCGGCAGGAAGTTGGCTGAGGAAATAGATTTCAGCAGCGAACAGGTCGGTTCCCGTCAGGGTTTCCAGCGCCCGTCGCAGCGTTTCGATGTTCCGCGCGAACAACAGCCCAAGAATGGTTCCTGACAGGGTCCCCACGACGCCGATACTGGCACCCACGATGAAGAACACACGCATGATGGTACCCCGCGAGGCGCCTACGGTCCGCAGGATGGCAATGGCCGAGCCCTTGTCCTTCACCAGCATGATCAGGCTGGAAATAATGTTGAAGGCCGCCACCAGAATAATCAGCGTCAAGATCAGGAACATGACATTGCGCTCGACCTGCAAAGCATTGAAAAAGCTGCGATTGGCCTGCTGCCAGTCGAACAATCGATGTTCGCCATCAATCGCGGCACCGATCGCCAGCCTCTGACGCAACAGATTGTCGGGATTTTCCACAAAAACTTCGAGCTGACTAACCGTGTCACCCAGCCGGAAATACTGCTGCGCGGCCTTGAGCGGCATAAAGATAAAGCTGCTGTCGAATTCGAACATGCCGACTTTAAAAGTCGCGACCACACGATAGGCTTGCATGCGCGGCACTGTGCCAAATGCAGTGACCGTGCCCTTTGGTGATACCAGCGTGACCTTATCCCCGGCGATTACGCCCAGTGTACGGGCCAGGCGGGACCCCAGCACAATGGCATCGGCCCCGCTGAAGTTGTCGAGGCTTCCGGATCGTATATTCCCCGCAATAGACGGTCGGCTCGACAGATCCTCCGGTGTCAGTCCGCGCACCAGCGCCCCGGCGGCCCGGCCACCACTTGTCGCCAGAATTTGTCCCTCGACCAGCGGCGTGACCGACAAAACGCCATCCACCACCCGAACCCGCTCGGCGAGCGGATTGTAGTCAGACACCGCACCGGCCGAACTGACCACCGCGATATGGCCGTTCAGGCCCAAAATCCGGTCCAGCAGTTCGATCCGGAAGCCATTCATGACCGAGAGCACAATGATCAGGGTCGCCACACCAAGCGCGATGCCCAACAGAGAAAATCCTGCGATCACCGAAATGAAGCCTTCTGCACGGCGGGCGCGCATGTAGCGCCAGGCAATCATCCATTCAACGGCAGAGAACATCAGGGACAAATCCTGTCAAATCGTATCGCAGGCAAGATCTTTTGCACCATTGTGGCCACGCTATGACCCTGCCCGCTCGGCGATCCAGTCGTCCAATGCGTCGATCGCGAGTTCCACCTTTTCGTCCGCACCCCGACGCTTGACGTCAACCTTGCCATCCTTGATCCCGCGCGGCCCGATTGTGAGCTGCCAGGGGATCCCCACCAAGTCCATATCAGCGAATTTGGTGCCCGCGCGCTCATCACGGTCGTCATAGAGCGCTTCGATGCCAGCCGCGCGCAGATCCGCGTAGATCTTTTCGCTCGCCGCGTCGCACTCGCTGTCACCCGCCTTCAGGTTGATCAACCCGACCAGCCAGGGTGCAACGGATTCCGGCCAGATAATTCCGGCATCGTCATGGGATGCCTCGATGATTGCGCCCACCAGACGCGAGACGCCAATGCCGTAGCTGCCCATTTCCAAGGTGATTTTCTGTCCGTCAGGGCCCTGCACCGTGGCACCCAGCGGTTCTGAATATTTGGTTCCGAAATAGAAGATATGCCCGACCTCGATCCCGCGCGCGGTGACCAGCTGATCGCCGGAAATCGGGCAATTGTCCGGATCGTGCTTCTCATCCGTGGCGGCGTAGTGGCTGGCCCAGGTCTCTACCGTACTCCCGAGGTCGCTGTCATAGTCGACCTCATCGCCCGGTGCCGGCAATTCCAGAAGTGCCTTGTCACAGAAGACGGCACTTTCACCGGTGTCGGCGAGCACAATGAACTCGTGGCTCAGATCACCACCGATCGGCCCGGTATCCGCAGCCATCGGGATCGCTGTCAGCCCCATTCGGGCATAGGTCCGCAAATAGGCGACGAACATCTTGTTGTAAGAATGCCGGGCGCTTTCGTAGTCCAGATCGAAAGAATAATTGTCCTTCATCAGGAATTCCCGACCGCGCATCACCCCAAATCGCGGACGCACCTCATCGCGAAACTTCCACTGGATGTTGTAGAGATTCTTGGGCAGATCACGGTAGCTGGTGATCTCATTGGCAACGATATCGGTGATGACCTCTTCGGCTGTCGGGCCAAAGAGCATTTCCCGGTCATGTCGGTCCACGATCCGCAGCATCTCTTTGCCGTAGTCATCGTAACGCCCGGATTTCCGCCAAACTTCAGCAGACTGAATCGTCGGCATCAGAACTTCCTGTGCCCCTGCCCGATCCTGCTCCTCGCGCACAATCTGTTCGATCTTTCGCAACACCCGATAACCCGCCGGCAGCCAGGTGTAGATCCCGGCCGCGGACTGGCGAACCAGACCGGCGCGCAACATCAGGCGATGCGAAACAATCTTCGCTTCGGATGGGGTTTCTTTGAGAGTGGGCAGGAATAACTGACTGCGCCGCATAGATTTGTCTCCGGTCAGGCGTGGCGCGGCGGAGAGTAAGGAAAATCAGCCGCGCCTGTCCATGGCATTTGCCGACTATTCTATGCGCCCATAGGTCCAGACATTTATGGCCTGATCGCGCCCGCGTAGCTCGAGGTTCTCATAGGGCGTGAATCCGACCAGCAATCCCTCTGCATCTTCCGGGGTATCCCGGGTCGCCGCGTCCACCAGATCGTTGCTCACCACCATTCTGCTGCCCACGGCGCGGGTCGACTCCTCCAGCCGTGAGGCGACGTTGACGGTGTCTCCGATCACCGCAAACTCAAGCCGTCGCTCGGTTCCGAAATCCCCGACCACGACCGGGCCATAATGCACCCCAATCGACAGTCGAACGGCAGGGAAACCCGCTTCAACCCGGCGTTCGTTCCATTCATCGGTCAGATCGAAGATGTGTTTGGCACATCGCAAGGCGTTTGCCGGGTCTGCCGTTCCGGGCTCGGGTGTTCCGAATGTCGCCAGCACCACATCCCCAAAAAACTTGTCGAGCGTACCGGCATGCTCGAAGACGGCCGCCTCGACCCGCCGGTGGAATGCCCGCAGCATATCGATGAGTTCTTCCGGCGAAACTGTCTCTGCCATATGCGCGAACCCGACCATATCCACAAACATCACAGCGACATTCTGACTGCGCACCTTGCCCAGCACGCTGTCATGTACGGCAATTTCATCAGCAATGCTCGGTGGAAAATAGCGCGCCAGATTGGAGCGTTCTCGCGCCATGTAAACCTGTTCCCGGATCAGCCGGCGACCACGGGCCACGGCTGTGGCCAGAATGGCCGTGGTGAGAAGCAGAACCAGTATTTCCATGATCCGTACATCCATAGACACATAGTAAGGATCGAGAAATCGGCTTAAACGCCCTTCGGAATAATCAAAACCGGGAATATCAAAGACTGTTGCCGGAAACGTTGAGACCCAGACGAGACCGGCGCCCCACGCAATGACATACGCAAATCCCGCAAACATCATCGCCCGGGCGGAATAACTGACGAGCGCGAACAGCGCGATGATGACCAGCACCACATCAACCACAAAGAACAGAAACGCATGCCCATCGCCGCGGAATCCGCGCAATGAGAACAGATAGTGAGCATAACCGCTGATCACGAACAGGATGATCACCGGCAGGTAGAACCAGAATGCCGAGCCCAGCAGTACAAAAATCCAGATCGTGATCGCAGCCATGGCAAATGCGCGCAAATGCGCTGCCAGCTTCAGTCCGGTTCGTTCCTGTTGCTGAAATGCGAACCCCAAACGAGCTTCGAGTGTACGGGGCTTCGGGTCAAAACCTGTTGTTGTCGGGTCAGCCATGTCACCGCTCCATTGGATGGAAGCGGTTTACGCCAACCAACTGGTTAAGGAAAACGGGACGAAAGCAACACGATGAATACAAATAGATATTTCATGTTCTGAGGGTCGCATATGGGGCTTAACAAAGCTGTAACGGGGATTTGAAGAATCACGGTAACGTTTTCCTCCACATGAGGGGATGTGGCCGATTTCGGCTGCGGTGTACGAAGTTCGCGTGTTTTTACGCACCGTAAGTCCTCGCGTGGACGTTCTAGGGGAAACCACGGGAGATACTCCGCAATGTTCGAAAATCTTTTCAAGCTGTCGGAAAATGGAACGACAGTCCGCATCGAGGTGATGGCGGGCCTGACGACGTTCCTGACGATGGCCTATATCATCATCGTCAATCCAGACATCATGTCGACCACCGGCATGGACAAAGGCGCGTTGTTCGTCGCGACCTGCCTTGCGGCAGCCGTTGGCTGTCTGATCATGGGTCTCTGGGCCAATTACCCGATCGCTCTTGCTCCGGGTCTCGGCCTGAACGCCTTTTTCGCCTTTGGTGTCGTCGGCGGCATGGGTGTGCCCTGGCAAACGGCCCTGGGTGTGATCTTCCTGTCAGGTGTGTTTTTCCTGATTATCACAATCCTGCCAATCAGAGCCTGGATCATAAACGCCATACCAAAATCGCTGAAAATGTCGATTTCGGCGGGTATTGGCTTGTTCATCGGTGTCATCGCACTGAAGATCGCCGGAGTTACCGTCGATCACCCGGCAACTCTGGTAACCCTCGGTGAAGTCACGTCGATTGAGGTGATCCTTGTCGCGGTTGGCTTTGTGGGAATCATCGCACTTGATCGGATCGGGATGAAAGGCGCGATTGTCATCGGCATCATCGGGACAACGATACTGGCCCATATATTCGGGGCTGCCAGCGGAACCGAGATGAACTTCGCGATCCCATCTCTGGCGCCGACATTCCTGCAGCTGGACATCATGGGCGCTCTACAGATCAGCATGATCTCCGTGATCATTGCCTTTCTGTTTGTCGACATGTTTGACACCGCCGGCACGCTGATCGGCGTGTCGCATCGTGCCGGATTGCTGGATGAAGACGGTAAATTGCCCCGCATGGGCAAAGCACTGTCCGCTGACAGTATCGCAACCATCACAGGTTCGATGGTCGGTAGTTCAACGGTGACCAGTTACATCGAAAGCGCTTCGGGCGTTCGCGAGGGCGGACGGACGGGCCTGACGGCTGTCACGGTCGGTGTTCTGTTCATCCTGGCGCTGATCCTGGCCCCAATCATTGGTCTGGTACCGCGCTTTGCAACTGCTCCGGCGCTGCTCTTCGTGGCAGTCCTGATGGTGCGTGGCCTGACGGAGCTCGATTGGGACGATGTTACGGAATATGGCCCGGCGGTTCTCGCCGCGGTGATCATGCCGTTCACCTTCTCGATTGCACACGGTATCGCATTTGGATTCATCACCTATGCGGCGGCCAAGATCCTGTCAGGGCGTTTCAGCGAAGCCAGCCCTGCGGTTTACATCCTCGCAGTGGGCTTTGGCCTGCTGTACGGATTCAACCTGATCGGCTGATCAACAACCAATTTTATGTGAAGCGGGCCGGGAATTTCCCCGGCCCGTTTTCATTTCATACTGTGCGCAACCAAGGCGGATTATGGGCCCTGATCTGCTCGAAGATCGGGCAGCTTTCCCGATGCGCGCTGGGCAAATACCCCGCCCCCATCAAGAACGAGCTGGTGATTTCTCCACCCGTAAAACGAAACGTTTTCTTGAACAACTTGACCCAGTCTTCCTTGCTCAAAGGATGATGGGCATCCAGCCAATTGGCAAAACCGCCATGGGTCTCGCGCATCTCACGAATGCGCGCGGCGTTTGAGATCGCTGCATCCACCTTGAGCTTGTTTCGGATAATGCCCGCATCATTGAGCAGACGCTCTCGATCCTTCGCGCCGTAATCCGCTACGATATCCACGTCAAACCCGTCATAGGCCCGGGAGAATCCCTCACGTTTCTTCAGGATCGTCAGCCAGCTCAGACCCGCCTGATTGATCTCCAGTATCAGACGCTCGAACAGTTCGGATTCGTCGCGAACCGGGAACCCGTATTCGTTATCATGGTACGGGCCATGCCATTCGTGACCCGGTGAAATATCACAGTATCCCGACACCGTTTTCGCCCCTTATAGTCGATGAAATTCACGTTTCGGAGAGCATAACCATTTCCAGCGATACGCAAACCGAAGCGCGTCCCGGCGTCGCGAAAATATTTCTGACATTCCTCGTCCTGGGTGCAACCGCCTTTGGCGGGCCCGTCGCACATTTCGGCTATTTCCGGACCGAGTTCGTGGATCGGCGACGCTGGATCGACGAACGAGGTTTCGCCGATCTTGTCTCCCTTTGCCAGTTCCTGCCCGGCCCAGCCTCCAGCCAGACCGGCATCGCCATCGGCATGCTTCAGCGCGGCTGGCTGGGCGGTTTTGCGGCGTGGGTCGGCTTCACGACCCCCGCAGCCATCATCATGATCGGACTGGGATTCGGGCTGTCCTTTGCCGAAACGTCATCCGGACAGGGAGTAATCCACGGTCTGAAACTCGCCGCTGTCGCCGTTATCGCCAATGCACTCTGGGGTATGGCCCGGAGTGCCTGCGGCAGCCCGACCAAGGCCAGTTTTGCCGCTCTGGCCTGCGTGGCCATTCTGTTCGCCGGTTCCGCATGGCTGCAGATACTGGTGATCGCCGTCGCCGCATGTGCCGGTGCGCTGCTCATTCGCGAGGCGCCGGCAAACATCAACGTCCCGCCTGTACGACCATCCGGGCGGGCCATGGGCCTTGTCCTGCTGTTGGTTTTCCTGTTGTTGCTGTTCGGGCTACCGATCCTGACGGAGACAGTCAAATCGGGGAATCTGGATGCCGTTGCAAGCTTTTACCGGGTCGGTTCACTGGTCTTTGGCGGCGGCCATGTCGTTCTTCCCCTTCTGGAAGCGGAGCTTGTCCCCACAGGCTGGACAAATACCGATACCTTTCTGGCCGGATACGGCGCAGCGCAAGCTATCCCCGGACCCATGTTTGCCCTGACCGGGTATCTGGGCAATGTCATCAATCCCGGAGACGAATATCTTGGGGGTTGGGTCGGCGGATTGCTGGCGATTGGGGCGGTCTTCTTGCCCTCTTTCCTGTTGCTGGGTGCTGCCCTGCCCTACTGGGATGCCTTGCGCTCGCGCGAACGTATTCGCTCAGCCCTAAGCGGAGTCAATGCCGCAGTTGTCGGCTTGTTGCTGGCCGTCCTCTATACGCCGGTCTGGACCTCGAGCGTGCGGGACGCATCAGACTTTGCAGCCGTGGTGATCGCAGCGGTGCTCCTCGCCATGTGGCGGGCGCCGTCATGGCTCGTTGTATTGCTGGCTGCGATTGCGGGGTTCTTCGGCGTCTAGCGGCCTATTTTGGCTGCAAGGTCCTGAAGTAAAAGAATCTCGGCATCGATCACCGCATACAGAATACCGAACAGCATGATGGTGATGCCCGTGGTGATCAACAGCTTGCGCACCAGCATGGGACGCGCCGGCGCGCCGTGATCATGGCCAGCTTCCGGGTTCTCGGTGCGGCTCACCCCCCAGGGCAGGACCATGAACAGAATAATCCACCAGATGATGATGAAAACGACGGTGGCGGTGACAGGGTTCATGGTTGATCAGACCTGCTCAAGTTCGACCAGGGTCCCGGCAAAATCCTTCGGGTGAAGAAACAACACCGGCTTGTCATGCGCGCCCGGCTTGGGTTCGCCGTCACCCAGCACCCGCGCGCCCTGAGCCTTGAGCTGATCACGCGCGGAGTAGATATCATCTACCTCATAGCAAATGTGATGCATACCCCCGGACGGGTTCTTCTCCAGGAAGCCCGCAATCGGGGAGTTTTCACCCAGCGGGTACAGCAACTCGATCTTGGTGTTGGGAAGTTCGACGAACACGGTGGTCACACCGTGAGATGGCAAATCGTGAGGTTCGGTGACCGTTGCGCCAAGTGTTTCCGCGTAAACGGTCGCTGCCGCTGCCAGATCGGGCACAACAATCGCCACATGGTTCAAACGTCCAATCACCGGTTCTGCCTCTCAGTCTTCCAGTCGCACAAGATGCACATCGGTCGTGGGTCTTTTGCCACGGCGCATCCGGAAACTCTTGCGGACGGCACGGCGCAACTGCTCGATCGTGGCATCGTCGTCATTCCGCTTCTTGCCCTTGATCTTTGACAAGGTGTCGATCACGTCATCGATCACATCATCCATCAGATCATAGTCATCGTCATTATCACCAAGAAGGCCAGGCGCCGAAAGCTGTGGTTCGGCCACGAGATGGTTCTTGTTGTCCATGACAATGGTCAGCACAGCAGACCCGTTCCAGAGCATATGCGCGCGCTCACGCAAGCTCGGATCCGTAATCCGGATCAGATCCGTGCCATCCACGGCCAGCCGTCCGGACTGCACCTGACCGCAGATCTCTGCTCCATCCGCGTTCAGACGCAACACATCACCATTGGAAATAATCGGCGTGTGCGCAACACCGCTCTCACGCGCGATATCCGCATGCGCCCGCAGATGCGGTCCCTCACCATGCACCGGAACCGCGATTTTCGGTCTGATCCAGTCATACATCTGGCGCAACTCTTCGCTGGCCGGATGCCCCGAAACATGCACGAAATGATCGCGCTCGGTGATCACATTGATACCCTGTGAGGACAGCATACTCTGCATCTGACCGATCGGACGCTCGTTGCCGGGAATGATCCGGGATGAAAACACAACCGAATCCCCTGCTTCGAACGAGATATGCGGATGATCGCCCCGTGCAATCCGCGGCAAGGCGGCACGCGGCTCACCCTGACTTCCAGTACAGATCATCAGGACCTTGTCCCGCGGCAACTGCATAGCCTCTTCTTCCCGCAGAAAAGGCGGCAGATCCCTCAGATATCCGGTTTCGCGTGCGGCCTCCGTCATCGTCCACAGGGATCGACCAACAAGACCCACGGCGCGCCCATGGGCATGCGCAACCTCCGCCAGTGTCTGCACCCGCGCGACGTTGCTCGCAAAACATGCAAACACGACCCGATTTTCCATGGTCCCCACAAAATCCATGATACTCGCATGCACAGCGGCTTCCGAGCCGCTATGGCCTTCGACCATGGCGTTTGTGGAATCACCAATCATGGCCAGAACACCGTCATCGCCGACGGCGCGCAACGCGTCCGTATCCGGTGCCCCGCCCACCATGGGGCCATCATCGAGTTTCCAATCACCGGTGTGATAGATCGTCCCTGCACCAGTTCGCATGATCACGCCACTGGGCTCGGGAATCGAATGAGTCATATTCACGAGCGTCAGATCGAACGGATCGAGCGGAATATTACCGGACAACGGAACTTCGTGAACCTTTACCTTGCCCGCTATCCCAGCCTCTTCCAGCTTGCGGCGCAGAATTCTCGCCGTGAACGCCGTCGCATAAACCGGACAGCGCAGCCGCGGCCAGAGATGAGCCACCGCCCCGACATGATCTTCATGGGCATGGGTGATCAGAATACCGACCAGATCCTTGCGACGTTCTTCAATGAAGGTCGGATCGGCCATCATCACATCGACCCCGAGTAGGCTCGGGTCACCGAAGGTGACACCGCAATCGATGATCAGCCATTTGCCGTCATGTCCGTAGACATTGAGGTTCATTCCGATTTCGCCCGTACCACCGAGGGGCACGAACAGAATTTCGTCTGAACCGGGAACAAGAGACATGTTTGAAAACCTTATCTTCAGGCGATGCCGTTGAGGCGAGCTATTTCCCGAAGACCAATCAGGGTGATGTCGGGTTCGGTGGCATCGATGACATCGGTCACGTCAGCAAACAGTGCTGCCAGGCCACCGGTTGCAACCACCGTGACCGGCTTATCATATTCTGCAGCGATGCGGGGGATCATGCCTTCGATCATCGAGACATAGCCCCAGAAAATTCCCGATTGCATCGCCGGGACGGTCGCCCCGCCAATGACCTTCTCGGGCTTTTCTATGTTTACGCGGGGCAGCAGGGCACCGGCCGTGTACAGCGCTTCGACCGAGAGATTGATCCCCGGTGCTATGACTCCGCCACGGAAATTGCCATCTGCATCAATGATGTCGAACGTCGTGGCGGTCCCGAAATCGATGACAATCAGGTCTCCGGGATAGCGCAGATGTGCGCCCACGGCGGCCACCAAGCGGTCCGCGCCGGCCTGTTCTGGCCGTTCGATCAGCACTTCGATCCCCAGATCGACAGTCGGGTCCCGTACGACCAGCGGCGTCACACCAAAATGGGATTCAAGAAGATTGGTCAGGTTGCGCCGCGTGCCCGGTACAACGGTGGTGACAATCGCCTGACTGATATCCTCAACCGACAGGCCACGCAGGGACATCAGCTGTGTGAGCCAGACTGCGTATTCATCGGATGTTCGCTGCGCATGGGTCGCAATGCGCCACTGGCCGCACTGCGTGTCACCGTCATAGACAGCAAACACGGTATTTGTATTTCCACAATCAATGGCTAGCAGCATCACGACACTCCTGTTGCGGAGTTGCTTACCGGGAAAACATCCCCTGCTGCAACGTAGATCAGACGACCATCATGACGAAGGATCAGGTTTCCCGACGCATCAATGCCCTCGAAATCTCCGGTGACCGTGCGGTCCGGGAGTTTCACGCTGATCCGGGAGGCAAATGCCATGGCCAGTTCATTCCATTGATAACGGATCGGGGCAAAACCGTCCCGTTGCCATTCATCGAGCCGGACAAACAGCTTCGGCAGAAACGCCTCGATCAGGTCCTCGACAGAAAACGTGGCACCTGCGGCTCGCAGATCGGTGGCATCCGGCAGGTCTTCGGGATGGTTTTCGATGTTCACACCGATACCCGCGATCACCCAGGCAACGCCCCCTGCCCCGTCATCGGCGCTGTCGAGCAGAATTCCTGCAACCTTTTTCTCGTCGATGAGCAGGTCGTTGGGCCATTTCAGGACCACGGGAATATCCGACAGGGCACGGATCGCGCTGGCCATCGCAACACCGACGACAAAGCCAAGCTGAGCCGCTTCGGCAACAGGACAATCGGGACGAAAGATGATCGAGTGATAGAGATTGCCCGGAGGAGACGTCCATTGCCGCCCGTGGCGTCCGCGGCCCGAGGTCTGCTCACCCGCCCAGATCACAATACGGTCCGGCGCGCCTTCTTCAGCGAGACGCCGGGCTTCCTCGCTCGTGCTGCCGATGCTTTTATGGGCGAACAACTGGCACCCCTGCGGCACCTGGGGGTGTCGCATCATGCGGCGAACAGAACCGCCGCCGCAGTTTCCGCACCGGTCAGGACCGGGCCAAGACCCACGAAGAAAAAGGCCGTGATCACAGCCGTCACCGTCACCAGGACCGTGATTTCGCGCCCCAAATTCTTATCGAAGGGTTCAGAGCTCTCGTCGAAATACATCAGCTTGACGATCCGCAAGTAATAGAACGCACCAACGACACTGGTCAGCAGGCCTGCAACCGCAAGAACGTAAAGTTCAGCATCGATGGCAGCCTTGAAGACAAAGAACTTGGCAAAGAAGCCACCGAGTGGGGGAATTCCGGCCATCGAAAACATGAAGATCGCTAGCGCCAGCGCCATCAGCGGATTCGTCTTGCTCAACCCGGCGAGAGAATCGATGTCCTCGACCATGCGTCCGGCCCGTTTCATCGCCAGAATGCAGCCGAACGTACCTATCGTCATGAACAGGTAAATCGTCAGATAGACAAGGATGCCCACGACGCCCTGCTCGTTCCCCGCAGCCAGACCGACCAGAACAAATCCCATATGACCGATGGAGCTATAAGCCATCAAGCGCTTGATGTTGGTCTGCGCAATGGCGGCAAAGGACCCCAGAACCATCGAGGCCAGCGAGACGAACCAGATGACCTGCTGCCATTCGAGAACGAGATCTCCGAAGGGCTCCAGCATGACTCGCACGAACAGGGCCATGGCCGCAATCTTCGGTGCAACGGCGAAAAACGCCGTAACCGGCGTTGGCGCGCCTTCATACACGTCGGGCGTCCACATATGGAACGGAACCGCCGAAACCTTGAAGGCCAGCCCGGCAGCGATAAACACGATCCCGACGATCACGCCAATGGAAGCATTTTCATCGGCCACGAAGATGTTGGCTAGAACTTCGAAATTCGTCGTCCCCGCGAAGCCATATACCAGCGACACGCCGTAAAGCAGGATGCCCGAGCTCAATGCGCCCAGAACGAAGTATTTCAGGCCCGCTTCGGACGAGCGCAGCGTGTCCCGTCGGATCGCTGCAACCACATACAGTGCCAGACTTTGCAGCTCGATCCCCAGATAGAGCGAAATCAGGTCATTGGCCGAAACCATCATCATCATGCCGAGAACGGCGAAGACAATCAGGATCGGATATTCGAACTGGTCGATACCCTCGCGCAGGTTGTAGGGAACGGCCAGAATCAGAGACAGCGCTGCGCCGGATATCAGCAATATCTTGGCGAAAACGGCGAAGTCATCAACGATGAACTGGTTTCCGAATGCCATGGCCGTGTCGGCCGAACCGGCAAATACCAGAACACCTGCGACCACGAATACACCCACGCCCAGCCAGGACACAAACCGTGCGGAGTTTTCCTTGCGGAACGCCCCGAACATCAGCATCCCCATCGCGGCGACTGCGACGAATAGCTCGGGCCGGATGACGGCAAGATCTGCTGTGATGTTCATATTCGCTCCCTGACCTATCGTCCGGCCAAGTTCAACGGCTCGGCAATCGCGAGCGCGGACTGGTAGTTCTGCAGCAGGTTCGAAACCGTAGCGTCAAACACGCTGAGGAACGGATCGGGCCAAATCCCCATCCAGAAGACCAGGATCACCAGTGGCGTAAAGATCGCAATCTCCCGCGGCTCCAGATCCAGAATCTGCTTGAGGTGCTCCTTATCGAGCTTGCCGAATATCACCCGTCGATACAGGTACAGCATATAGGCCGCCCCCAGAATAACGCCTGTCGACGCCAGCGCGGCCACCCAGGTGTTGTCCTGGAAAGCTCCCACCAGGATCAGGAACTCCCCGACAAATCCGCCGGTTCCGGGTAGTCCCACCGATCCCAGCATGAATATCATGAAAACGAAGGCATAACGCGGCATGCGTTCCACCAGACCGCCATAATGTGCGATCTCACGACTGTGATCCGGTCGTAAACGACACCGACGCACAGGAAGAGCGCAGCTGAAATGATCCCGTGGCTGAGCATCTGGAACATCGCGCCATCAATACCCTGCTGGGTGGCTGTGAAAATTCCGATCGTGACAAAGCCCATATGCGCGACCGAGGAATAGGCGATCAGCTTCTTCATGTCTTCCTGCGCCAGCGCAACCAGCGAGGTGTAGATAATCGCGATCACTGACAGGGTATAGATCAGTGGCGCAAACTGTTCCGACGCGATCGGCAGCATCGGCAGCGAGAACCGCAGGAACCCGTAACCGCCCATTTTCAGCAGGACACCAGCCAGGATCACCGAACCGGCCGTCGGAGCCTCGACATGCGCGTCGGGCAACCAGGTGTGGACCGGCCACATCGGCATCTTGACGGCGAAGGAGGCAAAAAAAGCCAGCCACAGCCAGGTCTGCATCTCCGGCGGTACCGCATAGGCAATGAGCGTCGGAATATCCGTCGTGCCGCCTCGAAATACAGGGTCAGCATGGCCGCCAGCAGCAGCACAGAGCCAGCCAGCGTGTAGAGGAAGAACTTGAAGGCCGCATAGACACGCCGCGGCGCCACCCCAGACACCGATGATCAGGAACATCGGGATCAGGACCGCCTCGAAGAAGATGTAGAACACATGAAATCGAGCGCTGCAGAACGCCGATCATCAGCGTCTCGAGGACGAGGAACGCGATCATGTACTCCTTCACGCGCGTGTGATCGGCCTTCCAGCTGGCCAGCATGCAGATCGGCGTCAGGAATGTCGACAAGATCACGAAGAAGCAGTGAAATGCCATCGACGCCCATGTGATAGGATATTGAACCTCGGCATCCAGTCGCCTTCTCGACGAACTGGAACTCCGCCGTCGATTTATCGAAATTCAGCCATGCAGACAGGTGATCACGAAGGTCGCAAGTGACGTCCACAGCGCTGCCCAGCGGGCGTTGCGCGCGACATTCTCGTCACCGCGGATCAGCAGAATGAAGCAGACGCCCGACCAGCGGCAGGAAGGTTGTCAGTGAAAGGATGGTGAGTCCATATGCTGGCCCTCTACCGCGAGCCCGAAGCAGGAACCAGGTCGCCAGAACGACCAGCCCGATCAGCATGGCAAAGGCGTAGTGATACACGAAGCCCGACTGCAGACGGCTTGCACGGCCGCGATATCACGGCGCAGCGGCGACGCCGTCCGGCCCGACAGCCGTCATCATCGCGCCATCGCCCTATCTTCCAGAACCACGTCCCAAGCCAATGGCCGGCCGGACGAAAGAGGATCGTACAACTCGTCGAAATACCACTTGTTGTAGACGAACTGTATACAGGCGTATCTGCGCTAGCGAATCACCGGGCCATGCCGGCTTGAGGATATACATCACAGTACGCGCCGAGAATACCGGTCACGGCGCACAACCAGGGGCAAGGCTATGACCCAAGCGGCACATGATGGGCATCCGTCGATGATGTTGTGCAGCATCAGAATCGAGGCCCCCAGAACATCCATTCGATGGCCGACGAAATACTCTTGCCAGAAACCGGCGAACATGGCGCCCAGTGCCAGCACCGCAGCGGCCGATCATGACCGTCGGGGATTCATGCACATGGTCAAAGTCTTGTCATCGGCGCGGGGCTTGCCATGGAAGGTCATGAAGATCAGGCGCCAGGAATAGAAGGCCGTCATGAATGCCGCGGCATACCCGCCCAGAAGGCATACATGACCACGCCGGTATGCGCCGCAAAGGCGATTCAGAATGATGTCCTTGGAATAAAGCCCGGCAAAAGCGGGACTCCGGCCAGCGCCAGACTGCCTATCCACATCATGACGGCGTAGTCACCTTGATAGCTTCGCAGAGCCCGCCCATCTTGCGCATGTCCTGTTCATCGGATGCATCGCGTGGATGACCGAGCCCGCGCCCAGGAACAGCAAGCGCCTTGAAGAAGGCGTGGGTGAACAGGTGGAAGATCGCCGCGCCATAGGCCCCGACGCCGCAGGCAAAGAACATGTAGCCGAGCTGCGAACAGGTCGAATAGGCGATCACCCGCTTGATGTCGTTCTGGGCCAGGCCGACTGTCGCCGCGAAGAAGGCAGTCGTCGCGCCGATCACGTGACCACGATGCAGTGCGTCGGCGCATCTCGAACATCGGCGACAGGCGCGCCACCATGAACACACCGGCCGTCACCATCGTCGCGGCATGGATCAGCGCTGAGACCGGCGTCGGGCCTTCCATCGCGTCGGGCAACCAGGTGTGCAGGCCGAGCTGCGCCGACTTGCCCATCGCGCCGACGAACAGCAGCAGGCAGAGCACGGTCAGCGTGTCGAATCCATGCCAGGAAGCCGATCGTCGCCGGCCATGTCCGGCGCCGCGCGAAGATCGGCGATCGAGATCGTGCCGAACACCAGAACAGCGCCGAAGATGCCGAGCATGAACCCGAAATCGCCGACCCGGTTGACGACGAAGGCCTTGATCGCCGCCGCATTGGCCGCCGGCGTTGCGTAACCAGAACCCGATCAGCAGATAGGAGCAGAGCCCACGCCCTCCCAGCCGAAGAACATCTGCACAAGATTGTCCGCGGTCACCAGCATCAGCATGAAGAAGGTGAACAGCGACAGATAGGCCAAGAACCGCGGCTGGTGCGGATCGTGGCTCATATAGCCCATCGAATAGACGTGCACGAGCGACGACACGACGTTGACCACGAACAGCATGACCGCGGTCAGTGTGTCGAAGCGCAGGCCCAGTCGACCTCAATGCGCCGGAGTCGATCCAGGTGAACAGCTGGATCGTCGACATTGCCCGTGCCGACTCCAGAACAGGAACAGGAAGATCGCTGCGCGCCAGCGAACACGGCAGCACCGTGACCGAGCTGCGATGCCGGTCGCCCATCCGGTTGCCGAAAAGCCCGGCGACACGCGCCCGACAAGCGGCAGGAAGACGCGAGTGAATCATCGTCCCGGTCAGCCCTTCATCATGTTGACGTCTTCGACCGCAATCGAGCCGCGGTTGCGGAAATAGACACCAGGATCGCCAGCCCGATGGCCGCTTCCGCCGCGGCGACGGTCAGCACGAAGCATGGCGAATATCTGCCCGACCAGATCGCTCAGATAGGCCGAGAACGCGACGAGATTGATGTTGACCGCGAGCAGCATCAGCTCGACCGACATCAGGATGATGATCACGTTCTTGCGGTTCAGGAAGATGCCGAACATCCCGAGCGTGAACAGGATCGCCGCGACGGTCAGATAATGGGCCAGGCCGATTTCAAGCATGACCCCCTCCCCGGCTTGATGTGCGCGTTCGATGACGTCTTCGGCCGGCGTTCGATCTGGTCGCGATATTCTGGCGCCGGACTCCGCGGCGTGCGCAGGGTCAGCACGATCGCGCCGATCATGGCGACCAGCAGCATCAGCCCGCTGCCTGGAACAGATAGCAGATAGCGGTGTAGAGCAGCTGCCCGATGGCCTCGGTGTTGGTGCACGCTCTGCCGGCGGATGCGGCGCCGTCGCGGCTTGTCCTCAGGCGGCCAGCGCCAGCGCCGATACCAGAATCAGTTCGGCCAGCAGCCATGCCGATCAGCGCGCCGATCGGCAGATACTGCAGGAAGCCCTGCGCGCAGTTCGGCGAAGTTGATGTCCAGCATCATGACGACAAACAGGAACAGCACCGCGACCGCGCCGACATAAACGACGACCAGGATCATCGCGAGGAACTCGGCGCCGATCAGCACGAACAGCCCGCCGCGTTGAAGAAGGCCAGAATCAGAAACAGAACCGAATGCACCGGGTTGCGCGCGAGATCACCATCACGCCGGAGGCAACAGCGACGGCGCGAAGAGATAGAAAGGCGATGGCCTGATCAATCATTGGTCATCCCCTCTGCACTCGCGCCTAACGGTATGGCGCATCGGCGCGCAAGGTTGCCGGCGATCTCCGTCTCCCAGCGGTCACCGTTGTCCAGCAGCTTCTCCTTGTCGTACATCAGCTCTTCGCGGGTTTCGGTGCGAATTCAAAGTTCGGCCCTTCGACGATGGCGTCCACCGGGCAGGCTTCCTGACAGAAGCCGCAATAGATGCACTTGGTCATGTCGATGTCGTAGCGCGTCGTGCGCCGGCTGCCGTCGTCGCGCGGCTCGGCCTCGATCGTGATCGCCTGGGCCGGGCAGATCGCCTCGCACAGCTTGCAGGCGATGCAGCGCTCTTCGCCATTGGGATAACGGCGCAAGCGCATGTTCGCCACGAAAGCGCGGGCTGATCGGGCCCTTTCTCATAGGGATAGTTGATCGTCGACCTTCGGCTTGAAGAAATACTTGCAGGGTCAGCACATACCCGCGACAATTCGCCAGAGAAGTGAGCGTGCGGTGCTGTCAAGCATGGCCATTTGCGTCATCCTCTCCGCGCCGTCAGTTCACGATGCCGGGAACCAGCCGAACACGACAATGCACCGCGGTCAGAACGACCCAAGCAGCGACAACGGCAGGAAAACCTTCCAGCCCAAGCGCATCAGCTGGTCATAGCGATAACGCGGGAAGGTCGCCCGCACCCAAGGAACACGAAGAAGATGCCGACACCTTGAGCGCAGAACCAGACAATACCCGGCACCCAGGTGAAGGTCGCAATATCGAACGGCGGCAGCCAGCCACCCAGGAACAGAATGACCGTCATGGCGCTCATCAGGACCATGTTGGCGTATTCGCCCAGGAAGAAGAGCGCGAAGGCCATCGCCGAATACTCGACATTGTAACCGGCAACCAGTTCCGCTTCGGCTTCCGGCAGATCGAAGGGCGCGCGGTTGGTCTCCGCCAGCGTGGAGATCAGAACACAGATCGAACATCGGCAAGCAGCGGAATGAAGAACCAGACGTCTCTTCTGTGCCAGCACGATATCCGGACAGGTTGAGCGATCCGACGCACAGCAGCACCGTGATGAGCACGAAGCCGATCGAGACTTCGTAGGACACCATCTGCGCCGCCGAGCGCAGGCGCCCAAGAACGGATATTTCGAGTTCGATGCCCAGCCGGCCATGATGATGCCGTAGACGCCGAGCGAACTGATCGCAAACAGTAAAGCACGCCGACATTGATATTCGGACAGCACCCAGCCTTCGCTCGAACGGAATCACCGCCCAGCCGATCATCGCCAGATGAAAGTCAGCATCGGCGCCATCAGGAACACGACCGGTTCGCACCGTGCGGAATGATGGTTTCCTTGGACAGAGCTTGAGCCGTCGGCGAAGGGCTGCAGCAGGCCAAAGGGCCCAACCACATTCGGCCCCTTGCGCAGCTGCATCAGGCCAATCACCTTGCGCTCGGCATAGGTGAGATACGCCACGACGATCAGCAGCGGCACAACAGGAACGAGGATCTGGATCACGATCCAGAGCGTCGGCCACGCGTAATTCCGACCAGAAATCAACCATCGGTGCCGGTCCTCTCGCCGTTTGCATTCACAAACTCACGGGTGCATTCGGCCATGGTTTCCGATGCGCGGCTGATCGGGTCGGTCATGTAGTAATTCGAGATCGGGCTTTCAAACGGCGCGATCCATGTTCCCTGCCGCTTCGACAGATCCCATGTCGGACGCGCTCAGCTCGTCAATCCGATTGAAAACATCATTGGCTTCCACCAACGCATTGCGCACATCGCCAAGGGTCACAAATCGAGGCCAGCACCCAGCACATCGGACATGGCCGCGAATGATCGTCCAGTCTTCACGCGCATCCCCCGGGGGCTGAACGCGCCTTACGTCCCAGCTGAACACGCCCTTCGGTGTTCACATAGGTGCCATCTTTTCTCGGTATAGGCCGAACCCGGCAGGATCGACGTCGGCGCGATGCGCGCCCACATCACCGTGGTGGCCCTGATAGACGACGAATGTCTTCTCCAGCTTCGCGGTGTCGATCTCATCGGCGCCCAGAAGGAACACCACATCGATGTCGCCGGCTTCCGCCCCGCCAGAATACCCGCCGTATCCCGACCGCCCTCACCCGGTACAAAGCCGAGATCCAGGCCGCCCACACGCGCGGCCGCGCTGTGCAGGACGTTGAAACCGTTCCAGTCTCCCGGATCCATTGCCGGTGTCGGCGAGTTCGCGGCAGTTGCCACACAGCCTCACCGTCGGCGCGGGTCAGCGCACCCATCCCCAGAATGATGCATCGGTCGTTCCGCATTCTTCAGAACATCGGCGAAAGCATGGCTGCCGTCCGCGATCGCGGTCAGTGTTTCCGGACCAGCGCCGAGATACTCGCTTGGATACGTCAGATCGAGCTGCGGACCCGCAACGCCGATACGGGCCGCCCTGCAGCCAGCGCTTGCGAAGACGGGCGTTGACCAGCGGGGCTTCCCAGCGCGGGTTGGTCCCCACCAGCAGCAGCGCATCGGCATTCTCCATGCCCGGCGATGCCGGTGTTGATGACATAGGCGCGCACGCGCACGAGTCGATCATTTCGCGCCATCCTGCCGGCAATCCAGATTCGGTCGAACCAAGAGCGCTCATCAACTGCTTGAGGGCAACATCGATTCCGCATCACACAGATCACCGGCGAGAGCGGCAATCCTGTCTCCGGAACGCCTTGACCCTGGCCGCAATGGCGCCGAAGGCCTCATCCCAGCTGGCTTCGCGCAGTTTCCCGTCTTCGCGCGATATATGGACGGTCCAGACGCTGACGCATCAACCCGTCACAGGCATAGCGCGTCTTGTCGGCCATCCATTCCTCGTTGACGTCCTCGTTGCAGCCGCGGCAGCACGCGCAGCACTTCGGTCTCGACGCTGATCGACCCGGATATTGCTGCCAACCGCATCCAGCACGTCGATGGATTCGGTCTTTGCTCAACTCCCAGGGCCGCGCCGAAGGCATAGGGTTTCGACGTCAGCGCGCCAACCGGGCAAAGATCGATCACATTGCCGCTGAAGCTCGGAATCACGGCTTTCTCAAGATAGGTCGTGATTTCCGCATGTTCACCACGTCCGAGCATGCCCAGTTCCGGGACACCGGCAACTTCGGTGGCAAACCGGACGCAGCGGGTGCAATGGATACAGCGGGTCATGATCGTCTTGACCAGCGGCCCCATATGTCTTGTCCTTGACCGCGCGCTTGTTTTCTTCGAAACGGCGAACCGTCTCGGCCATAGGCCATCGCCTGATCCTGCAAGATCACATTCACCGCCCTGATCGCAGATCGGACAATCCAGCGGATGATTGATCAGCAGGAATTCCATCACGCCTTGCGCGCCTTCTGCACCATCTCGGAATCGGTGTTGATCGTCCATGCCCGTCAGCCACCGGCATGCGCACAGGACGCGGCAGGCTTGGGCGGACCGGCTCGACTTCAACCAGGCACATGCGGCAATTGCCGGCCATCGGACAGACGCTCGTGATAGCAGAAGCGCGGAATCTCACGCCGGCCATCTCGCAGGCCTGCAGGACCGTGCATCCGGCGGGGACTTCGATCTCGGTGCCGTCAATCGTTACGTTGGGCATCGTTCGCTCCCCTACTCGGCGGCCTGCGCGGGCGTCATGCCCTTGCGTTCATGAATGCGGCGCTCAAGCTCCGGACGGAAATGCCGGATCAAGCCCTGAATCGGCCAGCGCCGCCGCTCGCCAAGCGCACAGATCGTGTGACCTTCGATCTGCTTGGTGACATCCTCACAGCATGTCGATTTCGTCGATCTCGGCATCACCGGTCACCATGCGCGTCATCACGCGCTACACCCAGCCCGTACCCTCGCGGCACGGCGTGCACTGGCCGCAGCTTTCATGTCTGTAGAAATGGCCAGCCGTGCGATCGCCTCGACGATGTCCGTCGACTTGTCCATGACGATCACAGCCGCCGTGCCCAGGCCGGTGTTGTGCTCACGCAGGCGAGTCGAAATCCATCAGGATCGTCGTCGCAGATGTTCTTCGGCAGACAGGGCACGGATGACCCACCCGGGATCACCGCCAGCAGATTGTCCCAGCCACCGCGAACACCGCCGGCATGTTTCTCGATGAGCTCCTTCAGGGGGATGCCCATTTCCTCTTCGACATTGCACGGATTGTTCACATGACCGGAGATGCAGAAAAGCTTGGTCCCGGTGTTGTTCTCGCGACCAAAACCGGCAAACCATCGGCCCGCGGCGCAGGATCGTCGGCACGACGGCGACGGTTTCCACATTGTTGACGGTTGTCGGACAGCCATACAGACCACATGCAGCCGGGAAAGGCGGCTTCAGGCGCGGCTGGCCCTTCTTGCCTTCCAGGCTTTCCAGCAAGGCGGTTTCTTCACCACAGATATAAGCCCCGGCGCCACGGTGCAGGTAGACATCAAAGTCCCAGCCCGATCCGCAGGCATTCTTGCCGATCAGCCCGGCTTCGTAGGCCTCGTCGATGGCCGCCTGCAGGTTGGAAGCCTCCGAGAAGAACTCCCCACGCACGTAGATATAGGCGGCATTTGCTCCCATCGCGAAGCCGGCGACCAGGCAACCCTCCACAGCTTGTGCGGGTCGTGACGCATGATTTCGCGATCCTTGCAGGTGCCCGGTTCGGACTCGTCGGCATTGACCACGAGGTAATGCGGCCGGCCATCGCGCCTTCTTCCGGTGGCATGAAGGACCATTTGAGCCCGGTCGGGAACCCCGCACCGCCGCGTCCGCGCAGACCGGATGCCTTGACTTCCTCGATCCATTGTCTCGCGGCCGAGTTCCAGCAAAGCCTTGGTGTTATCCCAGATCGCCACGCCTGCGTGCGCCTTTCAGGCCCCAGTCATCTCATGCCGTACAGATTCGTGAAGATGCGGTCTTCGTCACGCAACATCACGCACCCTCCGCCGTCAGTGAGGTCGGGCCGCCCTCGGGCTCGGAGCCGGACCGTCCTGTTCTGGACCCTGTCTCCGGTTTCTCACCCCGCTTGAGGGATTCGAGAACCTCCTTGAAACTTTCAGCCGTCAGATCTTCGTAGTAGTCGTCGTTGATCTGCACCATCGGCGCGTTGCAACACGCTCCGAGACACTCAACCTCGACCACAGTGAACTTCCCGTCTGCACTGGTTTCACCCAGACCGCAGCCCGTGACGTCCTTGGCGGCGGCGCGCAGATCGTCCGATCCCCGCAACCAGCATGGCGTGGTGCGGCAAAGCTGAACAAAATTCTCGCCGACCGGCTCGAGATTGAACATCGAGTAGAAGCTCGCAACCTCCAGAACACGAATTCGGGGCATTCCGAGATATTCGGCGACATACTCGATCACGTCAGCCGGCAGCCAGCCACCCGCCTGACGCTGCGCCAGATCGAGCAGCGGGATCACCGCGCTTTGCTGACGTCCCTCGGGATAGCGGGCAATGATTGTCTGCGCGCGTGCTTCGAATACGTCTTTGAATGCGAAGGAATCGCTCACCGGTCCACCTCTCCGAACACGATATCCATACTGCCGATCACGGCCGGTACGTCAGCCAGCATGTGGCCTTTGCTGAGCGGTGCCAGTGCCTGCATGAATGCAAACCCCGGCGCTCTGATCTTGCACTTGTAAGGACGGTTTGTGCCGTCCGCGACCACATAGACGCCGAACTCACCCTTGGGGGCCTCGACCGCAGTGTAGGTCTCGCCAGCCGGCACATGATAGCCCTCGGTGTACAGCTTGAAGTGATGGATCAGTGCTTCCATCGACTGCTTCATGTCGCCCCGGCGCGGCGGCGTCAGTTTGTGGTTCTGGGTCATCACCGGGCCGTCAGGCATGTCGTTGATGCACTGCTTGATGATCCGCAGGCTTTGCCGCATTTCTTCGACGCGAATGAGATAACGGGCATAGCAATCACCGGTCTTGCCCACCGGCACATCGAATTCCACCCGGTCATAGACATCATAGGGCTGCGACTTGCGCAGATCCCAAGCCACTCCCGACGCCCGCAGCATCGGACCGGACATTCCCCAATCCATCGCTTCCTCAGCGGTGAACACACCGATATCAACCGTGCGCTGCTTGAAAATCCGGTTCTCGGTCAGCAGCGTTTCCATATCGTCGAGGAACGTCGGATAGGTCTCGCAAAAATCCAGAATGTCATCAGCCAGTCCCGCAGGCATATCCTGATGCACACCGCCGGGGCGGAAATATGCAGCATGCAGACGTGCGCCGGAGACACGCTCGTAGAACTCCATCAAACGTTCGCGCTCTTCGAATCCCCACAGCAGCGGCGTCATCGCACCAACATCAAGCGCATAAGTGGTCAGGTTCATGATGTGGTTCAGAATTCGGGTAATCTCTGAAAAGAGCACCCGGATGTACTGACCGCGCTCAGGCACTTCGATGCCCAGCATCTTTTCGACCGCCAGGGCATAGGCATGCTCCTGACACATCGGCGAGACATAATCGAGGCGATCAAAATACGGTACCGCCTGCAGGTAGGTCTTGTATTCGATCAGCTTTTCGGTTCCGCGATGGAGCAGCCCGACATGGGGGTCAGCGCGCTCGACCACCTCGCCATCCATCTCCAGCACCAGACGCAGAACGCCGTGGGCCGCAGGATGTTGCGGTCCAAAGTTCAATGTGAGGTTCTTGATCGCGACTTCGGACATCAGGCGCCCTCGGCCTCCTCTTCCTCATCCGTGTTGGCCTTCTCATCTCCTGGCAGGACATCGGTCATGCCCTCCCATGGACTGAGGAAGTCAAAACTGCGGAAATCCTGGGTCAGTTTGACCGGATCATAGACAACGCGCTTCTGGGTCTCGTCGTAACGCACCTCGACCCGACCTGTCAGCGGGAAGTCCTTGCGCAGGGGATGCCCCTCAAACCCGTAATCGGTCAGAATGCGCCGCAGGTCCGGGTGATCGGAGAAATAGATTCCGTACATATCCCATGTCTCGCGCTCCGCCCAATTCGCAGAACTGAACACCGTGGATGCTGTCGGCACAGCCACGTCTTCCCCGACATTCAACTTCACCTTGATACGCTGGTTCTGGCTCAGTGAAAGCAGGATGTAGACGACCTCGAACCGTTCTTCGCGCTCCGGGTAGTCCACCGCAGTGATATCGAGCAGCACCTTGAACAGGCAATTGCTGTCATCACGCAGAAAGGCGAGAAGCTTCGTCAGCGTGGTCAATCGGGCGCGAACCACCAGTTCGCCACCGGCAACCTGTGTGTCGATCACATCCTGCGGCAACGCAGCGGCGATATAAGCCCCAAGATCGTTAAGCGCTTCGTCCATGCCTGTGTCCGTAACCTCTGCCCAGGGAACGCTTTAGCGCGCGATCGTTCCGGTACGCCGGATCTTGCGCTGCAACTGCATGATTCCATACAGCAGCGCTTCCGCCGTCGGCGGACAACCGGGGACATAGATGTCGACCGGTACGATCCGGTCGCAACCACGCACGACCGAGTAAGAATAGTGATAGTAGCCGCCACCATTGGCGCACGAGCCCATGGAGATCACCCAGCGGGGTTCGGGCATCTGGTCGTAAACCTTGCGCAACGCCGGTGCCATCTTGTTGGTCAGCGTGCCGGCCACGATCATCACATCGGACTGACGCGGGCTGGGTCGGAACAGAAATCCGAAACGGTCCATGTCGTAGCGGGATGCAGCCGTGTGCATCATTTCGACCGCACAACAGGCCAGACCGAAGGTCATCGGCCAGAGCGAACCTGTACGGGCCCAGTTGACCAGCTTGTCCATATTGGCGATGACGAATCCCTTGTCGGTAAGCTCATCGGTGACCGCCTGAATCGCCGCATCCTGATCGGGACCAGGATGGAAAACCGCATCTCCGGGATCGCGAACGGTTATTCCCATTCGAGCGCTCCTTTCCGCCATTCATAGATAAACCCGACCGTGAGGATGCCCAGAAACACGAACATCGACCAGAATCCGAAAACGCCGGTATCCGACAGGCTGACAGCCCATGGGAATAGGAACGCGACCTCAAGGTCGAAAATGATGAAGAGAATGGCCACCAGATAGAAACGCACATCGAACTTCATGCGCGCATCATCGAATGCGTCGAACCCGCACTCATAGGCCGAATTCTTTTCCGGGTCTGGCTTGCGCGCGCCAATGATGACCGAGGCCAGAACCATGGCAATCGATATCCCGGCGGCAAGCCCAAGAAAGATCAAAATCGGCAAGTATTCGAGGAGCAGTTCTTCCATCGACAACGCCCTGTAATTCCCCGCGTCCACATTTGGAAATCAGGTTCCAACTAACACCCCCCGTGCCGCGGAAACCCGCCCATTCAGCGAGGCCAGCCTTACACCAGCGCACGCGACCTTGGCAAGGCGAAGAGATGCCTCAGACGGACAAAATCGCAAGGAAACATTCACATCCGGTAAAGCAGCCGTGCCGGGCCGGGTCGAAACACAAACGGCCCCGTCAGGGGCCGCGTACTTGCGAGGATCGTTTGTGGTTCGGTGGCGGGAGTGACGGGACTCGAACCCGCGGCCTCCGGCGTGACAGGCCGGCGCTCTAACCAACTGAGCTACACCCCCAATCCGAAGCCGGGATGTACTGCCGCGCCCCGGTCATGTCAAGCAGTCCGAGCCCATAATCCTGCAATCAGGCCGCAAAAATCTTTCGCAACTGCGCAACTGCGAATTCCTGTGCTGCCGCCCCATCATCGATCACCGGCGCAAAGGAGAAGAACCCGTGCATCATTCCCGGGTAGTCACGATAGACAATCGGCACACCGGCAGCTTCCAAAGCCGCAGCATAGGCCTCCCCTTCATCATGCAGCACATCGCATTCGGCGGTGATCACGATTGCCGGCGGAAGCCCGGACAGATCGGCAGCTCGAATCGGGGCCGCGCGCCAATCCATGCGATCGCTTTCGCTGGCAAGATAGTGATCCCGGAACCACGCCATACCGGCGGCCGTCAGAATGCCAGCCCCTTCCGCCCAGGTGACATAGGATGGGGTATCAAAGGCATAATCGGCGACCGGATACACGAGCAACTGGGCGCACAAATCCGGCCCGTTCGCATCTCTGGCCATGAGCGCGACAACCGCCGCCAGGTTACCTCCGGCACTGTCTCCCGAAACGCCAAGTCGTGAACCATCAATTCCCAGCTCTGTCGCGTTGTCAGCCACCCAGCAGGTCGCGGCGAAGCAATCCTCGGGCGCGGCCGGGAACCGGTTTTCCGGTCCCATCCGGTAGTCAACGGACACCACCACGCATTGCGCGCCCTGACACAGATTGCGCGCGACCAGATCATGGGTGTCGAGACTGCCAATCACATGACCGCCGCCATGAAAGAACATCAGCGCCGCCATGGGGTCATCCGTCGACCCAGCAGGCCGGTATATCCGAATGGGCAAAGCCCCACCTGGCCCCGGAATGATCTGGTCTTCGACCTGACCAACCGGCGTGCGGTCCTGATCCCGGACCTTCGACATGGTTTCCATCTGCGCGCGGGCTTCGTCCGGCGTCAAATCGGACGTCGCCCGGACACCGGCTTCTTCCGCGCGGCGGATCAGGTCAACGACCTGAGGATGCAAGGCCATAATATTCTCCAAGGGACAGACACCAACACGATTGAATGGGAATTGTATCTCAATTCACTCCCTGACAAACATCGCGTCCGGGTCGGGATGGATTCGGTTGACTTTGATTCTCAATCACCGAAAATCAATTAGCCTTCAATTTGTTGCGGCCCCGCCACCCTCGCATGATTGCGGCAACTTAAAATCAAACGAATTTCCAGGGAGTTCAGAATGGGTAAGCCAAAGGTCATCGTGCAGCTGTATCCGGTGTTTCCGGCCAAGGACGAGCATGATCGTCGCGCCAAGCGTCCCATCGGCAGGGATTCTGATCTCTATTACAAGATCGTCCACGAATGGTCCGAGATCATCAAGGCAGCCGACGAAATGGGCGTGTGGGGCATGTCAACCATCGAGCATCACCTCCATTCGGAAGGTTATGAGGTCGGCCCCAACCCCGGCATCCTCAACGCCCATTGGGCAAGCCAAGTGAAAAACCTGCATCTGGGAGCCTTCGGCTATGTGATGGCCACCCAGGATCCGATTCGCGTGGCCGAAGAAACCGCGATCATCGATCACCTCACCCATGGCAAATATTTCGTCGGCTTCGCACGAGGCTATCAGTCGCGTTGGGCCAACATTCTTGGACAGGCCGCCGGCGCGGTCGCAACGGTTTCGGATGGGGGCGCCAATGATCTGAAGAACCGTGAAATCTTCGAAGAACGGGTCGAGATGGTGCTCGATTGCTGGACCAAGGATTCCGTTGAACTCAACGGCCAGTTCTATCAGGCCCCCTTCCCCCACGACACCGGGATCGAAGGCTATGAAGGCTATGAGATCGCCCGCGAAGCCGGAGCGGAGGGCGAGGTTGACGAGAATGGCACATTGCGGCGAATCAGCGTTGTGCCCAAACCCTTTCAGCAACCCCACCCACCCTGTTTCGTTGCCGTGGCGCGGTCTCGCGCGACTATCGAATTCGCGGCCAGACACGGCTTCCGTCCCAGCTACTTCAATCCGACCGACGGGGTTGTCGAACTGGCGAAGGTCTATGTCGAGGAATGCGCCAAGCATGGACGGCCGGTGCAGTTCGGTCAGAACCAGAACATCGTGCGCCACACGCGCATTGGCACCTCCGCGGCGGATTTCGATCGCAAGGTTCGCGACTACGATCTGGACATCTTCAAGAACTTCTACAGCGTATTCGGGAACCACAATGTGGACCCGGTGAATCACGATGCCGACGCGGCCTTCAAGGCCATGAAGGATCACAAGTTCGTTCTGGGCGGCACTGTCGACGATGCCATTGCCGACTGGCAGGAGATTTATTCACGCATCCCGTGCGAATACATCACCCTGATCTGGCACTGGGCACAGCAGCCCAAGGACGAGCTGCTCGAAGAGATGCGCCTGTTCATGGAGAAGGTCGTGCCGGAGCTCGAAACTCCCGACTTCGAAATCGCGGCTGCCTAGATTCCGCTCAGGCGGCCTGCGCGGGCCGACTTGATCGCACCTTGGCCTTCACGTCGTCGCGACAGAAGGCGTGCAGGAAGCATGTGCGTTCGCCCACACCCAGAATCTGCTGTGCTGTCGCATCATCCGTGCCGGTGTCGAGAAACACATGGGTCTCCACCGGCATGGCTTCACCAGCCTTGCCGGTCTTGCCCGACGCGCCACCCAGCGAGAAATGCGTATCCTGAATGATGCGATAGCCTTCGAGCGGCAGCTTCGCCATATGGGAGAAACGTCCCATCTGCGTCATGAAGCATAGGCCAATACCGGCGGAGATCAGCGAGGCTGCATCCGGTGCCCGGCCAGTCTCGTCGGACAGGAAGTGCCATGACGGCGCCACCGGCGCGTATTGCTCCTTGAAGATTTCCTTCACGCCATCCGGGCGCAACACACAACGTGTGTGCATATGAAGGAGCTGCTGGCCTTCGGCCAGCTTGGGTGACTGGAGTTCCAGACCGGCATGTGCGTCCCGCGCCGCGTCTTCATCCACCAGCAGCGTGATCAGATCCGGTACCGCGGGACTGTCCGCCAGTCGTTCGAGCTTCGGAAAGTTGTCACCGGGATCATCGAATGGGGGCGCATCCAGCGGCGTGACCTGTTCGGGTGTCAGGGCATTCCCGTTGTGAACCAGCGTGAAAAGACTGGGGTGGGAACCGCGCGCCAGCCCGTTCAAAGGGGAAGCAGCGACCGCTTCATAGAGCAGTGTACTCAGCGCCTGTTCATCACAATCGGCCTCACAATGCACGGTCAGTTCCGGTGGCAGGGCCCCACTCATCATGGAGCCTTTTCGAAAATCACCATCACGAAAGTAGAAATTCTCAAGCACCAGTTCCAGATTGGTCAGCACGATGTCGCGCTGGGCAGCCAGAACCGTGATTTCGTTCATATATGAGGCGATCATACCCGCGCTCAGATAGGTCAGCGGGTTCGGGGCTTTGTTGAAGCCGCCAAGATGCGCGCCTTCATCACACGCAAATCGCCAAGCTGTGCCCGTCGCGGCGGAAACTACCAGTGCTTCCTTCTGCATGCCGCCAAGAGACCGCACCCAGGTCCGCAACGACTGACCGTAAGGATTGGGAGGAACCGGGAACCCGGCTTCTTCTGCATTCGCAGCGATAAAGTAGAGGGGCTCACCCATTTCTTCGAGGGGGGATTTGGTCATCATTCTTCCTGTGCTGGTCGCAGACTGCGCTCTGGAGCGAATGGTGGGCGGTGACGGGATCGAACCGCCGACCCTCTCGGTGTAAACGAGATGCTCTGCCAGCTGAGCTAACCGCCCTTCACTTGCCTTCTAACGCATATCGAAGGTGCGGGGCCAGCCCCTCAAGCATAGAGGAGCCAAAACGAAACGGGCCGGTTCCAACATGTGGAACCGGCCCGTCCGATACAGAGATAGTTCAGGTCTAGTTGACCGAGTCCTTCAGTGCCTTGCCAGCCTTGAACTTCGGCTGTTTGGACGCCGGAATCTGGATCGTGGCACCGGTCTGCGGGTTACGACCCGTGGTGGCCTTGCGCTGTGCGACCGAGAAAGTGCCGAAGCCAACGAGACGAACTTCGTTGCCGCCCTTCAGAGCACCGGTAATGTTTTCTAGAACACTATCGACGGCCTTGCCTGCGTCGGCCTTCGAGAGTTCGGCGGAATCAGCCACGGCTGCAATGAGATCGTTCTTGTTCACGTTTAGACCCCCTTCATGGGTTGGTTTCGATGGATCGATTTTATCCGAGACATTACGCCCGGACCCATACTGTAGAGGGACTGTAGAAGCGCGGATTCCGAGCCGTCAATCAAAACGGCCCGGATTTCTGCGGTTTTTAGCGATTTAGGCAGAACGAATCGGGATTACCGGCTCGTCAAGTCTAATGTCGCACCACACCGGAGGCATCCGACTCGTCATGGACGGCTGAAACGCGCGCCGAGTCGTGCGCAGCTTCGTCCCATTCGATCGGAACCAGAGGCTGCGTCAGCGCATGCTCGAGGACCTCATCCACGGTTGCGACCGGATGATTTCAAGTGCCTTCGGCACGTTCTCTGGGATATCCGCCAGGTCTTTCTCATTGTCCTTGGGATGATCACGACCGTCTGCAGACCGCCGCGCAGTGCTGCCAGCAGTTTCTCTTTCAGCCCGCCAATCGGCAGCACGCGGCCACGCAGAGTGATCTCGCCCGTCATGGCGACGTCAGCGCGGACGGGAATGCCCGTCATGCGGAGATGATGGACGTGCACATGGCGACGCCAGCTGACGGACCATCCTTCGGCGTGGCACCTTCAGGCACGTGCACGTGGATATCCTGCTTGTGAACAGTCAGGCGGCAGAATGCCATCGCAGCAGGCGCGAGCGCACGAAAGCTGCGGGCGGCTTGCACCGATTCCTGCATCACATCGCCAAGCTTGCCGGTATGCGCGACATTGCCCTTGCCCGGCATTACAACCGCCTTCAATCTGACAGCAATTCGCCGCCAACCTCGGTCCAGGCCAGCCCGGTCACAACGCCAACCAGATCTTCAAGCTCCGCCTTGCCATAGCGGAACTTCTTGATACCTGCGTACTTTTCGAAGTTCCGCTTACGGTCACCTTGATCGAGTGCTCGCTCGCCGCGATTTCCTTGCACCGCTTTGCGCGTCAGGTTGGCGATCTCACGCTCCAGGTTACGCACGCCCGCTTCACGCGTGTAATAGCGCATCAAGGTCCCGCAGGCCGTCATCCGTGATCGCCCATTCGCCTTTCCTCAGGCCATGTTCTTCGACCTGCTTGTCGATCAGGTGACGTTTGGCGATCTCAACCTTCTCATCCTCAGTGTAGCCAGGGATGCGGATGATCTCCATCCGATCCAACAGCGGCTGCGGCATGCGCAGGCTGTTGGCGGTCGTAACAAACATCACGTCCGAAAGATCGTAATCAACCTCAAGATAGTGATCGGCAAAGGTGTGAATTCTGTTCGGGATCCAGCACTTCAAGCAGCGCCGACGACGGATCGCCGCGCCAATCTGACCCAGTTTATCGATCTCATCCAGCAGGAAGAGCGGGTTGGAGCTCTTCGCCTTTTTCATGCCCTGGATAATCTTGCCCGGCATGGAACCGATATATGTCCGGCGATGGCCGCGCACTTCGGCTTCATCGCGCACGCCGCCAAGCGACATCCGCACGAAATTCCGCCCGGTCGCCTTGGAGATCGAGCGGCCAAGCGACGTTTTACCAACGCCCGGCGGGCCAACGAGGCAAAGAATTGGGCCTTTGACCTTCCGCATACGCGTCTGCACGGCGAGGTATTCGAGGATGCGTTCTTTGACCTTCTCCAGGCCATAATGGTCGGCATTCAGGACTGCTTCCGCACCCTTCAGATCGCGTCTTCACCCGGCTAGGCTTCTTCCACGGGATCGAGGTCATCCAGTCCAGATAGTTGCGGACGACCGTCGCTTCCGCCGACATCGGGCTCATATTGCGGAGCTTCTTCAGCTCAGCCTGCGACTTTCTCCTGGGCTTCCTTGGAGAGCTTTGACTTTTGAAAGCTTCTCCTCGAGCTCTGCAGCTCGTCATCTTGCTCGTCTTCGCTCGCCGAGTTCGCGCTGAATCGCCTTCATCTGTTCGTTCAGATAATACTCGCGCTGGGTCTGCTCCATCTGGCGCTTCACGCGGCCACGGATGCGCTTCTCGACCTCCAGAACTCGATCTCGCCTTCCATGAGAGCGAACACGCGCTCCAGCCGTCTTCTGCGCTGACAGCCTCCAGCAATTCCTGCTTCTCGGGAATTTTCAGCGACAGATGTGCAGCCACCGTGTCAGCGAGCTTGCTCGGCTCCTCGATCTGATTGATCGAAACCAGCACCTCCGGCGGCATCTTCTTGTTCAGCTTGACGTACTGATTCGAACTGGGTGACGACGGAGCGGGCGCTAAGCCTCCGTCTCGCTCTCGATCCTGATCGTCTTCGGGCAGCACATTTCGGCAGTGGCTTCGAAGATAGTCCGCATTATCCGTGAATCTACGACGGATGCACGCTCACCACCCTCGACCAGCACCTTCACCGTGCCATCGGGCAGTTTCAGCAGTTGCAGGATCGTTCCGATTGCGCCAACGGTGTATAGTATCCTCCGGCGACGGATCATCCTGACCGGCGTCTTTCTGAGTCACCAAGCAGGATTTTCTTGTCGTCCTTGCATCACGTCTTCGAGCGCGCGCACAGATTTCTCGCGGCCGACAAACAGCGGCACGATCATGTGCGGAAACACGACGATGTCGCGCAACGGCAGAACGGGAAACAGTGCACCTTTGGAAACTTCAGTCATAACAGGATCCGAATAGACGATATCGATAGAGAGAAACTAACCGTAAATCCTTGAAGTCAGGTTTACAGCCCGGACAGGAACATCCCGGCGCGCGAATCGCACCGCTCACTAATAATTGGTGTGTAGGCCCCCACAATCAAGTGCTAACGGGGACGAATTGACCACAAGATACGGTGGATAATTAGGCGCTCGTCCCAATATCTTCACGTTTGTCCGCAGTAGATATGAAGGGGTGCCGCATTGCCTTCAACGACTTCACCGTTGATGACAACCTCTTCGACCCCGTCCATGCCCGGCAGGTCGAACATCGTATCGAGCAGGATATTCTCCATGATCGAGCGAAGCCCGCGTGCACCTGTTTTGCGTGCAATCGCTTTCTTGGCAATCGCTCAGAAGTGCATCTTCGGTAAAAGTGAGCTTCGACGCCTTCCATATCGAAAAGGCGCTGATACTGCTTGATCAGAGCATTCTTCGGCTGGGTCAGAATCTGCACCAGCGCATCTTCATCCAGGTCCTCCAGCGTCGCCATCACCGGCAGACGGCCGACAAACTCCGGAATCAGTCCGAACTTCAGCAGATCTTCTGGCTCAACTTCTGAGACTTTCGCCAGTCGCCGATCATCGGGCTCGTCGCGAACATCCGCGCCAAAGCCCATGCCGAGCCCTTGCCGCGCTCGGAGATGATCCGCTCAAGACCGGCAAAGCGCCACCGCAGATGAACAGGATGTTGGTCGTATCCACCTGCAGGAATTCCTGCTGCGGATGCTTGCGACCGCCCTGTGGCGGCACGGAAGCAACCGTGCCTTCCATGAGCTTCAGCAAGCGCCTGCTGCACGCCTTCACCGATCACATCGCGCGTGATCGAGGGGTTTTCAGATTTGCGAGTGATCTTGTCGACCTCGTCGATATAAACAATCCCGCGCTGCGCCTTCTCCACGTTGTATTCGCGAGCTTGCAGAAGCTTCAGGATGATGTTTTCAACATCTTCGCCCACATAGCCCGCTTCGGTCAGCGTGGTCGCATCCGCCATGGTAAACGGAACATCCAGAATCCGCGCCAGCGTCTGCGCCAGCAAGGTTTTGCCGCAGCCTGTCGGGCCAATCAGCAAGAATGTTGGACTTGGACAGCTCGATATCACCGCCCTTCTGGGCGTGATTGAGGCGTTTGTAATGGTTGTGCACGGCCACAGACAGCACGCGCTTGGCCATCGCCTGACCAATCACATAGTCATCGAGCACACCGCAAATTTCTTGTGGCGTCGGAACCCCTTCGCTTGACTTCAGGCTGCTGCCTTTGGTTTCTTCGCGAATGATATCCATGCACAGCTCAACGCATTCATCACAGATGAATACAGTCGGCCCCGCAATCAGCTTGCGCACCTCATGCTGGCTCTTGCCGCAGAAAGAGCAATACAGGGTGTTCTTGGAGTCACCGTTACCGGACTTGCTCATATACCTTGTGTCCCGTGCTGGGGCGTAATGTCTGATCGACTGCCCATAACGGGGCGAATCACTAACAGAAACGATTGAACAATAGCTAAGGGGCAGCGATCAATAATTAGTTAAATCCCAATTTCGCGATATTTCTCGAAAATGGGCGCTAACCCTTACTTATCTTTACCTTTGTCGTCTTCCTGGTCCAACTCCGGCCGTTTCGAAACGACCTCATCAATCAGGCCAAACGCCTGTGCTTCATCGGCTGTGTAGAATTTGTCGCGCTCGAGAGCATCGGCGATCTTGTCGACCGGCTGCCCTGTATGGTCAGCATAAATCTCGTTCAGACGTGCCCGAATTTTCAGAATTTCCTGAGCATGGATTTCAATATCCGTTGCCTGTCCCTGAAAACCGCCTGAGGGCTGATGCACCATGATACGTGCATTTGGAAGCGCAAACCGCTTGCCCTCTGCGCCGCCTGCCAGCAGAAGCGAGCCCATTGATGCGGCCTGTCCGACACACAATGTCGCCACATCAGGGCGGATGTACTGCATCGTGTCGTAAATCGACATGCCCGACGTCACAACGCCCCCGGGGGAGTTGATGTAGAAGCTGATATCTTTGTTCGGATTCTCGGCTTCGAGGAACAGCAGCTGTGCACAAATCACGCTGGCGACTTCGTCCCCGACGGGCCCCGTCAGGAAAATGATCCGCTCCTTGAGAAGTCGGGAGTAGATATCATACGCCCGCTCGCCGCGGTTCGTCTGTTCGACGACCATAGGCACAAGCGCATTCATGCGCGGTGTATCGTCAATCACCATTGTGTTCATTCACTCCGTACTCGGATCAGGCTTTGAAAACTCGGCAAGCGCCGCCTACCGACACAAAATAGGCTCGAAGCGAGTCTCTGCAAGGCCCACCCGGAACACCGATACTAACTGTCTTTCTTGGCCGCCGCCTTCTTGGCTGCTGGTTTCTTCTTGGCCGCAGGCTTCTTGGCTGTATCTTTCTTTGCCGCCGGCTTCTTGACGGCTTCTTTTTTCGCGGCTGGCTTCTTGGCTGCCGGCTTTTTTGCTGCGGCCTTTTTCTTCGCGGGCTTCTTGTCTTCGGCCGCAGCCGTTTCTGCCTCAATCTTTTTGTTCAACTCGTCAGGAGACATTTCAGTCTCCGTCACGTTGGCAAGCTCGAGGATAAAATCGACGACCTTGTCCTCAAAGATCGGTGCCTGCAGTGACGCACTCGCCTGCGGATTATCCCGGTAGAAGTCAATGACCATCTGCTCCTGGCCCGGCATCTGGCGCGCTTGCTCCATGATTGCGCGGTTCACCTCTTCCTGGCTCACCGTCAGGCTGTTCGTCTCACCAACATGCGAAAGCAACAAGCCAAGACGGACACGACGATCGGCGATTTCCTTGTAGGAGACCCGCAGTTCGTCATCGGACTTGCCCTTGTCGTCTTCGTCGAGCTGATCTTTTTCCTTGGCTTCCTCGATCTGCTTCCATATCTGATCGAACTCATCTTCAGCCATGCGCGGCGGCACTTCGAAGTCATGTCCCTCAGCCAGCTTGTCGAGCAATTCACGTTTGGTGCGCTCACGCGTCAAACGATTGTATTCCTGTCCCAACTGCTCGCTGACAGCGACCCGCAATGTGTTGAGGTCTTCCATGCCGAGCGATTTCGCAAAATCATCATCGATGGCGACTTCCACGCCTTCGTGAATTTCCTGAATGGTGCAGTCGAACACGGCCTCTTTGCCCGCGAGGTCATCAACGCCGTAGTCGTCGGGGAATGACACTTTCACATCCGTCTGCTTGCCGATTTCTTTGCCAACGAGCTGTTCCTCGAAGCCCGGAATGAACTGGTTTGAACCAAGTTCAAGCCGGATACCGGTTCCCGCACCGCCTTCGAATGCAACACCGTCAATCTTGCCCTCGAAATCGATCACCACGACATCGCCGGTCGCCGCCGGACGAGGGTCCTCAATGGGTTTGGTTTCCCGGTTCTGCTGAACAATCCGTGCGATGGCATCGTCGATCTCGCCATCGGTGGGAACGACCTTGATGCGCTCCAGTTCCAGGCTTCCGAGATCAAGCTCGCCGATCTCGGGCAGAATCTCCACCGACAGGTCAAATTCCAGATCCTTGCCCTCGTCAAAGGACACAACCTCGATCTTGGGCTGACCCGCCGGGCGCAAGCCACGATCCGTCATGATCTCCTGAGAAGTCTCCTGCACGGTGCCTTCGAGAACTTCGCCCATGACAGACCCACCAAAGCGCTGCTTGAGCACTTTCAACGGCACCTTGCCCGGACGGAAACCGGGGATATTGACGGTCTTGCCAACTTCCACCAGCCGCGCTTCGACACGCGTTTCAATATCGTTAGCCGCGACTGTGATTTTGAAGTCACGGAGAAGGCCTTCATTCTTTGTTTCAACGACGTCCATTGCCAGGTCCGATTTCTGCTATTCGAGTTATGTTCAGTTGGACAAACCAACCTGATATCAGATCAATGTGTCCGGTGTTCGTCTTGTACATTCCGCGCCGACTTGGCGGAAGAATTGGTGCGGGCGAAGGGACTTGAACCCCCACGACTTTTCAGTCACCAGGACCTAAACCTGGCGCGTCTACCAATTCCGCCACGCCCGCACATTAAAATCCAGTTGATGACATCGCACGCCATGCACGTCCAAGGCCTCAACACGCCCGGACGGCGGTTGTCCTATACCATCATGTTTGCCGAGTAAACGGGACAAGCCCGTCAAAAACCTCAGCAATCGCCAGTGACCTTGCTCCGCAAGGCCTGCAGGACACCCGGCAACATCTATGCGATATCATCGGCAATCAGCCCGGCGCCAAAGGCGCTTGCCGCCTCCCCATGCAGCCAGACCGCGGCCGACGCAGCTTCAAAAGCTTCCATGCCCTGTGCCAGCAATCCCAGCTCAAGCCCGGCCAGAACGTCACCGCTGCCCGCGGTGGCCAAATCCGGTGGCGCGTTCGCATTGATCACGGCACGTTCATCAGGAGCCGCCACGACCGTGTCGAGTTCTTTCATCACGACAATCTCTCCCGATTCGACCGCTGCCGCACGTACGTGCGCCAATCGCACGCCATCTTCATCCTTGAACCTGTCTGCGAAAAGTCGCTGAAATTCGCCGTGATGAGGGGTCAGAACGGTCGCGGCGTCTCGCGTCCGAACAGCCGCAAACAGTTGATCTGGCGCATCTGCGAAGACCGAGATCCCGTCCGCATCAATGACACAGGCTGCGTGAGCGGGAAGTCCATGCAGAACCTTTTCCCGCGTGTCGTCGCTGACCCCGTTCCCCGGCCCGATCAGGACTGCGCGGATCCGCGTGTCACGCAGCATGACGTCAAATTCCGCTTCATCAGCGATATCGCGAACCATGATCGACGGTCGTCCGGCGCGATACACGTTCAACGCATCCGCATGTGCCGCAATCGAAACGAGGCCTGCGCCGGCGCGCAAAGCTGCGTGTCCGGCAAGTCGGGCTGCGCCTGTCAGTTCCCTGCCACCCAACATAATTGCATGGCCGCGTGTGAACTTGTGGCTCGTGGGTGACAGGATCGGAAACTGCGGCCCCCAGAAGCCGGGGCCATTTTCGAACTGTTCCGGCGCGACATCACCCAGAACATCGTCGGCAATACCAATATCGGCCACGCG
>CALSML010000009.1 GCA_943787445.1 uncultured Alphaproteobacteria bacterium
CTCCGCCAAAGAGCGGAACGTCGACATGCAGACGGTTTAGAATATCTTCACTCTCAAAACCGTGAATCATGATGTCATCATTGTTGTTCGTCATCGTCTTATCCTTCGCGTCCTTTCGACCGGATCGGTCTGCAAAATGTGACTCAAAATCTGCGTTTGAATCTCAATTTGCGTACTTCGATATCGTTACTCCCGCCGAATTCCCGCTTTCCTCAAGGTTCTATGTTTCCACAAGCCTTTGATTCAAATATAACAAAATCAGGTTTCGATACTTTTGTCTCAAAATACGAGATAAAATCAGCCATGAGACGTCAGTACCTTTACAACCTATTAAAGCAATAGTTGTGCCGAATTGGGCCGTTTCCCGGGTTTGACAGCCGGGCGGGTCCCACAGCATCCTCACCTGCGTCCCAAAAAGAAGAACAATGGCCTCATGACAGCCCAGACCGAGCAACACCCAGCGACAGAGATTCCCGTCCTTGATATGAGCCCTTATCTGGCCGGAGAACCCGGCGCGCTGGAGGAGATCGCCGCACAACTGCGCCACGCTCAGGAAAATGTGGGCTTCTACTTCATCGTCAATCACGGGGTGTCAAAACCGCTGATCTCCGGGGCCTATGACGCCCTGCGCCAGTTCTTCGCGCTGCCCGACGATGAAAAACGGAAAATCCGGCTCAATCCCCAGCGGACCGGCTATGTGCCGTCAAAATCCTCGGTCTATGTCACATCCAACGTCAACGAGAACACCAAGCCCGATCTGAACGAAGTCCTGATCTATGTTCGCGACAGACCGGCCGATCATCCCGCATTCACTGCGCAGCGGAGCTTCCATGGTCCCAACCAATGGCCCGATGACGCAACGGTGCCGGGATTTCGCACCGCCTGACCGACTACTACGCCGCGATCGAAGCCCTGGGATACAAGATGCTCGCGGTCTATGCCCGCGCGCTGGACCTGCCCGCGGACTATTTCGACAGGTTCTTCGAAGATCCCATGTGGACAACCCGCAACGCTTTCTATCCGGGATCCGTCTTGGCGGAAGAGAACCAGTTCGGCATCTCGCCGCATCGCGACCACGGGTTCATCACCTTCCTTCCGCTGTCCGATGAACCCGGGCTGCAGATACAGACTCCCGCTGGCGAATGGATTGCAGCAGAACAGGTGAAAGACGCCATCATCGTCAACACCGGCGAGTTCATGAACCGATGGACGAATGGCCGGTTTATCGCCACACCTCACCGGGTCATCCCGCCCCGCAACGACCGCTATTCGATCGCCCTGTTCTTCAATCCGACCTGGGACACCGAAGCGATTCCGCTGGAGACCTGCGTCAGCGCGGACAATCCGGCGCAATTCGACCCCATCAATATCCACGATTATCTGGACTGGTACATCAATCAGAACTTCAACAAGGATGGCGGTGGCCAACAGGGGAGCAACATCGCATAAATGTACCGGTCAGGTCCTGCACAGACTCACCGAAGCTTCCGGGGACTTGACCATCACTGCACAGGCGCACTACCTCCATGGGTCGGAGCCTGAACAACGAATCACCGGAACCGGAGCAAAGCGCGTGACAGAACCGCATCCTTGGAACCTGAGCCTGGGGCGTCACCCCAACCCTGACGAAGTCACCTTCGATCTCGAGCAAGTCCTGTCATCCGTCGTCTCGCTGCGGTCGAGCGTCGCCGACGACGCCTTCACCGCCCCCCATTCTGGGAACCGAACGGGAGGGCCAGGGCGTCGTCATCAGCGAAGACGGTCTGGTGCTGACCATCGGCTATCTGGTTACCGAGGCCGAAGATGTCTGGCTGGTTGGCAACAACGGTGTCGCGCGTGCTGCCCATGTTGTCGGATATGATCAGGAAACCGGTTTCGGGCTGGTGCAGTCCCTCGGCGCACTCGACCTGCCCCATCTCGAATTCTCCGATTCCGACCCCATCACGGCCGGTGACTCGTTGATCGTTGCCGGACAGGGCGGGCGCGAAGCCGCCATCAACACCAAGGTGATTTCCGTGCGCGAATTCGCCGGATCCTGGGAATACGTTCTCGACAGCGCGATCTTCACCGTGCCGGCCCATCCGCGCTGGAGCGGTGCCGCCGTGATCGACTGGTCGGGTCGCCTTGCCGGGATCGGGTCGCTCTATATCCAGCAGGCCGCCGGTGACGATGATGAAATCGACGGCAACATGATCGTGCCGATCAATCTGATCAAACCGATCCTGTCCGATCTTGTCGAACGCGGTGCGCGCAAACAGCCGCCCCGCCCCTGGCTGGGCATGACCACGGCTGAGGCCGAAGAGCATCTGGTCGTGGCCGGCATCGCCGAAGGCGGCCCGGCCATGCGGGCCGGTGTCGAACCGGGCGACATGGTTCTGGGCATCGACGGCGAGCGCATCACCGGCCTGTCCAAACTGTTCCGGACAATCTGGTCACTGGGAGACGCCGGGGTTTCGGTGCCCCTGATGCTGCATCGCGACAGTCAGGTGATTTCGGTCACTGTCGAAAGCGCAGCCCGCGGAGACTTCCTGAAAAAGCCCCGGTTCAACTAGAACCACCTCAATTCGGAGCGATGATCTCGAAGGCGAACACGGTCGGTGCGTTCAGGTCGATCCGGATCCGCACCGCCTGAATATCAGCCGCCCCGGGAACCTCCACACGAAACACATTCGTCAGCACGTTGCCATGAGAGCCATGGAACGGTGTGTCGACCGTATATTCGTGGCCATCGCCATGAATCACGAGAACCGGTCCGCCAAACCGCATCGCGCCCTCGGAAATTGCCGCCAGCGTGTCGCGAAATCCACCGCCGACCCCATAGGTGAGGAACGGGTCACCGTGGATGGCCAGATCAACCGCCGCCGCATCCGTACGCCGGACGCGTGCAAAACCGTCAGCAATTCAGGAAATATTCACTGCATTGCGTATTTCATATTCGGCCACCGCAGATGGCACGGCGGGCGCCAGCCCGTTGTTCGATCCGACAACATGAGCGGTCACGAAGTGAACCCCGTTCTGCACCCAGCGCATATTCTCGATCAGCCCGGCAGGCGCATCCTCCTCCATGGACTGCTGCACCACCGCAATCGGTCCCTGGCTCAGGCTCATGCCATCGACAAAAAAGATCTCGCGCAACAATGCAAGGCGTTCGAGGGGGTCGTAGCCACCGGCGGACTTGCGATGACAATCGGTCCACTCATTATCCCCGGGGATATAGATCAGCGGGCCGGCGATGGTGTCGAAATAGTCGCGCTGGCGATGGAACAGCGCATCGGTGCAGGGCGAGCCGCCGCCCTTGATGTCGCCCACATGTATCGTCACGTCATGAGGGGTGGCGTTGATCGTTTCCAGCAACGCCTCAAAGGCCGGAATGTCCTGTGCCCGATAGGGCATGTCCCCCAGCGCCACCAGCGTGATCGGCGCAAATTCCGGCCCTGCCTCGCGGCTTTCGGTCATGCCACCGGCGCGGGCTGATAGCGCCAAACCTGACGCCAGCATTGAAAGTTTCAGACGACGGGCAATCGGATGCAACGGACGGACCTTGGGCGGGTTGATCTTCGTGCTGACAAGTCTAAGCGACCTTGGCATCAAGGTCTTGATCCCGGCATGGATTTTTCTGATCCGGCGGCCTGATCATGACCAACTATCGGACTATTCGGACTGATTAGTTTTTTTGATATGTCTGTTGTCTGCATCCGTCCGGACAGGGCAGTATCTATGCAACGAATAAGAAAAAACGCGAGAATCTGGGGAAACCCTCACGAACTCACTCAAGGGAGACTTTAAATGAAGATCAAAGCACTTTCGGGGATTGCGGCTGTCGCCAGTGTCCTCGCCATCAGCGGCGTTACGGCGCCTGCGCATGCCGCCACACTCGACGATGTTCGCGCTGCCGGCGAACTCAAATGCGGCATCAACACCGGCCTTCCCGGTTTTGCCTTCACCGATGACAAGGGCAACTGGACCGGCTTTGACGTCGCATATTGCCGCGCACTGGCCGGTGCCGTCCTCGGCGATCCGAACAAGGTCAAATGGGTCAACCTGACCGGCAAGAACCGCTTTCCGGCACTGACCTCGGGCGAAATTGACGTCCTGTCGCGTAACACGACCTGGACCCTGTCCCGCGACGTGGACCTTGGTTTCACCTTTGTCGGCGTCAACTACTATGACGGTCAGGGCTTCATCGGCCGCACCGCATTGGGCGCCAAAAGCCTCAAGGAGCTTGATGGCGCATCGATCTGCATTCAGACCGGCACGACCACCCAGCTGAACCTCGCAGATTTCTTCCGGGTCAACGGCATCTCCTATGAGCCGGTTCCGATCGAGACCAACGAAGAAGCCCGCAAGGCCTATGAAGCCGAGCGTTGTGATGCCTATACGACTGACGCGTCGGGCCTGGCCGCAACACGTTCGACCTTCCCGGACCCCAAGGCACACATGATCTTCCCGGAGATCATTTCGAAAGAGCCGCTCGGACCTCTGGTCCGTCAGGGTGATGATGAGTGGGCCGATGTGGCGCGCTGGACCCTGAATGCGCTGATCAATGCCGAAGAGTTCGGCATCACGGCGGCCAATGTCGAAGAACTGGCCAAGGGCACGGACAATCCGGAAATCAACCGGATGCTCGGTTCCGAAGGTTCACTTGGCGAAATGCTGGGTCTGTCCAAGGACTGGGCCGTGCACGCCATCAAGGCCGAAGGCAACTACAGCGAAATTTTCGAGCGTTATCTCGGAAAGAACACCTCACTCGCTCTTGACCGTGGGCTCAATGCCCTCTGGAGCGACGGCGGCATCCTCTACGCCCCGCCGATGCGATAGGCAGCGCTTGAAGGCTCGCGGGAAACCGCGGGCCTTCTTCGTTCTGCTCTCCAGCATCCGGACCCAAATCCGTGCCCCAGACAACACGAACCAACGACGATTGGTTTCAGTTCCGACGCATCCTCACGGATGAACGGAGCCGTGGAATCGTCATTCAGGTTCTGGTTGTTCTGGCGATTGTCGCATTTATCGCGTTCATCACACGCAATACGCTGATCAACCTTGAACGATCCGGCCTCACGACCGGCTTCGGATTCCTGGCCGACCCGGCCTTCTTCGACATCAATCAGCCGCTGATCGAATACAACTCGCAATCCAGCTTCGCGCGCGCTCTGCTGGTCGGATTGCTCAACACACTCCTCGTTTCCATACTCGGCATCATTGGGGCCACGATCCTCGGGTTCATTGCCGGCGTACTGCGCCTGTCCAAGAACTGGCTCATCAGTCGCCTTGTGACGGCCTATGTCGAATTCACCCGCAACGTTCCCGTTCTGCTGCAGATCCTCTTCTGGTGGGCCCTGCTCACCGGACTGCCAAAGGTTCGTGACAGCGTCTCCATCGCCGACACTGCCTTCCTGAACAATCGCGGCCTGCGCGTACCCGGACCAATCACCGAACCGGGATTTATGTGGGTGTTGATTGCCCTCGCTATTGGCATTGCCGCCGCGGTCGTGATCGCCCGCTGGGCGCGCAAACGTCAGGACCTGACCGGTCAGACCTTTCCATCCGGCCTGACCGGGCTGGGCCTCATCGTCGCGTTCCCGGTTCTCGTGCATCTGGCTCTCGGCCAGCCGCTCGACTGGGAGATTCCCGAGCGCACCCGATTCAACTTCCGCGGTGGAATCAACATCACGCCCGAGCTGATCGCGCTCTGGCTCGCGCTGACAACCTATACCGGCGCCTTCATTTCCGAAATCGTCCGCGCCGGTATCCTGTCAGTCAGCCGCGGCCAGTCCGAAGCCGCCTTCGCGCTGGGCCTGCGGCCGAACCTGACGATGCGCAAGATCATCCTGCCTCAGGCCCTGCGGGTGATCATTCCGCCCCTGACAAGTCAGTATCTCAACCTGACGAAGAACTCCTCACTGGCGATCGTGATCGGATTTCAGGATCTGGTGTCGATCGGTGGCTCCATTCTCAATCAATCCGGTCATTCACTGGAAATCGTGGCGATCTGGATGGCGATCTATCTATCCCTCAGCCTCGCCACCTCGGCCTATATGAACTGGTATAACAAGCGCATCGCGCTCGTGGAGCGCTAGAGCATGACCCACGAGCCCTTCCACCGCACACATGACGATATGCTTAGCGAGCGCCCTGCGCCACTCGCAACCGTCGGCGTTTTGGGCTGGATGCGTGCCAACCTGTTTTCGTCTCTGGCCAACACGGCCCTGACGATTCTGGCGATCTACCTTCTGTGGATATCGGTGCCGCCCTTCCTGCAATGGGCCATTTTCGACGGGCAGTTGTACGGCGAAGACCGATTTTCGTGCACCGGAGACGGCGCCTGCTGGGCCTGGCTGGATCAGCGGATTGGCCAGTTCTTGTACGGTTTCTACCCGTCAGAAGAGACCTGGCGTATCGACCTCGCATTGGTCTTGCTGTTCCCCGCACTCGCCCCATGGCTGATGGAGAACGTCCCGGGCAAGCGATACATGCGCTGGTTCTCGGTCGCCTATCCGTTTATCGCCACCTTCCTGCTGGTTGGCGGATTTGGCCTCACCGAAGTGTCCACCGACGATCTGGGCGGCTTCAGCCTCAATCTTGTGGTCGGCCTGTCCGGGATCGTGCTCTCCCTCCCCGTCGGCATCCTGCTGGCGCTGGGACGGCAATCGCGCTTGCCCCTTATCCGGTGGTTTTCGGTGATCTTCATCGAAGTCGTACGCGGTGTGCCGCTGATCACCCTGCTCTTCGTCTCCAACATCATTCTGCCGATCTTCCTGCCGGCAGATGTCGCACTGAATTCCGTGGTTCGTGTGATCGTGATGATCACAGCCTTTGCCTCCGCCTATATGGCCGAAGTGATCCGTGGCGGTCTGCAGGCAATCCCCAAGGGCCAGTACGAGGCCGCGCAGGCCATGGGGCTGGGCTACTGGCAATCGATGCGCCTGATTATCCTGCCCCAGGCACTCAAGATTTCGATCCCGGGCATCGTCAACACCTTCATCGGGCTGTTCAAGGACACGACACTTGTGATCGTGATCGGCCTGTTCGACATTCTGGGCATTGCCCGCGCGATGGTTTCCAACCCCGACTGGCTGGGGCTCTCATCCGAGACCTATGTGTTTGTCTCTTTGTTCTTCTTCGTTGTTTGCTACGCCATGTCTCGCTATTCGATGAGCCTGGAGCGCAAACTCGACACCGACCAACGCTGACCGGAGGACCAGATGTCCGCAACCGAACAAGCTGCCAACAACGCCCCCGTGATCGAAATCGACGGGCTGAACAAATGGTACGGCGCGTTTCACGTGCTGCGCGATATCAATCTTTCGGTCGATCAAAGCGAGCGGATCGTTATCTGTGGCCCTTCGGGCAGTGGCAAATCGACCCTGATCCGCTGCATCAACCGCCTAGAGGAACATCAGGAAGGCCGCATTGTCGTGGACGGTACGCGGCTCACCAATGATCTGAAGAACATCGACGCCGTACGGCGCGAAGTTGGCATGGTGTTCCAGTCCTTCAACCTGTTCCCGCATCTGACCGTGCTCGAAAACTGCACACTGGCCCCGATCTGGGTGCGCAAAACCCCCAAGGCCGAGGCCGAAGCCATTGCCATGGAATATCTGGAACGGGTGAAGATTCCCGAGCAGGCCGGCAAGTTCCCCGGGCAGTTGTCCGGCGGTCAGCAGCAGCGCGTGGCGATTGCGCGCTCGCTTTGCATGCGACCCAAGATCATGCTCTTCGATGAGCCGACCTCGGCACTTGATCCGGAAATGATCAAGGAAGTCCTAGATGTTATGGTCGATCTGGCCGACACCGGCATGACCATGCTGGTGGTAACCCATGAAATGGGCTTCGCGTCGCAGGTCGCCGACCGGGTGATCTTCATGGATGAGGGTCAGATTGTGGAACAGAACACGCCGGACGAGTTCTTTAATAATCCACAGTCTGAACGCACCAAGCTGTTTCTCAGCCAGATCCTCAGCCACTGACCCTCTGACGGGATCAGCCCGGCGCGCGGTCCTCGGAACCTCTCATGCTCCAACCCTTTCTGGCGCTCGCGCCGATCTTCCTCGTCATTGCCATTGGCTGGGCCGCGAAGTCTTTCTGGCTGCGCGAGGATGGATTGTGGCGACCGATCGAACAGCTGGCCTATTACCTGCTGATCCCGGCCTTTGTCGTTCACGATCTCTACAACGCCGATCTCGCCTCGCTGCCGTTCTCGCGAATGGTGATCGCGCTGCTCGGTGCCGTGCTAATCGTTGCCGCCCTGCTGATCGCCCTGCGGCCCTTCCTGTCGCGTTTTCTGGTTCAGGGTGACGCGGGATTCACCTCGGTGTTCCAGGGTTCCACGCGGGCAAATTTCTTCATCACTCTGGCCGCGGCGCCGGTATTGCTCCCCGCCGATGGCGCGGCGCTGGCGATCATCGCCGTCGCCTTCTTCACCGTTCTGGTCAACGTTCTCAGCGTTCTGGTTCTGGCCCGCTGGGGGACACAGGGCGAAGCCGATCTGGGGCAACTCGCCCGCAAGCTCATAACCAATCCGTTCATTCTGGCCGCCGCCGCTGGGCTGCTGCTCAGCGTGAGCGATATCGCCATTCCCCGGGTGATCGATTCCACCGTCGGCCTGCTGGCGGGCGCCGGCGTGCCCGTGGCCCTGCTGACCGCAGGCGCAGGCCTGCGACTGGCCTCCATCGGTGTACATCTTCCCGGCATGCTGGCCGCGAGCCTCGCCAAACTGGTTCTCATGCCGGTCATCGCGGTTGGGCTGGGCCTGCTGCTGGGTCTGGAAGCCTCAATCCTAGCCCTGCTGGTGCTCTTTCACAGCCAGCCGACGGCGACCACATCCTATGTGCTGGCGCGCCAGATGGGCGGCGACCATGAACTCATGGCCGCAACTCTCACCTGTCAGACCCTAATCGCCATACTGACGGTTCCCGCGATGCTCGCCTTTTTCGCATAAGGACGTTTGGCCGATTGGCCGTGCCCCAGTAAACTGACCCGCGCGACGACCAACAGCGGGGACAGCCACATGAATATCGAAACCATTGACCATATCGGCATCCGTGTCGCTGATTTGGATAGGGCCATGACGTTCTACGAGTTGTTCGGCTTTAAGGTCATCCACAAGGCCGACAATGACCCGGTGGCGGTGGTGAAGAACGATGAGGGGGTCGAACTCAATCTTGTTTTCAACGCCAATGACGACAATGGCGGTGACAATATCCTGATGGATATCCCGACCAAGTACGCCGGTTTCACCCATGTCGCATTCCGGGTGAACTCAGTGCTGGAAACCGTGAACATCCTGAATGCCAATGGCATCGCGATCACGCAGGGGCCGGTCAAATTCGGACGTGAGGGCCATGTCTCCGTCTTTGTGCGGGACCCCGATCGCAACACGCTGGAATTCCGCGGCCGGGAGGAAGACCTTTCTTCGATTGGCGGCGTTGAAACCTACGAAAACGAGAACTGATTCAAACCCAAAAGTATATGAGGACACACACCATGCAGTTGATCGATCTGAGCGGCGAAATTTTTCACAAATGCCCGACCCTGCCCAACCATCCACCGGCTGTGCTGACAGAGTGGAACACCCATGACACCTTCCGCGAGGCCGACGGGATCAAGTTCTCCATTGCTTCCATGTACATGTCATTCGGCGAACACACCGGCAGCCATGTCGATGCGCCGGTGCATTTCGATGCAGACCCCAACGCGCTCTCGGTTGACCAGATGCCGCTCGAGGATTTCTACACCGAAGCCGTGTGCCTCGACCTCTCCCATATCGAACTGAAAAGCCAGATCAGTGTCGAACAGCTCGAAGCCGCCGAAAAAGCTGCCGGTGTCGAGATCAAACGGCGTGACACGGTCCTGCTCTACATGGCTCATTATGACCGAACCTTCGGCACGCCAGCTTTCATGACCGATTTCCCGGGCCTGACCAAAGAATCCGCCGAATGGCTCGGCGCGAAAGGCATCGTGATGTTCGGGGTCGAGGCCGCCAGCCCGGGACGTCCCGGCAAGGACAATTTTGAAGTGCATCTGGTCTGCCGGGATATGGGCTTCACCCATATGGAAGGCCTGGCCAATCTGGATCAGGTGGTCGGCAAAGGCCGCTTCCGGTTTATCGGGTTTCCGCTGAAGATCCGCGGCGGCACGGGCAGTCCGATCCGCCCGGTCGCCGTCCTCGACGAATAGCGCCTAGGCGGCCGTCAGGCCGCCATCAACAGCCAGCACCTGCCCTGTCACCGAAACCTGCTCGGCGGCTGCCAGATAGCGGACAGCGCCGGCAATCTCGGACGGGTCGGGGAAATGGCCGACGGGAATGCGCGAGAGCATGCGCGTGCGCGTCTCGGGGTCTTTCAGCATTGCCTGACGGCTTTCGGTCATCACCGTGGTGGGTGCCACCGTGTTGACCCGAATGCCCTGTTCCACCCATTCGATGGCCAGCATGCGAGTCATCTGAATCAGGCCGCCTTTTGTGACACCATATACAGAGCGACCGGCGATGCCGGTCAGCCCGTGGGTCGACGCGATATTGACGATTGCGCCGGGCTGATCAACCGCCATGCAATGTTCGGCAAAGCGGGCCGACAGGAAATACGCGCCCTTGAGGTTTACACTCACCAGGCTATCCCAATCATCCCAAGTCACATCAACCACGGGCTTGATCAGCGCCAGAGCGGCATTGTTGACGACCACATCGAGGCCGCCCAGGCCCTCAATGGCTGCGTTCAGCCCGTCCTTGATGCTGGCCTCGGATGTCAGCTCCAGAGTCACGGGCACGGCATTGATATCGGCCAGTTCGGAAAGCGCCATGACATCATCGAGCATCGCGGCATCCCGATCCGCGAACGCCACGTCGTAGCCGTCCCGAACGAAGCCAAGCGCGATTTCCTTGCCCAGCCCCGTTGAGGTGCCCGTCACAAGCGCCTTGCGGCGCCCGCTCGCACTCATGCAGACACCTTCAGGTCACCGGCTTCGTCGCGGACCAGACCGGATTCCGTCGCTGCCGAAGTCACATCCGGATGCCAGTCAACACGTCCCGCATCGGGCCCGCCAATGATAGTCAGCAATGTTCCCTTGCCTTCGCCCACATGGCGGAAACCACGATAGACACCCTGGGGCACACTGATCGAATCAAACGGCTCCAGCGTGATCGACTTCTCGCCATCATCGGTCGACCAGTAGACTTCCCACGGACCGATCAGAGGCATGAACACCTCTTCCGTCTCATGGGCGTGAAGCGCTGCACCATTGTCGGTTTCAGCCTGGATCATGCCCAGATTGAAGCCTTTCGCGGGCAACGGAATATTCGGTCGCAGATCGGGATTGTCCGTCGCTTCGACCACACCCATGCCAACCAGATTGACCTTGAAACGCCGGTGACCGGGCAGACGGCTGTCGACAAAGGCCTCTTCCGAGCCGTGCAGGGTCGCGAAGCGCGCAACGAACTGCTCCATCTCCGTGACCGAAATATTGTTCGTGTCCATCAGAGGTACTCCCATGTTGATGATTGATTGACGTTGCCGGTTACGCGGTAACCCGGCTTTCGTGCACGGCCAGACCGGCGCGCGCGGCCAGCAGGATCGGCGTGTGCAGCCCTCCCGCCTGAGCGCGGTCCACCATATCGCCGATGATGTGATCACCTTCGGTCAGATTGTTGGCCTGCACATCCCGCAGCATGGAGGACGCAAACTTCGACCCCTGAGTCGAGAACATCTTCTCATAAGTCTCGATCACCGCCGGTGAGACCGTATGGCCCAGCGCAGCGGCCGTATCGCGACACTCGGCCAGTGCAGCTGTCAGAAACGCGTGCCCGGACGGGGTGGCGAGAATTTCGCCCACCGTGGCCCGTGCAATCGTGTTCACCGAAGACATGGCACACAGCATGGCAAACTTGTCCCACATGGCCTGCATGATGTCGTCACGCAGATCGATATCGAATTTCATGGAATCATTCAGCGCGGCAAAGGCCTCGACGCGCTGTGTCACGAATTTGTCCATCTCGCCATAGGCGATCCGGTGGAAATCCCCGAAGTGCACGATATCGCCGGTTTCCGCGTCGACACGGGCCCCGATATAGCAGGTTCCGCCCAGCACTCTCTCGGCGCCAAAACGGTCCGACAACAGATCCAGCTGCTTGATGCCATTAAGCAACGGCAGGACGGCTGTGTTGTCTCCCACGGCTGGCGCAATCGTCTCCATGACATCGCCCAGCTGATAGGCCTTGCAGGCCAGGATCACCAGATCATAGGGACCATCGATCTGGTCTGCCGCAACGGTGTTCACCTTAACTGCGGCATCATCAAAGAAGTCGCTGTGAATGACTATCCCACGCGCATCGATCTGTGCCCGCCGTGCCGGACGCAGCGCGAAGGTCACGTCAGCGCCACCTTCAACCAAACGCCCACCGAAATATCCCCCGACACCACCGGCGCCGAGAACGAGAATGCGTTGGCTCATCGTAAGATCCTAGTTGGCGAGGCAGAGACTATGTTCGGGCTGGAAGCTCAGATAGACCGTCTGATCGCGAACGAGGTTCTCGAAATGGTCGATCTGAATACCGATCTCGTGCGGTCCGACCCGGACACGACCTTCGAGGAAACTGCCCAAATAGATCGTGTCGATCACATTGCCTTCGATCAGATTGCCGTGGTCCGTCCCCTGCGGGCGTTCCAGATGCAGTGTGACATCCTCAGGACGCAGGCTGACATTGACCGTGTCACCCGGAGTGGCACCCTCAGCCCCGATGGCACGAAGACGGAGAGGTTCTGCCCCCTGTCCCATGGACACATCAACGCTGCAGATATCCCCATCGCGTCCGTCCAGCTTGCCTTCGAGCAGGCTGGTCACACCGATGAAGTTGGCGACAAAGGAATTCGCCGGATTGGCGTAAATTTCCTGCGGGTCACCGACCTGCTGAATCACGGCCTTGTCCATCACCACCACACGGTCACTCATGACCAGAGCTTCGGACTGATCATGAGTCACGAAGATCGAGGTGATACCCACCTCTTTCTGCAGGCGGACGATCTCGTCGCGCATCTGCTCGCGCAGCTTGGCATCGAGGTTCGAGAGAGGTTCGTCGAACAGAATCACTTCCGGCTGGTAGCAGATGGCCCGGGCCAGCGCGACGCGCTGCCGCTGACCACCGGACAGTTTGGTCGCGAAACGGTCTGCCAGATGATCGAGACCCACAAGCTCGAGAGTTTGCATGGTCTTGGTCTTGATTTCGTTGCTCGAAGCCCGGCGCACGCGCAGGCCATAGGCGACGTTGTCAAACACCGTCATATGCGGCCAGACCGCATAGCTCTGGAACACCATACCGATATTGCGGTGCTCGGGATAAAGGAAGATTTCCTTTTCTGGCGCAACGACCGTGGTTTCACCAATGCGGATTTCGCCCGCTTCCGGGCGTTCGAGACCCGCGACGCAGCGCAGGGTCGTGGTCTTGCCACAGCCCGACGGCCCCAACAGGGTCACAAATTCACCCTGCTCGATCTCGATATTGAAATCCTTGACCGCCATTTCGGGGCCATAGCTTTTGTAAAGATGGTCGATCGAGACCATCACATTGTTGTTGGTACTCATGGCTGCACCGCCAGTGTGTGCTCGGGATCAAACTGCAAAAAGACCTTTTCGCCGGCCTTCAGACGGGTTCGTGGATGGGCAATCACCTTCCACTCGAAGTCACCCCACTTCACCCGGCAATCCACATAATTGCCCAAGAAAATAGCGTGGGTCACTTCACCCTCGACGTCATCATTGCCATTGCCTTCGCGGACCGCGTGAACATTCTCGGGTCGCACCGAAAGGACCGCATCATCGCCCGCGCCAATGCCCGGGCCGATCTGACACGGCACCGTCATGGTCTGGCCATCCTGCGAGACTTCCACGACTCCCTGACCGGAACCATCGCTGTCCCGCACCTTGGCTTTGAGCAGGTTGGCAACACCGATGAAGTTGCTGACATACTCGTTGACGGGCCGGGAATAGATTTCCACCGGTCCACCACGCTGTTCGATCTTGCCCTTGCTCATCACGATGATCTCGTCACTCATCACCAGTGCTTCGGACTGATCATGGGTCACGTAGATCGAGGTGATGCCCACCTCGTTCTGAATGCGCTTGAGCTCGACACGCATCTGCTCGCGCAGTTTGAGATCGAGGTTCGACAGCGGCTCATCGAAGAGCAGCAGACGCGGCTTCGACACAATCGCGCGTGCGAGCGAGGCTCGCTGCTGCTGACCACCCGAAAGATTGGTCGCCAGCTTGTCGGCTTCCGCGGTCAGACCGACCAGCGCGAGAACCTCGGCCACCCGATCATCAATCTCGGACTGGTTCACCTTCCGGATCTCCAGCGGATAGGCCACGTTCTTGGCCACCGTCATATGCGGCCAGATGGCGTAACTCTGGAAGACCATTCCGATGTCACGCTTCTCGGGCGGCAGAAACAGGCCTTCAGACGGTGAGGTGTAAACCACATCTCCGACACGGATGCGTCCACCGTCAATGGCGTGCAGTCCGGCCACGCTCATCAGGGTCGTGGTCTTGCCACAGCCCGATGGCCCCAGCAGGGTCAGAAAGGCCCCTTTGGGAACAGCGAAGGAAATGTCATCCACCGCGCGGTCATTGCCGAAATACTTCACCAGATTCTGGACTTCCAGGTAGGCGCCGGTGTCCTCTTGCATAGTCATGCTCCGGTCCTCCTTTAAGCCGTAAGCGCTTCGCGACCGGCCAAACGCCGGAACGCATAGATCGCGATCAATAACATCACCGTCTGAGCCATCGACAGGGCCGAGGTCAGCGGTTCGTTCTCGAAGTTCGTCAGGTAGTACACACCGACCGACAGGGTCTCGGTGCCCGTGGTGAACAGGATGATCGAGATCGAAAGTTCACGCAGGAAGATGATGAACAACAAAATCCAGCCGGCGAACAGACCCGGCTTCAGCAGCGGGATCGTGATCCGCCGCAGGGTCGTGAACCAGGATGCGCCCGCCATCCGCGAGCTCTGATCGAGCTCCTCGGAAATCGCCAGCATGATCGAGGAAATGTTGCGCTGCCCGTAAGGGAAGAAACGCGTGATATAGGCCAGCATCAGGATCCAGAGCGTCGCGTAGATCGGGGTCTGGATGTAGGTCACCAGAACACCCATCGCGAGCACGATGCCCGGGAAGCCGATCGGAACCATCGACAGGAAGTCGAGCATCCGAACGCCGAAGCCCTTGGTCCGATGGATCATGTAGCTGATCACCAGTGCCAGAACCATCGAGATGGAGGCACCGCCGAAGGCGAGGATCAGGCTGTTCCCGATGCCGTTGGTTGCTGCCGAAATCGCTTCCGGATGCCACCACATCAGCGTCTTCACATAGTTGATCGTCGTGATGTCCGCGAGGACGATCTTGCCGGTCCAGACCGGGTGCAGGCTGACGATGATCAGACACACGATCGGCAGAACCACGGCCACCATGATGAAGAAGATGTTGTAGCCAAAGGCCACCCAGCGCCACGGGCCCAGATCGAGCACGTTCGGGCGGAAGCCCTTGCCGGTCACGGTGGTGAAGGAACGCGGCGCAATGTAGCGCTGCTGCACCCAGATCAGGAACACCGTGATGATACCCAGCGCCATACTCATGGCCGCACCCATGTGATGATTAGCATCATCACCGACGGCCTTGGAGAAGATCTGGGTGGTCAGTGTTTCCCAGCCATAAGGCGCGGAAAGCTTGAAGGGCACACCGAATTCACCGGCGCTGGTCACGAAGACGATGATCGCGCCCGACAGGATGCCCGGCATCACCAGCGGCAATGTCACGGTCATGGTCGTGCGGAACAGCCCCGCGCCGGTGGTACGCGCGCTGTCCTCAAGCGAGGGATCCATGCGGCGCAGCGAACCGACAACAAAAAGATAGACGAGCGGGGCAAAGAAAATGCCGGTCACCCAGATCACGCCCCAGATATTGTCGACGTTGATAATCGCGCCTTCGATACCAAAGACCTCACGCGCCAGATTGTTCAGCAATCCGGTCTGCGGCTCACCCAGATTGTGCCAGGCAATCGCGCCGACAAACGGGCTGAGGAAGAACGGGATCAGGTTGTACGGCTCAAGATAGCTGCGACCCGGACAATTGGTTCGCGCATTGATCCAGGCCAGTGACACACCTAGGAAAGTCGCCAGGATGGTTGAACCTGACGAAATGATCAGCGTGTTGACGAAGGCTTTCGGAATAATCCGATCGGTGAACATGGTCACATAGTTGCCAAAGCCCCATGTCGTATCCCAACCCGCGGGGTCGAGAACCTTGAAGCTGCTGACAAACAGAACAACCAGAGGCACGATCACCGCGCCGGCCACAATCAGGGCCACCACCAGAGTGATCAGATTTTCCTGCGTCACCATGGCGCGCAGGCGGTTGTTCAGCCTTGAACGCTCAACGGCATTCGATGAGTAGGTTTCCGTCGTCATCACGTTATCGCCCGGTCAGATATTGGTTCGGTCTTGGGCCTGTGGCGCGTTCCAAATCTCGTCAACGATTCGAGATGGTACCGAAATCCATGCCCTGAGTGGCAAGACCCATTTATTAAGTATTTTGGGGTGCCACCAACGGTGACACCCCAAAAAATTAAGCGGTTCCGTCGGTACTATCGGAAGTTTTTCTGCCAATCTTCTCGATAAACCTTGTACTCGTTGGCAGCTCCAACCCAATCTTCCATGCCCACCAATTTGTGCTGAGACAGGTCCATCAGATAGGGCGCAACGACAGCCGGGGCCTTATATCCTTCACGGAAGGAATAAACGGCTTCACCCTCAACGTAGAGGTCAGCACCTTCCTTCGACAGCAGGAACTCAACGAAGAGCTTGGCTGCGTTTGGGTTCTTGGAGCCCTTCAGAACGGCCATCTGGTTACCAAGCATTGCCTGGCCTTCTTTGTAGGAACCGATCTTAATCTTCCCCTTGAGATCCGGAGACTTGAGAACGTTCTGATACACACGACCGGAAAGGTTCCACATATCGAACGGACGCTGGCACGAAATCACCATCTGCATCTTCGGTTCCGTACGGAACTCGACGAGCGGATCGGTTTTCGCCAGAGCCGGCCAGAAAGTGGCGAAGTCAACGGCGCCGGCGCGCTGCAGCGCGATGACGGAGTTGGTGTAGGTGAAGGACTTCGTGATATCCGAAGAAATGGTCTTGCCCTTCAGGGAAGCGTTAACCGCATCCGCGTAGGAATCGACACTGAAGTTCTCCATACCCGGGCAGGATGAGTTCCAGACCGGCTGGAAGGTATAAGCCAGCGGGGTCACGACATGCGGGTAGTTCGAATACTGACCCGCACTCTTCACGACGTTCTTGCTGTCATTCCAGTTGACGGAATCGAGCTCGAGGAACGCGCCTCGCTTGGCACCCTGATCGAAAAACGCTGGAGAATGCACGGTGATCACGTCAACCGTGAACTTACCCGCTTTAATTTCCTGCTTCACCTGGGCAACCGTGGCGCCCGTGCCCTTACGAAGGCTGTTGAACTCGAACGCATCGCCGAGGTCATAACGCTTCTTGAAAGCGGCGGCCATGCGCTGCGCAGTGCGATCCGAAAACAGCGGATGAATGATGGTTACGGAGCCTTCAGCTTTAGCCTTGGGCGCGAGTGCCTTTTCCGTAGCGTTGAGGTGGCCGCCAGCAAAAGCTACCGAACCGAATGAGAACATGGCGACTGCCGAGACGGCACCAGCCAGCGTTAGTTTAATCTGGGAATGCATTTGCTTCCTCTCCCTGTTTCACGAAAACGCAATTTTTTCTTTTTTTCTAATCGAATTAGACTTTCTGTGCAATCGACTAAACGCAGACTCTTATCAAAGATAATTACTTTTGCAGCAAAATTATGTCCGAACCATGCGCGCAAGGATGTCCTGCTGCAATTTTGTGGCTTCCGGGTCACTCATATTGAGCAGAACCTGATCCTGTTCCAGAGTCGCCGTATCCGGTCCGGCCCCCAGACGACCGATCGCTTCCTTGACCATTTGCTGGGCCACGCGGGGGCGCGACGTGATCTCCCCGGCCATCTGCAAAGCCGCGGTGAGCGTGTCTTCGCACACGTCTTCACACAATCCCCAGTCGCGGGCGTTCGCCGAATCGATCTTGCGACACAGCGCCGCGATGAGTTTTGCGCGCGCCGGTCCCACCAGCCGCACGAGCCGCGGCAGCGTCCCCCAGGAATAGGTAATGCCCAGCTCGACCTCCGGTGCCCGCAGCCACGCATCGCGATGCAGAATCCGGAAATCACAGGACAGTGCGAGGGATATGCCACCGCCGATGGCGAATCCATCCACAGCCGCAATCGTCAGTTGCGGCATGGATTCCCATGCCCGGCACATCTCCAGCCCCAGCCGGATGTGCCGACGGGCTTCGATCAGCGGCATATCCTGAGCAAAGGAATCCGGCTCGGAAATATCATTACCGGCACAGAAGCTGCCGCCGCTGCCCGTCAGGATCACCGCACCGATATCGGTCCGCTCGGCAATCTGGCGTGCCGTGGCGGCAAGCTCCCGCTTCAGATCAGCCGACAGCGCATTACGCTTGTGGGGACGGTTCAGACGAACCACCAGCGTATCGGGCGCCTGTAAGGGATCAGCCTCCTCCACCGAGACAATGAGGGTGTCAGACATGGGCAAAGTCTCCAATCCAGAGCGGTCCCGGTTCCGGGACCCGCCTGAGGGGCTAGGCGGCAAGGGGCTTCAGCCCCATGATCTCGCGCGCTTCATCCGGTGTGGCCGGTTCCATACCCAGTTCCCGGATAACACGGACGATCCGTTCCACCAGCTGAACATTGTTCGCCAGCACACCCCGTTCGTAATAGAGATTGTCCTCCAGACCCACGCGCACATGTCCGCCGAGCAGCAGGGATTGCAACGCAGCGTTCAACTGGGACGGGCCGATTGCGCTCACGTTGAAATTCGCGCCTTCGGGAATCAGATCAACCATGTCCTGCAGGATTTTGGGTGAGTACGGCATCGCACCCTGGAAGCCGCGATCTGCTCCCAGCACGAAATTGATGAAATAAGGCGGTTCATCCAGACCGGCCTCGAGCAGGCGGGTGACGTCCTGCAACAGATGGGTCGGGCTGAACACCTCCCATTCCGGTTTGATTCCCTTGTCCTGCATTTTGGAAGCCAGCTCCCGGCAGCGCTCGGGCGATGTGTTCATGAGAATCTCACGACCCTCGAAATTCGCAACAATGGTGGTCGGGTCCAGCGTGCACATCTCGGCACCGGCTTCGAGCCCTTTCAACCGTTCTTCCCAGGATATCTCCAGAAAACCGTCGGTAGATTCCTTCAGCATATCGCCATTGATGCCACCACCGGTCGAGTTGTTGATGATGATGTCGCATTTGGCCCGGATCCGCTCATTGATGTCGCGATAGGTCGCCGGGTTGCAGGTCGCCTCGTCATCCGGGCGACGCGCATGGACAGCCACAACGGAGGCACCGGCCTCGTAACAACGATAGACGTCTTCCGCGATTTCGGCGGGCTGCGTCGGGATATTCGGATTCTGTTTCTTGCTCGCCATGCCCCCGGTCGGAGCAATGGTGACGATGATTTTGCGTTCGGCCATGTTTGCCTCCCCTTGCGGCTTGGCGAAAGTGTAGTACCGAATTTCCCGACCACCTAGGCCTTCACGTCATCAATATCCTCAGGCCCCGATCTTTACGTATTCAAAATCACCGGGAAGATTATCGATTCCCTGACGCGGCGGTGCGATCCAGCCCGCGTAATGGCCCGGTTCGGTTTCCGCATGCATCAGCGAGGCAATGAACGCACCGTCATCTGGCGAGGGCAACCAATCGCCTTCACGCGCGGCCCAGGTCGCATCATCAATCACCACACCATCGGGTGAAACATGGACATTGGCGAACTCACCAATTTGCCGATAGAAGGCCTGATGCGGCAGCGTCATTTCAAAATCGATGCCGATCTTGGCCGGAATGCGATTCCAGCGCATAATCCCCCGAGTACAATCGGTGATGTAGTCGTCCCGCAATCGCATGTTGAGCGCCGTCAGGGCTGGTGTGTCAACCACCGTCGGAACCCCGTCGACCAGCCTGATCACCGGGTAGGTGTCGTCAACCAGCCGATGATCATCCTCGATACGGGTTTCGTGATAGCGCCCCTTGATGCCGGAATTGAACGCATTGGCTGCATTGGTCGAAACCTCCGAGCCGAACAGATCCAGTGACAACGCGTAATGCAGATTTGCCTTCTTCTGGATCGTCGGCAGATCAATCACGCCCAGCGCGCGCACCCGGTCGACCTCGTTCGGGTCTTCGATCCCCGCTGCCTTCATCGCTTCACAGGTGCGCTGGATCGTCCGTCCCACGCCGGTCTCTCCCACGAACATATGATGGGCTTCCTCGGTCAGCATGAACCGACAGGTGCGTGACAACGGATCGAAGCCCGACTGCGCCAGACTTTCCAACTGCATCTTGCCGTCACGATCCGTGAAGAAGGTGAACATGAAGAAGGACAACCAATCCGGTGTCGCCTCGTTGAACGCGCCGAGCATACGCGGCTTGTCCGGATCACCCGACCGGCGCATCAGCAGATCATTGGCTTCCTCGCGACCATCACGGCCGAGATATTTCTGCAGCAGATACACCATCGCCCAGAGGTGACGGCCCTCCTCGACATTGACCTGAAACAGATTGCGCAAATCGTAGAGCGAGGGCGCCGTGGTCCCGAGATGCCGTTGCTGCTCGACCGAGCCGGGTTCGGTGTCCCCCTGGATAACCAGCAGTCGCCGCACCAGCGCGCGATGCTCACCGGGAATTTCCTGCCAGGCCGGTTCCCCGAGATGCTCCCCGAACGGGACGACACGGTTTTCTTCCTGGGGTGCCAGCAACACGCCCCAGCGATATTCCGGCATCCGGACATAGTCGAATTTGGCCCAGCCATCCGCGCCCACATTCACCGCTGTGCGCAGATAGACCAGCGAGTCCTGAAACCCCTCCGGCCCCATCTCCTTCCACCAGTCGATATAGCCGGGGTGCCATTTCTCGAGCGCCTTCAGGACACGCCGATCTTCTGACAAGCCAACATTGTTGGGAATCTTCGTGTCGTAACTAACAGTGTCGATATCGATCATGGCAGGTTCCTTTGATGGTCCCGTGAGCCTGTGTCCCGCGGGTCTCAGATACGTTCGGTCTGGAAGTCGGGCTGACGCCCCGTGCCGTAGCGGCGCAGCGCGCCATCTTCGCCCACGGCGTTGGACCGCTGGAACACCCAGTTCTGCCAGGCGGTCAGACGGCCGAAGATTTTGGTCTCCATCGTTTCCGGGCCCGCAAAACGCAGATTGGCTTCCATGGCCGTCAGAGCATCAGCCGAGAAGCTTGCCCGCTCCTCCACGAAGATGCGGATTTCATCATCCCAGTCGATGTCATCCAGAATGATCGTGACGAGGCCCAGCGCGAGCGCCGCTTCCGCCATTTGAGGCGTCTCGCGTGCAGCGGCAGCCGTTTCGAATGCCGCGTCGTCGCCCAGAAACCGGGTCTGCAATCGGGTCAGGCCGTTCGACATGGGATAGGGTCCGAAGTTCATGGCCGACAGGGTCAGTTCGGCTTCAGGCCGGTTGTCTTCGTCGAAGGACCCAAGCGCCATGTAACTGCGGTCCGCGGCGAAGGCGAGCTCGGCCAGCGTGCCGGCAAAACAGCTGCCAGGTTCGATCAGGGCCACCATGGAACGCGCGGTCAGATCGATGCGCGTCAGCACACGTTTCCAAAGTAGGCGAATTTCATTCACCAGCCAGTGGTCGCCATGAGTATCGAGAAAGGCGTCATGAGCCAGCATCGTTGCGGCCTCACCTTCGGCGCGCAACTGCACAACGGCGATGTCGCGTTCGTTAAAACGCAGATGCAGAAACGCATCATCCAGTTCGCGTGCGGCGCGCAACGGCCAGGCCTGATCGCCCTGCGTGGCCAGATCATCCGCCGTTTCCGGCGGGCCCATCTCCGGGCCGGTCACCGTCACGGTTGCGATCCGGGCCTCGCGATCGATATGTACCGCCACCGTCGAATAGAGCACGCCGGAATCCGAAAAGGTGCGGTCGAGGGGGCCAAGCCTCACTCCGGTCGTGGTGTCCGGACGCCCCGAGGTTTCGGTCATGGCGCTGGCGCGGGCCGTGATTGCCTCGTCCATCCGTGACGCCGGGGCAATCTCATCTACCAGCTTCCAGTCCACCGCCCGCTGTCCCCGCACACCTTCTTCCGTGGTCGAGAACAGATCGGCGAGATCGCGTCGAACAAATCGTTTGTCGACAATCCGCGTCAGTCCACCCGTGCCCGGCAACACGGCGAGCAACGGAACCTCGGGCAGTGACACTGTCGTCGTGCCATCATCGACCAAAAGAATGTGATCGGTGGCCAGGGCCAGCTCGTAACCACCACCGGCGCAGGCGCCGGTCACAGCCGCCAGATAACGCTGTCCGGAGTGGCGGCTGGCATCCTCGATGGCGTTGCGCGTCTCGTTGGTGAATTTGCAGAAATTGACTTTGTGGCCGTGGCTGGCACCGGCCAGCATGCGGATATTTGCCCCGGCACAGAACACCCGTTCCTTGCCCGATCGCAGCACCACGACCTTCACCTCGGGATGCTCGAACTGCAAACGCTGGATCGCATCAGCGAGTTCTATATCGACACCGAGATCGTAGGAGTTGAGTTTGAGTTCGTAACCCTCGAACAGGCCGCCCCCCTCATCCACATTCAGGGTCAGGGTTGCCGTATCGCCGTCGGTGGCCAGCCGCCAGTGCCGGTATCGATCCGGATGGGTTTCGAAATCGATGGTCATGTCGCGCCACGCAGCTCAGCAAAACGGTGGGCAAGCCTACCGCCCCGCGGCGTGATATCAAGCACAAAACTGCACCAATATGCCAAATTTGTCATATTAATGATATATAATGCATAAATATGAGCGCGCAACGCATCAGTCAGCGCACGACACACCGGACAACGCGTCTCCCAAATGCGCGTTCCAGAACCGGTGATCGCGGGTCAGGGTCGAAAATTGCCACCCCGTCAGCCCGCCAAATGCGTGGCCAAACCGCTTGCGCAACGGGCAGACAATCTCCGCCCCCGCCTGTTTTGGTGGCAGATGCCCATTCGCGGCATCGGCGCGATAGACCGGAAGACCGATCACGGTCTTTTCCGAAGGCCATGCCAGCCCTCCGGCAGCAGTGACGGGTCCCCGCGTAGGACCAGGGCAAAGGCGCAGTCTGCGCGCCAACAATGCGCGACGCGAACGGGGCGTCGAATTCCGGATTGTTGTAATACTGCACCGTGAGGAAGGACAGGATGACGTGACTATAGGGCTGCCCGATCAGCCGATCCGGCGGACTGGCATCGGAGTTTTGGTAGATAACATAGCGTGTCGCCGCCGCATCATCGGCGCGCGCGACCAGAAAAATGGCGAGCAAAGTCGCAACGACAAACCCGATGACGATCCTGCTCAGGAAGCGACCGACGAAGCCTGATTGGAATGAAACTGGCACGGAAGACATAACGGTGCTCCTCGCGCAGCAATGGTCATCAGACCATGCCCGGCAAGCGCCCAGTATATCCAAAACAGGGGGAAAATGGTGGGCGCGGTAGGGATTGAACCTACGACCCCTTCGATGTCACCGAAGTGCTCTCCCGCTGAGCTACGCGCCCCACCTGATACGGGTCTTTACGCTCACGGCGAACCGCAGCAGGGCCGGGTGATACACCTCGCTTTTGTCGAAAGCAAGACCTCGCGGGAAGATCACCCGAAAACCGACCGCGCTAGCGCTTGTACTCGATCTCGTAACCCATAATGTCGGTGGTGCCGGTGTTGACCGCATTGTGCTCCACCGGTGCCTTGATCGAGGCGCGTCTTGCCCGGTGTGTAGTTGAACGCCTTGGTCGACCCGTCGGCAAAGTGCGATGTCAGCGTGCCCTCGGATTCATAGATCACCACATAGTCGAGTTCATGCCGGTGCCAGCCGGTCTGCTCGCCGGGCTTGAGGCAATATTTGATGATCCGGGACCGCTCGTCCTCATGCACGACAATGCTGGGCGCCGCCGTGCGGTCTTCGGCTTCGGGCGTGTAATCAGGTGTGTTGGATGCGTCGGGCACAGGCCCCTCCCCTGTCAGTCATGGCGGTTTGGATGATACCGATCTCCGAGTCAGTATAACCGAAATTCCCGACAGGGTGCAGATGACGTCATCGGCCCCGAGAGGCCGACTTCAGGCGACATCCTGAGACAGAGTCTCATCAACATGGTCAACAAGATCGCGCAGGTGAAACGGCTTGGAGAGCACCTTCGTATCTCCCATTTCTTCGCGCGCGCTCATAGCCACGGCCGCAAAGCCGGTGATGAACAAGACCTTCAGATCCGCGTTCACCTTACTCGCCTGACGGGACACCTCGATCCCGTCGATACCGGGCATGACAATATCCGCAATCAGCAGGTCATAACCCCGTTCGTTCACCGCGTTGAGCGCGGACAGGCCATCGGGCACCGCGGTCACGTCATGACCGCTGCGTTCAAGCGCACGCGAGAGAAACTCGCGCATCGACTGATCATCTTCGGCAAGCAGAACTCTCGCCATATTCTCTACAACCTCTAGTTTGATAAATGCGCAAACATTCTCCGCATGTGGCTGAACAGTATCTCACATCGGTTTCCAAAGCGTGAACAACTGATCGGGCGAAAGACGGATTCCGTCAAGGGTGACAGGCTGCACGGTTTTCGCTACATCAAACGGGTTATGGAGCGCGAAACCGCCAATGATTCAGACGCCGCGATCGAGATTCTCGCGCCGGCAGAACAATGCACACCACTGGTGTTTTCATCGCCCCATAGCGGGCGTGAATACCCGGCGGATTTCCTTGCTGCGTCCAAACTCGATGCTTTGGCCATCCGGCGCTCCGAAGACAGTTTCGTGGACGAGCTTTTCGCTCAGGCCCCCCATCTGGGCGCACCCTTGCTCAAGGCACTGTTTCCCCGCGCCTTCGTAGACCCCAATCGCGAGCCCTATGAGCTGGATCCGTCGATGTTCACCGGACCCCTGCCGGGATTTGTGAATCGTCGTTCGCCCCGCGTCGCTGCCGGGCTGGGTACGATCGCACGCGTTGTCGCGAACGGGTCGGAGATCTATTCCTGTAAACTCGATTTCGACGAGGCCCATGCCCGAATCGAACGCTGCTACCGCCCTTATCACGATGCGCTCGAGGATCTGATCACCCAGACCCGCACCATGTTCGGGACCTGCATTCTGATCGACTGCCACTCCATGCCTTCCATTGGTGGCCCGATGGAGAACGATGCCGGGCGACGCCGCCAGGTAGACTTCATTCTGGGCGATGTCCATGGCCGTTCCTGCGCCCGCCCCCTGACCATGCTGGTCGAGGAGACTCTTCGGGGCATGGGATACTCGGTGGTGCGCAACACACCCTATTCCGGCGGATTCATCACCCGCAATTACGGTCGTCCCGAACGCGGGGTGCATGCGCTGCAGATCGAAACCAACCGCGCACTCTATATGAACGAAACCACCTTCGAGCGGACCGACGGTCTGGCCGAGGTCGCCCGCCACATGAGCGAACTGGTGGAACGGCTTGTGGAACTCGAGCCTGCGGCACTGGCCGCGTGACACGCTGACCTTGTCCGAGACTCCGACCTCCCTGAAGAATATGCCGGTCACGGTGCGCGACGCGCGGATCGAGGATATCGATACCGTGCAGCAAATCTACACCACTCATGTCCTGACCGGGCTTGCCTCCTTCGAGGAAGTGCCGCCGGACCGGGAGGAGATGGCGCAGCGCATGCGCGACACTCAGGCACGCGGGCTTCCCTATCTGGTTTCCACGATCACCGGGACGGACGGTCAGGATGTGGTGCAGGGCTTTGCCTATGCCAGCCCTTTCCGCACGCGATCAGCCTATCGCTACACCATCGAGGATTCGGTCTATGTCGCCAGCGATGCCATCGGCCGCGGTCATGGCAGTGCGCTTTTGGGGGACCTCATCAGCCGGTGTACCGCACTGGGATATCGTCAGATGATCGCTGTGATCGGCGACACGGCAAACACCGCCTCGATCGGCCTGCATGCCCGCCACGGCTTTGTGGAAACGGGCTCCATGCCCGCTGTCGGCTTCAAGTTTGGCCGCTGGGTTGATTCGGTCCGTATGCAGCGCACCCTGGGGGCCGGATCCAGCACACCACCGGACGACATTAGCGCCTGAACCCGCTCCGGGCCGAAACCCAAGAAAAAAGGGCCGTGGAAGAACCACGGCCCGAAGTCTAGGGAGGAAACGCCTTAAATCGGCACCGCAGTGCGATGCCGCAATGCAATATATATATTGCGCAATTGCACAAACAAGCTCAAGCACCGGTAATCATTGCTTTTGAAAGAAAAATTTGTCCGGACATGCTGTTCTTGAAATAAAATTTCACACAATATATTGCATTGCACAATTTTCATGCGACGCTGCCGGTCCCGGCCCCCAATCTGGCACGGCGTTTGCGATGTATCCGGCATGAAAGTCACCGTCGCATCTATCTTTCCGCCCGTTCCCCGATGGTTCCTTGTCGGCGCGATCGCATGCGTCGCGCTCGGACTTGTCGCCCCGGGCACAGCCAAGGCTTTGGCAAATCAAAATATATGTGCGCAGGCGATCCGTTCCGTGGAACCGGGAGCGGATATTCCCAACGCGCTCCTGACCGCCATTTCCCATGTCGAGTCGGGTCGCTGGAACCCGAAAAACAAGGCACTTTTTGCCTGGCCCTGGACCGTTACGAACGGTCCGGACGGGCGGTACTTTCCCAACAAGGCCGCTGCGATCGCCCATGTGCACAAGCTCAGGGAGAAGGGCATCCGCAACATCGCTGTCGGATGCATGCAGATCAACCTGAAATACCATCCCAACGCGTTCGATGACCTGGAGAGCGCACTGGACCCCAAAACCAACGTCCGATACGCCGCGAAGCTGCTCAACACTCTGTTCGATGCGCACAAATCTTGGGGGGAATCCATCCGGCGCTATCACTCGTCGAACCCGAAATTCAACCGCCCCTATCACGACAAGGTCGTCCGGCAGTGGAACTCGTCCCGCCAAGTGACCGCGGCGGAGCATCGACGCCGGGTGATTGCCGCACATCGCGCACAGCGGGAGAAATGGCGCAACGAGCGCGCGGCTCAGATTGCGGACGCCCGCGCAGCTGCCCAATGTGAACTGGCAGCTCATTGTCGAAGAACCGCTGGCCCCCACAGGACTGAACACCACCCGCATTCTTCTGCACCGAAGCGCCATCGAGCTCGAATATTATGCGCGTGCCAACTGGACGGATCGCGCACCAGCAATGGTGCACACGTTGATCGTCGAATCCTTTGAAAACTCATCAAAGATCGTCGCGGTTGGCTGCGAATCTCTCGGATTGCGCGCCGATTATGTGCTGAAGCTGGAATTGCGTGAATTTCAGGCCGCGTTCAGCGGCGAAGGTCCGCCGGATGCGAATGTGCGCCTCAACGCCAAGCTCGTCCGCATGCCCCAGCGGACCATCATCGGATCAGAACGATTCGAAGCCCGTATGCCGGCACAGTCCGACAGCATGGAACAAATCGTTGCTGCCTTTGACGACGCGCTGGGCAAGGCTTTGAAAAATCTGGTGGGGTGGACCCCGAAAACGGGTGAGGCCAGAAGCGCTGGAAAATAGGGTGCAAAACTGGCCGTACCGCCAGCCCCCATCCCCAGCACGAACACCATCAGAAACGCCTGAACGAGGAAGCTATCCTGCGGAAACATTAGGAATGTGCCAATGCCCCAAACCGCACCGCTGAGCCCGTAGCTTCCGATCGACAGTATTTTCCAGTGCTCTTCGTCGCCTTGCTCCCGCGCCACGGCACGATCGAAGGCACGGTACATGCCCATGCGCCAGGCCGAACTGGCCCAGACAAGCCCGACCCAGACCAGCAAAAGGGTCGGCGATTCCTGACCCCAGAGCATGCCGATGAGGATAAGGCTGTTGATGGGTGGCACAAAGTTACTGACCCGGCCCTGGCGATTGAGCGCAATCAGACGCGCCCGGGCCAGCCGTGCGGCATAGTCTTTTTCCGAAATCTGCGCAGCTTCGATAACCCCAACCCCCAGCAGTCTGGCTCTGCACGGCCTGTACTCAGGCGCGAATTCCACAATTCATTGCACTATAGGGACCAGTCTCTGTCAGCCCCACAACTCTTGTCCTGGCGGCATAACGGTACTTCCGGAAATCGGAATTGGCGACTCTCGATCTTTTGCCAGCAGCAGCGGGCCATCGAGGTCGACGAAGCGTGCCTCCTGCGCCACCAGAAATGCCGGTGCCATTGCCAGACTGGTGCTCACCATGCATCCGACCATGACATCAAAACCCGCTTGCCGCGCCGCTGAAGCGGCCTCCAGGGCACCGGTCAGCCCGCCTGTCTTGTCGAGCTTGATGTTCACAACATCATATTTACCAACAAGCCCGGCGACACTCGAAGCATCGCGAAAGGATTCATCAGCGCAAACGGGGATCGAGCGCTCCAGATGGCGTAAACCCTCATCCTGTCCTTCCGGGAAAGGTTGTTCGATCAGCGCCACCCCAAGGGTCACGAAATCCCGCACCGTGCGGCAGTAAACATCTGAATCCCAGGCTTCATTGGCATCCACGATCAATTGCGCGTTCGGAGCCGCAGTGTGAACGGCCCGGACCCGTGCCAGATCATTCTCACCTGTCATTTTCAGCTTCAGGATGGGTCTGCCCGCATTGGCACGCGCATCCTGTGCCATGGCCTCCGGGGAATCCGCACTCAGGGTGAAGGCTGTCTGAACCGAACCCGGCTCACCCAGACCGGCAAGCTCCCAGACCGGGCGACCGGCCCGTTTCGCTTCGAAATCCCACAACGCACAATCCAGCGCATTGCGCGCGGCACCCGGCGGCAACAGACCCTGAAGGGTCGCACGATCCAGACCATTGCGAACATCCGACGACAGCGACGCAATCTGCGCAGCAACAGAAACCGGTGTCTCGTCGTAACGGGCATTCGGCCCGCACTCCCCGCGGCCGCGAACACCATCGGCAGCAATCTCTGCCGTCACCACAATGGTTTCGGTTTTGGTGCCCCGAGATATCGTGAAGTGCTGCCGCAACGGGAATGTCTCAATGCGGGTCGAGAGAATAGCCATGGGTTCAGATCGTCTCGAGCCGGTCCACGATAACACCAACGCCATCGCGAACCGGGTCCACAGCGGGCAGGTCATGCTGGGCGGACAGGTCCCGCAGGAGATCGGCGCGGTCCTGATCCGAGTCCATGCCGGATGTGTTGACCGCGATGCCGACGCATTGGGCGTTCGGGTTGGTCAACCGGGCTGCACCCAGATGACCTTCCATACACGTCGCAATATCGGGCAGGGGCTGATGGGGCAGACCGCGCATATGTGTCCGCGTCGGCTCGTGACACAGCACAAGCGCATCGGCCTGCGCCCCGTGAACCAGCCCCATGGTCACACCGGCATAGGATGGATGAAACAGCGAGCCCTGCCCTTCCACAATATCCCAGTGGTCAGGCTCGTTCTCCGGCGTCAGCCATTCGGTCGCGCCGGAAATGAAATCCGACACCACGGCATCGACCGAGACACCGCTTCCGGCGATGAAAATACCCGTTTGCCCGGTGGCCCGAAAATCAGTCTTCGCACCGCGCGCGAACAATTCCTGATCGATGGCCAGTGCGGTGTACATCTTGCCAACCGAACAATCCGTACCAACCGCCAGCAGGCGTTTTCCGGCCCGACGCGCACCGGTCCCGATTTCAAAACTTCGGTCGGGGTGACGCACATCGAAGATACGCCGCCCATGCGCCGCCGCTGCAGCACTGACCTCAGGAAGGTCAGCAACCCGGGCATGCAGGCCCGAAGCGATATCCATCCCGGCTTCGATCGCCGCGATCATAGTGGCAATCCAGTTCTGCCCGACCACGCCACCACGGTTCGCCACGCCGATCACAAGCGTACGCACGCCTGCTGCAGCGGCGTCAGCAATGGTCATGTCGGGCAAGCCAAGATCGGCATGGCAATCGGGCAACCGCAATTGCCCGAGGCACCAGTCCCATCGCCAATGGACGATGCCGTGAGCGGTTTTCGCGGCAAGTTGATCCGCCGCATCTCCAAGAAACATCAAATATGGATGTTCAATCTGCATAACTGTGCGCTCCCCACCCTCCGGCTGTTGCTGCGTCATGTGCAGGGCCGGTATTGTCCCTGCCTCATCAGCACGGAGTATCAGGATCATGTTTACCACACGCCCGGAGATCCGTGGCACCCACGGCATGGTCGCTTCGACCCATTATCTGGCCACCATGGCCGGCTGGCGCATGCTTGAGATCGGTGGCAATGCCTTCGATGCCGCGGTCGCGACGGGCCTCGCCCTTCAGGTGGTGCATCCCTATCAGAACGGACCGGGCGGTGACCTGCCGATTGTGTTGCACAATGCGGCGACCGGAAAGACCGAAGTGATCTGCGGTCAGGGTGTTGCCCCCCAGGCGGCGACCATCGAGGCCTACAACGCCCTCGGCCTGAACCTTGTGCCCGGTACGGGTCTGCTCGCCCCTTGTGTGCCCGGCGCATTTGACGCCTGGATGCTGCTGCTGCGGGACTATGGACGGCTCTCACTACGGGACGTGATCGAACCGGCCATCGGCTATGCCCGCGACGGCTATGCCGTGGTTCCGATGATGCAAACCATCATTGAAGGTGTGGCAGACCTGTTTCGCACCGCCTGGCCAACCTCCGCCGAACAATGGCTGCCAAATGGTAATGTTCCGAAAGTGGGCGACATGCATCGCACCCCGGTCCTTGCCAACACCTATCAGCGCCTGCTGAACGAAGCTGAAGCCAGCGGTGCCAATCGCGAGGATACGATCGAAGCGGCGCGCCGGGTGTTTTACGAAGGCTTCATTGCCGAGGAAATCGACACATTCTGTCGCGAGACGGAATGGCTGGATTCATCCGGTGAGAAACATGGCGGTCTGCTGACCGCCGACGACATGGCGAACTGGAACGCCACCGTCGAAGCGCCGGCGACCTACGACTATGACGGCTACACCGTCTGTAAGCCCGGCGTCTGGAGCCAGGGTCCGGTTTTCCTGCAACAGCTGGCTCTGCTGAAAGGGTTCGACATTGCGGGCATGGACCCGCTCGGCCCGGACTTCGCGCACACCCAGATCGAATGCGCCAAGCTGGCACTCGCCGATCGCGAAGCCTGGTATGGCGACCCTGTGGTCAATGACGTCCCCCTCGAGACGTTACTCTCCGATGCCTATAACGACGAACGGCGCAAGATGGTCGGTGAGACCGCGTCGACGGAGTTTCTCCCCGGCGCGCTCGACGGGCGGGAACCCAAACTGGCCGAGTTCGCCATCCTCGACCCGAATGCCAAACAGGCACCCGGCGCGGGCGAACCCAATGCGGCCCGCGCTGGCATCGGCGAACCCAATGCCGCCAGCAATGCAGATGGTGACACAGTTCATTGCGATGCCGCCGACCGTGACGGCAACATGGTGGCCTGCATGCCCAGCGGCGGCTGGCTGCAATCGTCACCCACGATCCCCGCACTGGGGTTTTGTCTGGGCACCCGCGCACAGATGTTCTGGTTGCAGGAAGGCTTTCCCACCACGCTGCGCCCCGGGATCCGGCCGCGCACAACCCTTAGCCCGACCATGGCCCTGCGCGACGGGGCGCCTGCCCTTGCTTTCGGGACACCGGGGGGGGACGCACAGGATCAGTGGGCGCTCAGCATGTTTCTGCGGCACATCCATCATGGCTACAATCTTCAGGAAGCCATCGATGCGCCGAACTTCCACACCGACCATCTTCCCTCGAGCTTCTATCCCCGCACCTTCCAGCCCGCGGTGGTCAAGGCCGAGGATCGTTTTCCGCCCGCCACCATCGCCGAGCTGCGCCGTCGCGGCCATCTGATGACAATGGTCGGCGACTGGGCCTCGGGCCGCATGGTTGCGGTGGGCCGCGAACATGATGGCCATGACTGGTTCCTGAAAGGTGCCGCCCATCCGCGCTTCCAGGAAGCCTATGCCGTCGGACGCTAGACACCCGAAGGGGTCGGGATATCGCCGATAGCCAGACATTCACCACGCAGCTACGCCGCGGTCCCTATCGACGCATCTGGGGCCTGTCCTGGCCGACGATACTGTCGAACCTGACCGTTCCCATGCTCGGGGCTGTCGACACGGCCGTGATGGGACACCTTCCCGACCCGGCCTATGTCGGTGGGGTCGCCATCGGCAGCATGATCTTCTCCTTCCTTTACTGGGGGTTCGGGTTCCTGCGCATGGGCACCACCGGATTCGTGGCGCAGGCGCGCGGACGAGAGGATGGCGATGAAATCCGTGCAATTCTCGCACGCGCACTCATCGTCGGGCTGGCCGCGGCCTTCCTTCTGATGATCACCCAGTATCCGCTCCGGCTCGCGGCTGTCGGGATTGTCGAAGCCGCCCCGGATGTCGAAATCTTCGCCAGCGCCTATTTCGACACCCGCATCTGGGGTGCACCTGCCACGCTGGCCAATTACGCAGTGCTGGGATGGTTGCTGGGCATGCAGTATGCCCGTGCCGCCCTGGCCATCCAGATCGTGATCAACGGCCTCAATGCAGGCCTCGATATCTGGTTCGTCACCGAACTGGGCTGGGGCGTGGAAGGGGTCGCTTTGGCCACAGCCATCGCCCAGTACACCGGCGCATTGCTCGGACTGTCCCTGATTGCCCTGCGCTTGAAGTCCATCGACGGCATCTGGTCGCGCAAGCGCATCCTCAATCTGACGGAACTTGGCGCCCTGTTCCGGGTCAGCCGCGACATCTTCCTGCGCACCCTAGCGATGATTTTCGCCTGGTCGCTGCTCACCTGGATGGGGGCACGACTGGGCACGACGGTTCTCGCGGCGAATGCCCTCTTGATGAACTTTCAATCCTTCCTCGCCCATGGACTCGACGGCTTTGCCCATGCCACATCGGCGCTGGTGGGCGAAGCGGTCGGTGCCCGCAACCGTCGCGCGCTGCGCAGCACGGTGATTGCCGCAACCTTCATGGCCGCAGGAGTCGCCCTGGCCTACACCCTCGTCTATGGCCTGTTCGGATCAAACCTGCTGGCCCTGCTGACAGACATTCCCGAACTGCGTGCATTCGCAGGTGACCATCTGATCTGGATGGCGGTCTCGCCCATCCTCTCGGTCTGGGCTTACCAACTCGACGGCATCTTCATCGGTGCGACCCGTGCCGGAGAAATGCGCAATGCCATGCTGGTCTCCGTCGCCATCTATGCAGCAGCGATGTTCACGCTACCCGGTTATCTTGGAAACCACGGGCTCTGGGCCTCGGTCATGCTCTTCATGGTTGTCCGTGCGCTGACCTTGCTCGCGCTCTATCCCCGGGTCGAACGGATGATGGCAGAATCCGAGCAAACTGCTGATACTGCTGCGTAATTTTCACAAAATGCCACAATTGTCATGTTGACACGCAATCGGGGCGTGCCGCATCTTCTCGCGGGTCGGGGGGTCGGTTATCGAGATTCGCCGACATTTGATTCAGGGTAAAGGATTACGGCGTGCAGATTGAAACGCTCAAGAAATCACATCTGATCATCGCAGGCGCTGTCATCATCGTACTGCCAATCGCCGCCTATTTGATCGGCGCATCATCCGTACCGACCCCGGAAACCTCTGTGGAAACGGCCCAGCACGAGCCTGTTGCGACCGCACCCGAACCCATCGCCATTGCCGAACCGCCGGAACCTCAGCCTCGTATCGAGCTGGTTGAAATCGAGAGCGGCGACAATCTGATGGATGTGCTTGTTGGCGCGGGTGCCGAGCGGTTCGATGCCCATGTGGCCATTCAGTCCCTGCAGGGTGTTTACGACCCCCGACGCGATCTGCGGATTGGTGATGAGCTTCAGGTTACACTCGGTCCGGTCAGCGAGACCGGAACCGGAAGCGGCAACGGACCGGCCGAAGCCCTCAATTACGTGCTGTCCGGTCTGCGTTTGCCCGTATCCTACAACCGGGAGGTCCTGGTCGATCGCAATGAGGATGGCGGGTTTGTCGCCCGCGAAGTCATTTTGCCGCTGGAAGCTGAAATCGTCCGCGTCGAAGGCACAATCGATTCCAGCCTTTTCGTCAATGCCCGCAACGCCGGCGTTCCCATCTCGGTGTTGATCGAACTGGTTCGCATCTTCAGCTTCGACGTCGATTTTCAGCGCGATATCTGGCGCGACGACAAATTCAAAGTGATGTTCGAACGCCAGCGCAACGAAGCCGGCGAAATCGTCAACAATGGCGAAATTCTCTATGCCAAGCTGTCCCTGCGCGGCACCGAATTGCCGCTTTACCGGTTCGAGAATTCAGAAGGCAATATCGACTACTTCAACGAAAAGGGAGAAAGCGTTCGCAAAGCCCTGATGAAAACTCCCATCGATGGCGCGCGCCTGTCATCCCGCTTTGGCAAGCGAAAACATCCCATTCTCGGATATACACGCCAGCATTCCGGCGTCGATTTCGCAGCACCCACGGGAACACCGATCTATGCCGCCGGCGATGGCAGCGTTGTGCAGGCCGGCACCAATGGCGGCTATGGCAAATACATCAAGATCCGCCACAACGGCACCTATTCCACGGCCTATGCGCATCTCAGCGGCTATGCCCGCGGTGTGCGCCAGGGCAAGCGCGTTCATCAGGGTCAGGTGATCGGCTATGTGGGAAGCACCGGACGTTCCACCGGCCCGCATCTGCACTACGAGATTCATCGCGAGGGGAAGAAGATCAATCCGCTGGGTCTCAAGCTGCCCAGTGGCGAGAAGCTCAAGGGTGAGCGTCTGGCGTCATTCCTGCAACATCGCGAGAGCCTCGACGCCCAGTATCCAGAACTCTCCGGCCCTCGATTTGTCGCCGATACAACCGACGTCAAAGAAGACTCGCTTACGGACTGAACTGCGCCTGGGTCGCTCGCGCCAGCGAGAGCAATTGCGGCCTTTCGGCCTGCCCGTTCAGCACAGGATTGTTCTTCGTACGCCGAGACAGCACCTGAATGGCGCGGCGAATCTCCTCGTCACGCCCGATCACAGGGTCCAGCTTGCCATCGCGCGCAGCTTCGGTCAGATCGCGGGTGTATTTCTGCAACGCGTCATAGGCGTTTTCAGCCGTCGCGGAATCCGCTGTCCGGCCCTTGCGGATCGCTTTGATCGCCTCGTTCAGGGATTGCGGGGTCAAGCCGGCATCCGCCAGTATCTTGCCAACTTCAGTTCCCGTGGCCAGAACAAGGGCGAGGAACATGCGCTCCACCGTGACAAAGCTGTCACCGACCTTCTTCGCAACCTCCTGCGCCGAACTCAGGACCTTCCCGGTCTCCGGATCCAGATAAACGCCGCCCGCACCGCTGCCTTCGACTTTCGGCAATTTTCTCAGGGCAAGATCAACGGCCTGCTCCGCCTGTCGGGCATCCCCACCCGCGGCGCGCATCAAATTGGCACAAAGCCCCTCCTCGTCATCGAGAAGAACCTTCAAAAGATGCAGAGGCGTGAGTCGCTGGTGGGAGTCCCGCTGCGCCAGATCCTGAGCGGCCTGCACAAATCCCCGTGCGCGTTCTGTAAAATCTTCAAAGTTCATCGAACCCTCCGTCAAGTAACCCCCTCATCCGAGGCAGGCTGTAACCGTGGACCCGAATCCGGCATCCACATCAAAGGACTGCAATTTTCTCCCGCCCGGACTGCAATATCGCATAAGCAACATCATCAGCCCTTCGGCACGGGCGAATTATCTCTCCCCAGATATGGTGTTGCTCATCCGCAACACAAGATGTCCCGCCGAAATTCATGCGGAGACGGTGCATCAATCATGACCCCGATTGTGACTGATATTTATCGCTATCCGGTTAAGGGACTTTCCGGCGAATCTCTGCCCGTCGCAGCGCTCCATCCCGGGCAGACAATCACGGGAGACCGATGTATGCGCTCGGCCGACCCGGATTGCAGTTCGACACGAAGAATCCCGTCTGGATGCCGAAAACCAATTTTCTGGCCCTCGTACGGGATGCGAGACTGGCCGAACTCGAGACACGGTATGACGACGCCACCTCCGTTCTAACCATATCCCGCGACACTGAATCTCAGCTCAGCACCGATCTGTCCCAACCCGCCGGCCGGGCCGCCCTGAAAACATTTTTTGGAACATTCCTGTCGGACGACATCTCCGGTCCACCCACCCTGCTCAAGGCCGATGGACACAGCTTCTCCGACCTCGATGACAAGGTTATCTCACTCATAAACCTCGAAAGCGTGCGCGCCGTTGCGGCCGAAACCGGCCGGGATATCGATCCGATCCGGTTCCGCGGCAATATCTGGTTCGACGGCGCACCCGCCTGGGCAGAGCATGACTGGGTCGGATGCAGGATTAAAATCGGAGATATTCGACTGGAAGTCATCAAGCGCACCCGTCGCTGCGGTGCTACCAACGTCAATCCCGACAACGCCCTGCGCGACGAGAACATACCTGCGACGCTGCAAAAGACCTGAGGCCACGCAGACCTCGGCGTCTACGCGCGCGTGATCAAAGGCGGAGACATCCGCGCTCAGGACTCAATTCAGATCGAAAACTGACAATCCGCACAATACGGTCGGATGGTGTCAGGCCGGCGAAGCTTCCGCTTCGTCATCGGCTGACTGTTCGGCTACAGGTGATTCGGCCTGGTCGGCATCGTCTGCCTTGCGCGGCCGGCGGCGACGTCCGTTGGAACGCGTCCCCTTACCACTGGGCTTCAGGGAGTCCGGCAGCGAATCCGCGTCAGATGCGACGGTTGCCGCAGCATCCTCGGTCGTGTCCGCAGGCTGGGACGCTTCCGCAGCCTCGCCAGCTTCGGGTGCTGCTCCGTTGTTGCCACCCTCAACATCATCCGACGGCGAATTATCGGCGCCATTGCGGGGTTCGGGCTTGGGACCATTGACGATCATCAGACGGTAATAGTGCTCCGCATGCTGCAGGAAATTCTCCGCACCCACGCGATCACCACCTGACGCCGCATCGCGGGCCAGCTGCTGATACTTTTCGTAGATCTGTGAAGCGTTCCCGCGCACACCGCGCGCCAGGGCCGTTGCTGTCAAAGGTCTGATTGCGGGTATTGCCAGACTTGCGTCCGCCGCGGCCCCGTGACCGCCTGTTATTTGCATTGTTTGGTCGCATTGCTTCCGTCGATCAGATTACTGATTACGGTTATCGCCCATCCGAACACATCAGTCCCATTCTGGGACCGCACGCTTTTCAAAGATTGTTGCCCATGAGGACAACGCTTCAAAACTCGGATCCGGGAGTTCAGATATTTCGCAGAAAGCTTAAGGGATTGTGATCACCACGAGCAGCGTGCGCTAAATCTGACAAGCGCACCCTAAGCGGGCCGCTTCTGTTTTCCAAGCATTTTTTTCGCCGTTTTTCGGACGGTTCACAAGGACGCAAAAATCAGAACGCGCGCGGTACCAGAAAGATCATGACGAACGTCCTGTCGCGCGAGACCGGCTTCGCGTGCGATCTCCGTAACGGTCGCTTCCTGACCGGATCCGATTTCCAGAAATACCGTTCCGTCTTCGCTCATTTTTGCACCGACACACGCCAGTATCCGTCGATAGGCATCCAGTCCATCCGCACCACCATCGAGCGCCAGACCCCGTTCGAAGGTCACAACTTCCGGTTCAAGACCGGCCAGGTCTCCCGTCTCGATATAAGGCGGGTTGGAGATGACGATATCGAAAACATCCGACAGTTCGATTTCCCATTCTCCCTCCACCCAGCGCACCCGATCGTCACAACAAAGCTGTTCGGCATTCCGTGCCGCGATCTGCAACGCCGCAGGAGAGACATCGACGCCCGTTCCAAGCGCGCCCGGAATTTCCGAAAGCAGAGTCAACAACAGGCACCCACTGCCCGTGCCAAGATCGAGTATCTGCAGTGGTGACGTCCGGTTCGACACATGATCGAGGACTGCCTCAATCAGGGTTTCGCTGTCCGGCCGTGGCGTCAGAACATCCGGGCTCACAATAAATGGCCGTGACCAGAACTCGCGCGCGCCCAGAATATGGGAAACCGGCACCCGCATTTCGCGACGTGCCAGCATCGCGTCAAATCGCGCCAGATCATCTGCGGACAGAACCGCGTCAGGATTTGTATAGAACCAGGTCTGGGTGCAGTTCATCGCCTGCGCAAGAAGAACACGGCCATCAAGAGCGGCGGTTTCAACACCGGCGGTTTCCAAACGCTCTCTGGCCTGCGCCAGCACCTTGCGAACTGAGTGACCCTCAGCGTCAGGCATCAGCGGTCTCGTCTTCCGCCAGACGTGCAGCCTGATCTTCGGTCACCAGTGCATCGATCAGCTCATCGAGCCCTTCACCATCCAGGATACGCTCGAGCTTGTGCAGGGTGAGGTTGATCCGATGATCGGTCACCCGGCCCTGCGGATAATTGTAGGTCCGGATACGTTCCGAGCGATCCCCCGAACCCACCTGACTCTTTCGGGCCTGGGCGCGCTCAGCATCGATCAGCTGACGCTCATGCTCATACAGCCTGGCGCGCAGCACCCGCATCGCCTTGGCCCGGTTCTTGTGCTGGGACTTTTCATCCTGCTGGGTGACAACAATACCGGTGGGCAAATGGGTGATGCGGATCGCACTGTCCGTGGTGTTCACCGACTGACCGCCCGGGCCCGATGCGCGATAGGTATCAACCCGCAAATCGGCATCCGCGATGTCCACATCCACCTCCTCGGCTTCCGGAAGCACCGCCACTGTTGCGGCCGAAGTGTGAATACGCCCGCTGCTTTCGGTTTCAGGTACACGCTGAACCCGGTGAACCCCCGATTCATATTTTAGCCGCGCGAACCACGTCGCTGCCCGAAATACTCGAGACGATTTCCTTGAAGCCGCCGATCCCGGTGTCGCTGGCATCCATGACCTCGACCTTCCAGCCGCGGTTCTCCGCATAACGCTGATACATCCGAAACAGATCCGCTGCGAACAGCGCTGCTTCGTCTCCGCCGGTGCCCGCCCGAATTTCCAGAATGGCATTCTTCGCATCCGCTTCATCCTTGGGAAGAAGCATGAATTTAAGAGTCTGCTCCGCTGCGGGTTCGCGTTCGCCCAGCTCAACCAGTTCAAGCTCGGCGAGTTCTTTCATTTCCGCGTCCGCATTATCGTCTGCGAGTATCTCGCGCAATCCTACCATCTCCTCTCGCAGATCGCGAAGCGCGCGGATCGATTCCACGACTTCGTTCAGCTCGGCATATTCCTTGGACAGGCGCACGAATTCCTGGGGATCGCTGCCATCGGTTTTTGAAAGCAAATCAGAAAGTTGCTCATGCCGGGAAACGACCCGGTTGAATTTGTCATCCAGACTCATTCTATTTGCTCCCTTGGGGCGGTTCATCGTCCCCGGATTGAACGTCACGATCCAACGCGAAAAGACGGCGCACCGCTTGCGCGATGGCATCCGTGTTGTCGCCACTTCGAGCTTCTGCCCGCAACACCTCGGACGGTGTGTGCAGCAACCGGTTGATCAGACGCCGCGTCACTTCCGCAGCGTCCGTATCGCCGGACTCAGCCAGAATATCAGTGCGCATCTGCTCGAAATAGATGCGCAGGTCAGCCACTTCCTGTCCCGCCCCACGTTCGGCCTGGGAACCCAGAAACCTATCCACGTGGCCTTCGACAATACGCCATGCCTCGCGTGTGGCTTCATCCCGCGTCGCACGATTGGATCGTGAAATCGATTCGAGATCATCAAGGTCATACAAGAAAACATCATCCATCTCTGCGATCGCCCGTTCGGCATCCGCCGGTATCGCCACATCGAGGATAAAAACCGGCTTCCGGCGTCGGGCCCGAATGGCATCGCGCATAATCTCCGATGTCACGATCTCCCGTCCGGTTCCCGCAGCGCCGATCACCAGATCGGCGCGTTCAAGCGCACCGGCCAGTTCGTCATAGGTCACCGCGTGTGCGTCAAAGGCATGAGCAGCTGAATCAGCACGCCCGGGCGTCGGTCCTGCGACCGTGATATGCCGCAAACCGTGACGCCGGAAATGCTCCAGCATCAGCACGCCCATCTCACCCGGCCCCAACAGCAGAGCAGAAACCTTATCGAGGTCGCCGAACAGACCGCGCACAGCCTGAATTGCCGCATTCGCCAGGGACACAGGCCCTTCGGCGATAGCCGTGTTCGTGCGCGCGTCCTTGGCCGCCGAAAAGGCCTTCTGCAACAGCCCGTCCACTTCACTGCCAAGGGTGCCCGCGCGACGCGCGCGCGCGTGCGCATCCTTGATCTGGCCCAGAATTTCCGCTTCGCCGACAATCGCGCTTTCAAGACTGGCTGCAACACCGAACACATGCCGGACCGCCTCCCGGCCCTGTCGCGCGTAGAACGCACCCGGCTCCGCAGGCTCGCCGCCGAGGCGCAATTCCAAGAGTTCACGCGCAACACTTGTACTTTCATCCACGGCGCGGGTTGCACCGAATATCTCCACCCGGTCGCATGTGGAAATCACCATGGCCTGTTCGAAGCCACGCGCACGCAGGCGCTCCAGCAGGGCAGCCTCGTCACCTGGTTCGACGAAAAGTCGATCCCGAAACGCTGTACTGCTGGTTTTATGGCTGGCGCCTACGACGAGGAAGTCGGCCGGCGCCGCCCGATCTTCGGGAGGGTGGCCCATTTCGACTCGTCGCTAACGGTATGCTGCGAGGTGATCCTTGAGATCGGTGATGGCGACATCGGTCTGTTCGCCGCTGTCCAAGTTACGCACCGTGACAGATGCTTTCGCCAACTCGTCATCTCCGATCAGCACGGCAGCGGCCGCATGGATCCGATCTGCGCGTTTCAATCCCCGCTTGAGCCCACCCTTGTAGACCAGCTCCACGGTCAGTCCGGCCAGCCGCAGCTCTCGCGACAGGCGCAGCGCCTCATGTTCTCCGGCCTCGCCCAGTCCGATCAGGGTGATCGCGCGGGCGGCTGGTGTAGCCGTACCCGCCATCATCGCCAGTCGTTCGATCCCCGCACCCCAACCTACGCCGGGGGTTTTCGGCCCGCCCATGGTTTCGATCAGGCCGTCATAACGTCCGCCGGCCAGCACGGTCCCCTGGGCGCCCAGTGCTTCGGTCGTGAACTCGAAGGCGGTGTGAGAATAATAATCAAGGCCGCGGACAATATGCGGATTGCGCGTATGGGCGACGCCCACAGTATCCAACCCGTCCTGCACCGCTGCGAAGAACGCCGCAGCTTCCTCGGTCATGTAGTCGTCGAACACCGGGGCATCGGCGACCAGTTCACGGTCACCGCGATCCTTTGAATCCAGAATGCGCAGCGGATTGCGCACCAGGCGATTCTGGCTCTCTTCTGATAGCTGGTCAGAAACATCGGAGAAATATTCGATCAGGGCAGCGCGATACTGTTCCTTGCTTTGCGCATCGCCCAGCGTGTTCAGTTCGAGCTTCGTCTCCGAAAGAATGCCCAGCGCATCGAGCACATCGGCAGCCATCGCGATCACTTCCACATCCGCGGCCGGTTCGGCCACACCGATCAGCTCGACCCCGAACTGATGAAACTGGCGCTGGCGACCCTTCTGAGGGCGTTCATGGCGAAACATCGGCCCGTGATAGAAACACTTCAGGGGCAACTCGTTCTGCAGCCCGCCGGAAATAAAGGCGCGCGCGATCCCGGCGGTTCCCTCGGGACGCAGGGTCAGGCTGTCGCCGCCCTTGTCATCGAAGGTGTACATCTCCTTGGTCACGATGTCGGAGGTGTCCCCCAGTGTGCGCTGGAAGACTTCGGTGAATTCGAAAATCGGCGTCGCCATGGGTACAAACCCGCAGCGTTCCGCCACACTGCGCGCGGCCTCCGCAATGGCGAGATGCGCACGCGCGTCATCGCCGATCAGATCATGGGTACCGCGTACTGGTTGAAGTTTGGCCACAGTCAGGCTTCCGACTTGTCGGTTATTCTGCCGCCGAGGACAATTCGGCTTCGGCATCGGCGGCTTCGATCTCGGCCGCCTTTTCCTCCACCAACTCGACTAGGTGATCGACGATCCCTTTGTCCTGCAAGCGATGATGCGGTTGTCCCGCAAGATAAACCTGATGGGTGCCCCGACCGCCGCCGGTGAAGCCGATATCGGTCATCGTCGCCTCTCCCGGTCCGTTCACCACGCAGCCAATCACCGACACGGTCATGGGGGTGGTGATATGCGCGAGGCGATCTTCGAGCACACGCACGGTTTCGATCACATCGAATTGCTGACGCGCGCAGGACGGACAGGAAATGACATTCACGCCGCGATGACGAAGCCCGAGCGACTTGAGCAGATCAAACCCGACCTTCACCTCCTCGACCGGATCGGCGGAGAGCGAAACCCGCAAAGTGTCGCCGATACCCGACCAGAGCAGCATGCCCAGACCGACCGAGGATTTGACCGTGCCGCTGCGCAGGCCACCGGCTTCGGTGATGCCGATATGGAGCGGGTAGTCACAGGCTTTGGCCAGCCCCTGATAGGACGCTACGGCGAGGAACACATCGGAGGCCTTGACCGATATCTTAAACTCGAAGAAGTCCTCATCCTCGAGCAGACGAACCGAACTCAGCGCGCTCTCGACCAGGGCGTCGGGACAGGGCTCGCCGTATTTGTCCAGCAATTCCTTCTCCAGGCTGCCACCATTCACGCCGATCCGCATGGAGCAGTTGTTGTCCTTGGCGGCCTGCACGACCTCGCGCACACGCTCGCGCGAGCCGATATTGCCCGGGTTCAGGCGCAGACAGGCCGCACCGGATTCGGCAGCCTCGATGGCGCGCTGATAGTGAAAGTGAATATCGGCGACAATCGGAACCGTGACTTCGGGCACGATCTCGCGCAGCGCCTTGGTGCTTTCCACATCCGGGCACGACACCCGCACGATATCCGCACCGGCCACTTCCAGTTCTCTAATCTGCGCGATCGTCCCTGCCACATCCGTGGTGCGTGTGTTGGTCATCGACTGCACCGTGATCGGCGCATCGCCGCCCACGGGGACATCACCAACCATGATCTGCCGACTCTGACGGCGATCGACATCGCGATAGGGGCGCACACTCATGGTCTGATCAAAGTCCTTGGATTCAGTCGGAGAAAGTATTCGTAACATGCGCGCGGTCACCCGGAAATTCAACCGGAACCCGCCGCCGCCGGGTAAACGAGGTTATTCGATGACGGCCGCACCCGATTTCAGCAAATCGGGGTCCAGACGCACATCGTGCCGCACATCACCGCGTCGGCCAATCGTCGGCACAGCGACGTCATCCACACGGATGTCGAGACCACCGGCATTGTTGGTCCGCAACCGCAATCCGGGACGATCAGGCACCAGATAACGGTCACCAGGCTGCAGCATCTGAGTCAGCAACGCATTCTCCTGGCTGTCCATCACCTGAACCCATGTCCCCGCATCACGTGCCGTCAGTAAGATCCGTGCATCGCGATTGACCGTGCCGTAGGTCCGTCCATCGGTCGCACCTTCTGTTGAGGCAGAACCGGCAGGGATACTTGGCGGCGCGGCGATACTGCCCTGAGGCGGCAGTGCGACACCGACATTCAGCTCCGTATTGGGACCTGTCGGGCGCGCGATCACGGGCGGGGTCGGTTCCGGCTCGGGTACAGACGCCGGTTCCGCAGCAGAGATAACGACCGGCGGGCCATCCTCCTGCGCGACAGCAGTCTGCGAGACGGCCGGTGCCGGGCTCGGCGCATCTGCGGTAACGGTTGCAGCGGCGCTGGTTTCTGACACGGTGGCGTCGCGATCAACTGGTGGCTCGGAAGCCCCGGTCACAGCTTCAGGCGGCGGCGGGACCCGCGCCACGACGATGCTGTTCTGGTTCTGCCACCAGTACCAGCCACCAAATCCGGCCGCAGCCAACAACAGACACAGCGTGACGACCACGCCACCGGGAAATCTGCCTTCGGGCACGGGGGTGGGAAACTCGAGCTCCTGAGCACTGTCAATGCCACTGGCTTCCCGTTTGAATCGTTCGACGATTGTCGGAACATCAAGCCGTAGATAAGTTGCATAGGAACGGACAAACCCGACTGCATAGGTGGTCCCGGGCAGTTCATCGAACCGCCCATCTTCAATGGCCTGAAGATAAACCCCGCGAATGCGCAGGGTCTGCGCAACATCGGCAACAGATCGTTCGGTGTTTTCCCGCGCTTCACGCAAATATGCGCCGACATGATCCACGCCCTCGACCGAATGAATCGTGTCGGCTGCGCCATCCTGATTCAACACACGAAGCGATCGTGGGTTCAAACGTACCATCGGGTTTCCTGTCCGCACAGGGTGCGAAAGTACCATCCCTGTGTGACGTAAAGTTCTGTTTCAGTCAACGCAACTACGACGTAAGTATCGAAAATAAAACGCAATTCCCAGCAACCATCCGCGTTCCTACCAAAACCGACTCGGCGCTGCAATCTTTTAGACCTCGACCCCGTGGTCCCGGGCGAAACCCTGAAGGTACCGGCGTATGCTCGGGGCGCTCGAATGTAGCATCCGGTCCTGATAGGCCATCAGGTCTTCCAACGGCAGTGATCGCACCATGGCCTTCACTGGCCCGACACTCACAGCCGTCATGGAAAGGCGCTCATAGCCCAGCCCGAGCAAGGCCATCGCCGCGACCGGGTCGCCGGCCATTTCGCCACACACAGTCAGCTGCGTGCCCGCGTCACGACAGGAATTACAGACGTTTTTGAGGAAAATCAGAGCCGCCGGCGCGAGGGAATCATAGCGCCCTTCCAGCCGGGGGTTGCCCCGGTCCGAGGCAAACAGGAATTGCACCAGATCATTGCTGCCCACCGAGAGAAAATCGATCCGGGGGAGCAGATTTGTCAGTTGCATCGCCAAAGCGGGAACCTCCAGCATCACGCCCACACGCACCGTGTCGGGAAGCTCCTGTCCGAGTCCGCTCGCCCGCTCCATCTCCATATCTAGCAGCCGGTGCAGCGCATCGAGTTCGGACACCTGGGCGACCATCGGAAACATCACCGAAAGCTCGCGCTGGCCCGACGCTCGGATCAGCGCACGCAGCTGATGCCGGAGCATGACCGGCCGATCGAGCGCGATCCGGGTTGCCCGCCAGCCCATGGCCGGATTTTCCTCCGCACCACTCTGCAAATACGGCAAGGCCTTGTCGCCGCCGATATCGAGGGTGCGAAACACCACCGGTCTGTCACCTGCTTCATCAAGCACCCGCGCATAGAAGGACGTCTGCGTCGCCACATCGGGATAGGTCGCGCGCATCATGAATGGAATCTCGGTGCGATAAAGACCGACTCCTTCAGCGCCGGTCTCTGCGAGATGGTTCACATCCGCCAGCAGTCCGGCATTCAGCAGCAGCGAAACACGGTGTCCATCCCGGGTTTCGGCCGGCACATCCCGCAGATTGCGATAAGTCTCCTGACGGGTGCCCTGAGCTTCGAGGGCCACGTCGAAATTCGCCGTGAGCTCATCTCCGGGACGCAGATAGACCACGCCATTGGCCGCATCCACCAACACGTCGTCACCGGTATCGACCCGTGACAGCAATCCGTTCACGCGCCCGATCAGCGGGATGCCCAGCGCCCGCGTCACAATCGTCGCATGGGCATTGGCGGAACCTTCTTCCAGCAGCACTGCACTGAGCGCACCGGCTTCGTAGTTCAGAAGCTCAGCTGGCCCCAGCGAACGCGCGACGAGCACCGTGTGTTCGGGCAGCTGCAACCCGACATCTTCATCACCGCCCATCAACTGGCGCAGCAACCGGTTGGTAAGCTCCTCGAAATCCAGCAGACGTTCACGCAACAACCCGCTGCTGGCCTGAGACATGCGCACCCGGGTTTCTTCCTGCACCCGTTGCACGGCGGCCTCGGCCGAAAGACCCTGATGGATTGCTTCGTTGATCCGGCGGACCCAGCCGCGATCTTCGGCAAACATCCGGAATGTTTCCAGCACCTCACGATGTTCACCCGACGCAGAGAGGTCCGGTCGCTCCAGCGCCGCATCGAGCTGAATATGCAGCGCTTCCAGCGCCACGCGGACACGCGCTTCCTCCTGCACCGCATCATCGCTCAGCATCCGGTCGATGGCGACACGACGCTGGTGGATGAAGGCCACCCCCTTGGCCAGACCCGGGCTCAACGCCCTGCCCTCGAGCCGCTGCGGCAGCGCGGCGTCTTCGCTGTCATATCTCGCTTCGCGAATGTCCGTGATCTGACCACCAGCCACCATCTCGGCGAGTACCATGGCCGTAGTTTCGAGAATCTCGACCTCTTCATCGCCATATTCACGTGCGGTCTGGTTTTGAATCACCACCACACCAAGCACCCGTCCGCCGCGCAGGATCGGCACGCCCAGCAACGAGGAATAACGTTCCTCACCGGTTTCGGGACGATAGGCGAAGAGACGATGTTTCTGCGCGTCTGCAAGCGCCACGGGCATGGCCTGTGCTGCCACGAAACCGACCCAGTCCTTCACCCACCATCAGGCGCGTGTTGTGAACCGCATCCGGGCGCAGGCCTTCGGTGGCGAACAATTCGAGCGCATCACCGGCGCGACGCAGATAGATCGAGCAGACCTCGGCCACGAGCTCGCGGGCAATCAGCGTCACAATGAGATCGAGTTGCTCCTGCGCAGAGCCCGGCCCGGCCATGATGTCGCGCAACTGGCGCAGCAGACGGCGGGCACCGACCCATCCGAGATTCGCCGCCGTCGTCGTCATGACCACAGACCCTCACAACGCCCCGCCGAAGCGCGGCTTCGACCGGGCTCGGGGTGGGCGAAGCAAATCATCAGTGTCTCGTTCAGGCGGCGTCCAGGCCGTAGACAGTGTGCAGGGCACGCAGGGCCAGTTCGGTGAACTCCTCGGCGATCAGGACACTGATCTTGATCTCGGAAGTCGAGATGACCTGAATATTGATCCCGCGTTCGGCCAGGGATGAGAACATACGCTGGGCGACGCCTGCGTGACTGCGCATGCCAACGCCAACCACGGAGACCTTCACCACATTAGCGTCAGGGACCAGATCGGTATAGCCAAGTTCATCCTTGCGATCGTTCAGGATTTCGATGGCCCGGTCCAGATCACCGCGCGTGACCGTGAAGGTCATGTCGGTGCTCGACCCGTCTTCCGACACATTCTGCACGATCATGTCGACATTCACATTCGCATCGGCCAGCGGCCCGAAAATGGCGGCGGCCACGCCGGGGCGATCGGCCACCCGCATCAGGGTGATCTTGGCTTCATCGCGGCTGTAGGTCACGCCGCTGACAATTTCATGTTCCACGATATCTTCCTCGTCCACCACCATCGTGCCGGGCAGTTCACTACCCACCGCGTCATCGAATGATGAAAGCACCTGCACCGGTACGCCATGGTTCATGGCCAGTTCCACCGAGCGGGTCTGCAAAACCTTTGCGCCGAGAGAGGCCATCTCCAGCATCTCTTCATAGGTCACTTTATCGAGCTTGCGCGCGCGCGTCAACGATCCGGGGATCCGAGGTATAAACACCGTCGACATCGGTGTAGATGTCACAGCGATCGGCGCGCAGTGCCGCCGCCAGCGCCACAGCGGTCGTGTCCGATCCGCCCCGTCCCAGAGTCGTGATCCGGTTGTCGGGGCCGATTCCCTGGAATCCGGCCAGCACGCAGACCTGACCATCGTCGAACCGACGTTCCATTTCCTCGATTTCGATTCCCTCGATCCGCGCCGCGCATGGGCGTCAGAGGTCCGGATCGGCACCTGCCATCCCAGCCAGGACCGGGCGGGCACGCCTTTTTCCTGCAAACAGATCGCCAGCAAACCCGCTGTGACCTGCTCGCCGGTCGACACCACCACGTCATATTCACGGGCGTCATGCATCGCATGGGCCGCCCGGGTCAGATCGACAAGATCATTGGTCACCCCGGCCATGGCGGAAACCACCACTGCGATCTGGTGTCCGGAATCATGCTCACGCTTGATCCGCGCAGCAACGGCGCGAATGCGATCTAGGTCGGCGACGGAGGTGCCGCCAAATTTTGCAACAATGCGACTCATGGTCTCTTCCATTGCGTTGAAGGCCTTTGGTGCGCATATATAGGCTCCAAAGGCGCGTCCAACGCGCGACATTGGCCCGAATTGGCCGGATTGCCGTGCAAGGCGGCGTATCCATACTCAGCCCGAACTCGCCTTGCAAGCGCGCGCAGGTTTGTCGAATGCACACAGCCGACGAAATTCATCCCGGAAACTCCCGCGATCCCGCCGAACTGGACAAGTTCCGTGCAATGGCCACCGAATGGTGGGACCCGACAGGCAAGTTCAAGCCCCTGCACCGGTTCAACCCGGTCCCGGCTCGAATATATCCGCGACCGCGCCTGCGCCCATTTCGACCGGGACCCGCGCGATATCCAACCGCTCAAGGGGCTGCGCCTGCTCGATGTGGGCTGTGGTGGCGGATTGCTGTGCGAACCCATGGCACGGCTGGGTGCGACCGTCACGGGCGCTGACGCACTCGACCAGAATATCGAGATCGCCCGTCTTCATGCCGCGGGAAACGGGTCTCGAAATCGACTACCGGGCGACCACCGCAGAAGACATTCTGGCCGGTGGCGAGACCTTCGACATCGTTCTGAACATGGAAGTTGTCGAGCATGTCGCCGACCCACAAGCCTTCCTGTCGGATTGCGGCCGCTCTGGTCTCCCCCGGCGGACTGGTCTTCTCGGCCACCCTCAACCGCACGGCCAAGGCCTTTGCTCTGGCCATCGTCGGCGGGGAGTACATCATGCGCTGGCTGCCGCGGGGCACTCATGACTGGCGCAAATTCGTCAAACCCTCCGAGCTCGTGGCCGGACTGGAAGCCGGGGGCATCGAAATGCTGGACCTCACGGGGGTCGTCTTCAACCCACTGACCGGCAACATGGTCCTGCGCGGAATACGATCTCGACGTGAATTATATGGGGGTTGGCCGCAAGACAGCCTGACCGGGCGAAAGGCCTAGCTGTCGGTCCGCTTCGGCCAGGGCAGCCGACCCACTGGCACACCCTCATCCGGCCAGATCGCTGGGCCTCTTCCTCGGATGCATTGCCATAGATCGCGCGGTCTTCGGATTCGCCGTAATAGATCTTGCGCGCCTCATCGGGAAATTCGTCACCGACATCATCGAAATTGGTTTCGACATAGTCCTGCACCTCGCCCAGCATCTTGCGCAGCTGCTTGGCCTGCTCGGCCTTCTCGATACGTTGCGCGCCGAACTTCGCCCTTGGCGCCAACCGTCGGTGCCATGAGTGACTTCTCGATCCGGGCATCACCGCAGACCGGGCATTCGATCAGGTGTTTTTTCGCCTGCGCCTCGAAATCCGCCGAATTCTGGAACCAACCCTCGAACTCGTGGTCATAGGTGCAGATGAGGTTGAAGCTAATCATGATGAAGGAAATGCTGCTATTTCAGAGAGAATTCAAGCCGGAAACCGAACCACCATGCCCGAACAGTCTTCGATCCCCTTGGCACCATCCCCCTGGGTGATCCGGTTTTCCGATCTCGTCCATGGCGCAATTCTCGATCTTGCCTGGCGGGTGCGGGCCGGCACACCCGGTATTTCGCCGAACGTAATCTTTCCGTGACAGCCCTCGATCGCGACATCTCCCGGCTCGGCACCCTGGCCGACCATCCCGCCGTGACCGCCCGCGCGATCGATCTCGAAACCGATCCTCCGTGGCGCCCGGAAACCGATTCCTTCGACACGATCATCGTCACCAACTATCTGTGGCGGCCGCTGCTGGGGAATCTAATTGCGGCTCTGAAACCGGGCGGCGTGCTGATCTATGAAACCTTCGCGCTGGGCAACGAAGCCTATGGCAAGCCCTCCAACCCGGACTTCCTGCTGCGGCCGGGCCAATTGCTCGACGCAGTGCAACCCACACTCAGCGTCGTGGCCTACGAACACGGGCTCATCGAATCCCCGCAGCGGGCTGTCCATTCAGAGAATTTGTGCCACCCGCGATCCCGCGCCGACACGGATTTCGTAACCTCAGGCGAGGCCGAGCTTGCTGTCGAGTTGTCCACCGGAATCCAGCGCGAACAGGTCATCGCAGCCGCCGACATGCTCGTCATCGATGAAAATCTGCGGCACCGTATGCGCACCCATTGGCCCGTGCCATCATTTCCTGACGCTTGGATGAGTCAAAGCTGACATCGGTCTCTTCGAAATCGACGCCCTTTTTCTTGAGCAGGCGTTTCGCCGCGGAGCAATAGCCGCACATCATGCCGGTGTAAATTTCGACTTTCGCCATCTTCACTCTCCCTGACTGCGTTCCCTGTTATCTAGGCAACCCGATGGGGTTTGACCAGAGGCCCTGTCCACAGCGGCTTCACATCGCCGTCATCACACCACATTAGTGCGGACGATCCACCCGGGCCAGAACCAGCACATCCACGCGGGCAGCCCCGGCCTGCAGCAGCGCGCGGGTACAGGCCTACAGGGTCGCGCCAGTCGTATAGACATCATCCACCAGCACGATCCGCGTACCGCCCATCCCGGCCTCCTGCCCCGCCCGCACGGCCGAAGGCACCCCGAACATTACTTCGGCGCTGAGCGGCATTGAGCCCGCCCTGGGTGGGGGTTGCGCGTATGCGGCGAAGCAGATTGACGCGCAGTTTTTTCCGCACAGTCAGCCTCACGGGCCAAAGCCTACGCCAGCAGGGCTGACTGGTTGAACCGCCGCCGCCAGAGTTGCACCGGATGCAGTGGCACCGGCACAATCATGTCGGCTTCGGCGACCAGTGTACCACCCGTACGGGCCAGCCAACGTCCGAAGGCGGGCGCGCCATGCACCCGGTCCCGGTGTTTCAGACCGGTGACCAGATCCCGGCTCACATCGTTGTAGAGAAACACCGCCCGCGCCCGCGCAAAAAGCGGGCGGTCCCGGATGCAGGCCCCGCACAGTGCCGCGGGGCCTGATCGAACGCGAAGGGCATGCCGCAAGCATCACAGAAGGGTGCAGAGAAAAACACCGCCCCGTTCCAGCAATCATGGCAAAGGGACCCCGGTTCTGACACCAGAGCATCACAGGCCAGACATTGGGGCGGCAGCACCGTGTCGAGCATCTGGCGCTAAACATCCCGAAGCGCGCGCGAGACCAGCAAAGCCGGACGCAACAACTTCTCCATGGGGTATTCTGGCCTTCTCCGCCCCCCGGGAGTCAATTGTATCGCCGTGCATGCTTGGCGCTGGGCCGGGCCACGTGCGATAAAATCGTCATGACCGGACCCGCCGCCATCTTCGACCGCGCACTCAAGCGCCAGCGCCGCGCGCGCATTGCCGCGCGCTTCGACGATCACGATTTCCTGTTTCGTGAAATCGCCGTGCGGCTGGCCGAACGCGCCGGTGACATACGCCACGATTTCGCCCTCGCTCTCGATGCCGGATGCCGGACCGGGTTGTTCACTCAGGCCGCACAGGAAATCATTCCCGGCAAGATCACCCGGTTCGTGCAAAGCGAGAGTTCACCCGGATTTGCCGCGACCGCCCGTGCCCGCAACAATGTCGAAACCATCGTCGCCGATGACGAGGCCCTGCCCTTTGCCCCGGCCAGCTTCGACCTGATTGCGAGTTGTGGCGTGCTACAGGGCCTCAACGATGTGCCCGGCGCACTGCTCCAGCTGCGCCAGTCGCTCCGGCCCGATGGACTGTTTCTGGGTGCCCTTCTGGGCGGGGAAACCCTGTTCGAACTGCGCGAGGCGCTGCTGACCGCCGAAGCCGAAATCGAAGGCGGGGCCAGCCCCCGCGTCGCGCCCTTTGCCGAGCTCTCCGATGCCGCCGGGTTGCTCCAGCGCGCCGGCTTCTCGCTGCCATTGGCCGATATGGACCCCATCGATGTCACCTACGAAAACGTCTTTCGCCTGATGCACGATCTGCGCGGTATGGGAGAGGCCAACACAAGGCTCGACCGCCGCCGTACCCCTACACGCCGGGCCACCCTGATGCGGGCAGGCGAAATCTATGCCGAACGGTTCGGCCGGCCCGACGGGCGCATCCCGGCAAGCTTTCAGGTGTTTTTCCTGACCGGCTGGGCGCCCGATGCCAGCCAACCCAAACCCCTGCGTCCGGGCAGCGCCCGAACCCGCCTTGCCGATGCGCTGGACACAACCGAGCGCGCCCTTGATGAAAAGACCGGTGCGGCCTTCCCCGTCCGGAACCCGGATTAACCGCCATGCCTCTCAACCTGACCCATGTTCTGGCACACGCACATCGCTATCTCTGGGCGAACCGGCAGGACCTGTTTGCCTATGCCTTCCTGCCCGTGGTGCTGCTCGCCATGATCGAAACCGCTGCCCTGTGGGCCTCGGGCGACTGGAAGGCCATGTTCCAGCCCGTGGTACTCGACCCGAACGACCCGGAGGCCGCAGCGACGGTGCTGCGGATCGGGATCACCCATCTGTTGCGGATCGCCGCGCTGGCCTTTGCCTATGTGATGTTCGCCATTCCCTGGTATCGCAAACAGCTGGTCGGGGATGCCGGTCAGCAGATCAGCACCGTCCTGCGCTGGAGCCCGCGCCACTGGCGGTTCATCTTCTCGTGCTTCGCTCTCATTCTGGGCCTGGCGGGTCTGATCATGGTGATTTCCATTCCCCTGAACGCGCTGGGCGCACTTATTCCCGGCTTCACCATCGCCGGCCCGGCCCTGCTGCTGATTTTCATCGGACTGACCGGTGCCCGCGTGCTCATGGCCTTCCCGGCACTCGCAGTCGACGAACCTCTGGGCTTTCGCCAGTCAATTCTCATGACCCGCGGTCGCAGCTGGATGCTCTTCGGTGTCGCCGTTCTGCCCCTCGCCGGGACGATCATGATCGCACTGATCGTTTCCAATCTGATCGCAGCCATTCTCGTCCCGCTGATCGGTCCGTCGATTTCACTGGTGCTCGTGACCGTCGTGCTGCTCGACGCGCTGTCCTTTATCGGCTTCGCCATCCAGATTTCCGCCCTGGCCTATGTCTATCAGCAACTCACCGGCCCGGGGCGCAGCGGTAGCGTTTAGTCTAGAGCAGGTCCTGCAGCTGGGCGACCAGCGGCACATCAGCGGGCGGCATGGGGTAGTTGCGCAGCGCGTTCGGGCGGACCCAGGTCAGGGTCTGTCCCTCTTGCGCAGTCGGCTCGCCCTGCCATTTGCGACAGACGAACAGCGGCATCAGCAAGTGAAACCCGTCATAGCCATGGCTGGCAAAGCCAATTGGCGCGAGGCAGCTTTCATGGGTGTCGATACCCAGCTCCTCATTCAGTTCGCGGATCAGCGCCGCTTCGGGTGTTTCACCCGGTTCGACCTTGCCGCCGGGAAACTCCCACAGTCCGGCCATCGACTTGCCTTCGGGGCGCTGGGCCAGCAGCACCCGGTTGTCGGCGTCGAGCAGCGCAACGGCACTGACCAGCAAAATCGGCACGCCTGCGGGTGCGTCCCCCATGGCGACTAGCTCCGGTAGTCGGCGTTGATCGTGATGTAGCCGTGAGTCAGGTCGCAGGTCCACACGGTGCCGCGTCCGCGCCCGATGCCCAGATCCACATCCACGGTGATCTCGTCACCTTTCATGTAGGCGGCGACCGGGGCTTCGTCATAGCCATGCACCAGCTGGCCGTCGCGGGTGATCTGGGTCTCCCCGAAACCGATCGACAATTTGTCCCGGTCGGCCTTCTCGCCTGCCTTGCCCACCGCCATCACCACCCGCCCCCAATTGGGGTCTTCGCCGGCAATCGCGGTCTTGACCAGCGGCGAATTGGCAATCGCTAATCCGACAATACGCGCGGCCTTCTTGGATTCCGCACCGGTGACGTTAATGGTGACGAATTTCTGCGCGCCCTCGCCATCGCGCACGATCTGCTGGGCGAGGTCGACGAAGATATCCTTGAGTGCTGCCTTGAAACCGGCCAGCGCCTTGTCGGCGGAACTGGTGATCCGCGGCTGACCCCGCACCTGCCCTGTGGCGAACAGCAGCACGGTGTCCGAGGTGGAGGTGTCGCTGTCGACGGTGATCGCATTGAAGGATTCATCAGCCGCCGTGCGCACCAGGCGCTGCAGCACCGGTGCGGGAATTTTCGCATCGGTGAAGACAAAGCCCAGCATTGTCGCCATATCCGGCGCGATCATACCCGAGCCCTTGGCGAACCCCGACAATGTCACCTCGGTCTTGCCGATGTTCACCTTGCGGGTGGCACCCTTGGGGAAGGTGTCCGTGGTCATGATGGCTTCGGCGGCATCCTTCCAGGATTTCGCCGCGAGTGATTTCTTCATCGTGCCGATTTTGCTGGCGATGTAGTCCGGCGCGCGCGGCTCACCAATCACGCCGGTGGAGGCCACGAAAACGTCCTGGGCCCGACAGCCGAAAAGATGAGCGGCTTCCCCGGTGGTCTGGGCCACCTGGAGATCACCCGCATTGCCGGTGAAGGCATTCGCATTGCCGGAATTCACCACCAGCACCCGGGCCTCGCCACGCGGCAGGATGGCCCGGCACCAGTCGACCGGGGCAGACGGGCACTTGGACCGGGTCAGCACGCCGGCCACTGTTGTGCCCGGTGCCATCTCGGCGACCATCAGGTCCTTGACGCCCTTGTGCTTCTTCAGGCCGACCGTACGGCCCGCCAGACGGACCCCGGCGACCGGCGCCATGGCCGGAAAGCGTGACGGTGCCAGCGGTGACCGGACCAGCGCGGGCGACTTGGCGGTCGCCTTGCTCTTTGATACCTTTTTGGATGCCCCTGATTTGGCCATCGTGAAAACCCCCGCAAAAATACGACCGGGAGTGACCGGGGAAGAGGCTGAAAGGCGCTACTTCTTCGGCGTATCCACGACCGGCGAGCCGTCGATATTGAACAGTTCAATCTTCGCGTCGGCTCGCAATTCCGCCATATGCGCGGCGATCAGATCACGCGTCAACTGCTGTTCGATCTGACCACGCGATTCCTCGAATGACGGGGCGGGCTGACGGCGCTTGTCGACGACCTTGATGACATGCCAGCCGAACTCCGATTTCACCGGATCGGGGCCGATCGTGCCCGGCTTGAGCGCAAAGGCGGCATCGGCAAAGGGCTGCACCATGGCGCTGCGCACGAAGTAGCCCAGATCACCGCCGCGCGGCGCGCTGGGGCCGGTGGAGCGCTCGCGGGCGAGCTTGTCGAAATCCGCACCGCCGTTGAGCGCCTTGATGATATCTGTCGCGTCCTGCTCGTCCTCGACCAGAATATGGCTTGCGCGCACTTCCAGCGGACCTTCGGTCTTGCCGATGGTCTCGTCATAGACCTTCTGAAGCTCATCCTCGCTGATGCCCTTGGCAATCAGGCGGTTCATATAGACCTGCTGGATTGCCACCTTCTCGAATTCGGCCATCTGCTCGAGGACCTGGGGGTCTTTCTGCAAGTCATCGGCCCGGCCGGCGACAGCCAGCAATTCACCATCGACCAGTTGCTGGACGATCTGCGGGAAGATCACATTGATCGGAACCTGGCGAAACCGTTCGGGCAGGCGCGAATAGGCCAGAGCCACATCGGACTGGCGAATCTCGGAATCACCCACCCGGGCCACGACCGGGTTCTCCGCAGGCTTGGCATCGGCGCCGCTCTGCTGGGCATGGGCGGGGACCGAAACACTCAAAACGAGGGTCAGCGCAGCAAGCGCGGTGAAAAAACGGTTCATCTGTAACTCCTGTGAATTCGGGCATTCAACAGTGATCCGTCGAAGGCTCGGGCAGATTGCCGGTTTCGCCTTGCGGGTTCAACCCGGAGCACCGAACAGATGGCCGGAAAACACGGCAAATTGAAGAAGAAATGCGGCAGCAGAAGGGCATTGGGCGCCCGCAGGCGCGGCGACGCGTTTCCCGGCGTTGACACTTCCCCGGACGACCCCTAGACAATGCCCGAAAATTCCCCATCTCTTGGGAACACACGGCTTGCCGGGAACTCACGAACCGGGCGTTGCGAATTCTTCGCCCGTGCCAAGCATTTTGCCTTTGAGGAGGCTTCATGGTCCTCAGTCTGGTCACCAAGGCCTTCGGGACAGCAAACGACCGCTACCTGAAACGCCTGAAGAAGAATGTCGACGCGATCAATGCCATTGAGCCCGAGCTCGAGGCTCTTGACGATGCTGCCCTGCGCGCACGCACGGATGAATTCCGCCAGCGCCTCGCCAATGGCGAGACCCTCGACGACATTCTGGTCGACGCCTTCGCCACCGTTCGCGAAGCGGCCAAGCGGACGCTCGGCCAGCGCCATTTCGACGTCCAGCTGCTCGGCGGCATGATCCTGCACAAGGGCATGATCGCTGAAATGAAGACCGGTGAAGGCAAGACCCTTGTCGCCACCCTGCCTGTCTATCTGAACGCACTCGCAGGTCAGGGCGTCCATGTGGTCACCGTGAACGACTATCTGGCACAGCGTGACTCCGCCTGGATGGCGAATGTCTACGAATTCCTCGGCCTGACAGTCGATTGCATCACCAACGGGCTGTCCGATGACGAACGCCGGACCGCCTACGCCTGTGATGTGACCTACGGCACGAACAACGAATTCGGCTTCGACTATCTGCGCGACAACATGAAGTTCGATCTGGCCGATATGGTGCAGCGCGACTTCAACTTCGCCATCGTCGATGAAGTGGACTCGATTCTCATCGATGAAGCGCGGACACCGCTGATCATCTCCGGCCCGGTGGAAGATTCCTCCAGCGCCTATAAGAGCGTCGATGCCATCATCCCGAAACTGACCGCGGATGACTACGAGGTCGACGAGAAGGCCCGCGCAGCGACCATGACCGATGAAGGTGTCGAGCACGCCGAAAAGCTCCTCGCCGAAGCCGGTCTGCTCGAAGACGGTGCCAGCCTCTACGACATAACAAGTGTCACGATCCTGCATCATGTGAATCAGGCTCTGCGCGCCCACAAGCTCTTCCAGCGCGACAAGGACTACATCGTCAAGGACAACAAGGTTGTCATCATCGACGAATTCACCGGTCGCATGATGGAAGGACGGCGGTTCTCCGACGGACTGCATCAGGCCCTCGAAGCCAAGGAAAATGCGGAAATCCAGAACGAGAACCAGACCCTGGCCTCGATCACATTCCAGAACTATTTCCGCCTCTACCCCAAACTGGCCGGCATGACCGGTACCGCGATGACGGAATCGGCTGAGTTCGCAGAGATCTATCAGCTCGAAGTGGTCGACATGCCGACCAACAACCCGATGATCCGTGACGATCACAATGACGAGGTCTATCGGACCCTTGCTGAAAAGCACAACGCCATCATCGAACTCGTCGAGGATTGTGTTGCACGTGGCCAGCCCGTGCTGGTCGGCACCGTCTCCATTGAAAAGTCGGAGGAGATCTCCGAAGCCCTCAAGGTCAAGAAGATCGCGCATGAGGTTCTCAACGCACGCCACCACGAACGCGAAGCCTATATCATCGGCCAGGCCGGCGTTCCCGGCGCGGTGACCATCGCCACCAACATGGCCGGTCGCGGCACCGATATTCAGTTGGGCGGCAATCTCGAACTGCGTCTCGCCGCCGAACTCGAAGGGATCGAGGACGAAGCCGCACGGACGGCAAAGGAAGCCGAAATCAAGGCCGAGGTTCAGGCCCTGCACGATCAGGTGCTGGAAGCCGGCGGATTGTTCGTCATGGGCACCGAGCGGCACGAAAGCCGCCGGATCGACAACCAGCTGCGCGGCCGTTCGGGCCGTCAGGGTGATCCGGGCACCTCGCATTTCTTCCTGTCACTCGATGACGATCTGATGCGCATCTTCGGGTCCGAGCGCATGGACAGCATGCTCCAGAAGCTGGGCATCGAAGAGGGAGAGGCCATCGTTCACCCCTGGATCAACAAGGCGCTTGAAAAGGCCCAGCAGAAGGTCGAAGCCCGCAACTTCGACATCCGCAAGCAGCTGCTCCAATACGATGATGTGATGAATGACCAGCGCAAGGTCATCTACGAGCAACGCAAGGATCTGATGCATATCGACGATGTGTCAGACACCATCAAATCGATGCGCGACGAAGTCCTCGATGATCTGATCGCCCGCACGATCCCGCAGAAGACCTTTGCCGAACAATGGGACACGGATTTGCTACACGAGGAATGCCTGCGCCTCTTCGCACTGGATATTCCGGCCGAGGACTGGGCCCGTGAAGAAGGCATCGCCGACGAAGAGATTCGCGACCGCCTGCAGGTCATGATCGACGAGAAGATGGCCGCCAAGGCGGTCAATTACGGCGCCGAGCTGATGCGCATGGCGGAAAAGAACCTGCTGCTGCAGATTCTCGATCAGTACTGGAAAGATCACCTGCTGCGCCTCGACCATCTGCGTCAGGGCATTGGCCTGCGTGCCTTTGGGCAGAAGAACCCGCTCAACGAATACAAACGCGAAGCTTTCGACATGTTCCAGGACATGCTCGCACGACTGCGCGAGGGGGTGACCCAGCTGCTCAGCCATATCGAGATTCAGGTGGAATCCAACAACCCGGTCCCTGACCCCGAAGCCCCCCAGAATACCGAGGCCCGGCACGAAATGGCAGGGGCCTTCGGTGATGCACAGGCCGCACCGTTGGGCGGGGCGCAACCCGCGCGCAATCAGGTCGCCGAAATCGACCCGAACAACCCCGCGACCTGGGGCAAGGTGTCACGCAACGCCGCCTGCCCATGCGGCAGCGGCAAGAAGTACAAGCACTGTCACGGCAAAGTCGCTTAGCTGGCGTCAGATCCGTCTGACTGCGCCCCGGTCAGGTCGCGCGCGATTTGACTGAACAGCGAATACCGCAACGCGCAGCCGTCTAGACCAGCGCCGCCGTACCGAGATTTGCGAACTTCTCACGCCGATGGGTCTTCAGGGCCGCGCCATCCATGCCCTCCAGTTCGCGCAACGCCTCATCCACCGCGACGCCGACCGCAGAAATGGCAACGCCCGTATCACGCTGGGCACCCCCCAGCGGTTCCGCGATCACCCCATCAATCAGCTTCAGGCGCGCCAGATCCTGCGCCGTGATCTTCAGGGCTTCCGCCGCATCCTGGGCCCGGGCCGCATCGCGCCAGAGTATCGAGGCACAGCCTTCCGGCGAAATCACCGAATAGACGGCATGCTCCAGCATGAAGACCTTGTTCGCGGTCGCGATGGCAATCGCGCCGCCAGACCCGCCTTCCCCGATGATGACCGATACGAACGGAACGGTGAGCCCCAGACAGGACTGGATCGCGCGTGCAATCGCTTCGGACTGGCCCCGTTCTTCCGCACCCACGCCGGGATAAGCGCCAGACGTGTCCACGAAAGAGAGCAACGGCAGATCAAACCGGTTGGCCAGTTCCATCACCCGCTGCGCCTTGCGATAGCCTTCCGGGCGAGCCATGCCGAAATTGTGGGCAATCCGGCTGTCGGTGTCGTTGCCCTTTTCATGGCCGAGGACCGCAACCGCGCGCCCCCGGAACCGACCCAGCCCGGCCACCAGTGCTGCATCCTCGGAAAACAACCTGTCCCCGGCCAGCGGCACGAAATCGGTGATCAGTTCGGAAACATAGTCGCCGCATTTCGGTCGTCCCGGATGGCGGGCCACCAGCACCTTCTGCCACGGCGTCAGTCGGCCATAGGTCTGACGCAACTGACGATCGACCTTCTCTTCGAGCTTGCCCACCTCATTGGCGATATTGATCGTGCCATCGGACAAATGGCGCAGTTCCTCGATTTTGCCTTCGAGGTCGGCGATGGGTTTCTCAAAATCCAGAAAATGCGGCATGAGCCATTCCTACAACATTCTGAAACGGGGCTGAAGCAAGGTGACGCTAGCCGACGTGGGACCTGGCCAACGGGTGATGCTCGGCCACAAGACGGCGCATGCGTTCATCGAGAACATGGGTGTAAATCTGGGTCGTCGAAATATCCGCATGACCCAGCATCTGCTGGACGCTGCGCAGATCGGCATCATGGTGCAAAAGATGGGTCGCAAAGGCATGGCGCAACACATGCGGGCTGACCTTGCGCGGATCCAGCCCTGCGGTCAGCGCCAGATCCTTGAGCAACTGGAAAAACCGCTGGCGGCTGAGCGCTTTGCCACCGCGACTGGGGAAAAGATGGGGTGAATTTGTGCCCTCCGGCATAAAGTCATCCCGGACCCCAAGATACGCCCGCACGGCCTCCCGCGCCGGATGGCTGAGCGGCACCATCCGCTCCTTGTTGCCCTTGCCCCGCACAATCAGAACATCCGGGTCGCGCTGCACCGCGGCGAGCGGCAGCCCGACCAGTTCACTCACCCGCATCCCCGTCGCATAGCACAACTCGACCATGGCGCAGAGGCGCTTCCCCTCGGGGTTTCGTGCCTTTTCGGCAATATCGAGAAGCTTTGCCACATCGGCTTCCGAGATGACCTTGGGCAACGGTCGCCCCTGACGCGGGCTTTCCAGGATCGATGTCGGGTCATCCTCACGCAGCCCGTCGGCATAGAGGAACCGAAAGAACTGGCGCAGCGCCGAAAGGCGACGGGCCGAGGTTCCCGCGGTCATGCCCTGTCCATCGAGATGCTTGAGGTAGCGCCGCAAATCCTCGGTCGTGGCGGTGTCGAGAACAGCCCGCGCCGTGGTGTCACGACCGGCGAGGAAACGGGTCACATCCTCAAGATCACGCTGATAGGCCACAAGCGTATTAGCTGCCACGCCACGTTCGGCCACCAGCAGTTCAAGAAAAGCATCGAAGTATCGGCTGACCTGACCGGATGGCACAGGCTCTCGACGCGGTTTCACGGCGCTTCTGCAACAATCGCGTCACGCACCAGCGCGCGGGCAACATCGTTGACCCCTACTTTGCTGAGCGCCTGGGCCACGGCTCCCACCACGCTGGCATGGGGCCCATCACCCGACTGACCCAGCGCAAAGAGCGCGTAAAGCGCAGTTTCCGCCCGGCGTCCGGCCTCCGACGCGCGGGACAATCCAGCCAGACTCGCCGCGTCAGGCATGATCACCGGCTGGGCGTCACCCAGACTGACGAGTCGCCACTGGGCGTCATCCACCGGATCACCCAGCGCCGCGATCAGCATCAGGACAGCACCGATATCACCTGAGTTCGGGTCACTGCGTGCCAGATCGATCCAGCGTTCCAGCCGGGCTGCATTCCATGGCACCGGCCCCCGGGGCGCGACAGCGGCGACGGGCTGGCCGGTCACCGCGGCGGTAACACCGGTTCCCGCGGTCAATGCAAAGCTTTCCGGTTCCGGATGTCCGATCGACCGCACCTGCGGCCACAGGGCCGCTGCAGCGCGGGCCAGATCGGGCACAATCGGTGCCTGTCGCAGGACCAGACGATACCAGTCCAGCGCTTGTCGGTTGTCCCCGGCTGCAAGCGCAGCCCGTGTCGCATCACCGGCCAGCCAGCCAAAATCCGGCGTGATCGGCACATCGCGCAGCAGCGCAATCGTGGTCAGGGCGACCACATCGAATCCACCGGCTTCACGTGACCGGTTCCAGGCTTCAAGCAGCGCTTCCGAGCGTCCGATCGCATCAATCCGGGCAGCCGCTGCAAGATAGAAATAGGCCAGCAACCGGTCGTCATTGACGCCCTCGGGTGCGTCCAGCGCGCCGGCGATATCTTCGGCCGAAGCGTCCAGTTTCCCGTAAATCCCGGCAAGCTCCGGCCCCTCCAGAACCCCATGGCGTAGCGCACGATGCGCCGCTGCCAGGCGAAGCTCGGGATCCATCTCCGGCGTATTCACCAATGCGGGCAGCAAACCCGGCTCCAGCGTTTCCACCAGCCAGACCGGAATCTCGGCTTTCGCTGCGAGCCAGATGGCAAAGGTCATTTCGTCCGGCGACGCGGTGGAGTCCGGTGCCCCGATCTCGATGGCACTGCCTGCAGATGCGCTCAACGCCGCAGCGCTGAAAGCCGGACTGACGGTCATGCCCTGCTCGCGCAGCAGATCGAGCCCGAAGGCCGCCTGCTCCGGCTTGCCCGCGAAGACCTGGCACACGATCAGCGCCTGCTGCCAGAAGACCTCTGTGTAGCCGCCCTGAAACCCGCGCACCACGGCACAGGCGGATGCGAAATCGCCATTGCGGAAATGCGCCCGCACCGCCGGCGCGGCCAGATTGTCGGAAACCGTGCGGGCATTGACCGCATTCACAAGTCGCAACGCCCCGTCGGTGGCGCCGATGGCGGCCAGTTTGCGGATGCGCAGGTCCAGCATTCCCGGGCCATCCGAGGTGCCAACCGGTGGTTTGGCCGCCGTGGCCAGAACGCGGTATGCCAGTATGTAGGCGGCGCGCATGGAATAGGATTCGGGCAGATCGCGGAGCAGGCGCATCACATCGATGCGGCGGCTTCCCGCCCACATGTCATTGCCAAGCCCGCCGCTCTCATCACTTAGGATACCCAGCGCATCTTCCGACAGAGAGTCCAACCCCTCCACAACAACCGCGCCGGGTTGCGGACGCGCATCCTGTCTGTTCGTGTATGGTGTGCCCTGGGTCGGCGGCGGCAATGGCGCCAGCCGGATCGGACCGCCCTGCTGCGCCATCACGAATTCAGCACTGGCACCAAACGCCAGCACCGCAGTCACAGCCGCCAGCGCGACGGTCTTGAACGGACCAACCATCATTCCTGCCTCAGCGCGGAAAACGATCATTCGGAATCGTTTTCTCCACCTGCTCCGCGGGTGCGGGAATATCCCAGGTGGCGAGAAATACACCGCCCGCGATGATCCCGATCAGGAAGATTGCTGCAAAAAACTTGAACAATTGAACCTCCGCACAACATCGTGCCTCACGACCAGGTAATCTCGAACCTCGCGAGGCCTTGTCCAAACGCCTATTATGACGGCACAACAATGGCGATTTCACGACAAGTCGGCCCTTAGCTGGCCGATGACAAGATAGCAGGACATGGTCGATTCTGAGCAACCGGAACCCCAGGTGGTTCAAAGCGAAATACCAGACAGGGCACACCTGACTCGGAAATCGATCGTCATGGTCGGTTTGATGGGAGCCGGAAAGTCGGCGATCGGCCGCCGTCTGGCGACCCGGCTGGACATGCCCTTCGTCGACGCCGACACGGAAATCGAATCCGCAGCCGGATGTTCGATCGAGGAAATCTTCGAACGCCATGGTGAGGAAGCATTTCGGGACGGCGAACGCCGGGTGATTGCGCGATTGCTTGAAGGCCCGCCCATCGTCCTGGCCACTGGTGGTGGTGCGTTCATGGATGAAACCACGCGCAAACTCGTCGAAGGTGCTGGTGTTTCCGTCTGGCTGCGCGCCGATCTCGACACTCTTGTCCGGCGCACCGCAAAGCGGAACAACCGTCCCCTGCTCAAGAATGACAGTCCGGCCAAAACACTGAAAAGCTTGATGGCGATACGTCACCCGATCTATGAGCTATCGGATATCACCGTCGAAAGTGACGACGCCCCCCCAGAAGAGACGGTCAATCGTGTCTGTGCGGCGCTCGACGCCTATTTCACGAAGCCCCGCCATAATGGTACGCAATGAATCAGGATTCAGAAACGACACAGACGATCCGGGTCGACCTCGGACAACGTTCCTACGACATCGCCATAGGGCCCGACCTGCTGGATCAGGCCGGAAAGCTGATCGCGGAACGACTGGGCGAACGGCAGGTGGTCATCATCACCGATTCCAATGCTGGCCCGCTCTATGCCGAGCGGCTCGAAGAGAGCCTGGCCAAGGCCGGTCACACGGGGCGCACCATCCAGATCGAAGCCGGTGAACAGTCCAAGTCCTTTATCTATCTGGAAAGCCTGCTGGAAGATCTGCTCTCGGAAGGTCTGGAACGCGGCACCGTTCTCCTTGCGCTCGGCGGCGGCGTGATCGGAGACCTGACCGGTTTCACCGCGAGTATCGCCTTGCGCGGAGTCGAATTTGTCCAGATTCCGACCACCCTCCTGGCCCAGGTCGACAGTTCTGTCGGGGGCAAGACTGCGATCAATTCCCCCCATGGCAAGAACCTCATCGGAACCTTCTATCAGCCCCGCGTGGTCATCGCTGACACCAATACGCTGACCACTCTGCCGGACCGGGAACTTGGCGCCGGCTATGCCGAAACCGTGAAATACGGCTTGCTAGGCGATGCGGAGTTCTTTGACTGGCTGGAGCAGGACGGCAAGGGCGTGCTCGGCGGCGATGCCCAAACCCAGACCCGCGCCATCCTGCGCGCCTGCCAAATGAAGGCGGAAATCGTCAATCAGGACGAGCGTGAGACCGGACGCCGCGCATTGCTCAATCTCGGCCACACCTTTGCCCATGCGCTGGAAGCCGAGACCGGATTTGGCGGTGCGCTTCTGCATGGCGAAGCTGTCGCCATCGGTATGGTGCTCGCCTTTGATCTCTCTGTCGCACTCGGGCTCTGCCCGCCCGAAGACGCTGCGCGGGTTCGTGCACATCTCGACGCCGTGGGACTGCCCACGCACCTGCCGCCCCATCCGACCGGCGCATGGGATTCGCAAACCCTGATCTCGCATATGGGCCGCGACAAGAAGGTTCAGGCCGGACGCACCACCTTTGTGCTGGTTCGCGGTATCGGTGACGCCTTCCTCACCAACGAGGTCGGCCATGCCGATCTGGTACAACTTCTCGACAACATGGCCAGGTCGGCCTGATCACCACTAAGGCAATCAAATAGATATGAGCGATCCCGTCATCATCACAATCATCGCGATCATTGTTCTGCTGGCGTTTTCAGGATTTTTCTCCGGCTCCGAAACGGCACTGACCGGCGCGTCGCGCCCGCGCATGCATCAGCTCGAAAACGACGGCAATCGCCGCGCACGAACCGTCAATCTGCTGCACGCCCAGCAGGAACGGCTGATCGGTGGCATTCTGATCGGCAACAATATCGTCAACATCCTGGCGTCAGCACTTGCGACCAGCTTGATGATCACAAAGTTCGGCGATACCGGAGTCGTCTACGCCACCGTCGCCATGACGATCATGGTGGCGATCTTCTCCGAGGTTCTGCCGAAGACCTATGCCATCCGCCATGCTGATACGGTGGCCCTGAAGGTTGGCCCGATCCTGCGGGTGATCATCCTGATCCTCACCCCGCTTTCTAAAATGATCGAGGTCGTTGTCGGATTGTTGTTGCGACTGCTCGGAGAGCCGGTGACGATGGGTGAAAATCAGGCACGGGAAGAAGAACTGCGCGGCGCCATCCGGCTGCATTCGGATTCGAATACCGTCGCAGCCCATCAAGGACAAATGCTGGGTGGCGTGATGGACCTCGATGATGTCGAGCTGGGGGAAATCATGACCCATCGCACGGATGTCGACATGCTGGATGCCAGTCTGCCGGCCGGTGATATCCTGACCCGGGTACTCGACTCTCCCTTTACCCGCATCCCACTGTTCAGCGGTGATCCGGATAACATCATCGGCGTCATCCATGCCAAGGCCCTGCTGCGCGAGGTGCAGAACCACGAGGGGCATATCGACGAAATGGATGTAGCGGCTGTCGCGACCGAGCCGTGGTTCGTGCCGGAATCCACTGACTGTCACAGCCAGCTTCATGAATTCCGCGACCGACGGGAGCATTTCGCGCTGGTGGTCGACGAATATGGATCGCTGCAGGGCGTGGTGACACTGGAAGACATCATCGAAGAAATCGTCGGTGAAATCGACGACGAGCACGACATTCCTGTTCCCGGCGTCCGGCGTCAGAACGATGGCTCCTTTGTTGTCGATGGACGGGTCACAATCCGTGACCTCAACCGTGAATTCGACTGGAAACTCTCCGACGAGGAAGCTTCGACAATCGCCGGGCTGGTGCTACACGAAGCCCGTTTCATTCCCGAAGAAGGTCAGAGTTTCGCCATCTCGGATCTGAAGATTGATGTCCAGCGACGTACCGGAAACCAGCTTCGCCTGCTCCGCATTACACCTCGTGCCGCGCAATCCGATATCGAAACGTCACCCGCAACCACACACTGAACAACCTGCGCCCGGCCCTTGGTGCGGGAACAGCAATTGAGGACTGAGCCATGCCACTGTCGAAACCGGCGGAGCGCGAACACATACACACCCGGGAGGTTCACTGCACGGGCTACAGGCGCGCGGACGGACTTTGGGACGTGGAAGGTCACCTGACCGATGTGAAGACCTACGCTTTTACCAACAGCGAGCGCGGCAGCGTGACGCCGGGAGAGCCGATTCATGAAATGTGGATTCGGCTCACGGTCGATGATGATCTGCACATCCATGATGTTGAGGCCGTCACCGAATTCAGTCCGTTTGGAATCTGTAAGGACATTGCACCCAACTTCAAACGCCTCATCGGCGTATCGATCGGTCCCGGATGGCGCCGCTCCGTCAACCAACGCTTGGGCGGCGTCGAAGGATGTACCCATATCGTCGAAATGCTCGGTCCCGTCGCGACGACCGCCTTTCAGACGATATTCCCGCTCAAGCGCAAGGACAGTCCCGAAGGCCCCGCGGCCGACAACAAGCCACCGCGCCTGCTGAACACCTGCCATGCATTTCGCAGTGATGGGCCAAAGGTCAAAGAATTCTGGCCCGACCACTACACGGGTCCGGCGAGCGATGAGGCAGTACTTTCAAACGACTAGTGCCGTCTTAACCGAGCGCGTGTCGCGAGGTTTGTGACGGTGTTTGATAAACTGTTCCGGGCATGAGCGTGGGCTGATATTGCGTGGCATTGCGGGTCGCCTGCTCTGCTGCAAAATAGCTGGTAATAAACACCCGGATCGCCGCGGTACGCCCCAGATCCCCGAGATGGGCGTCGATCACGGTACATAGCTGATCGATACTCACCTTCTCGCGTTTCGCAATATCGATAAGAGCGGACCAGAATTCCGGCTCCAACCGTACGCTTGTGCGCAAAGCACCAACGGTCATGTTTCGATTTATGAGCATTGTCGCGTCTTCCTTCACCCAAAACCCCGGGAAACCACGAGTTTCGAGAGAATAAGTAGACACGCCCGTGAATGCAACAAAAACAATATTAGTGTTTCATTACGGGCATTTTCGCTATTCGCCCGGCGTCAGAGCGCGAATTGACAAGGCATGCAGCCCCAACTCGAACTCCTTTGTCAGCAAGGCATATATGCTCCTTTGACGCATCACCCGTGACTGACCCTCGAATTGCGGACTGACAACAGTCAGGGTGTAATGTGTTTCACCGCCTGGCTGCGCACCGGCATGACCGGCATGCTGATGAGAATCGTCGGTGATTTCGAGCGCTTCGGGCGCAAGCGCGTCTTCAATGATTTCTCTGATACGTTCGGCACGATTCATGGCTCATTCTCCTCAAACAACCGCACAGGCGTCCTTGCGTCCCGCACATCCTGCGGACATATTCCCGACATGACACGTCGGCGCAAAAAAATCGACCTCGACGAACTTCTGACGGAAGCCGCTCCCCGTGCGCCTGCGGACCGAAGTTGCGAACACCCGGGCTGCGAGTTGCCTGGTGAATTTCGCGCGCCGCGTTCTCCTTCGCAGCTTCGTGACTATCTCTGGTTCTGCATCGACCACGTCAGGGCCTATAACAGCCAGTGGAACTACTACGCGGATATGGATGAGGACGCCGTTGAGGCCGACCGCAAGGGAACGGCTTACTGGAATCGTCCCACATGGCCCCTCAATGGCGGGCGGCCACTGCACGGCATGCGCGACCATTTCGGTTTTTTCGACGAAGAACAGGAAGAAACCACCCACCGAAAAACCGAACATCCGGACTCTCCTTACACGGATGCGCTTGCTATAATGAATCTAACGCCGCCGGTCACACCGGATGCCATCAAACGGCGTTACAAGGAATTGGTGAAAAAACACCATCCTGACGCAAATGGTGGCGACAAACAGGCTGAAGAACGTCTCAAGGCAATCAATCAGGCCTACACAACACTGACGCAATCGGCCGGGCCGTAATCACGGACCGGACGGACGAAGAAACTTTGACGAATACGGATCGTACGATGGAATCGACAGAATCGCTTGCCACCTCAGATATGCCCGCCAACTCCGAGCCCGACATCACTGTGTCAGCGCGCCAGGTTTTCGGAATCGACTCCGACATGGAGGTTCCGGCATTCTCGGAAAACACCGTTCATGTGCCGACGCTGGATGAGACATATCGTTTCGACACCGACACGACACGCGCGATTCTGGCCGGCTTTTCTCACAACCGCCGGGTCATGGTGCAGGGCTATCACGGCACCGGCAAGTCGACCCATATCGAACAGGTTGCCGCCCGGCTGAACTGGCCGTGTATCCGCGTCAATCTCGACAGCCATATCAGCCGTATCGATCTGATCGGCAAGGACGCGATTGTTTTGCGCGACGGCGCACAGGTGACCGAGTTCCGCGAAGGCCTGCTGCCCTGGACCCTGCAACATCCCTGCGCGCTCGTCTTTGACGAATATGATGCCGGCCGCCCGGATGTGATGTTCGTGATCCAGCGGGTTCTGGAAGCCGACAGCAAGCTGACGCTGCTCGATCAGAACAAGGTCATTCGCCCCCATCCGAGCTTCCGCCTCTTCGCGACCGCCAACACGGTTGGCCTGGGCGACACGACCGGCCTCTATCACGGCACCCAGCAGATCAACCAGGCACAGATGGATCGCTGGAACATTGTCACGACCCTCAATTACCTGCCCCATGAGCAGGAAGTCGATATCGTCGTTGCGAAATGTCCCGACTACGACAATGCCGAGGGTCGCGAGAAAATCTCGGCCATGGTGGCCACGGCGGAACTCACCCGCACCGGCTTCGTGGGCGGGGACATCTCCACCGTGATGTCGCCACGAACGGTGATCACCTGGGCCGAGAATGCCCGGATTTTCGAATCGATCCCGCTGGCCTTCACCGTCACCTTCCTCAACAAGTGTGACGAGGTCGAACGCCCCACCGTGGCCGAATACTACCAGCGCTGCTTCGGGACCGATCTCGACGACAGTGTCATCGAAACCACCCAGACCCAGTAAGCGTCGATGGCCGGATCAGGCAGAAACAGCAACGACGGACCGGTTGAGGAATTCCTCCGGGTGACGGCGGCCGCCATGCGGGCGATCGCGCGCGAGCCCGAACTGAACGCCTCCTTCACCCCGGACGCACCGGGGATTCATGGTGCCGAAGCGCGCCTGCCCCTGCCCAACCGCGATCTCCCCGCCGAGGATGTTGGTGTGGCGCGCGGCGAAGCCGATGCCATGGCCCTGCGCCTGCGCCACCACAATGCAGAACTCCACACCGCTCGCGTGCCCACGGCGCCGGGCGCGCGTGCGCTCTATGATGCGGTCGAGCAGGCGCGCGTCGAAGCCATCGGGGCCCGACACATGGTCGGCGTGGCCGACAATCTGGGAGTCGCGCTGGAAGTGCGCTGTCGCGACAAGGGCTTTGCCCGGGTCACCGAACGCGAGCAGGCACCGGTCTCGGAAGCCGTGGCCCTGCTGGTGCGCGAAGCCCTGACCGGCGCCGCGCCGCCCCCCTCGGCCAGGACCATGGTTGATCTCTGGCGCCCCTTCGTGGAATCCAAGATCGGCGCCACGCTGACCCATCTCGATGATCGCCTCGACGACCAGGAAGCCTTTCAGGATGTGGTCCGGCAGATGATCTCGGATCTCGGTCTGGCGGATGATGAAATGGCTACCGAACCCGATTCCAACGAGGAAAACGGCGAAGACCAGGAAGAGGGCGAGGGCGAAACCGACGGCGAAGGTGAAAGCGACGGGGATGCACGGTCCATGGACGGCACCGGCGAGGAAGAGGATGCCGGCGCGGAGACTGAAGACACCGAGATGCCCTTCGAAGACGGCGACGGCGATCTGGAACCCGGCGATGGCGACGAAGACCCCGACGCACCCGGCCAGCCCTGGCGCCCGCCCGAATATGGGCACAACCAGGCCGACCAGTTCATCTATGGCGCCTTCACCACCGAATTCGACGAAGAGGTCGAAGCGCCCGATCTCTGCGACCCGGACGAGCTGACCCGGCTGCGCCAGCAGCTCGATCAGCAGCTGGGAAGCCTGCAAAACGTCATCTCCCGGCTCGCCAACCGGCTGCAGCGCCGGCTGATGGCCAAACAGACGCGCAGCTGGGACTTCGATCTCGAGGAAGGCCTGCTCGACACCGCCCGGCTGACGCGGGTTGTCACCAGCCCGACCCATCCGCTGAGCTTCAAACTCGAAAAGGACATGAACTTCCGGGACACGGTCGTCACCCTGTTGATCGACAATTCGGGTTCGATGCGTGGCCGGCCGATCTCCGTCGCGGCCATGAGCGCCGATATTCTCGCGCGCACCCTCGAACGTTGCGGCGTGAAGGTCGAGATTCTCGGCTTCACCACACGCGCCTGGAAAGGTGGCCAGTCCCGCGAACGCTGGCTGGCAGCCGGCAAGCCGGCCAATCCGGGTCGCCTGAACGATCTGCGGCACATCATTTACAAGTCCGCCGACGCCCCCTGGCGCCGGGCACGAAAGAATCTCGGCCTGATGCTCCGCGAAGGCCTGCTCAAGGAAAACATCGATGGCGAAGCCCTGCTCTGGGCGCACAACCGCCTGCTGGCCCGTCCCGAACAGCGCCGCATCTTGATGATCGTCTCGGATGGTGCCCCGGTCGATGATTCAACCCTGTCGGTGAATGCGGGCAATTATCTCGAAAAGCATCTGCGTCAGATCATCGAATGGATCGAAACCTATTCGCCCGTCGAATTGCTCGCCATCGGGATCGGCCATGACGTCACCCGCTACTATGATCGGGCGGTAACCATCGTCGACGCCGAACAGCTTGGCGGCACGGTCATGGACCAGCTCGCCGAACTCTTCGACGAGGTCGATGACGGCGGGCGCCGACGTGGCGGAGCAAAACCCATGCGGGTTGCCTAGAGCCAATCCGTGGATGGGGTATAATGCCCCATGCGCTTTCTGATCCTGCTTGTTGCCCTCGCCCTGCCCGGTGCCCTTCTCGGCACCCCGGCAGCCGCCCAATCCCGTGCCATCGACCTTCACAAGGGGCTGGGCGAACAGAACCGGACCGGACGCCTGTTCTGGCGCGGTGAGGTCGAGATGCGCTTCAGCAATCCGAATTTCGGCGGCATATCTGCCATGCATGTCGAAACCGGCGGCCGCACGACCTACATGGTCAACGACCGGGGTGAACTGGCCGAAGTCATTCTCGAATACAACACCGCGGACCGCAAGATCCTGCTCGTTGCCGAGGACATGCCCACCACCCGCGGCTTCACCTTTGCCTAGCTGGGGGATGGCGCGCGATGGACGTCCATGAGCTATGCGCTGTTTCCGCCCTACAAACCGGTTGGCGCGGCATTGCTTTCCAATGGTGACATTCTCATGATCGAACGCCGCGGCACGCCACGCAGCCCGGCAGGGACACGATTTGCCACCATCAGCAAGCGCCAGCTCCGACCCGGCGCTCCGATCCAGACTCAGGAGGTGGCACGCCTTGAGCCTCCTTTTGTCACAGCCAATTTCGAGGCCATCGCCGTTGCGCAGGGACTGCAAGGGCAATCGCTGATCTATGTGGCCAGTGACAACGAGTTTTCCGCCCGCCGTCCGACCACGCTGGTGATGTTCGAACTGCTACCCTGAGACCCAGAATTTCCAGGCCGCCGCGTAGCTGTCGGTCCGGATGGCCGCCCGCACCGCTTCGAGTAGGCGGTTCATGAACCGCACATTGTGAGTGGCGATGAGCTGACCGGCATTGATCTCACTGGCCTTGACCAGATGGTGAATATAGGCCCGTGAGACCGTCGTGCAGGTCGCGCAGTCACATTCCGGATCGAGCGGATCTGTGTCGTCACGAAAACGCGCATTTTTCAGATTGATGAAGTCCCGCCCGTTTTCGGTCTCCCCCAGCCCTGGCCGGATATAGGCGCTGCCGTGGCGCGCCAGACGCGTCGGATTCACACAATCAAAGGTGTCGATCCCCTTGGCGGCACCATTCCAGACATCCCGCACACTGCCCACCCCGAGCAGATGAATCGGGCGCGCAACCGGGGTTGCGGCATTGAGCGGTGCCATGGCCATGGCAACCACCTCATCCATTTCGGCTGCATCACCGCCCAGACATCCACCCACCGCATAGCCGAAATAGGGCTGCGCCGCCGTGAACTCGGCGCTCTCCCGGCGCAGATCCTCATAGACCCCGCCCTGGGTGATGCCATAGAGCGCCTGGGGGCCCGCCGAACCTTCAGCGTCCTTCTGAAACTCCGCCAGCGAACGCTGCGCCCAGCGATGGGTCAGTTCCATCGAATTGGCGGTGTAGTCCCGGTCCACATGATAAGGCGTGCATTCGTCGAGAACGAGGATGATATCCGCGCCAATACCGCGCTGAATGCGGATCGAATCCTCCGGCGTCAGCGTGATCTTTGCGCCATCAATATAGGAACGAAAGGAAGCGCCCTGTTCGTCGATCTTGAGCAGGGACGGGTCGCGCGTGTCGCTGCGGTTGCCCTTGATTTCCTTGGCACCACTCCCGGCCCCAAGAGAGAAAATCTGAAAACCGCCCGAATCGGTGAGCATCGGACCATCCCAGCCCATCATCTTGTGCAGCCCGCCAAACGCGGCAATCCGTTCCGCCCCGGGCTGCAACATCAGATGATAGGTGTTCCCCAGCACGAACTGGGTACCTTCCGCCTTTGCCTGCGCCGGCAATACTCCCCTGATGGCGCCACGGGTGGCGCAGAAGATGAAGGCCGGTGTCTCGATATCGCCATGGGGCGTGTGCAGGACGCCGGAACGCGCGGCACCCGGCCAGTCGGCATCAGCCGTCACCGTGTGCGTGACGTCGAACGAAAACCCGGGATAATCGGTCATGACAAGTTCATCCGGCCGTGCAGTTCGGGACACATATACCCAACGCGCAGCAAAAAAGCCCGCAAATGGCGGGCTTTCGCTTCATCGACAGATCAAACGGCTAGCTGGCCGCTGACACCTTGTCGAGATCGCGCTTCATCTGACGAAGCTCACGCGGCAGCTTGGAAACAGCCGTGCTGCGCAGGTAGGCATCCACGCCACCCTTGTGATCGATGGTCCGCATCGCACGTGCGGACATGGTCACGCGAACACCGCGGGACAGCGTCTCGCTGTAGAGCATGGCGGATTGCAGGTTCGGCAGGAACCGGCGACGTGTTTTGTTGTGTGCGTGACTGACGTTGTTACCCGTCATCACGCCTTTGCCAGTAATGGCGCAACGGCGCGACATGTTTCGCTCCATGAATGAGTTTCGCGCCATGAGCGGCGCGGTCGGCGGAGTTTTTAGGCGAAGCGCCGGGTCCGGTCAAGTCTCCGTTGACCTCTTTACGCGCCCTGAAACGCATCCAGCAACATCTGCGCTGCCGCAGAGGGCGTCAATTGCGCCTGGGACACCTTGGCTTCGAGTTCCGCCAGCTTTTGACGCACCTCCGGATGACCGCGAAAGGCGGAAAGCAGGTTCTCATCCACCTCACCCCACATCCAGCGGCGGGCCTGTTCGGCCCGCTTGCGGTCCAGAGTTCCGGTTTCTTCCATCAGGCTGCGAAAGTCTCCGATTCGCTCCCAGATCGCGGGAATTCCCGTGCCTTCCAGTGACGAACAGGTCAGAACTTCAGGCACCCAGTCGGCGTTCACGAGGTGAAGCAGACGCAGGGCACTCGCATATTCGGCCGCCGAACGTCCGGCGGCATCCTTGAGATCTCCATCGGCCTTGTTCACGACAATCAGGTCCGCCAGTTCCATGATGCCTTTCTTGATGCCCTGCAACTCATCGCCCCCGCTGGGCAGCAGAAGCAGCAGAAACATATCAACCAGATCGGCAACGGCGGTCTCCGACTGTCCGACAACCAACCGTCTCCACCAGCACCACATCAAATCCCCGCGGCTTCGCAGGCCAGCAAGACTTCACGGGTCCGCCGTGCCACGCCACCGAGCGTCCCGGCCGTGGGCGAAGGCCGGATAAAGGCTTCAGGAGCGCGGGAGAGCTGTTCCATACGCGTCTTGTCACCCAGGATTGAACCGCCGGTACGCTGGGATGACGGATCCACAGCCAGAACCGCGACCTTCAGGCCTGCCGAAATAACATGCTGGCCAAATGCCTCGATGAATGTCGATTTGCCCACCCCGGGAACCCCCGAAACCCCGACACGCATGGCCTGCCCGGTTTGCGGCAGCAAAGCCTCGAGCAGCACCTCGGCCTGTTCACGATGATCGGTGCGGGTGGATTCGATCAGGGTGATGGCGCGCGCCAGTGCACGCCGATCGCCCCGCGCAGACCTGCTGCGCCAGTTCCGTCATGTCATGATCAGTCTGAGCCATGCTGCAATCTAGTTCCTTGCGTCGCCGGGCGCACCGGCTTTCCGTCGACCGGTGATGACAGCACCAGAGAGCTTCGCACCTCGCCGATTTTGCGAAACCGCGAAATCAGATCCTCCAACTCAGACACCGAGCGCACCGACACACGGATGAAAAAAACTGTCATCCCCGGTCACATGGTGACATTCCACAACAGCATCCAGTGATCCACACAGCCCCGTCACACGCCGGAAATCGAGATCGGAGACCGTTTAAACGAAGAAAGGCGCCGATGCTCTCCCCCAGCGCCCGGCGCGCCACGTGGGCGCCATATCCTGTAATGACCCCGGGCGGCTTCCAGCTTTCGGATTCGCTCCGCCACGGCCGGGGTCGACATCCCGACCCGGCGGGCAACTTCACCGAAACGACAATCGGGCATCGGCCTGCACGACCGAGAGCAATTCCCGATCCATCGAATCAAGCTCGACCTCAGTTTGTAACGTCAAATCCGATTTCACCTGACAGTTGGAATGCACATTCCATATAAAATTACATTATGAAGATATATTTACTAATTTATTTTCATTCAATACTAAAATTAAATCAAGACCTTTCAAATGGCAGGCAGCAGAATGCAATATCTGCCAATTGTCAGACCCACACCTCTGAAACGCAAAAAGTCTATTTGTGGCGGTCCACCGCGCGGGAGAGCAGCAGATAGGCCTTGCCAACATCAGCGGTCAGCAGGCTGGCGCTGAGCAGTTCATCAGGATCCGCATCACCTGCGCACGCCGGTGCGGATTTGCCATGCGCCAGATTTGCTGCTCCAGCACCGCGACATCGTAGGACATTTGTTGATCGCGCACTGTCCACGCCGCCAGTGCAAACAGCACGGCGGGCGGGGCAAGCATGCCCGCAAGGATACCGCCAAGCTCATGCGGCAACAGGCTGGGAATGGATTGCAGGCCCAGCACCCGGTTCACATACCAGATACTAACGGCAATCCAGCCAATCGCGATCAGTGCCAGCAGCCAGCCGAGAATGGTGGGCAGAATGGTGGGCAGAATGCTGCGCGAAACCAATGGCGCATAGGCCTCGGCCTCGCCCGCATAGCGGCCGGCCTCCTCCGGCCATTCTCCCTCGCGATCAGACATGGGCTCAGGCAGCCTCGCGGCGACTTTGACGGATCATGCTCAGGACCTCGCCTGCCGCGGATGGGATATTCGTACCCGGCCATAAATGGCGGAAACACCATTGGTCTTGAGAAATCGTAATCCTTGCGGAATGACACCGCCGCAAATCACCAGAATCTCACCCGCACCCGCCGCCTCCAACGCCACGAGTTGCGGCACCAGCGTCCTGTGACCAGCCGCCTGGCTCGAAACACCAATCACATGAACATCATTCTCCACGGCCTGTGCGGCCTCTTCCGGCGTGGAACAACGGGCCGACATCCACGTCAAAGCCCAGATCCGCAAAGGCCGTCGCAATCACCTTGGCCCCACGGTCATGGCCATCCTGCCCAAGCTTCACCACCAGCATACGCGGGCGACGACCCTCTTCATCAGCAAAGGCCTCGACATTCTGAAACCCTTCGTCACCCTCATAAGCCGAACCATAAACCCAGCAAATGACTGCACGTCGCCTGTGCCGTCCAAAAACCTTCTCCATCGCGTCAGAAATCTCCCCCACAGTGGCCCGGACCCGGGCCGCATCGACGGCCAGCAGATTGCCACCCCCGCTTCCGCAACCCGACAAAGCCGCAAGCGCCGCATCACAAGCAGCCGCATCACGGCAGGCCCGCACTTCGGCCAACCGCGCCACCTGCGATTCGCGAACCGCGGTATTGTCGATATCGCGCACATCGATCTCGTCCTTTTCGTCGGGAACCGGTTGACGCCGACGACCACATCTTCGCCGCGATCGACCCGCGCCTGACGGCGCGCAGCAGCCTCCTCGATACGCAGCTTCGGCATACCGGCCTCGACCGCCTTGGTCATGCCACCCATCTCTTCGACCTCGTCAATGATCTCCGAGGCCTTGGCCGACCAGGCTGGGTCAGGACTCCATGATAATACGATCCCGCCCAGGGGATCGACACCTTGGTCATCCCGGTCTCGTGTTGCAGCATCGAGCTGCGTGTTGCGCGCATCCGCGTGCCGAAACTCGCGTCGGCAGGGCCAAAGCCTCATCAAACGAATTGGTGTGCAGGATCTGCGTGCCACCCAGACCGCCGCCATCGCCTCCACTGTGGTGCGCATCGATATTGTTGTAGGGTCCTGCTCGGTCAGCGAGCACGCCGACGTCTGGCAATGGGTGCGCAACATCAAGGACCGCGGGTCCTTGGCGGAAAAATCTTTCATCACATGTCGCCCAGAGCATCCGCGCCGCACGCATCTTGGCCACTTCCATGAAGAAGTTCATGCCGATGCACCAGAAGAAAGACAGCCGCGCGGCGAACGCATCGACGTCGAGACCCTTGGCAGATGGCGGCTCGCACATATTCCAGCGCCGTCAGCGAGGGTGAACGCCAGCTCCAGCACGCTCGTCGCTCCCGCTTCCTGCATGTGATAGCCGGAGATCGAGATCGAGTTGAACTTCGGCATTCCCTGGCGGTGTAGCTCGATGATGTCGGCAACAATCCGCATCGAGGCGTCGGCGGGTAGATATAGGTGTTGCGGACCATGAACTCCTTCAGAATGTCGTTCTGAATGGTTCCGGCGAGCTGTCGCTGCGACACCCCCTGCTCCTCGCCGCCACGATAACTGGCGAGGACGGGCAGCACCGCGCCGTTCATCGTCATCGAGACCGACATCTTGTCGAGCGGGATGCCGTCGAACAGGATCTTCATATCCTCGACGATGTCGATCGCCACGCCCGCTTTGCCGACATCGCCGGTCACGCGCGGATGGTCGCTATCATAGCCGCGATGCGTCGCCAGATCGAACGCGACCGACAGCCCCTTCTGCCCCGCCGCCAGGTTACGCCGGTAGAAAGCGTTGGAGGCTTCCGCAGTCGAGAAACCCGCATATTGCCGGATCGTCCACGGCCGCCCCGCATACATTGACGCGCGCACCCCGCGCGTGAACGGCGCGAAGCCGGGCAGACTATCCGCCCAGGAAATCTCATCGAGATCATCGGCCGTGTAGACGGCGCGAATATCAATGCCCTCCGGTGTCCGCCACACCAGATCATCGGTCGTGCGGTCGCGCAGCTCCTTGTCAGCGCGCGCGCGCCACTCATCCATACTGTGCTTGGGAAACTCAGCCATTTGGGGGCTCGCAAAACTCATCAAGGGGAGACCCAAAGTATAGTCGGTGAGCTAGGGCGGGTCTATTGAGCCTTCGGCCCGTTCATCAACATCCGATAAAATGGCACAGAATCCGCAAAACCCCACAATTCCGCACTCTCACGACTGATCGTGGCCTCGGCAGTCAAAACCTGAACCGCCGGGTTATCGGCCATCGCCTGCGAAAGAACGATATCTGCGCCCTGGCTTTGTCCTTCCAGCCGCGCCGCCATATTCACCGTGGTTCCGAAATAGTCGAGACGATCGTTCAGGGTAACGGCAATACAAGGGCCTTCGTGCACACCGATCTTGATGGTCACCGGATCATCCACGCCGGCGACCCCGGCATGATATGTGTTGAACTCCGCGACCGCATCCTGAATATCGATCGCGGCAGCAAGGCAAAGCGCCGGATCGGTAAATGCGGCCATGACCGCATCCCCGATTGTCTTCACAACCGCACCATCATGCTTGCGAACGATCTCGGTCAGGACGGCAAAATGATCGCGCACCAGAGCATAGGCACGTGCATCACCAATCGATTCATAGAGCGCCGTGGAACGCCGCAGATCGGTGAACATCAACGCCACCCGCTGGATCGCGACCTCATCTCCCGGTCGCAGGACTTGTTCGGAAAACAGATCACGAAAGGCCTGCAATGCGGTGACCCGGTCAGCCGTCAGCGCATCACGCTCCCAGGTCAATTCCTCGATAACGAAGATACGGTCATGACTGGCGCCGTTGACCAGACGCAGCTTGCCCTCTGCCGCCAGAGCGCCGGATTGAATCTGCTCATCATCCAACCCGACTTCCGGAAAACCGGCACCGTCATATTCGATGTCTGTTTCTGGTCCGGCTTCGAGCGTGCGCAGACGATACGGCGCTTGCGCGAAGGTCGCATCAAGCTCGCGCGTCTCACCTGCCGGCACCGCGATTTGCGCGACCACATGGGGCATGCTGCCCGGGCCAAACATGCAGTATTCCCCGAAGACAATCGGCCGAACACCCGGCGCCGGCTGGAAACTCAATTCGACATTGCGTGAGAATTCGCGCCCATAGTCGATATTGCAGGTGCCGCAATGGGCCCCGGTTGGCAATTCGTCGAGGCCGGCAGACACCGATTTCGCCACCCGGCAACGCGGGCAGAGAATGTCCCAGCGCAAATCCAACAGACCCACCCGTGTCGCTTCGAGACAGGCCTCAATCACGTGGCGGGGTTCTTCCGCCCAGCGACGCGCCAGCGCCAGCGGGCGGATTTTGACCGCATCCACTTCCTGAGAGGTTGTCGCATAGCGTGCCAGCGCAGAGGCCAGCCCGTGCCCGTGGGGCGTTGCCTCGATACTCTCCACCGCGCGCTCAATGCGTTGGCGCACATCGTCGGACAGTTTGGGTGGCGCCACCTGAAACGGCGTCTCGCGCTCGCCATTGGCAAATTGTTCGACCGTGCCAATCATCCTCGAAAACGTCTTGCCAACCGACTTGAAGAACACCGTCCGAAGAAGAATTTCCCCCAGCAACCCCGAAGCCTCGGCTTCCAGC
>CALSML010000010.1 GCA_943787445.1 uncultured Alphaproteobacteria bacterium
TCAGCGCACCGTGGTGCGCGGTTCAGTGATGTCACGATCAGGTTCATGGGGTGGTTTTATCCGTTGCACCCTGCTGTACGCACCCTGTGAGATCGTTCCGGTGTTAGAAATCAGATTCCGAAATCAGGATGGAGAATCTGGTTCCGGATTCTCAGATTCGTTTTCACCGCGTGCCCGGGCCAGCGCATCATATTTGTTGAGGGCGTCGAGCATCGCATTGGCCACCCAGGGCTGCGGAACGACCGGCGGGGCATCAGCCCCCTTGGCGCGGGCATTCTGACCGGCCCGCGCGACATTTAGGGCGTCAGGTAGCCAGTTCAGGGGGGCAGGTTGGGCCGTAGTGGCCTGCTGTGGGCCAGACAAAGCCTGCGAATCTTCAGTAGTGGGCCGTTTTACTTTTTCCGAAGTAATACTGTTTTGTGTAATCTGTTGTTTATCAACAATTATTTCGGGTCTCGCATATGACGGTATGACCCGTGGTCCACCCCAGACAATTTCGTCATGGACCTAGAACAAATGACCTGCACGGTCCTTCTTGGTCGCGAGGTAGAACGCATTGTGTTCGTTGGAAGGAAAACTGTGATCGACGCGCTCGCTGACGGTAATTCCCCATTCCTGCAATGCTGCAACTTTATCTGGATTGTTGGTCATCAGGCGAACTGTCGAATATCCGAGCTGACGCAGCATTTCAGCAGCCGGCCTGTAAAGCCGCTCGTCGGCTTCAAAGCCAAGTTGCTGATTGGCATCGATGGTATCGAAACCTTTGTCTTGCAGGGCATAAGCACGGAGCTTGTTTACAAGACCGATACCGCGTCCTTCCTGCGCCAGATAAAGCAGGATGCCACTGCCCTGTTTGCTGATCTCTGAAATCGCTCCGCGGAGCTGATCCCCGCAATCGCAGCGCAGGCTGCCGAGCAGGTCGCCGGTGAAGCACTCGGAATGCAGTCTTACAAGGACCGTGTCATCTGTATTTGGGGTGTTGATCACCAGTGCGAGATGTTCCCGGCCACCGTCGGCGGGACGGAACGCGACAATCTCGACATTTTCGCTGACATCGAGCGGAACCCGGGCTTCACCCACCCGCACCAATGTGCGTGCCTCAATCTCCTGATAGTTCCGGACATGATCGAGCTCAACGGTCAGCAGCGCCTGATTCTCTGCCCAGGCTGATAGGTAATCAAGCCGCTCATCAGGAACCGCGGCCACCACCGCGGCGGGCAGCAGACAGGCGAGTTTCAGGAGTTCGATTGCACCGGTTTCTGCGGTACCCGTTGGCGTTTCGGGGTTGATCTCGGATATGGACACCGGAGCTGGTGCGGTGCCCGATTGGGGGCTTGCCGGGTCAGCCATCATGCGGACGTTGTCGGCCGTAATGCCGCCGCCCAGTGAAATCCGCACCGCGCCGAGTGCTTGTTCGGTCAGGCCCAGCACAGCGGCTCGCCGCCCGGTGAGAAGCAGGGATGCCGAAGACTTTGAGAGCCCTGAGATGCGCGCAAGTTCGGCCGAAGAGATGCCTTCGGCGGCTTGTACGAGGAGCGCCTGATCGTCAGCGCGCAGGACAATCGTCGCGCCGCGGCGCAGGTCGCCGATGGCGCGTTCAACGGGTTGAAGTGTATTGGGAAGGGAACTCATGTTTACCGAATCTGAGAGCGAGAAAGTCGGGAATATGCGCCAACCTCTGCCCTGCGGCAATGGTCGGAAGAACACATGGTGTTTCTGTGCTCTCTGGATCGTGAACGAATGTGAGGTCCTGCAAACCCCGGTACACCTCTTGTTTTATAGCACAGCATCGCCACGTGTGGATTTAACAGGAGGGCGTATCCATGGCCAAAGCAATCTGGAACAGTACCGTTCTCGCCGAAAGTGAGAGCTATGAGACGGTTGAGGGGAACATCTATTTTCCGCTCTCCGCGTTAAATCGAGAGCACTTCGTCGAAAGTTCGACCACCACGGGGTGCCCCTGGAAAGGGACAGCAGCTATTTCACCGTCAACGTAAACGGTGAGGAAAATCGAGACGCGGCGTGGTATTATCCGGATCCGAAACCTGCTGCCGATAATATCCGTGATCATGTCGCGTTCTGGCGCGGCGTTGAAATCAGCGCTTAAGGAGTGGGTAACATGACGGGACAACTGGCAATGAATGTGGTCGAAACCAAAACAAGCACCGGCAAGAAAATTCTGCTTGTCGATGATGATGACGCATTGCGGGATTCACTATCCGAGCAACTGCGTCTGCATGAAGAATTTGTGACGACAGAATCAGCCAGCGCCGCGGACGCACTCGAGGTCACCAAAGACGAGTACTATGACGCCATTCTCCTCGATGTGGGTTTGCCGGATATGGATGGTCGCGAGGTCTGTCGTCTGATGCGGCGCAACGGCGTGAAGTCGCCGATTATCATGTTGACCGGCCACGATACAGATGCGGACCAGATCCTGGGTCTGGACGCTGGTGCCAATGACTATATCGCCAAGCCGTTTCGTCTCAATGTGCTTCTCGCCCGTCTTCGAGCGCAGCTACGTCAGCACGAGCAGAGCGAAGATGCGGTCTTTACAATCGGGCCCTACACGTTTCAGCCCGCACAGAAAATCCTCATGGATGCGGACGAGAAGAAAGTGCGCCTGACTGAGAAAGAAACGGCCATTCTCAAGTATCTCTATCGCGCAGGCGACAAGGTCGTAAGCCGGGACACTTTGCTCGGGGAGGTCTGGGGCTACAATGCCGGTGTGACAACCCACACGCTTGAGACCCATGTTTATCGCCTGCGCCAGAAAATCGAGGCCGATCCCTCCAACGCACGGATTCTGGTTACAGAGCCCGGTGGCTACAAGCTCGTCCCCTGAGTTCAAAAACCCCTAGGTGGGCGTATCGTTGCGCAGTTTCGACATCTGCGCGCCAAACAGCCACGTTCCTACGATTGTGGCCATTGCGATCACGGCAAATGTGTATGCAACGGTGATCCAGTTGCCGGTGATTTCAAACACGGCAGCGGCAATCAGAGGGCCTGCGAGTATGCCCAGGTAGCGCCCGGTCAAAACCACCGCAAAAGCGTCAGTTCCTGCACGATGTCCACCCAAAAGGGTGGAAGGTAGTGCCCACAATGATGTCGGTGTAAGCCCGGCTGCAATGCCCCAAACAACAAGGCTGGCAAGTCCGATTGCAGCGTTGTCGGCAAACGGGATCATGGCCCAGCCAAGAGTCTGCAACGTCAGCGCGATGGTGAGAAGTTTTATGACTCCAAGGCCGGTTTTAAGGATGATCCCCCCAGATCAGGGCGAAAACCAGCAACACCACCACTGGAATCTGATTCGTTAGCACCGCGCCATCTGCTGTAAAGCCGCGGACATCGACCAGGTAGACCGGCAGCCACGTGAAATAGCCCATAAACTGCGCCTGCCAGAGGAAGAACAGAACCGCGGCGAGCCACAGCGCCCGGTTCTCCGGCTTTGTCATGGGCTGCGCGTCCGCGGTTGTTGCTGTGTTGCTTGCCGATGAACTGCTGCCGCCGCGTGGTATGTGGGCGATACCGGGGACACTACCGCGAGCGAGGATGTATCCCGTCCACAAGGCAACCAATATGGTTGCGAGTGCGCCGAACCACCAGACGGGCTGCCAGAAGCCCTCGGCGACAGAAGGTTGTGCCACGATATTGGCGACCAGTTGACCAACGGGAATCCACGTCGCTTGTGCCGCGATAATAATGGGCAGGTGTTTGGGGCCCGCACTCATATTGGCAAAGGCGGGCATACAGACAGCCAATACGGCGGCGCCAAACCCTTCAATGGTGCGCGAGATCAACATTACAGAACCACTTTCGGGCCAAAGCAGACCCATTGCGGTTCCTGTCAGCATCAGAGCAAAGGCTCCCATGAGATATCGTTTGGCACCATCGCGGCGGATGCCCCGTCCAACCCTGACGCTGACGAGCATGCCAGCGACCGCAAAGATCGACATGAACCCGCCGGCCACGAAGGTTTCATAACCATACAGGTCAAACATTACCGGCAGAACGGGTGGGACCTTGAACTGGAAATAGGCTGCCACAAAGCCGAGCACGATCCCGTAGGAAACGCCGGTCCAGTTGGTCTCTTTATTCTGGGTCGCGAGGTTCGACATCTTGGTTCCTATCGTCGGCAAGCCCGGATCATGTCCTGCGCTGCAATTTCAAACAAGACACGGCGGTGCGGGGCTATATCGGACCGGCACTTTCGGTTTGTTGCATGTTCATGCAAACTCTTTGCCATGTTGTCGACACAATGTCAAACCCACCCCGCAAGGTGCTGACCAATGAGTGCTACGTCCGGCGTATCTGTGCGTTTCTGGGGCGTGCGCGGATCGATCGCGTGCCCGGGAGAGGACACCATGGTGTATGGCGGTAATACGTCCTGCATCGAAGTTTTGTGTGATGACCACCGGGTGATTTTTGATGCCGGAACAGGTATCCGCCCGCTGGGGGATTCCTTCGAAACCGGGGCGCCGGTCGATGCAGACATTCTGCTGAGCCACACCCATCTGGACCATATTGTGGGCCTGCCGTTTTTCGCGCCGGCTTATACCGAGGGCAGCCATCTGCGACTTTGGGCGGGCCATTTGTTGCCGGAGCTGGAGCTCGAAGAAGTTCTTTGCAAAATGATGGCGGCCCCACTCTTCCCGATCCCCATGGGGGTCATGGGCGCGGAAAAGGCATTCAATAATTTTCGTGCGGGTGACATCGTTCGAACTTGGTTGCGGAGCAACCGTGCGGACCTGCCTGCTCAATCATCCCAACGGTGCCACAGGATATCGCATCGAGCATGGTGGTGGTTCAATCTGCTATGTGACCGACACCGAACATGTGGAGGGAACCCATGACGAAAATATTCTCTCCCTGATCGATGGTGCTGATGTGTTCATCTACGACGCCACCTACACGCCGATTGAATATCCAAACACCGCGGCTGGGGACATTCGACCTGGCAGGAAGGCGCGGCGCTGGCCGAACGCGCCGGGGTTGGCACTTATGTGCCGTTCCACCACGACCCGTCTCATGATGATGCGTTCATGAACATGGTCGAACGCGATGCACGGGATCGTTTCGAAAACACGGTGGTGGCGCGCGAAGGCCTGATCCTGTCTGTCTAGATCGCCCTGCACACGCGCTGATCACGGCGCTTTGCCGATGCGAATCCCAAAACCCCCAGCCCGTCAGCCGGGCCCCTGCGGATCACCTCCGTGGGACGCCTCGTGGAGAAAAAGGACTATGACGATCTGCTCAACGCTCTGGCGCGCCTGCCCGACGATCTCGACTGGCGCTTTGAGCATATCGGCGGCGGTGATCTGGAACGCGTCATGACAGCCCGGGCCCGGGAACTCGGCCTGACGGATCAGATATTCTGGCATGGCCGCAAACCCCAGAGCGACGTCAAGGACCTACTCGCCAACGCCGACATCTTTGTCCTAGCCAGCAAAATTGCCACCGATGGTGACCGCGACGGGCTGCCCAATGTCCTGATGGAAGCTCAGGCGGTGGGCGTGGCCTGTATCTCGACAGCCGTATCCGCGATCCCCGAACTGATCCGTGATGGTGACACCGGACTTCTGGTGCCACCGGGGGACCCGGACGCCCTCGCCGCGACCATCGCCCGTCTGGCCACGGACACCGAATTGCGGAAACGGCTCGCCGCGGCGGGCGCCGAACGAGTGCGCACCACCTTCGATCTTGACGCAGGCATCGATGCTATCTCCGATGCCCTGCGTACTGATTCCGTGCCGCACACAAAAGCCGCTGCCTGACATGCGGGTCGCGTTCTACGCCCCAATGAAACCCCCCGACCATCCGGTTCCGTCCGGTGATCGACATCTCGCACGCCTGTTTCTGGCCGCACTGCGACATGCCGGCCACACGCCCGAACTGATCTCCCGGTTCGTCAGTCGTGACGGGCAGGGTGATCCCGCGCGGCAATTGCGCCTCCAATCTCTGGGTGACCAGCTCGCCATACGGTTGATCCGGCAGTTACGTGCGCGCCCGCTCGAAACACGGCCCCAAGCCTGGATGACCTATCACCTATATCACAAGACGCCGGACTGGCTGGGACCCCGGATCGCCGACACTTTCAACATTCCCTATGTGATTGCCGAAGCCTCATCAGCCCCCAAACAGGCCGGCGGAAACTGGGATATCGGCTACCAGAGTGCCAACGCTGCCATTTCCCGGGCCGATGCCATCCTCACCCTCAACAGCGACGACTGGGACTGCCTGCAACCCGTCGCCCGCGAACCGGTGTTGCACCGACGGCTGCTGCCCTTTGTGGATGCATCGATCTATGACGGCCCGATGTCCCGGCGTGCAAATCTGCGCGAGGCCATCGCCAAACGTGGTGGCTGGCCCCCGGATACGGTGCTGCTACTGGCGGTCGGCATGATGCGCGCCGGTGCAAAGGAAAGCTCCTACACCCAGCTGGCCGAAGCCCTGCAACAGGTTCCCGGCGATAACTGGCGGCTGCTGGTCGCGGGGGACGGCCCCCGCCGTGCGGCCATTTCCCAGGCTCTGGAAACCGCCATACCCGGGCGTGTCAGTTTTCTCGGCGCGCAGGAGCCCCCTGAACTGGCCGAAACCTATGCTGCCAGTGACATGCTGGTCTGGCCTGCAGTGGACGAGGCCTTCGGCATCGCGCTGCTGGAAGCGCAAGCCGCCGGATTGCCAGTGGTGGCCAGTAAGCAACGCGGTGTACCCGACATCGTGGCCTCCGGCGTCACCGGCCGTCTGCCGCCGCCTGACAACATCGAAGCCTTCGCGAAAGCCGTCGGGAGCCTGATCGAAGATCCGGAAACCCGCGCACGCATGGGGGCCGCAGCGGCCCGGCGTGTGCGTGAGCAGTACGACGTGCCAGTTGCCGCCGAACGACTCGATGCCACGTTGAAAACCGTCGCCATGGTCGTGAGGTCCACATGACGCAGCTTGTCTTTCTCCGTCACGGCCTGACCGACTGGAATGTCGAACGGCGGCTGCAGGGCCGCCGGGACATTCCCCTGAATGATGACGGCCGCGACATGGTTGCCGCCTGGCGCCTGCCCGCAAGCCTGGTTGACTGCCCGATCGTGTCCAGCCCCCTGATCCGTTGCATGGAAACTGCCGAAATTCTCAAATCGGCCCATCCGGAACTTGGCGCCATCGAAACCGATCCACGACTGATGGAGAAATCCTGGGGAATCTGGGAGGGCCGCAACCTGCACGAGATGGAAGCCACAGAAGGGGACAAGGCCCATGATGCCGATCACCGCCCGGAGAATGGCGAGAGTCGCCGCGACATGCTGGGCCGGATCGGTGATTTTCTTGCCGACGCCGCCCGACGGGACGATCCGTGCATCGTCATCACCCATCGCGGCGTGATTCGCACCGTCTACGGGATCGCCACGGGCTGGGATCTTTCGGGCGAAACGCCCGACGAACTGTCCCGGCGTCGCGGCCAGGTCTTTGATGTAACAACGAACGGGTCGACCACAATCGCGCAACTCAACCTTCCGCTCAAAGGTTGAAAATGGCACAAGCCCTCGCATGACCCAGCGCCCCAGAATTCTCTTTTATGTACAGCACCTGCTTGGCATCGGTCACCTGATGCGCGCCGGGACACTGAGCCGCGCGCTCGAGGCCAACGGGTTTGAAACCACACTCGTCTCGGGCGGGACATCCATACCGGGATTTGATCCGGGGGCGAGCCATTTCGAGCAACTGTCGCCGACCCGGGCGACCGACAAGTTTTTCAAGGTTCTGGTGGACGCACAGGATCAGCAGATCGACGACACCTGGAAGGCCGCGCGCAGGGACGCACTGCTCGACATCTATCACCGCACCGCGCCGGACATCATCCTGATCGAGATGTACCCTTTCGGGCGACGGCAGATGCGGTTTGAAATTGAGCCCCTGATCGAGGCCGCCGGCAACACCCCGGCGCCACGCCCGCTGATCGTGTCCTCCGTGCGCGATATTCTCGTCGAACCCGGCAAACCCGAACGGGTCGACGAGATGGTCGATCGGGTGCGCCGCTATTTTGATCTGGTGCTCATCCATGGGGACCGGGACTTCATCTCCTTCGATGAAACCTTCCCGCGCATGTCTGAAATTGCCGACATCTCCCGCTACACCGGCTATGTCGCCGATCCGCCCCGGACACCGGATACACGCGGACCAGGCGCGGGTGAGGTGATCGTCTCCACCGGCGGCGGCGCGGTCAGCGATGACATGCTGCAGGCGGCGATGGATTCGCGATCTATATCGGCACTGGCCAACGCGCGTTGGCGAGTGCTGGTCGGCCACAATCTGCCCGATGCGGAATTCGCCGCTTATCGCGACAACGCTCCCGATGGCGTGACCGTGGAGCGGGCGCGTCCGGATTTCCCGCAACTCCTTGCCAACTGCACCCTGTCAATCTCGCAGGGTGGCTACAATACGGTGATGGAAGTTCTGGCCGCGGGCACTCGGGCGGTCTGCATTCCCTATGCCGGCGGGCTGGAAAGCGAACAAACCCTGCGTTGTAGCCTGCTGGCCGAGAAAGGTGCCCTCGAAATCGTCGAATCTGGTGCCGTCACAGGCAAAAATGTCGCCCGGGCGATCGACCGCGCCATGGCTCGCAAGGACCATATTTCCGCGCCTGTTGACATGGCCGGCGCCGGAAACACGGCCACAATGCTCAGTGAATCCCTGAACCATCATCGAAATGCCGGAATTGGCGCAGAAACTGACGAAATCAAGGTTAACCCCGACGCCTGATCCCGCTACTGTGCATACAAGAAGACGATCCGGGTTGAGGGGCTCGGATAGGCAGGGAGAGTTGTACGGACACATGGCCTTGGCGATGACCAATGGCGCGCACGAGCCGGAAACGGCCTGGGAAGCCCTCACGCGCGAGCTCGACCTCTGGATGGAGGACGGGCGGACCGCCACATTCTGGTGGCGCGATGATGATGCGGCAGACCACACGCAAGCGCTCGAACACCTGCTGGAGCTCCAGGCCACGCTTGACGTGCCGCTGGCGCTCGCCGTGATACCTGCAAAGGCAACCCCCGCCCTGCAGACACGACTCCAGCCATCGGCGCAGGTCGCAGTCCTGCAACATGGCTACGCCCACACCAATTTTGCCGATCCCGCTGATACCAAGGCCCGCAAGATCGAACTCGATGACAGCCGCCCGGCAGCCTATGTGATCGGCGATCTGGCAACCGGTATGCAGGCGCTCGAGCGCTATCCCGGATTTCTGCCGGTGCTCGTTCCCCCTTGGAACCGCATCGCATCGCACCTGATCCCGTTTCTCCCCGAGCTCGGCTTTCGTGGCCTGAGCACCCTGGGTCCGCGTCCGCGTCTTTCTCCCATTTCTGGTGTCCGCGCCAACAACGTGCATCTCGACATCATCGACTGGCGGGGCAAACACACCGGAACCCCGGCCGGTTTTCTGGGCGCAGAGACCATCCTCGCCGGGGCCTGTGCACATCTCGAAGCCCGTCGCACCGGCACCGTCGATGCCGAGGAAGCCACCGGCCTGATGACCCATCACGCGGTGATGGAAACAGAATCGAAAGAGTTTGTGCGCGAGTTTGTCGAACGCACCCAACAACATCCCGCCGTGCACTGGCTCTCGGCGGCAGAGGTTTTTCCCGTCGCATGACCACATACCGTTATCATCGTCGCGACCTGAACGCGGATTTGTTGCGCGCCAGCCTGGGCGTGGCGGCATGTGTCACCCCCATGTTCTTCATCGCGCCCGGGGCCACCGCGACCTATGTGCTGGCGGTTCCCGCAATCTTTTTCGGCCTGTTTGGTCTGCGCACCTGGTTGCACACCCGCACTCAGGTCACACTCGACGACGCAGCCATCGCAATGACCGGCTGGGCATCGGCCCGGATCGCCTGGCAGGATCTCGACTCCCTCAAGCTGTCCTATTTCTCAACCCGGCGTGACCGGGAAGCGGGATGGATGCAGCTGACCCTGCGCGCCGGGCGCACCAAGATCGCACTCCATTCCACGCTGGAGGGGTTCGAGGATATCAGCCGGCACGCCTTCCGCGTGACCCAGACCCGGGACGTCGAAATGTCGGACACCACGGCACGGAACTTTGCTGTCATCGGCCTGGGTGCGCATGACACGACCCATCATGAAGAGACCCCCGCTGCCCTGAGTGGCTGGGGCAATCCAGCGGATTGGCGCCGATGAACGACCTTCTTTCCGTACGCGACCTCAAGGTCGATTTCACTGTCCATGGCGAGGAGATTCGCGCGGTCGATGGTGTGTCTTTCCGAATCCGTCCCGGTGGGACGACCGCACTGGTGGGCGAATCCGGTTCAGGCAAATCCGTCTGCAGTCAGGCCATCATGGGCATCCTGCCCAATATCGGATCGATCGCCGGCGGGGAAATTCTGTTCACGGACCCGAATGGTGACGGCACCCCGGTCGACCTCGCGAAACTCGATCGCGACGGGCCGCGGATTCGCGCGATCCGCGGCGGCCGAGTGTCGATGATCTTTCAGGAGCCGATGACCTCCCTGTCACCGCTCCACACGGTCGGGGATCAGATCAGCGAGGCGCTGCATCTGCACCGCAAGGTGGACAAGCAATCGGGCCGGGAATTGTCGACAGACATGCTGCGTCTGGTCGGATTCCCCGATCCGGCGCGCGCGATGAAGACCTATCCCTTTGAATTGTCCGGCGGGCTACGTCAGCGCGCCATGATCGCCATGGCGCTGGTTTGCCGGCCGGCGCTCCTGATCGCCGATGAGCCGACCACGGCGCTGGACGTAACCATTCAGGCGCAAATTCTGAAATTGATCAAGGATCTGCAATCCGAACTGGGCATGGCCGTTCTGATGATCACCCATGATCTGGGTGTGGTTGCCAATGTGGCCGAAGAGGTTGTGGTGATGTTCCGCGGCAAGGTGATGGAAAGCGGCAGTCTTGACGCGATCTACAAGAACCCCGGTCACCCCTATCTCAAGGCACTGCTGAACGCTGTCCCGCGCTTCGACCTCAAGGAAGGTGAGCGGCTGGTGCCGTTGCGCGAGATAAAGGCCGAAACCGGCAACATGCTGAAGCCCGACACGGACCGCGTTCGCGATCAGGCAGAAGGGCCGTGGCGGGTGCTGGCAGCAGCGGGAAGGAATATTTCGGTATGCTGCTTGCCCGGCTGGCAACGCCGTCTTCCGGGCAACTCAAGATCGGTGGCAAGAATATTGTCAAATTGCCTGAATCGATCACCGGTCGCCGGATGACCTATGTCTCTTCGTCGCCCTTCCTGCAATCCGCATCGGTGCGCGAAAATCTGCTCTATGGCCTGAAGTACCGCCCGCTTCGCCCGGCAGCCTATGACGATGAAGAGGCGCCCAAGCGCAAGCGTGATTTTGTCGAGGCTGCGGGCGCGGGGAATATCGACTTCGACTATCGCGCGGACTGGATTGACTACGAAGCCGCGGGCGTAACGGATTCCGCCGAGCTGTTTGTGCGGATGGTTGAAATCCTCGACGTCGTTGAGCTGTCCGATGACATCTACAATCTCGGGCTGCGTGGCACGATTGACCCGGACATGCGTGCGGATATAGCCGCGGCCGCCCTCAAGGCCCGCGAAGCCCTGACCAACCGGCTGGAAGAAGATGAGTATCGTGGTCTGGTTGAGAAGTTCGATCGTGCGCGGTTCAACACGAATGCCAGTGTGGCGGAAAACCTGATCTTCGGGACGACCGTGGGGGATGCCTTCGACCACAACCTGATGGCCGAAAATCCCTATGTCCTGGAAGTTCTGCGTGAGGCTGATCTGATCGATGATCTGCTCAAGGCCGGACGCGAGGTCGCCGAGACGATGATCGAAATCTTCGCTGATCTCCCGCCTGGGCATGAATTTTTTGAACAGTATTCCTTCATCAGTTCCGAGGATTTGCCGGAGTTCATGACCTTGCTGTCGCGGACCGACAAACATGGCTTTGATGATATGCGTCCGGAAGATCGCACGGCCCTGTTGTCGCTGCCGTTCAAGCTGGTCGTCGCACAACACAGACTGGGTGTTGCTGATGAAGCGCTGCAGCAGAAGATTCTCAATGCGCGTGAAATTTTTGCCGCAAAACTGCCGGAAGATCTTAGGGGCGCGGTCGAGTTCTTTGATCCGGAAGGCTACAATGCGGCGGGATCATTGCAGGACAATATCCTGCTCGGAAAGCTGGTATATGGACAGGCCGAGGGCGGCAAGCGCATTGGCGCCCTGATCGCCGATACGCTGGACAAACTGGGTCTGCGCGGCGCCGTTCTGGAAGCGGGTCTCGAATTTCAGGTGGGCGTTGGTGGCGCACGGTTGTCTTCGGGCCAGCGTCAGAAGATCGGGATCGCCCGTGCACTTCTCAAGCAACCGGAAATGATGGTGCTCAACGAAGCGATATCGTCCCTTGATCCTTCGGCCCAGGACCGCCTGACCGAGAATATTCTCAAGGCCCGGGATGGACATGGTGTTGTCTGGATTGTGAACCGCGTGGGCATGACGTCGAAGTTTGACCGTGTGATTATCCTCGATGATGGACGCGTGGCCGAAGACGGCACCTATGTGGAATTGGACAAAGACGGAACCGCATTGCGTGGGTTGCTGGATTCAGCCTAACCCAGCAATGCCTGAATGTGTGACCAGCATGGTCATGGGGAGACAAAAGACGTGAGCCTGAATGAAGAAGTCGAGCTGCTGCGGAACATTCCGCTTTTTGCGAAGCTGGAACCGTCAAAGCTGAAGCTGTTGGCCTTTACCTCGGAACGAATCACCTATGAAGCCGATCAGGTTTTGTTTCGTCAGGGGGATGTGGGTGATGCGGCCTATATCATCGTCGACGGGTCGGCGAAGGTGCTTGTCGAAACCGGCGAAGGTGAAATCGAGGTGGCCACGCTCGGGCGCAATGACTTTGTGGGCGAAATCGCCATTCTCTGCGACGTGCCCCGGACCGCCACCGTTCGGGCGTCCAGCCAGACCGTGACCTTGCGGATCACCAAAGATCTGTTTTTCCGTCTGGTGACCGAGTTCCCGCAGATGTCGGTCGAGATCATGCGCGAACTGGCTTCCCGCCTCGAGCAAACGACCCAGCAACTGCGTGAGGCACTGGCGCAGAACTCGTAATCTGCCCCGGCGACCCCAGCCATGAGCCGTCTCGACAGTTTCATTCGCCGCATGCAGGCCCAGCGTGACTGCCTGAATGCGGCCGCGCGCATGCTGGCCGATATACCGGGGCCGGTTCTCGATCTGGGTCTGGGCAATGGCCGGACATTCGACCATCTGGGTGAAATTATGTCGGGCCGCGAGATTTTCGTGTTTGACCGGGTGGTGAATTCCAACCCGAAAAGCACCCCGGACCCTGACCATGTTTTTCTCGGCGAGGCTGAAGAGCAGCTTGCGGTTGCCGCTGCGCGCTTTGGGCCCAGTGTCGCTTTGATCCATTCGGATCTCGGCACGGGCACCAGCGCGGATGCAGAGCTCGCCGCTGCGATCGTTCCGTTGCTTGTTCCGCTGCTGCGTCCGGGTGGCATTCTGGTTGCCAACAACCGCTTCCCGGCAGATGCATGGGACGAACTGCCCTTGCCTGACAGTGTGCCGGCCGAACGCTATTTCATGTATCGGGTGCCGGTTTAAGGGGCCAGTCTGACGGGCCTAAATGTCGATGTCGACGATCACCGGAACGTGGTCCGAGGCCTTGGTCCAGTCACGGGCGTCTTTGAGGATTTCGAATCCGCGCAGTTTGCTCTTCAGGGGCGGTGTCACCCAGACATGGTCGAGACGGCGCCCGCGATCGCCGGCCCGCCAGTCCTCCGAGCGGTAGCTCCACCAGCTGAAGAGTTTTTCCGGTTCCGGTGCGAAATGGCGCACCGCATCGACCCAGTCATGGGCGGCCTGCATCCTGTCTAGACGCTCGACTTCAACCGGGGTGTGGCTGACGACCTTGAGCAGCTGCTTGTGAGACCACACGTCGGATTCCAGGGGTGCGATGTTCAGGTCCCCGACCATGATCCGCTTGGCGCGGGGTGTCGCGGTTTTCATCCACCATTCCGTGACTTCATCCAGGAAAGAAAGTTTGTGGGCGAATTTCTCGTTCTTGACCGGGTCGGGCTCGTTGCCGCCGGCGGGAATGTAGAAATTGTGAATTTCCACCCCGCCTTTGATCTTGACCGAGATGTGGCGCGTATCTTCACGTCCACACCAGTCTTCCCCGCCCTTGGCGGTGAAGGGGACTTTCGAGAGGATCGCGACCCCGTTGTAGCCCTTCATCCCGCGCATATGACGATGGGGATAGAGGTCGCTCAGGGCATCGTGGGGGAACAGCTCATCGACCACCTTGGTTTCCTGCAGGCAGACGATGTCCGGGGCGGCCTGCTTTTCAAGCTCCGCGAAAAGCGGCGCTCGCAGGCGAACCGAATTGATGTTCCAGGTCGCGATCTTCACGGGGGTGCTAGCGAACCGAAATTTCGATGTCGCTGAGCCCGTCGATATGGCCGTGCATCTTGTCGCCGGAGACCACCGGGCCGACGCCGTCAGGCGTGCCCGTGTAGATCAGATCGCCGGGGGCCAGAGTAACCAGACCGGAGAGGTTGGCGATGGTTTCCTGCAGGTTCCAGATCATCAGTTTGAGATCGGAATCCTGTTTGGTCTCGCCATTCACCTTCAGCCAGATATTGCCCTCGGGAAAATGCCCAACATCGGACACCGGATGAATGTCGCCACAGGGTGCAGACTGATCGAAGCCCTTGCCCATGTCCCAGGGGCGGCCTTTCTCGCGATGGGCGATCTGGACGTCGCGTCGGGTCATGTCGAGGCCGGTCGCATAACCGTAGACATGGTCGAGCGCATCGGCTTCGCTGATATTCGCGCCGCCCGTTCCGATGGCCGCGACCAGCTCCATCTCGAAATGGAAGTTGTTCGTCTGGGGCGGATAGTCGATGGTTCCGTCGGTCGGCACGATGGCGTCGGCGGGCTTGCAGAAATAGAAGGGCGGATCGCGCTCGTCGCCACCCATTTCGCGAATATGGGCAACATAGTTGCGGCCGACGCAGAAGATGCGGCGAACCGGGAAACGCTTGCTTTCGCCAACAATGGCAACGGACACCTGTTCGGGCGCCGGAATGACGTAATCCATCCCTGACCTCTTTTGTGAAGAATTATTGTTCGCCGCCTTTGTAATGCGGTCAGTGACTGCTTGTCACCCGCCCGGGCGTGTCAGAAGAGAAAAAGACTTGTGGCCGGTTTTGCCATCAGGCGACATCGGCACCGGCGCGGGCGGCCGCACGTCGTCGTGCGGCGTTTCCGAAAGACTCGAAAAGCGCACGGTTGAAGCTGTGGGTTTCCGTACGATATTCGGCATGCCACTGAACCCCGATCACGAAACCCGGTGCATCGGGCATGGAAACCCCTTCCACAACCCCGTCCTCGCTCAGGGCTTCGACGACCAGCCCGTCGGCGACCCGGTTCAGACCCTGGCCATGCAGGGAGTTGACCGTCACTTCGCGGCCTTCGATTCCCGCGCGTCGGGCGATATTGGCAAACAGCCCGTCTTCGGACAGAATCACCGGATGACGCGGCCCGAAGCGCGTGGCCATGCTGTCGGTCTGGGGCATGCGGTGGTCGTTGTGGCCCTCTATCTCCCAGAGATAGGGGTGGAGGGAGCCGCCCAGCGCGACATTGATTTCCTGAATGCCGCGGCAAATACCGAAGATCGGGAGGCCGCGTTCGATGGCTTTTCGGGCCAGTGGCAATGTTGTCGAATCCCGCAACGGGTCCCGGTAGGTTTCCGGTCGAAAAGGTTCGCCGTCATAGTGATGGGGTTCGATATTGCTGCGACCGCCGGTCAGGACCATGCCGTCGAGACGGTCGATCACATTATCAACGGGGTAGTCCCCACCATGTTCGGCATCACCCATGGTGGGCACCAGCACCGCAATGGCGTTGCAGGCTTCGATAACCGAGGCCACATATTTGTAGCCCGTCGCAAGCATGTCGAAACCGTTGTTGTCCTTCAGCTCGGCATTCACGCCGATCAGGGGACGGATTGTATCGGTACGGGCCATGCAAAAACTCGAACGGGTTCCGGAGGCACTGCGCAACAAGAGGGGCACAGGCGTTATTCTACAGAAATAGCCGTGTTGGGATCGACGGTCGAGAACAATTCGCCGGCGTTCTTAAAGGTCACACCAAAGCGCGGTTCTAGCAGGGCTACTTCGACCCGGGTCCCCTGAGCGTCGACCACCCGCCATTTGGCAAGCCGCAATGGCTTGTCCTCGAACATCAGGGTGACCGTGCCACTGTCGGGCGCGTCGGTCTGTGTGAGGGTCACCCGGAAGGCCTGCGCTTTTCGCTCGAAATCGGTGATTGTCAGATCGCCACTGAGCTTGATGTTTTCTTCGAGCAGGAAGCCCGCTGGAGTCTTGCTGACCGGCAGGAACGTGGTCTGTTTCAGCTCGGTGTCGTGGAACATCAGAATGATATCACTGGCAATCATCAGAACCGGGGTTGGTGGTGCGTATTCAATACGCAAATGACTGGGGCGGTTGAGAAAGATTCGTCCCTGCGCCATTCCCTGTTCGGAAAACTGCAGGAAGCGGCTTTCCATGGTTGTCAGATCGTTCAGATAGGTCTCGATCCGCGCGATATCGGCGCGGTCGGCCTCCGAGAGCGTTGCGGCCGTGGTGTCCGCATCAGCTGCAGTGCCGGCACCGGCAATGCCGAGCAGAATTGCGCCTGCAAGCGCGAGGTGTCGTGGTCGAACCATGGCCTATAGATAGGTCGTTCGCAGCCAAATCGCGAGTGGCGATTTTGTGACTGAATCTGTTTTGCGGCCTCTAACTGTGGTCGCTGACCAGAACTTCGCGCTTTCCGACATGGTTGGCCTGGCCGACCACGCCCTCTTTTTCCATTTGTTCGATGATCTTTGCGGCGCGATTGTAGCCGATCGACAGGTGGCGCTGGACAAAGCTGGTGGAGGCCTTTTGCTCGCGGGCGACCAGAGCGACGGCCTGATCGTAGAGATCGTCGCCGCTGGATTCACCTGTGGACTCGAAGCCGGGAATGCCGTCGGCAGCCCCTTCATCCTCGGTGACCGCGTCCAGATAATCGGGTTCACCCTGAGCCTTGAGATAGGCCACCAGATCCTCGACTTCCGTGTCGGCGAGGAAGGGGCCATGGACACGGGTGATGCGTCCGCCACCGGCCATGTAGAGCATGTCGCCCTGACCAAGCAGTTGTTCGGCGCCCTGCTCACCTAGGATCGTGCGACTGTCGATCTTGGTGGTGACCTGAAAACTGATACGTGTCGGCAGGTTGGCCTTGATCGTGCCGGTGATGACATCCACCGAAGGTCGCTGGGTGGCCAGGATCAGGTGAATGCCGGCAGCACGTGCCATCTGAGCCAGACGCTGAATGGCGGCTTCCACATCCTTGCCGGCAACCAGCATGAGGTCGGCCATTTCGTCGACCACCACCACGATATAGGGCAACGGCACCATATCGAGGGGCTGTTCTTCGAAGACCGGCTTGCCGGTTTCCTCGTCAAAGCCGGTCTGGACCTTGCGGGAGAGAATCTCGCCCTTCTTGCGGGCTTCCTCGACCCGTTGGTTGTAGCCGGCGACGTTACGGACACCGAGCTTGGACATGGCGCGATAGCGATCTTCCATCTCGCGGGTCACCCATTTCAGGGCCACCACGGCCTTTTTGGGGTCGGTGACAACTGGCGAAAGCAAATGCGGAATGCCGTCATAGACGGAGAGTTCCAGCATCTTCGGATCGATCATGATGAAGCGGCATTGTTCGGGGCGCAGGCGATAGAGCAGCGAGGCGATCATCGAATTGACGCCCACGGATTTGCCTGAGCCGGTGGTGCCGGCGATCAGCAGATGGGGCATGCGGGCCAGATCGACCGTGACGGGTTCGCCGCCGATATCCTTGCCGAGGGCAAGCGCCAGCCTGGCGTTGGTTTTTTCGAAAGATCGGGAGGCGAGCAATTCACGCAGGTAGACGATCTCACGGGACGCGTTGGGCAGTTCGATGCCGATCACGTTCTGGCCGGGTACCACCGCGATACGCACGGAGACCGCGCTCATGGAACGGGCGATGTCATCGGCCAGACCGATCACGCGGCTGGTCTTGGTGCCAGGGGCCGGCTGAAGTTCATAGAGTGTCACCACGGGTCCCGGGCGGACCTGCACGATTTCGCCATGGACACCGAAATCCTGCAGGACGGTTTCCAGCATGCGGGCATTGGCTTCGAGGTTTTCATCCTGGGCGCGTCCGGCTTCGCGTGCGGCCTCGTCGGCTTCTTCAAGCAGGTCAAGGGGCGGGAACTCGTACTCGCCACCCGGAGTCGGCAGATCGAGCTTGCGCTGACGGGCTTCCTCGGCGCGTTTGCCGGGCTTGGGCTTCTGGGCCCGTGGGGCCACACGTTTTGTTGCGGGAGCGTCCTCTTCGGTGTCCTGCGCGTCAGAATGGGGGCGTGCGGCTGGCGCACGTGCCGGGGTCCGGGTGGGTTCCAGGCGGGGTTCTTTGCGTACAGCATCGCGTTGGGCGACCAGATCGCGGAAACGTGCGGCGCCGGTCCGGCCGGCATCAACCCCATGCCGCGCGGTCCAGTTGGCTCCGCGTGCGCCGAACCGGGCCCCGTTAGCGATTCCGCGGCCCATGCTGCGCCATTCGGTGCGGGTCAGACCAAAAGCCACGAACAGCAACAGGGTGGCGGTCGGCGCGACGGCAAGAGCTAGGATTGCCGGGGGCAGTCCGAAACCGGAGAGCCACACGGATGCTGGCGCAAATGTCAGTGTTCCAAAGGTACCCCCAAGGCCGGAACGGAGCGGCCAGCTGTCGGGAACGACGGCATATTCCAGCGCGAAGGCGGCAGCACACATGGCGAGCAGCAGGCTCAAAATACGCCAGCCGGTGCGACAGATCGCGAGATGGCGCACCAGGCGCGTGCCCCAGGCCAGAAAGACGAGTGCCGGTAAAACAGCCACGATACCGAAGGCCTGCAGGGACAGATCCGCCATCGTTGCCCCGGCGGGCCCGAGAAGATTGGCCGTGCCATGTCCCGTCGCATTGTTGAAGGAGAGATCGAGACTGTCGTAGCTGAACAGTGCCAGAAGGAGAGAGGCGGCGACCGCGATCAGGCCGAGACCGGCGATTTCGAAGATGCGCCGGTGCAGGAATTCGCGCACGGGGTCGGGCAAAAAGGTCAGCCGTTGTGCCAGGCCATGTACGATGCCGCGTGCGGGTCCGGTTTGTGTTCGAGCAGCCATGTCGGTCGTCTTTCGTCTGCGTTCAGGTGTCAGGTGAGCGTGTTGAGGAGCCGCGTGATCGCATCACGCGTGGTATCGAGATCGTGGACCAGGGCCATGCGGATATAAGCCGCGCCCGGATTGGTGCCGTCCGGGTTGTCCCGGGCCAGATAGGCGCCCGGCAGCACCCGCAGGCCTGCTTGGGTCCAGAGTTTGTGGGCCGCGGCCTCGCTGTCTTCGACGTCGAGCCACAGATAGAAGCCGCCGCCGGGCCGAAAGGCACCGAATTTGCCGTCGAGCATGTCGAGGGCAAGGTCGAACTTGGCTCGATACAGGTCGCGACTGGCCTCCACATGGGCTTCATCGCGCCACAGGGCGGCCGAGGCGTTCATCACCGGCAGAGGCACTTGGGCGCCACCATACTGGCGCAGGCGCAGGAGCAGCTTGATGAGTTCCGGATCGCCGGCCACAAAACCCGAGCGCAAGCCCGGCAGGTTCGAGCGTTTGCTCAGACTGTGGAAGACGAGTGTGTTGGTGAAGGGGCTGGTGCCGCCGAGTTCCCGGCACGCATCGAACAGTCCGGGTGGTTTGTCGCCGGTGTAGATCTCCGAATAGCATTCATCGACGGCGAGCACGAAATCGTGCTCCCGGGCATAGCCGACGGCAGTTTTGAGCTGATCGAGGCTCGCGACAGACCCCTGAGGGTTGGCGGGGGTATTAAGATAGGCCAGTGCCGCACGGTTTAGATCGTCTCTGTCTACCGCCCCGAAATCAGGCTGGAATCCTGTCTTCGGTCCGGCCGGAAGATAGACCACATCGGCCCGTGCGAGTGCGCCGGCACCCGCATAGACCTGATAGAACGGATTGGGCATCAGGACCGTCGGCCGCGCGTCATGCTTGTCGGTTGGCACCGTCAGCAGGCCGGCCATGAACAGGGCCTCGCGGGTGCCCGAGACGATGGCGATATGCTGATCGGGGTCGATGCTGTCGTCGGGCAGGTCATAGCGGGACACCAGCCAGTCGGCGATGGCCTGCCGCAGATCCTTGGTTCCATTGGGAGGTGGATAGCGGCCCCATTCGGACAAATCCGCTGTCAGCAGTGGGGCGATGAATTCGGGTGCGGCGTGTTTCGGCTCGCCGATCTGCTTGTGTATAGGTGTGATTCCGGCAGGCGGCTGGGTCGTGCCGAGCAGGGCGCGCAGCCGGTCGAACGGGTAGTCAGAGAGTGAATCGAGAATATCGTTGTGCATGCCAGGATCGCCGTTCTCGCCCAGATGGGACGTGAAAACGGAAAAATACTATCAGAGTCATACAGTTGTATCCACAAGCTAATAAATCACTCAAAAAAATGCTTACCACTGTAGCGAATCCGTCATGAATCGACGGACCTCACACCTTATATGAATTGTGGATAAAACTCTGTTTTCATTATTTTGGAGGCATTTAGAGCGGTTTTTGCGCTTAATTTTACCGATTGGCACGAAAAAGGGCCCGGCGATTGACGCCGGGCCCGGATCGTTGGGGGGAAGTTGGAGTTTGGGGAACTCAGCCGCGTTGCGAACCGCGACCGAATTCCGGGTAGGCTTCGAGGCCGAGCTCGACCATGTCGAGACCCGCATCTTCATCCTCGTCACTGACCCTGATACCGATGGTGTATTTGAGCGCCAGCCAGACGATCGAGCTGGAGACAATCACGAAGACTGCGATGGCCAGGATGCCGATGATCTGGACCCCGATATCGCCGGCCCCGAAGATGCCCACGGCGAGGGTGCCCCAGATGCCAGCCGACCAGAGTGCGCCGAGATGGCGCCGACCACGTCGTCGACCTTCAGCCGGTCCACCATCGGGATGGCGATGACCACCAGCACGCCGCCGATGCCGCCGATGATGATCGACAGCAGGTGGCTGGTCCAGATCCGGTCCCGCGGTGATCGACACCAGGCCGGCCAGCGCACCGTTCAGCGCCATGGTCAGGTCGACCTTCTTGCCATAGAGGGCAACTGAGCTCAGCGGCCATGGCCGCCACCACGCCGCCCGCTGCGGCCAGGTTGGTGTTGGTCATAGACGATGGCCATGGCCGCCGCATCCAGCGCGCTGACCCCAGGGCCAGCTGCGAGCCGCCGTTGAAGCCGAACCAGCCGAGCCACAGGATGAAGGTGCCCAGGGTCGCCAGCGGCAGGTTCGCGCCCGGCATCGGCTGCACGCGCGCCGTTCGGGCCCGTACTTGCCCTTGCGCGTGCCCCAAGGATCATGGCGCCAACGCTGAGCGCCGCCCAGCCGCCGACCGAGTGCACGATGGTCGAGCCGGCGAAGTCCGCTGAAGCCCTTCTCGGCCAGCCAGCCGCCGCCCCAGGTCCAGGAGCCCTGGATCGGGTAGATGAATGCCGGTCAGCACGACCACGAAGATCAGGAACGGCCACAGCTTGATGCGCTCGGCCAGCGTGCCGGACACGATGCTGGCGCCGCGGTGGCGACGAACACCATCTGGAAGAACCAGTCCGACGCATCACCGAGTAGCCGCCTTGCCCGTCGACCGCCGCCGACCATGGCTTCCGCCGTCGCCGCGTCCGCGCCCAGCAGGGCCAGTTCCGCTTCGGCTCGGGTCGTAGAAGACACGCGACAGCGAGCCGATATAGCCGCTCACATCCGTGTACATCAGGCTGTAGCCGACGATGTAGTACAGGATGCCTGCGATCGGAATAGAGCGCGATGTTCTTCAGGCAGATGGCGGCCGTGTTCTTGGTCGCGCACCAGGCCCGACTCCAGCATGGCGAAGCCTGCGGCCATCCACATCACCAGCGCGCCATTGAACAGGAACGAGAAGGTGTTGAAGACGTAGGCGGTCTCTCCATCGACCGCTGCCATGGCCGGCACGGCGGCCAGCATGACAGCCGCCGCAGCGATCAGGCCTGCAATGGATTTTTTGATAGTCGGAAACATTTTCGGGTAACTCCTTTAGCCTAGAGCGCTTCGACGCCGGTTTCGGCTGTGCGAATCCGCATGGCGCTTTGCACCTCCACGACAAAAATCTTGCCGTCGCCGATCCGACCGGTGTTGGCCGCTTTGGCGATCATTTCGACAACGGAATCGGTCTGGTCATCTTCGACGACGACCCTCGATCTTCACCTTGGGCAGAAAACTCACGGCGTATTCCGCACCGCGGTAAATCTCCGTTTGCCCCTTCTGGCGTCCGTAGCCTTTGACTTCTGTGACGGTCAGTCCCTGAACGCCGAGTTCCGTAAGGGCTTCACGCACCTCATCGAGTTTGAACGGTTTGATCACCGCCATGACCCAGCTTCATGTAAATCCCCTTTTCGCGAGCCCAGAGGCCGCAACCGACCATTCGGATGCGGATCATCAGCCCTAGCATTACAATTCCTGTGCCAGTCGCAGTAGTCCTCTAACATATTGTTTTAAAACACTTAATTTTGTTGATGCATCTGTGCGGCAACGTGTTTGTGCCTAAAATTTAGACATTTATAATACAGCGGCTATTTTATATGCATTTGGTCGAGCCCATTGTTTGCGCGTATCTGCCGCATGGACATGGGCCGCGTGCCGCGCAATCTTTCGCCCATGAGCAAGGCCAATCCACGGACTGTTGAAGTGGTCGTTGTCGGCGCTGGTATGGCGGGCATGACGCTCGCCCATGCGCTGGCGTCTGCCGGGATCGAGGTCGCCGTGATTGATCGGGCTGATCCCGACACACTGCAGACCGCCAGTCATGATGGCCGCACCACAGCGATTGCCGCGGGCAGTGCAAGTGTTTTGCGGGGGATCGGGTTGTGGGACGGCATTGGCGTGCATGCCTGCCCGATCGAGACAATCCGGGTGAGTGACAATGATTCGCTCATGTTTCTGCATTTCGATCACCGGGAAGCCGGCGATGTCCCTTTGGGTCATATCATCGAAAACCGGCTGATCCGCCAGGCGCTCTTTGCCCGCGTCGCATCCCGGGACAATCTGCTGCTGATGGCCCCGGCGGTCATCAACGACATTGAGCGCAGTGACCACGGGGTCGTGGTCCAACTGGACAATAGGGAAAGCCTGCGGGCCCGGGTGGTGTTTGCCTGTGACGGCCGGAATTCCGGGATTCGCCGGGCAGCGGGCATTCCCGTTACCGAGTGGCGTTACGATCAGTCCAGTTTCGTCTGCGCGATCGCCCATGAACATTCCCATCAGAATATCGCTCATGAGCGGTTTCTGCCCGGCGGTCCTTTCGCGCTGTTGCCGATGATCGATCTTCCCGAACCGGTGAAGGGATTGCTCCACCAGTCCTCCGTGGTGTGGAGCGAATCCAACGATCTCGTGCCGTCCATTCGGGATATGGACGATGCCGGATTTACCGAAGCTCTGGGGCGTTGCGTCGGTGGCTTTCTCGGGGATATCGCACTGGCCAGCCCGCGCTGGGTACATCCCCTGGGACTGAGCCACGCCATGCGCTACACCGATCAGCGCCTGGCCCTGGTCGGGGATGCGGCACACGCGATCCACCCGATAGCCGGCCAGGGACTGAACATGGGCATCCGCGATATGGCGGCACTGGCCGAGTGTCATTGATGCCCGCCGGCTCGGCCGCGATATCGGCGACCCGACATTCTAGCCGAATACGAACGCTGGCGCCGCGTCGACAACATGATGCTGACGGTCACCACCGACGGCATAACCCGGCTCTTCTCAAACGATATCACACCGCTGCGCGCGGTCAGTGCGGGCCTGGGCGCGGTCAATGCACCGCTCGGCGCAACTTCATGCGCCACGCCATGGGCGCGGTCGGCGACCTGCCGCGCCTGGTGCGCGGCGAAGCGCTGTAGATCGAAGTTTCCGAGGTCGCGCGAGCAGGGTCCGCGGGACAAACCGTCGAGTCCTCAAGGTCCTTGAGATACTGGGTCCGCCAAATCTGTCGTCTTGCCGTTCGCCCATCTCGTCGCAGGTAGCGCCCAGCTGAACAGGCCGGTATCGTGCAGATCGTCGAAATGGAGCCGCACCGCGTAATTGCCCACCGGCTCGATCTTCATGATGCCCACATGGGACGCGCCCGGCGATGAATGCGTTGCGTTCGTCCGCCCCGTGACCGCTTTGCACTTCGGCCGACGGGCTGTCGACCCGCAGGATATTCGGCGGGCAGCACGTAAGCGTGACTCGCCATCGTCGAAGGCGACGGCCAGCGACTCTGTCGTCGCTGTGCTGTAGCGAATCTCCCGCGGCCATGGCGTACCGCCCGTGCCGCCGTCGGTCCATTAGGCGGACGCCGTCGACGGTGCCTCGTCGGGGTTCAGCTCGCGCGCTTCCTCGGCCAGCATGATCGGGATGCCATCGCGGATCGGGTACGCCAGGCCCGCCTTCTGGCTGATCAGTTCCTGCTGCGGCGGCGTCGTATGCGCAAGCGGCCCCTTGGTCAGCGGGCAGACCAGAATTTCGAGCAAGCTTGGGATCGACCGCCACGCGGTTTTGAGTGGCCATGGCCTAATTGGGCGCACATTTCCGGTGGTTTCGGTCCTCAGTTCAGTGCGGGGCCGCCGTTCCGCCATTGTCGGCGCGGCGCAGCGCGGATTCGATCAAATCCGATCAGCATAAGTTTGCATTGCGATGGGCGATGATCGGCGGCTTTCGAGCAGAACGCTTGTTTTTCGTGCCGGCTCGAACGGGCACACCATGGCCAGCGTCGTGACCAGCCGCTCGTCGGGCGTTTGCTTGATCGGTGCGTCCCAGTCCGCCGCGATGTTCTCCAGTCTCGAAATAGGCCTTTCAGGCAAATCCGACAGCAGCCGCTCGCGCTCGATGGGTACGGTGCCGGGCTTCGGAGCTGCATATCGTTGCCGCGAACCGCGTGTAATCCGGTGCGTACGCGCGGCGGTAGCCGTTCGCGCATCGGCCAGTTCGTCGACGATATGTCGAACCGGCACAACGCCGCGCAGTGTCGAGCTGCATGTGGCCGCCCGGCATCGGTTTCCTCAAACTCCCGTGATGCGCCCGGCGCAGCCGGCCCGGTAGAGCTGGCGTGCCGTCGGGCGCGCTCAGGCCCGCTCTCGCCCGTCGGCCGCGGGCTGGGCGATGCCGATCAGCCGCTGCTGCCGGCCAGCGCGCGCATCCACCATCGTCCAGATAGCGCGGTTCGAACACATTCAGCGGCAGCCGGCCCGCGCGGCAGCAGCAGCACGCCGTTCAGCGGGAACGAGCGGCAGCTCTGCCGGGAAGCGCCCGAATTTCGTCTCGCACGCGTCGCCGCTCACGAGAACAGGATCAGAGGACAGCTTGCGGCGGCCCGCATCTCGTCAGCGGGTCCGTCGGCCCCAGCGCTTCGAAGATCTTCAGCAGTATCGGCTCGTGCGCGCTTCGCCTTCGTTCCACTCGCGCTTGCGGCTGAATCACCTCCACCAGCGCGTCGACCGCGGCCTTCCGCATCACCTGCCGGCCATACGGCCGCGACCGCGAGATCGAACCGCGCCTGCATGGTCGTCCGGGATCAGCCGCCACCCGGGCGCGCAAATGGTCCTCGCGTTCGCCGGCGGCCGTAGCGACTGCCGGCCTCGGCGAGCTCGACCGCAGAGATAACGGCGCCGTGCCAGATCACTCGATCGTCTTTGCGCTGATCCGCGCTCGCTCTGGTCGGCAATGGCCCGCGCCTTGTCGTTCTGCTCCGCAGGCGAGATATCAGCGCGGCTCATGCCGGCCAGGGCTGCGGTGTGCTTTTCGGCATCCTGGTTGAGCACCTGCGCAAACACCGCACCGGCGCCGCTGATGTCGCCGGCTCGGCCATGGCCGCTTCGGCCGCATCCAGGGCCTCTTCGATCGGTCCGGGCCGCATTCACGACCGCCGCCATGCTCCTTGATCAGCTTGATCGACCCAGGCCTGCACCTGCTTTCGGGCAAGGCGCCCTGAAAGCCATCGACCGGCTGGCCGTTTTTGAAGGCGTAAACCGTGGGGATCGACTGAATCTGTAACTGCGCGGAAATGTCCGGGGCTCTTGTCGACGTCGATTTTGACCAGCGCACCGCACCACCGGCATTCTGGACCACCTTTTCGATGATCGGTCCCAGCGTTTTGCAGGGGCCGCACCAGGTGGCCCAGAAATCGACAATGACCGGAACTCTCGCGCGAGGCTTCGAGAACGTCTGCGACGAAGCCGTTCTGGTCACTGTTCCTTGATCAGGGCTGCGTCCGCCGGGTGCGCCGGCATGGGGCAATTGGCATCGTGTGCGATGGGTCCATGGCGTTCACTCTATGTCGTGCAATATCTTTGATTGATGGCCAGAAGATGGAGCCTTGCGGTCAGGGTATCAACCCCCGAGTGCGGTTCGGCCCTGCGGATCGGGGATCAGGGCAGATCGATCATCACGGGCGGGTGTCGACAGGCGTGCAAGAAACCGCACCAGATCATCTCGTCGAATGGCCACGTCGCCTCGTTGTGGAGGGGATGCGCGTTCACCGGATGTTTGTCAGTACGTCGTTGCCAGCACCATGGTCACGATACCCTCGGCATCGTTCATCACGGCAAAGGGCGTCACGGAGCCGGGCTGGACCCCCAGCGAGAGATTCCAGCAAGTTCCGCGCTGCCGAAATCAGATTTCCGCTGGCCCCCAGACATGGCGCAGCGCCTTCAGGTCGACCTTCGGCGTCCTCGGGCACGGTGACAAGCCATTGATTGCGCTTTTTGTCGCGCAAGAACAGGTTTTTGATGTGGCTGCCGGGCATCGTGCCGCGCAGCGCCTGGGATTCGCTCCACCGTGTGCAGCGCCGGGTGACGATGCATGGACGATTTCGATCCCCAGATCGGCCAGGCGGGCCAGCAAGGGCGCCTCGATTGTCCTGCGGTTTGTTCCATGTCTGGGATATAGCGTTTTTATTCTCTGAACGGAATTGTCACTTCCCCTCTTGAAATCATGGGCCGGTTGCGGTTATGTCCGGCCTCAGACGCGGGAATAGCTCAGTGGTAGAGCATCACGTTGCCAACGTGAGGGTCGCGAGTTCGAATCTCGTTTCCCGCTCCAATTCCAAAAGGCCTCAATGGGTTATTCAAAACCTGCTGAGGCCTCTAGTCGTTTAAGAGCCGCTGAGGACGTTCAGCGGACGTTGCTGGGCGAACAGCCTGCACTTGCTGGGCCTTGGATAGCCCAGCCTGTTCGGTAATTTGGCGTTGCGTCAACTTAGGGGGTGCCCCCCCTAAGTTGGTCTGTTCTCGCCCCCTGCCCATCAAGCTGGCTCAGTAATTTCAATAACGTCGGGGTCTTGGATGTCGCGCGACGGCGATCACACTACCTCGACTTTGTCCTCCTGCAGCAATTCAATCGACACAATTCCCCTGCCTTGCGGTACGAACTCGACCAGAACGCTGGATCGCATTTTCCATCTTCATCAATATCGGCCGCGCGTCAGGCGTGCTCAGCGGGATGATGCTGCCCTGATAGCGAACGCACAAGCGTCGGCGATGAATGGGTCTCGTCGCCGAGGTTCACCTCAAGATCGGCGATGATCAGTTCCGCATCTTCTAGGACGGATAAGACTTTCATGTACGGCTCCCAGTGGGCTTGATGAGGCATGATAGCGTCACGCGGTCACTGAGCGAAATGGTCGCTGGTCATCCGTCCACCAAATCAGCGCGTGTTTTCGTGCGTAGCCACTCTTCGTTCACGATGTCACGATACCGCTCAGAAACACGGTGGCGTTTGCGGAGCACATGCCCACAGCATGGGCATGCGTCTATTTCCTCCGGTCAGACGCCCTCACGAATGGCCTGTCCGATATAAGCCAGCATCGTCTCCGAAGGCGCGGCCCTCGTCGAGCAGTTTCTCAAACAGGTCCTCAGGGATGTCGGCTATCGCTCTGGCTCTGTGCACAGTAACCCGCGGCCAACCCATTATCTGAGCGTAGCGTTTGTCGGAGTAGCGCTCTAACCCTTCTCGGCAATTGGCCAAATACTCCTCCGGCGTTTCTGCTGGTCGCCAATTACGTCGATCTGCATGGGGGTGCTCCCCGGGGGGCACTTCCTCCTCCATCACACCAGCGCCCTCACGTTAGCCCGCTCCACATCCAGCACCCGCACCTGCGCTAGCCCCTTCATCGTCCCTGCCCGGCGCTGGATGACCTCCTCGACTGCCGCCAGACACCTCGTCTCGCAGTGACGGGAATTCCTCCGCGCCCTGCAGCTGCGCGGTGAGGTCCGTATAGGGTTCCAGCACCCCGACTTTCAGCGTGAAGCTCCAGCGCAGCATGTCATTCTGCATCGTCTGTCTCCGCTTCAATGTGCTCTTCGCCACGCAACCCATCAAGGACAATGCGGATCTTTTCTTCTGCCGAGTATTGCTTACGCGTTGCCCGGCGGATGTCCTTGATCGCCTTGGCCGCACCGGTCTGACGTGTCTGCGATTTCTGTCTCATCTGCGTTCCCTTCGGTCACTACGATGAGCCAGAAATCCTCTCTTAGTAATCCCGCTGATTTGTTCCATAGGCGCTGACGTCAGACACAGTTGTAGTAAGTGGCATCACTAATACCCACGCTACGACAGGCCGACTGCACGTCACTGCCAGTCGACAGCTTCACCTCAATCTCACGCAGCAGCTTGAGTATGTCCTCATCCGAATAACGTTTCCGAGCCATCACATCACCCTTCAGTCTCTGAAAATAGTGACCCAGTTTTAGGGGGGAAGGACAGTATCGCTGGCGTGCCGACGGGCACGCGTTAACTGAAATGACGTCATTGAACGCGGATTTGGTTAGCAAGCGATTAAGGACAATTGTTATGGCACCCGCGGGCGCCAAATTTATCGTCAGGTCGGGGCAATCGCAGTCGGCGGGGTTTCGTTCGGGCGACCATCCTGTGGTGCCATGACCGCCCGATGAATACGGGGCGGCTGGTTCCAGTCCAGTGTGGCAAAGGCCCCACAATGGCCGCACACCCGCCGTCCAGTCATCCGCCACCGTCCCGCAATCCCCGCAGACCCAATGCGGATCGGAGTCTGCCGTCGCAGCGCGCTCCAGCCACATCTCGGGGGTTGTGTGATCCCCGGCATCCTCCTCGGCCAGACGGGCGCGAAGGCGAAAAACCCGCAAACTGGGGCGTATCTGTTCCAGCGCCTCGAGCTGCGCACGCGCCTCCCCCCAGAGTTTTGCATTCAGCGCCGCCTCGGCCAGCGCCAGTCGGCTTTCGGCGTGTTCGGAAACCGGTTTGACGATGCGTTCCACGGCCTTGAAGCGCTCCAGCGGCGCTTTGCTTCCCACACCGAACTCCAGATAGGCATCCATCAGCATCGGATGGGGCGCGACGGTCCAGCTTCGTTCGAGAACCTTGCGGGCCCGGCGGGCGCGGCCGTCTTCGGCAACCATCCGCGCCACCAGTTCGGCGGCAGGCACCAGATGAGGGTCGAGGTCGTTGGCCTTGCGGGCCTGGGAATAGGCATCGGCCAGCTGCCCGGCGGTTCGGGCAACCCGTGCCCGTTCCGTCAGCAAGGCCGCCTGATGCCGGTTCCCTGATGATCCGGATTTGCGTTTAATTTTCTGGGATTCCTCGACTAGACGTTGGGCCTCCCGCCAGTCTCCGGCCCGGCTGTGCAGGGAAATCATGGTGTCGAGGACCCAGGGTGTGCCGGGCTTGAGCGCATAGGCCCGGCGTGCGTAACCCAGGGCCCGGGCATCGTCATTCACCCGCAGGGCATCCGTGATCAGACCGCGCAGACCGAGAAATTCGGTTTCGGGAATTTTCAGCATCTTCTCGAAACTCGTGCGGGTCGCCGCGTCATCACCGGCAAGTTGCGCAGTCTGGGCTTCGAGCAGCAGCGTCATCGGCGCGTGTTCGAGCAAGCTGCCGGCGCGGCGGGTCTGCTTGCGAGCCCCCTCGGCATCACCGGCGGCGATGGCCACAAGCCCGTCGGCGAGTGCCTGCAACCCGGCGTTCTGCCGGGCCATCTGGCGTTTCTGAGACCATTCGCGCGGGCGGCGGCGGAGCCAGCGCCAGGTGACATAGAGCCCGGCGCAGAATGCCGCGAACAGAAAAATCACAAGCGCAAGAATCCCGATCGAGGTTTCGATCCGATAGCCCTGCCATTCGAGCAGGACCACGCCCGGACGGTTGGCCAGCCAGACGGCAATCGCCACCAGGACAGCCACTTCGACGACATAGATTAGAATGCGCATGATCATTCACCACCCGCGGCGCGCAGCCGGTCAAGGGCCAGCATCTCGATGGCCTCCAGTGCCGCGACAGTTTCGATATGCGCCGCCGCCTTCATCAGCCAGGGCTGGGCAGCATCCCGGGAACTTTCCGGCAGGGCCTGCAGAACCGTGACTGCACCGACAGCATCACCGGCCTCCAGACGAAGTTCGGCCCGGGCGATCTGCCCATCAATCGAATCAGCCGGCACATCGCTCCCCACCCGTCGCACACGAACGACACGACGTGCCCGATCCAGAATCTGATCGACGATATCGTTCTCCGCCTCACCGGGCGCATTGTCGAGAATGGCCGTCGCTGCATCCGGGAAGGCAAATGCCAGATCATCCCTTGTGGGCACGCCGGATGATGCGTGGGTTTGCAATGTGGTCAGCAGGGGTGCCAGCGCCGCGTCACCGGGAAACAGATCATCGATCGAGCCCAGAATTGTCCCATAGGAGTCACCGCGCAAAACCGCGCGCCGCAATTGCAGACCCGACAGGGTCAGCGCGATCGCAT
>CALSML010000011.1 GCA_943787445.1 uncultured Alphaproteobacteria bacterium
ACGATTGCCAATGCGGCTGGTAGCCAGGTTCTAAGTGCAATCGGTCAATCTGTTACGCTTTCTAGCTTTACACAGCCGCCGCCAGCCGCCGGTTGTCCTGCCTGCGGCAGTTATTCGTCAGCAATTCGGAAGCGCTGTTGCCAGTCGTCCGGTCCAACGTTCGCAGGAGGAACAGCGCAGTCGAGAGACTAGTGAGGGTCCCTAGAGAGCAGGCGGCACCCTCTGAAGACGACTGTGCCTGATGATGCTACCGGTGAGCAGGAGGGTCAGGGTGCTGACGGTGAGCTAGGCCCAGATGGTGAACCACTCCCAGAAGGGGAGGTGGGCCCAGATGGTGAACCACTCCCAGAAGGTGGAGATAGGCCCAGATGGTGAACCACTCTCAGAAGGGGAGATAGGTCCAGATGGTGAACCCCTTCCAGAGGCTGAGCCCCTTCCAGAGGGTGAGTTAGGTCCAGATGGTGACCCCTCTCCAGAGGGTGGGCCAGGTCCCGAGGGTGAGCTAGGCCCAGATGGTGACCCCCCTCCAGAGGGTGGGCCAGGTCCCGAGGGTGAGCTAGGCCCAGATGGTGAACCACTCCCAGAAGGGGAGGTGGGCCCAGATGGTGAACCACTCCCAGAAGGGTGAGCTAGGCCCAGATGGTGAACCACTCCCAGAAGGTGGAGATAGGTCCAGATGGTGAGCCCCTTCCAGAGGCTGAGCCCCTGGTCCTGAGGGTGAGCCAGGGCCCGGAGATGGTGACCCGGCTCTCCAGAGGGTGGAGCCAGGTCCCGAGGGTGAGCTAGGCCCTGAGGGTGAGCCCCCCTCCGGAGGGTGGGCCGGGTCCCGAGGGTGAGCTGGGTCCAGACGGCGAACCCCTTTCAGAGGGTGGGCCGGGTCCCGAGGGCGAGCCAGGGCCCAGGAGAAGTGAGCCAGGCTCCAGAAACGGCGTCGAGCCTTAGGCGGCGACGGTGCTCACGGAAAGTCCCGAGGGTGTGCCAGGCGCAGGAAGGTGAGCCAGTCCCGGGGACCGAGGCCATTGCCGAAGGTGGAGGCAGGTCCGGCTGGTGAAGAGCCCCCCCCCGGAGTGGTGATCAGGTGGGGGGCCGGAGGTGGCCGCCAGTGAAGTCGAATTAGCCCTCGCCCGCGATATTTTTGATAAAGCCGTTGCTGCAGGGGCCGACCCTGAAACTGCCGCAGCCATTGCCTCAGATGCTATAGGGATAACTCTTGATCCGGCTAGTGGACTTGGTTCTGGTGATCCATTTGGTCCCGGTGATCCATTCGGCCCGGGCGGTCCCGGTGACCCATTTGGCCCTGGTGGCCCTGATGACCCATTTGGTCCGGGTGGTCCTGGTGATCCATTCGGCCCGGGTGGATTCCGATGACCCATTTGGCCCTGATGGTTCTTTTGTTTCCGATGATCCATTCGGCCCGGGTGGCTCTGGTGACCCGTTCGGTCCTGGTGGCCCCGGCGATCCATTCGGTCCTGGTGGCCCTGGTGATCCATTCGGTCCTGGTGGCCCCGGTGAGCCATTTGGCCCGGGTGGCTCCGGTGACCCCGTTCGGCCCTGGTGGCTCCGGGTGACCCGTTCGGCCCTGGTGGCTCTGGTGACCCATGTGGCCCGGGTGGCCCCGGTGACCCATTTGGTCCGGGCGGCCCCGGTGACCCGTTCGGTCCGGGTGGCCCCGGTGATCCATTCGGTCCGGGTGGTCCGGGTGATCCATTCGGTCCGGGTGGTCCTGGTGATCCATTCGGTCCTGGTGGCCCCAGTAAAGCCGATATTAGCCGCTTTACCCTCCACTGTGATTAGCCTGTTGCCGGGTGCTGGAGCCATCTTTGGTGGTCCCATCTTTGGGGGCCCTACCTTTGGTGGTCCTGTCTTTGGTGGTCCTACCTTTGGTGGTCCTACCTTTGGTGACCCCTTCGGCCCGGCTGGCTCAGGTGATCCATTCGGCCCGGGTGGTTCTGGTGATCCATTCGGCCCGGGCGGGCCCGGTGATCCATTCGGCCCGGGGGGGGCCCATTGGCATTGGTTTTGGCTTTGGAATTGACGGTCTTTTCGTTCCTGCCTTTGATCCTTTCTTTGATCCTTTCTTTGACCCCTTCTTTGGGATCTTTTGGTGCCACTGATCCTTTTGGCCCTGACACCATAAGGATTAGCTCGCCTGATAGTCTGTCCAGTCTAATAATTGATGCTGCTGATGAGGATACATTCTTAGCGGGTGATTTTATCCAAATAGGCGTTACTAAGGCAGGCAGTTTGGGTTCTGTTATTCCTGCCCCGCCGGGCTTTAGTGCGACGAGTGCCGACGGTCGGCTAGGCTTCGTTGTGGATTTAGATGGCTTCTCTCCGGGGTCTACAGCCAGAGGTGTCCGCACTGGTGACTTTATCACGCCCGGCGACCCCGAAGACAGCTTTAGTCTGGGTGTTGAAATAAGCGGCGCACAGATTGTTGCAAGTAACGCACTTGCTAATGGCAGCATCTTTGATCTTGTCACGTCGTCCCAAAACCTGAGTTCAGGGAGCAATAATAGAGTTGAGACTACATCAGACTTCGAGTTTTCAGGGCTTAGACTTCGCCCAGGTAATAGAATTTGACAGTGACGATACATTTTTCAACACAACGATTACCCTTACAAATACTAATAATTTTTCGGTGGATAATGTAAGGTATATGAGAAGTTTTGATCCTGACCAGGATTCTGATGCTAGTTAATGTAGGTGATTCGCAGTTCGTTCGTTACACGTAACGACGTTGAAAACCCATCTGTCAAACTCCAGTGTGGCAATATCTCAGGCGAGCTGGCGTATTCAGTGGTCTAAGTGTGAACTTAGTCTCGCTTGATGGCTCTGCTAGAGGATCAAACTTCGGTTTCACAAACCGCAACCCTTTTGATGCACGCGCATTCAATTCTCCGGTTGATGGAGGGGGGGGCACCAGATGATATCGCGATAACTTTGACGATGAATTTCGGTACGATGGCACCTGGGGAAACTATTACAAAATCTTTTGTTACCGCATTCCAATCAGATACCCTTGATTCCGCTTCAAATAATTCCAATGATTTTATAACATTGACGGGTACTGAGTGCGAATACCTGGAGTTCCGGTAATGGCAACGATACGGTCATTTCGTACGGGAGTAACGACGATATCGATCTAGGTGCGGGTGACGATACAGTTATCGCAGTAAATGCTGCGTCGCAGTCGGCCTCTAATGCGTATACCGGTGGTTCAGGTACCGATACTCTGGATTATAGCAATGTCGCGGGGCGAATCGACATCGTCACAAAAAATGATCCACTCAATATACGATCACTGAACTTTCTGGTCCTAACCGTCAAGATGAAGCGACAACCATTGAGAGGTTTATAGGTACAAAGAGTGCTGACGTGTTCCGCGGTAGCTCTACGAATGACGATTTCGCCGGCCATTCAGGTGCCGGATTCAATTACGACAGGCTCAGGGACAGACATATTCCGATACCACAATAAAACCGATGGCGAGGTAGGTATCAGCAAATAGAAGTGATCATTCGGCTCATGCTGGAGACACCTGGGTAGACTTTGATAGCGGAAGCGACAGCATCGCCCTGTCTGATAAGTTTAATCTCGGCAGTGCCATCGTGACGGGAACTAATTTTGAGGTTCTTAGTGCGTGGCCTTTGATGGGACAAATGCCGTTTCGAGCAGATTCGGGGCAGGGGCCGAAACCCTAATTCACGATACGGTTAACGATATTCTTTTCTTTGACGATAATGGTTCTGCGCGCTGGATTCACTGTCTTGGCAGACATTGAGTAACGGTGAAACCATCCTCTGCGTCAGACTTTCACGCTTTTTGCTACCGCATAGGTTATCATATCTATGGCTTAAGTTCAGCGCTCTCTGATGTCGTGGTATTTATTCCGTACAGAGTAATATATTAATAAAATCTAAACAATTTACGGATTCTTCCAAAAAATACGGATACAACGTTTTTATAAAGATTTACTACCCAGCTGATCGTGTTTCACATACCTGCATCGGGCTGAATTGTGGAAAAGAAAACAAATATAGCAAAAAAGATCAGCGGCCCCGTGCGGTCAGGCGTCGTATACGTCACTCCTTGCCACGATTCTGTCGCATTTTCTTACTATTTCCGTCCCAATATATGTTTTAACCGTATACGACAAGGTTATACCGTACGCTTCGATAAACACCTTGTTTTCTCTCACAGCGGTAGTGGTTATATTCTTAATATTTGATTTCGCGACCAAAGACCATGAGGGCAAACCTCGTAACGGGACTCTGCGGGACAAATCGACGCAGTACTAAGTGAAGGTAATTAAGGGACAAGCTAAAAAGTAATTATTTTCCCAACGAACAACTTAGATTTCATGCGTTCTTTGCCGTTTCTTTCTCGCAGGCGACTGACCGCTACCGAGAGATATGGGCGGGGAATAATATTCTTACAATAATAGATTTGCCGTTTTCATTTCTATACCTGGGTTTCATTTTTATTCTTTCCCCGGTCCTCTTTTCCCTCGCGCTTGCATTTGTGGTTTTACATGCTCTCGTATGCGTGTATCTGACGCGACCAGAGCGCGGTCAGTCGAACGCAAGATGAGCGTGATGTACGAGGCGACACGAGACCTCTTTGTAAACAAGCTTGGGGCTATTTGGGGGGGGCTTTACCGCAAGACTGAGCGCCTAGAAGGCTGTAGACGGCTGGTTTGAAGAGGAATTAGGTCCTGCGGGAATAATAAAGTTTCTATATGCTAGATGGAATAACTATCTCGCGATTTGGATAGGTTCGTTTCCTCTGTATTCGACAGTTGGGATAACTTTAGCCGGTTCGCTGCTTAATTGTTCACGGTGGGTATGTCAATTGGAGGCCTGATCGCCGTTAATATGGTCGCAGCCAGAGTTTATGGCCCTGTTCTCGGTGCGGCAAAAATACTCACTTTAATAAGCTCAGTGTCGGACTGCGGTGTTGCGAACAGATGGGCTCTATTTTGGACGCCGCCACACCATTGGAGAGTGTCGGTAAGGAGCCCCTCGCTCAACTGCGATCGCTCGCGTTTTCGCATGTTAGTGCGGAGGGGCAAAGCCAATATGAAAAGCTGAACAACGTTTCCATCAGCTTCGAAGGCGGGCAAGGTGTATGCTTTGACGGGTGAAGCAGACAGTGGCATCGACCAATTTGTCGACAGCTTATTTTCTTTGAATTCATTGACGCAGGGTAATATTTTAATAAACGAAATCCCCGTATCCGGCAGCTACCGTTTGAGGAACTTATACGCGCAGTTGATCGTGGTTACTAACTATCCGGCTCTTGTGGGTGGATCGGCACGGGATCACTTAGGCGACATTTCTACTGTTGATCCGGAACTGTTGTCTAAGCTCTATGAAGGTTTCCGGCCTTCATTCGTTTATTAAGATATTACCGGATGGGGTCGACAGCCTAATTAGCTCAATCAATCAGAAATATCGGAGAGATCTGTGGCTTCGAGTGAGCCTTTGCAAGTGTTTACTGTATCCGAAAAATATAATGATTTTGGATATCGATCCGCTGGCGCTAAATCCGTTTGATTTTGATCGGTTAATGTCGGAAATACTACGATTGAAAGAAGGATGAGCGAATTATTATATTCCGCACTAACCGGGAGGATGTTGCCAGGCATTGCGACCTTGTTGTTATGTTTTCAAATGGTGAAATTATGGGGCAGGGTACTTTCGGCGATCTTATGTCGTCGAAAGCAAGCCGGAAGCATCGTTGAATGCCGGGCTCCTTAATACATACTCTAAGTTATTTATCGTGCTGGGGGTATGTTTATTCGGTTCCCTCTGGCTTCGTGGTCGACGACTATGCGCTTGGATATGGTTGCGGTAGCTGAAGGTGAAGTCTCGCCTAGGGGGAAGAGTTAAAAAGGTTCAGCATTTCGAAGGTGGGATTGTTGAGAAGTATTTTTGTTAAAGACGGAGATCTTGTTGCGAAAGGGGATGCACTCGATAAAGCTCCAGCTAGGGGCGGTGCGAGTAAACGTTTTTGACCTTGAGTCACAATATAAAGCGCTCTCCCGTAAGTTACTGCGCCTGGAAGCAGAGGAAGAGGGAAGAGTGCCGGATTTCGGCCCTGCAATAACCGAGTTAGACAGAGTTTTTATCGATAATGAAACCGCGATATACGAGGCACGTGCCGATCAAATTCGTTCAGTTATGACGGTTTTAGACCAGAAAGATAGGTCAAAGCACTTTCGCCATTGAGGAAAATAAATCGCGGATAAGGGGCGTCGAACGTAGCTTGGAGTTATTACATCAGCAGTTAGGCTCGACGAAGAGACTTTACTCCGAAAGGCTCGTTACCAAAAGCAGACTACCTGGAGCTCAAAAATCAGATTACATTATTAGAGTCTCAGTTACAGGAGCTTGAGAGTGTTGAGTTGCGATTGCTCTCAGTGCGAGATGAGGCGATTGAGCAGAAAGAATCAGAATGGTCTGAGATCAGGAAGAGGCGCTCGGAGGATAAGGTTAAGGTAGCCAATAATTTAGCGCGACTGGATGACCAGCTTAGACCGGCGCGGGATATCCGGAAGACGGGAGACGATTACGAGTCCCGTATCCGGAATTGTGAAGAATAGCGTCACGACCACGATTGGAGGCGTCGTCGGTGCAGGAGCGGTTTTATTGGAAGTCGTACCTACTGATGGAGATTTAGTGGTAATCGCCAAGTTGGACCCGATTGATGTCGCGAGTGTGAAAGAACGGTATGAGGAGCTGTAATCAAAGTTAGCGGCGCTTAACTTTCTTGGAATACGGCACTATCAGCGGGTTAGTCCGCAGGGTCGCGCCAGACTCTACGCGGGAAGTTGGAAGCCCGCCGTATTACCAGGTCGAAATAGAACTAGACGCGACCGTGCTCCGCAAAGGCGACCAGGAATTTAAAATTGTTCCTGGGATGGTGGTTTCTGTGGATATAAAGACTGGTGAAAAGTCGGTACTGCAGTACTTTATGGAGCCTATTTTCAGTTCACTTAAATAATTCTTTTCAGTGCGAACTGACGTGATCGTTCTCATTTGAACATCACTCCGCCCGATAGCTTGAAACCGGCGCTGCCTTTGTTGAGCGCATTGCGGTTTCAAAACTACGGGATCAGTATATCGCGTTAGCGGTCTTGGTGCTCTGTGCGCTGAATCAGAGTGTGGGATCCGGTTTACTTAAGCGATTTCCGGCTCCATGTCTTTTGATGCGATGCAGAGGTTGTATCCGCGCCCAGTTGCTAAAGCGGAGGAGTTACCGGCGCTCATTGTCGATATCGATGAGCGGTCGCTCGCCGAATACGGCCAATGGCCTTGGCCGAGGACCCTTGTTGCGAAGCTCGTCCAAAACAGCAGGGAACTCGGTGCCGCGTTGATCGCGTTTGATATTGTGTTCGCCGAGCCTGATCGTTTGAGCCTCACGGAATATCCTTGAAAACATTGAAGGACTGACTCGCGGAGGTAGAAGAACAAGTAAAAGCATTGCCATCAAACGATGATGCTTTAGCGGCCGAATTATCGAAATTTGCTGTAGTTTTAGGCAGAGCAGTCCGTTACCAGGCTGAAAATGAAAGTTTGCAGGAAAATGATTTTCCAAAAACTACAATTATTGAAAGAAAATTAAATGGCGAAAAAATGCCGCGAGAATTCTTGCCTAAATTTACACGTTTAGTTCCAAATATAGCGGTTCTCGAAAGGGCAGCAAATCATCCATACGGTGGGTTTGGGGTTTTTAATGTTGTTCCTGACAGAGATGGTATAATAAGGAAAGTACCGTCTTTTTTTGCTTTTGATCGTTGTTTTAATGATAACATCATCAAAAATGATGGAGTAACTAATTGTTTACAGATTTTACCATCTTTGGCCTTAGAAATTTTGAGAATAAATACCTATCGGGTTACTAAGAATAATAAACCTAGGGGAGCAATTTTAGTTTCGTCAGATCAAGCTGGAATACGTAATATTAAGATAGATAAGGGGCTTTTGATAGAAACTGACAAGTCAGGTTATATATGGCCATATTTTTCTAACTCATCAAAAAAGCGATATATATCTGCTTCGGACTTGTTAAATAAAACGGTTGATAAAAATTTAATTGCAGGAAAAATATTGTTGGTTGGGACGTCAGCTGTGGGACTTCTAGACATAAGGGCTGTTCCAACTGATGTTGCAATGCCCGGAGTAGAGGTTCAGGCGCAATTATTAGAGACAATAATTACAAATGATTATTTATTGAGACCAAATTATATTGTAGCTGCAGAGTTATTTTTTGTTTTTATGGCGGGTGTTTTATTAATATATTTATTCCCAGTTTTTGGAGCGAAGTGGACTTCAATTTTGTTTTTTGTTGTAGTGGTTTTGACCTTAACGGTGAGCATGTACTGGTTTGCGAAGGGATCGTATTCTTCTTGATCCGACAACGCCATTATTGTCGTTAATTATTATGTATATGGCGCTTTCGTATTTCGGTTTTATGCGGGAAGAATCAAAGAAGAAAGAGACTCGAAATGCGTTTTCAAAGTACTTGTCGCCGGACATGGTGGAGCGGGTATCGAATAATCCAGAACAATTACGTCTTGGCGGTGATCAAAGAGAATCTGACGCTGCTATTTTGTGACGTAAGGGGCTTCACCCCGATATCGGAGTTGTTTGATCCGCCCGGCCTCACCAACCTTATAAATCAGTTATTAACCCCACTGACCAATGTCATACTATCGAACAAGGGGACAGTCGATAAATATATGGGTGACTGTATTATGGCCTTTTGGAATGCTCCGCTTGAGGATGACGCCCATCCATATAATGCGTGTAAATCGGCTTTGTTGATGCTCAACGAGATGGACCCTCTTAATGAAAGGCTAAAAGATGCAAGCGGACCGTGAAGGGCGGAAACATTTGGATCTTAAGGTGGGGTTTGGGCTAAATACGGGGTCTTGCGTTGTGGGAAATATGGGGTCCGAGCAGCGCTTTGATTATTCTGTTCTGGGGGATAGTGTTAATTTGGCGGCACGCTTAGAGGGGCAAAGTAAAGAATATGGAGTCCGTATAATAATAGGCGAAACGACAGCCGACGAGGTAGGCGAATTAGCAATATTAGAGTTAGATTTAATTTTGGTAAAAGGAAAATCAAAGGCGACGCGTATTTATGCATTATTAGGAGACGAGGCGCTTAAGGTGAGCGAAGGTTTCGATCGGTTGTCGAGGTTACATTCAGAGTTACTAAAGAAATATCGTTCTCAAAGTTGGGAACGCGCAGATACCCTGTGTGATGAGTTGATCTCAATTAGTGGTGGATTTGATTTTGAAATTAGGGGGTTCTACGAATTAATTAAAAGTAGATGCGTTGATTTTCGAGATAACCCACCGGTAGGTGAGGGGGAAGAATGGGATGGTGTATATACCGCTACCTCGAAGTAGGAAGTTTGGTACTGGTGAATCACCGCGCGGTCGATTTTTGAGTGAGAGTGGTAAATATGACGGGTTCAATTGTACGTAAACCGATAAACAAAGCCGAAGACGGATCTTGGGCTGAAATCCGAGATCGTATGCGGATTGACTGGGATTTGCCGATCCGTATGAAGGATGGCACGGTGCTGCGTGCTGATGTTTTCCGGCCGACCAAGGCTGGTAAGTATCCCGTAATTCTAACTATGGGGCCCTATGGTAAGGGGCTGGCCTGGCAGGATGAGCTGTACGCGACGACCTGGGAGCTGTTCACCGGCGACCATCCCGACGCGGTCAAGGGTTCCACCAACAAGTATCAGAGCTGGGAGACGGTCGATCCCGAGCAATGGGTGCCCGATGGCTATGCCTGTGTGCGTATCGACAGCCGCGGTGCCGGCCGCTCGGAAGGCTATATGGACCCCTGGTCGCCCCAGGAAACCGATGACTATGTGGAATGCATCGAATGGGCAGGCACGGCCGACTGGTCGAACGGCAAGGTCGGTCTGAACGGGATTTCCTATTACGGCATGAACCAGTGGTGGGTGGCCGAGCGCCAGCCCAAGCATCTGGCCGCGATGTGCGCCTGGGAAGCGGCCAATGACTACTACCGCGAGTTCTCCCGACATGGCGGCATCCTGTGTACCTTCATCAAGAGCTGGTACGAGATGCAGGTGCAGCCGGTGCAGTACGGCGTGGGCACCAGGGGCTATCGCAGCTGGGTGCATGGTGATCCGGTGGCCGGACCGCCGACCCTGTCCGAAGCTGTGCGCAAGAAGAACCGCACGGATATGGCCAGGGACATCCAGTCTCGCGAGATGATGGATGACTGGTATCTGGCCCGTGAGCCGGACTTCAAGAAGATCAAGGTGCCGTTGCTGTCCCCCGCCAGCTGGGGCGGGCAGGGGCTGCATCCGCGCGGCAATTACGAGGGTTTCTATCAGGCCGGATCGAAGGAGAAATGGCTCGAATGCCATGGTCTGGAGCACTGGACCGAGTTCTACACCCCCTATGGAGTCAAGATGCAGAAGCAGTTCTTCGGCCATTACCTGAAGGGCGAGAAGAATGGCTGGGAGAAGAAGCCGCCGGTGCTTCTGAAGGTCCGGCATGTGGGCGAGAAATTCGTCGAGCGCACCGAGAATGAATGGCCGATCAAGCGGACCCAATGGAAGAAGCAGTATCTCGACACCTCTCACATGAGCCTGGAGCCGAAGGCCCCGGCGAAAAAGGGCAAGATCACCTATGAAGGTATGGGAGATGGCGCGACCTTCTTCCTGCCCCCGATGGATCAGGACACTGAGATCACCGGCCCGCTGGCCTCCAAGCTCTTCGTGTCGTCATCCACAGTAGATGCCGATCTGTTTCTGGTCGTGCGGCTGTTCACGCCGGACATGAAGGAGGTCACCTTCAAGGGGACGGTGGACCCCCACACGCCGATTGCCCAGGGCTGGCTGCGGGCCTCCCATCGCAAGCTCGATCCGAAGAAATCCAAGCCGTGGCGTCCGTGGCACACCCATGACGCAAAGCAGCCCCTCAAGCCGGGACAGATCTACGAACTGGATATCGAAATCTGGCCGACCTGTGTGGTGATCCCGGCGGGCTATCGTCTGGCGCTGACGGTGCGCGGCAAGGATTATGTGTATTCCGGAGAGCCGCTGAACCTGTCGAACTTCGCCCATCCGCTCGATGGCTGTGGGCCCTTCCTGCATGACGATTCGAAGGACCGGCCGAAGAAAATCTTCGGTGGTGACGTGACCATTCATGCGGGCCCGAACCATCCCAGCTATGTGATGCTGCCGGTCATTCCGCCGAAAAAGAAGTAGCGGGCATGGCGCAGACCGTACCCTCAACCTTCGAGGAAAAGCTCAAGAACTGGCTGATTCCGCCCAAGACCTACATCGCCCATCGCGCCCGCAAGGAATTGCAGCGCGGTGAGCGGGAGCTTGGGCTGTTGCCCTTCATAGTCGATCCCGACCGGGTGGCGCTCGATGTGGGGGCCAACAAGGGGGTCTGGACCTGGTGGCTGGCCGGACTGGCGCGGCAGGTCTATGCCTTTGAACCCAATCCGAAGCTGTTCGATATCCTGCGCCGCAACGTGGCGGGCAATGTGGTCGCCGAACAGCTGGCGCTTGCTGATTACAACGGTGTGGCCGAATTGCGTGTGCCCCACAGTGCCAAGGGCTATTCCAATCAGGGGGCGTCACTCAGCGAAATCAAGGTCGATGGCGAGTTCCTCGGGGTCGAGGTCGAGGCCAGGCGGATCGATGATCTGGGGATCACCGATATCGGTTTCATCAAGATCGATGTCGAGGGCTTCGAGTATCAGGTGATGCAGGGCGCGCTGGAGACCATTGCCCGGGACAAGCCGGTGATGGTCGTGGAAATCGAGGAAGTGCACATCAAGCGGGATGTCGCGGAGGTGCTGCGCTTCGTCGAAGGACTGGGCTACGAAACCCATGCCCTGAAGGGCAGCGTGCTGACCCGTATCGCCAATATCGATCTGGATGCCCATCACCGCCATTGCACGGACAAGACGGACTACATCTTCAACTTCGTGTTCCTGCCCCGCTAGGCGGGAATGGGACTCAGTCGATCCGGACCAGCACCCGGCCGTCCAGCGCGGTGAAACCGATATAGGTGTAGTTCACATTGTTGGCGTCGCAGTATTCGCGCCAGGCCTTTTGTTCGTGCTGCTTCCAGCTGGGATAGTTGAAATACTCATCGAAGAGCACAAGGGTACCCGGCTTCAGCCAGGGGCCGATATGCTCGAGGATGGTCACGGTCGAGCTGTAAAGATCGCAGTCGATATGGACGAAGCTGACCGGACCGTCATGACCTTTGACGAAGTCGGGCAGGCTGTCTTCGAAATAGCCATGGACCAGCTGGGTGTTGGCCGGCACTTTCGGGATGTCCTTCTGGCTGAACGCGCCGGTGGTTTCCACATGGCCGGTCCAGTTGTCCGGCAGGCCGGAGAAGCTGTCGAAGCCGTAGACCGTGGCACCTGCGGGGGCGTGGGAGGCAATCTCGCGCAGGGTGTTGCCCGTGGCCACACCGAATTCCATGAACATGCCGCCCGGCTGGGCGTTCGTGACCGCGTATTCGATGATCCGCTGATGGGCGGTGAATATCTGCGCTTCGGCCATGTGTTCCTGCACATAATCGGCGGCTTCGGCGCGGGCGCGCAGCTGCAGCTCATAGAGCAGATTGCGTGAATAGTATTTGTAGAAGAACCGCTGGATGAGCCGTTCGGAAAAGGATCTGCTGGTTTTCATAAGACGAGACCTTAAGCTTCTCAAACGTCTGGCGAAGCTTGTGTGTTTTGACCCGGCGGCGGCCCGCGAAATCTTGCGGAAATTCGCCCCCGTCCGTATGTACTCTCAGGATACCAGTTTCATGTGGTTCGCGACATTATTTCGGCCCCAGATTTTGAACGCCTGGCCGGGATTTTCGGGTGCAATGAGAGAGCAATGACGACAACGAACGAACAGGGCCTGAAGGTCGGGGCGCCCATTCCGGACTGGACCATGCCTGCCTTGCCCGCGCGCGAGACACTGACCGGCCGGACCTGCCGGGTGGAACCGCTGCACATTGCCCGGCATGCCGATGATCTGCACACGGCGTTCAGCGCTGATGCCTCCGGGGCGGACTGGAGCTATCTGCCCTACGGGCCGTTCGACTCTCTCGCGGATTTGGAGATCTGGCTGTCGGAGACCTGTTTTTCCGATGATCCGATCTTCTTTGCCATCATTGATCTGGAATCAGGCAAGGCTGTGGGGATGGCAAGTTATCTCAACATCAACCGGGTTCACGGGACGATCGAGGTGGGACATGTGCATTTCTCGCCCATCCTGCAGCGCAGACGCGTTGCCACGGAGGCCATACATCTGATGATGGGGCACGCGTTTAGCACGGGCTATCGGCGCTATGAATGGAAATGCAATGCGCTCAATGCGCGTTCGCGAAAGGCAGCACAGCGCTTCGGGTTTTCCTTTGAAGGTGTGTTTCGGCAGCACATGGTGATGCGGGGTCACAATCGTGATTCCGCGTGGTATGCCTGTGTGGATGGGGCGTGGCCGCAACTCGATGCGGCGTTTCAAACCTGGCTGGATGATGCGAATTTCGATGCCGATGGTCAGCAGCTTCGCAGCCTGAAAGACCTGACGCGTCCCCTGCTTGTGGCAACTGACTGACGGCACTCCGATGAACGCTTTTGAAACCAAGACTGCCTCGTGGAAACTTGACTACCCGACCATCGAAGACCTGCGAAAGCGCGCCTATCGGCGCACGCCGCGTTTTGCCTTTGACTATGTGGATGGTGCCGCCGGCGCCGAAGAGCAGAACATGAAGACCAACGCCGCCGCGCTCGATGCGGTGGAGATCGTGCCCCGTTACGGCGTCGAGAATTTTGCCGCCAATCCAGAAACCGAAATCTTTGGCCACACCTATGCGATGCCGGTGGGCATTGCGCCGATGGGAATTCCGAGTCTGGTTTTGCCGGGCGGCGAGAAGGATTTCGCGCGCGCCGCGCAGGACCGCAACATTCCGCTCGTTTTGGGGGGCGTCGCCGGGGCGACGGTTGAGGAGTGTGCCGCGCTGGCACCGGACAATCTGTGGTTCCAGCTGTATCGGGTTGCCAAGGATGAACTGGCGGTCAATCTGGATATGGCGCGCCGGGCGCAGGAGGCCGGTGTGCATGTGCTCGTGCTGACCCTCGATGTGCCCGCCCGCACCAAGCGGCCCAGGGAGTTGCGGGCGCGGCTGACGATCCCCTATCGACACAGCGTTCAGACAGTCTCGGAAGTGCTCAAACACCCGAACTGGCTCGCGGCCTATCTCCGCCATGGCATGAACGGGTTTGCCAACTACAAGCCCTATGCCGGGGAGAACCCGTCCATGCAGGATGTCACGGCCTTCGTGCGCCGGGAATCCGGTGGCTCGTTCACCTGGGACGAGGTGAAGCGGTTCCGCGATGACTGGCCGGGGGCGCTGGTCGTAAAGGGTTTGCTGCATCCTGAAGATGCCAGAATGGCTGTCAGTGCGGGCGCCGATGGCGTCATCGTCTCCAACCATGGGGGCCGTCAGCTTGAAGCCGCCCCGCCGGCGATTGATGCGCTGCCCGCTGTTGTCGATGCGGTGGGCGTTGCGGCCAGTGTGATGTTCGACAGTGGCGTGCGCAGCGGCATTGATGTGGTGCGCGCCATGGCGCTGGGGGCGGAATTCGTCTTCTCCGGCCGCCCGTTCATGTACGGGCTGGGCGCGCTGGGCACGGCCGGGCCGGGTTTTGTGGCGGATTTCTATGCCGAGGAAATCTCAGCCGCAATGCGCCAGATCGGAACGGCGAGTTTTGCCGAAGCCCGTGCGCTGACGATCCGTCATCCGGGCGCGCTCAGCTTTTAGCGGGTTTCCCGTTCGATCTGCGCGGAGATGCCCGGGTCAGGCCCGGGCATGACGTGTGGGGAAGAGGGTGCGGGTCTCACCGAGGCCGTCATACCCGGACTTGATCCGGGTATCTCGGGGTGAAGGTTCAGCTTGGACAGGTGCCCTTGCGTCAGTCTGCGTCGCGGGTGAAGGGTTCCACATACCTGTCGACGGCATCGATCCGGGCCTGTTTTTCGTAGTCATCGAGGAATGAAGCCGCGAAGGAATTTTTCGCCAGGGTGATGATCTCGCGCGCGCTCAGACCGACCGCCTGACTGACGGCCTTGTAATTGTCGTTGATGTAGCCGCCAAAATAGGACGGATCATCGGAGTTCACGGTCGCCAGCAGGCCGGCGTCGAGCGCTCGTTTGATCGGGTGCTGGTCGAGGGTGGGAATGCCCTTAAGGCGCAGATTGGAAAGCGGGCACATGGTGAGTGGGGTTTGTGCGCGTACCAGCCGGGCCACCAGTGCCGGGTCGTCGAGGGCATGATTGCCGTGATCCACACGGGCCACTTGTAGAATGTCCAGCGCATCCGTGACATAGGCGGCGGGGCCTTCCTCGCCGGCATGGGCGACAGGAATGAAGCCTTCCTGTCGTGCGGCGGCATAGACCCGTGCGAAATTGGCTGGCGGATTCCCGGCTTCCCCGGAATCGAGACCGACCCCGTGGATGTGCTCCTTATGCTGACAGGCGGAGGTCAGGGCTCCGAAGGCCTCTTCCTCGGGCAGGTGGCGCAGGAAGCACATGATCAGTTTCGAGGTGATGCCGAGTTCCCGCTCGCCCTCTTCCAGTGCGCTGGTGATACCGCCAAGCACGGTCTCGAAGGCGATGCCGCGGTCGGTATGACCCTGGGGGTCGAAGAAGATTTCCACATGGGTCAAGCCCTGCACGGCCATCTTGTCGAGATAGGCGTGTGTCAGATCGTGAAAGTCGCGTTCCTCGATCAGGACCGACATGCCCGCATAGTAGAGATCGAGGAAATCCTGCAGCCCGTCGAACTGATAGGCCGCGTTGATGTCCTCCGCCGTGGCGTAGGGCAGGGTGACATTGTTGCGTCTGGCCAGTGCCAGCATCATCTCGGGCTCCAGCGTGCCTTCGATATGCAGGTGCAGTTCGGCCTTGGGGAGGCCGTCGATGAGTTTGTCGAAATCGGTTGTCATCGTGGGTCTTCGCTGCTCAGGGTTGCGAGGAAAGCGACCAGGTCGCGGATTTCGGCTTCGGTCAGCTGCAGGGGTGACAGGATGGTCTCACCATCGGCGTGCAGACGTTCCATGTCGATTTCCGAATAGTGCCGCACAACATCTGTCAGGGTCTGCAGGCTGCCATTGTGCATGTAAGGTCCTATTTTGGCGACATTGCGCAGGCCGGGAACCCGAAAGGTTCCGAAATTGGCGTGCTGTGGCGCCAGCCGGCGCACAGCCCAGGCCCCGGATTTTGCGGGATCGTCCGTATAGGCGCCATCAAGCGTGAAGGGACTGCTGCGCAACGTCTTGATGCCGCCATGGCGTCCGTTGTCGACGCGGCCGGGTTCCACGAAATAGGGCACACCGGCATCGTGGAATTCACCGTTGGAAAACAACGGACCCGAATGGCAGATGCTGCAATTGCCGCGCCCGACAAACAGGGCCACGCCGCGCTGTGCGGCTGAGGGATAACGTGCTGCCGCGTCCCGATCGCCGGTTTCGAGCGCATCGCGGAACCGGTCAAACGCGGTCCGTCCGGTGGTCAGGGTTTCCTGATAGGCGGCAAACGCCTTGCCAATATTCACCAGGTTTTCTTCCGGGCTGAACTGGCGGGGCGGTCCGAAGATGGCGGTGTAGGAGGGGGCGAGGTCGGATTCAGTTAGGATATCGGCCAGCGCGCTTGCGGGCAGTGCCATTTCGTCGGCATGCACGATGGGCAAGATGCTCTGGGCCCAGAGATTGTCGTTCTTGCCATCCCAGCCGTACCAGCGGTGGTGCCGCAGATTCTGCAGGGCGAGCGTGTTGCGGTCGAGGGTGCGCCGCCCTTCGGCGCGGGCCCGCCCATCGGCAAAATGGCGTTCGGGCTGGTGACAGGTTGCACAGCTTGTTTGCCCGTCCGACGAGAGTTCAGGGCTGAAAAACAGCGCCTGCCTGGGGGTGATCGCCTCGGGATGGCCAGAGACACGATTGCTCGGGTCAGGGGGTGCCGCGAGTGGCCAGGGGCCGTGGGAGAGGACCCGTTCGATCTCCGGCTCTGTGAGCAGGAGGTCCTGCGCCGGCGCGGGCGAGAAGGTGGCGGTCAGCGCAATCAGGCTGCCCAGGACGGCAGGGAAGGCAACGCCGGTACAACCAGTTGCACCGCATCATGGCTGTAGTGGATATGGGCGTCGAAGACCGGCAGTTCTGCGCCATGGGCGGCAGTTGCGAAGAAGGTCAGGCTGGCGAAAATCAGGAGTTTCATACGCATCGGGTGCGGACCGGAGTTGTATCGGATATCGGTTCTCTTACATGTATCGCATCTGCCGAAGGCAGGGCTGACAAAATTTGTACCATTTCATTTTCGTTTGTCGTATTTCTGTCGATCATAAGACAATGAAAAACATGAACAAAACGATCTCTGTTGCGCCGATGATGGACTGGACGGATCGCCATGAGCGCTCCTTCCTGCGTCTGATCAGCCGGCATGCCTGGCTGTACACGGAAATGGTGACCACCGGCGCGATCCTGCACGGGGATCGTGCGCGGCTGCTAGCCTATGACCCGGCCGAACTTCCGGTTGCGCTGCAGCTGGGTGGCTCGGAGCCGGACGCGCTGGCCGAATGCGCGCGTGTCGGGGCTGATCTGGGCTATGACGAGATCAATCTCAATGTGGGCTGTCCGTCCGACCGGGTGCAGTCCGGACGTTTCGGGGCCTGCCTGATGGCCGAACCAGAGCTGGTGGCGCGCGGCGTGGACGCCATGCGCGCAGCCGTGGGCATCCCAGTGACGGTCAAGCACCGGATTGCGATCGACGATCAGCCTGAATGGGAGACCCTGATCGGCTTTGTCGATGCAGTGGCCGCGGCGGGCTGCGCCGATGTCACCGTGCATGCCCGCAAGGCCTGGCTGGAAGGCCTGAGCGCGCGGGAGAACCGGGAAGTCCCGCCGCTGCATTACGATCTGGTCTATCGCCTGAAGGCTGAACGCCCGGATCTGCATGTCACCATCAATGGCGGCATCGAGACCCTTGCGCAGGCCAGTGAACATCTGGCGCATGTTGATGGTGTGATGCTGGGCCGGGCGGCTTATCAGAACCCCTATGTGCTGGCCGCGGTGGACCAGCGTTTCTATGGCTCCGAGACTGCTGTCCCGACGCGGCACGAAATCATTGACGCTTATCTGCCCTATATCGAACGGGAGATCGCCGCGGGGCACGTCGCTGATCGCCATGACACGGCACATTCTGGGCCTGTTCAACGGTCAGCCCGGCGCCCGCGCGTTCCGCCGTTATCTTTCGGAAAACGCACCGGGTTTTGACGGTACACCGACAGAGGCAACGACCCTGGTGGCCACGGCTGCAAATTTTGTGTCACGGGAGCGCGATAGGGTCGCAGCTTAGGTCGGGTGGGGAACTGCGAACGAAAGCGTGAAAGATGTTTACCGGGGTTCTGACCAACCCTATCTAGTGCAAAACAGCGTTCTTATCAGTTGAGAGATCGATATGGCTAAGACAGCACTGACCCGCAGAACCATCCTCGCAACCGGCGCTGCCGTCCTAGTGACAGGGGCTTCGGGGCTGCTTGTCCCGGCCCGTGCGAAAGGTCTCGCGCCGACACGCACCATGCGCGGGGGCGCCAACAATTATCTTCCCAATGCGCCGATGGTCGAACGGATCGGGGGCGGGCGCTTCTGGATGACCGGAACTGTCCGCCGTGCGGACGATGGGTGCGCCGCTTTCCGGGCAGCGAATCCAGGTCTGGGCACACGACGACCGAAGGGCATGAACGCGACCCTCACAGCCACGGCGCGACCCTCTCGGATGCAAATGGTGAGTTCCGTCTGGAGATGCCACAAATTGTTCCGGCCTTCGGCCAGGCCCATGGTCATCTCGCCTATGATAGTGGTGATTTCAAAACCGTGTTCCTGCGTCCGGTCATGGACAGCGCCAGTGACACGACGCTCCATGCGGATTTCGTTCTTCAATCCGCCTGACTCCGATGAATGAGGATGGCCGGCGCGGGATGCCCGGATTCCTGATCTGGGCAGCGCTGGTGATAGCAATTGCCGTGCCGGTGATCGCGGCTGCCTTCAGTCCCCTGCTGGCCTGGCGGGCGCCGGTTTACATTATCGCCGGGTTTGCCGGCATTCTGGCGATGGGGCTGCTGCTGTTTCAGCCGGTCCTGCCGGCGGCTATATTCCCGATCTGTCCACGCGCGTCAGTCGCCGTTTGCACCGCCTGATCGGCACCGTACTCGTTCTGGCGGTTGTGGTGCATGTCGGGGGGCTGTGGATCACGAGCCCGCCGGATATGGTGGACGCACTTCTGTTCCGCTCTGCCACGTTCTTCTCGATCTGGGGCGTGATCGCCATGTGGGCGGTGTTCGGCGCGGGCCTCCTGGCTCTGACCTTGCGCCGGTTGCGCTTGAAATGGTGGATCTGGCGTCTGGGGCATACCTCACTGGCTGCGATCACCGTTGTCGGAACCGTCATCCATGTGATGCTGATCGAGGGCACGATGGAGCCGGTCACCAAGGTGCTGCTCTGTGTTCTCGTCCTCGTCGCGGTTGCGAAGGTGCTCATTGACCTGCGGGTCTGGACGACCCAGACGCGCCGGAGGACGATGATTCAGGGTTAGGATCGTCACGCTGCGTTTTGTGTTGGACCGACGCTAGAGATACCCGCCCACCAGGATTGTTTCTTCGCCACCCAGTCCGCGTTTGAACCGCTCCACGCCGGGTGCTTTGGCATTGATCCCCGCCGAGATCAAACCAGGCGATGCCGCTGGTCTTGAGCTTCTCCACCGCCTGCCAGAGCAGCAGATGTGTGGCACGCAGATCGCGGCCTTTCGAACCGGTCCAGCCCACCAGAAATGTCGCAGTGTTGCCATGTCGGGCGAGCAACACGCCCGAGACCGGCTCCCCGGCTGATTCCGCGACCAGCAGATGCAATCGTGTCGTCGGGTTGGAATGGCGGTGGAGGGCCTCGAGCAGCGCGCCGGAGGCGCTCAGATAGCCGCCGAGTTCCATGTGCTCGGTGTGCTGCTCGATCAGCCAGGGCAGGCGCGTGCAATCCGGGTCATCGATGACCGTGAGGTCGGCATTCTCTCCCTGCACCAGGGCGTTGTGCCACTTGCCCTGAAGCTCGGCGCGGAGATCGTCGAGAGGTCGGGACAGGTCAAGCCAGATCGTTTGCATAGCCTTCGGCGATCCGCTTGAAGCCGGCAATCAGAAGCTGATGGCGGTGGGCGGGGGTGTCCGCGAGTTCGGGATGAAAGGTGACCGGGCGGGCGTTACGCAGCCGATAGCGTTTCCGAAGCAGACCAAGGGCGAGCTTCTGCATTTCGCCGGGGGATTTCATCATGAACCCAGACCGGTCCCGCGATAGATGGTCTGGCTGCCCGGGTGTGCCGAAGATCGGTTTGCCATGGGCGACGACCATGCCAATGGGCTTGTTGTCGAACCGGATCACGCCCAAGGTCGGCCTTCATGCCCTGAAGTTCGTGAATGGCCAGTGCATAGGCCGAGGACTGGGTCAGGCTGGCACGCTTGCAGGCAGAGAGCATGACATCCCACTGCTTGCGGCCGTGACGGTTTCAGGTGATGCGAAACGGGTTCAGGTCAGACATGGACGCATACCCGGCGCTATGCGTTGCCCTGTGCGGCGAGCACGGCATGCAGATCACCATGGTGGGTCTCCAGCAGGTCGCGTGCCGCGTCGAGGGACATTCCCCGCGCCACCAGAATGGCCGGTTTTCACTTGGTAGCCTGTGGTGTCCAGCGCGGCCCGGGCTGTCGCCTCATCGGTGTTGGCGCCATCGACCACAATCCGGACGGCGCGCTTGCGCAGTTTGGCATTCGAGGGAATCACATCGACCATCATGCCGCGATAGACGCGGCCCAGACGGATCATGGTGAGGGTCGAAAACAGGTTGAGGGCGACTTTCTGGGCTGTGCCTGCCGTCATGCGAGTGGAGCCGCCGATCGGTTCGGGGCCTGATTCCAGCAGGACGGCATGATCGACGGAAAACAGCAGCGGAGTATCGGGATTGTTGGCGATGCCGATGGTCAGGGCACCGGCGGTGCGGGCGGCATTGCAGGCGGCGATCGCATAGGGGGTCACGCCGCTGGCCGAAAGCGAAATGCAGACGTCACCCTCACACAGGCTCAAAGCCCGGGCATCAGCCATGGCCTGTTCGACATTGTCTTCGGCACCTTCTGCGGTGCGGGTCAGTGCGCCCGGGCCTCCGGCGATCAGATAGGCCAGCCGCGCCTCGGGCCAGCCGAATGTGGGCACGAGTTCAACACCGTCCTGCACGCCCAGACGGGCGGAGGTGCCGGCCCCGGCATAGATGAGACGGCCGTTCGGGTGCGTGCGTAAAACATCTGCAGCGGCGTCCGCAGCGGCTGCGATGGCGGGGACAACCGGCCTGAGGGCTGCCAGACCGCGCTCCTGAGCATCTAGAATGGTGTTCAGAATCTCCGGGCTCTCCCGGGTCTCCAGATCGCGATAGGTCTCGGAAAATTCTTCGGTCTTGCGCATGGAATCCAATGGCTGCATTGAACGTCTATGAATAGCACACGCCATCGCGTCGCCATGTTCAGAAACAGCGACGCGCTGCGTACTGGTGTAGAATAGCAACGAAACCTGTTTGGAAGATAAATCGTCGATGGATTCTCGCCTTTTCTGTTGCGTCGATGGTGGCGCGAGCAACACCCGCGTGGCGCTGTTTGACGATGCCGGCCAGCGTCTTGGTCTGTCTGTGGGCGGGCCCACAAGCCTGACCATCCGAGGTGCGGAGGCGTGGCAGGAAATCCTTGCCGTTCTCGAAAATGTCGCCCGGGCGGTCTCGCTGGAGGGCGATTATCTGGCCCAGACGCATTTCGGCATCGGACTGGCCGGCGCCAACAACTCGGCCCAGCGTCAGCTGTTCATGGCGGCGGCCCCGCCCACTGGGGGACTTCGGGTCTCGACCGACGCCTATATTGCGGCACTGGGCGCGCATGGTGGTGCGGCCGGTGCGGTGGTGATTGTCGGAACGGGCAGTGTTGGCTACCGGATTGAAGCGGCGGGACGTTGCCGTCTGGCGGGGGGCTGGGGCTTTCAGGTTGGAGATGAGGGGCAGCGGCGCCTGGATCGGACGACAGGCGATCATGCAGACGGTGCGGGTGCTCGATGCGCGCCACAGACGCCCGGCGACGGCCATGCACCGTGCGGTGGGTGAACATTGTGGTGCCACCCGGGATGAAATGCTGAGTTGGCTCTGGGGTGCGGAACCGGCGCGGTTTGCCGAAATTGCACCGCTTGTGATCGAATGCGCCGGGGACGGGGACATGGCGGCGCTGGCTATCGTCACGGAAGCGGGTCGCGAGATCGATGCGCTGGCGGAAGCGCTGGATGTTGTGCGAAATGTGCCGCTTGCGCTTGTCGGCGGACTGGCTGAACCTCTGGACCCGTTTCTGCCGGATCGTTTGCGCAACTGGGTGCGGGCGCCGCAGAACGAGCCGATCGCAGGTGCCCTGATGCTCGCCCGGGGACAGGCCCCGGACGAAACTATTGTGTGGCAGAACCGATGAGTGAAGAAGAGCGCATTGGCCGAATTCTGACCCCCGATGGCTGGGTGGCCGGGCGAATTATCTACGATACCCATGTGCTGTCGATTGAACCGGGCGCGGTGGCATCCGATGCGCCAAGGATCATTCCGGGATTTGTGGATCTGCATGTGCCCGGCGGTGGCGGGGCGGATGTCATGCAGGGGGCGGATGCGGTCCGGGTGGCAGCCCGGCTGCATGCGCGGCATGGCACAACGTCGTTTCTTCCTGCAACGATCACGGCACCTGAAGATGAACTTACTGTTGCACTGGCCGGTATTGGTGATGTGCAGACTGATCGTGAGTCCGGTGAAGCCCGTGTGCTGGGCGCACATATGGAAGGGCCGTATATCAATGCGGGACGATTGGGCGCGCAGCCCCCATTCGCGCGCGATCCGGATTCCGAATTCATTGCATCCGTCTGTGCCGATCAGATTGTGAAACTCGTCACCCTCGCACCGGAGATCGAAGGCGGCCTCGATGCCATCCGGGCCTTTGCGAAAGCCGGAATTGCGGTGCAGATCGGTCATACAGATGCGGATTATGAAACAGCCTGCGCGGCCTTGGATGCGGGCGCACGGGGTTTCACCCATTTGTTCAACGCCATGTCCGCACTGCATCATCGTGCGCCGGGGGTGGCGGGGGCCGCGCTGGCGCGTGCTGAATACGCCGCAGTCATTCCTGATGGGGTTCATGTGGCCGATGGGGCATTGTTGGCGGCCCTGAGGGCCATTCCCAAACTGTTCATGGTGACGGATGCGACAGCCGCGGCGGGCATGCCCGACGGCACCTATCCGTTGGGAAGTCACATGGTCACCAAGCGGGGCGACAGTGTGTTTCTGGATGACGAGACGCTTGCCGGCAGCGCATTGACGATGGACGCGGCATTTGCACGACTGCTGGCGCTGGGACTTCCGGTGGAGGAGGCCAGCCTGCGGCTTTCGAGATACCCCGCTGATTTTATCGGTCGGTGGGACCGGGGCCGGATCGCCGAGCGTTGCTGGGCGGACTTCGTGGTGCTGGATGGCCAGATGCAGCTGACAGACGTGGTGGTCGAGGGTGAGACCATTCCCCTGCGTTGATCTATTGCCAGTCGGCCATGATCTGATCCGCACGCATGCCCGCATCAAGTTTTTCCCTGAGGTCTGAACGTCCGAACAGGTTGTCGATGGCCGCGCCGGAGTCCTCGTTCTGCAGGGGCAGCCATGCGAAATCGGGATGCTCGTGACGCAGCCATGCGAGCAGATGAATCCCCAACGCCAATGGGCTTTGTTGTTTGCCCCGTTGCGGCCAGATCTGGATGCCCGCCAGCGGATCACCGGCATGGTCGCCGCGCATGCTTGTGACCACCGCTGGCGCCGCGGCGAATCCGGTCTCCCAATCGGCCAGAGCCTCGCACAGAGACATGGCCCTGAGGCCGGGTGCAGAGACGCTACGGAACGAGATGGATGATCCCCGGCCTTCGCTGATATTGGTTGCTTCCAGCAACACGAGGCCTGCATAGGCTGCCACGGCGTCGGGATGGGGCAAGGCCGGAGAAGGCGGTGTCCATCCAAGGTCCGCCGGGCCCGCGCGATCAGCGGGATAGACGGAACAGGGGTTTTCGGTTCCGGTGGCTTTGACCCAATGGGTCAAAAGTTCCGCAATTGTCTGTCCGTGCACGAAGGGCACGTCGAAAAAGGCGAGAAGCGAATGGCGTCCGGCTTCGGGACGCGGGCCATCGGTGTCAGGGCCGAGCGGATTGGGCCGATCACAGATGATGACCTCAATATTCCGATCCAGTGCCGTGCGGGCTGCGCGTGCTGCCGTTGCGGCATAAGTGTAACAGCGCACACCGATGTCACGCAGGTCGATCACCAATGTATCGATCGCGCCAAATGTGGCATCGTCGTCTAGGCGCCCATGGGCGTACAGACTGCGGACCTGAAGGCCGGTCAGGGGGTCCGTGCCATGATCGACGGTTTCACCGGCACCGGCGGCGAGCTGAATCCCGTGTTCGGGCGTAAACAACCGGATGGGGCGCCCGCCGGTCGCGCACAATCTGTCATGGAGCGCTTTCGAGGCGGGGATACCGTCACAAGTTGTTGACGCATGGTTGGTCAGCAAACCGACCTGACAATCTGTCAGTCGCGAAAGGACCTCGCTGTCTGCCAGGAAACGATCGAGACCAGAGAGGTGCCGTCGTTTCTGTGTTTCGGATTGGTCAGGGGCCTGCATGTTCGGCAGCCTATATCCGGCCGCTGTGGTTGCGGAAGGGCGGATCGTTTCAGATCCGCGCCGCAGCGTTCAGACCAGACGGTCAAACAGCGCGCCGCCATCGCGCAAATTGGCATGATCCTCGGCGGCCTTGTCGGCTGGCAAGCGGCGAATCACATCGCCGGTGATCGGGTCGAGAATTTCTACGAAGACTTCGGCTTCGTCGGGGTCCTAGCTGAGCCGCGCCCGGAAAATCCGGCTTTCCATTTCGATCAGCTTGGCGCGCTGCTCGCGTTTTTCGTCGGGCGACATTACACGGTTGGCATCTTCGACATCCCGGAAGCCGGCGGCGATCGCGCCGGGATAGGGGTCGGGGACAGGTTTGACGCGTTCTATGCTCTCCATGTCACGCTCCAGAGTTCTTCTCACGGCGATTTTGAATTGCCATTCGGCAGATCGACGACACACGTAAATGTCGCATGTACGCTATAGTCTTCGCGCGTTGGAGCGTCGTGTGCAACGAAGATCGCGCGCAGTTTCAGTTTTTGGAAATTGGATGAAAATTCACGCTATTTCACAGGGAAAACCCCGGGAAAGTCAGCTGATCGCCACCAGTTTGGGGCGCTTCTTGATCGCGCCGAGAACGCCCATCAGATCCTGCCCCTGTTTCAGCTTCTGAGGGCCGCGGGACACCGCGTATCGCAAGGGGCGGTTGCCCTTCTTGGGAAATTTTTCAATGGCGTAGAGCGGGTGCTCCGCCGTGTGACGAAATACGGAGAATACGGCCCGGTCGCGCAGCAGATCGATGGCGTAGTCGCGCCATTCGCCGGCAGCGACGCGGCGGCTGTATTCGTTGAGAAGGATGCGGAGTTCGTTGCGGTCGAAGGTGACCTGACTGGGGCTGCGGTTTTGCTGGGTTACGATGTGCACGGAACTCATTTGGGATGCGCTCGCCCGCTACAGTGATTGGATTCGGGTAAGAGTTTTCCTGATTTTCCGTGATGTGTCCAGCGGGCACGCCGGTTTGCCTAATGCACCTGTCGGCTTTGGGTTTCGTGTGGGTTTTTAACCGGATAGCAGGTCATGGCAGCAATCGATTGATAGCAGGATTCCGTTGGTGGATCTGGCTCTTCGCCGAGTTCGGGCAGGCACCAGGCCTGACCGCGGAACGAATGCAGGAATTAACAATTCTCGCCGGTGGCATAGGACATGGCGTGATCGGAGACCGTTTTAACCGAACCAACAACGGTCACGACACTCGCCCCGCCGAGAGCCAGAGAGGCCGGGTCCGCGCAGGCCGTCATCGTGAGCGGCACAAGCATCAGGGCTAAATTTCGGATATGGCGGGTCATGATCGCTTGTCGGTCGGAATTGCGCTAATTTTCCTACATGTGGGTTAAGGAATGGTGTGAACTTGCGGGGCTTTGCATCAAAACCCTGTTAAGAGGTTGATTTCGTCGCCCGCTCCGGCGATATACCGCTCAGGCAGTTGAGCGAAGTGATTGAAAAGGAATTGTTTTCGTGTCGGACGAGTTGTTTCGCGAAGTAGACGAAGAGATCCGTCAGGATCGTTTTCAGCAGCACTGGAAGCGGTATGGCACCCTTGCGGCTTTGGCTCTTGTTGTCTTCCTGGGCGCAGTGATTGCGGTGGTGGTCTGGCGTGACGCCCAGCAGAGCGCGCGCGAAGCGGATTCCGCCCGGTTCCTGACCGCTGTGGTGCAGGAGCAGAGTGAGCGTGATGCGGCAATCACCGCCTTGCGGGACATCGCACAGGACGGGACGACCGGGTACCGGTTCCTGGCAAGCCTGCGGGAAGCAACCTTGCTTGCTGAAGCGGGTGATGTTGCCGAGGCCGTCACCATATTCGATGCGGTCGCGGCCGATGATGCGTTCAGCGATCCTCATCGTGAACTGGCACGTATTTTTGCTGTCGCGCGCGGCATGGAAATCATGTCAGCAGCAGAGGTTGAGGACCGTTTGTCCGATTTCAACACGCCCACCCATCCGTTTCGCGTCACCGCACGGGAGTTTCTGGCGGTCTCCGCCATTCGCGCCGGTGATGATTCACGCGCGAGCGAGTTGTTGCGCGCAAATATGGAAGACAATGAAACCCCTTTGACGGCCCGCGCGCGCGCCAGTGAACTACTCGCGCTGACGGGCAATTGAGAATGGCTCTGGCGATGTTTGCTTCGGCGCGAAAATATTGTCTGATTCCCGTCGCGATGTATGCGCTTTCGGCCTGTAGTGCTTTTGATTTTCTGGGAGAGAGCAACGACGAACCGCTTCCGGGTGAGCGTATTGCGGTGCTGTCGGGCCAGAACCAGATCGAGCCGTCTTCGCGTGTTGCCGATCTTTCCATCCGCCTGCCGCGTCCGCTGATCAATGACGACTGGCCCCAGCAGGGTGGCTTTGCCAATCACGCCATGCACCATCTTGCGTTGGGCGATGTGCCACAGGAAGCTTGGTCGCGCAGTATCGGCTCGAGCTCGGATGATGACGCGCCGATCCTCTCGGGCCCGGTGGTCGCCGAGGGGCTAATCTTTGCGATGGATTCGGATGCCGAGGTTTCCGCCCGCCGGGTTGATAACGGTGCTGTTGTCTGGCGCCGGGATATTGAGCCGGAACACGAAGATGACGGAAACTGGGGTGGTGGTGTCGCCTACGACCTTGGCAAGGTCTATGTGGGTACGGGATTTGCGCAGGTTGTGGCACTGGATGCCCGAACCGGTGCCGAACTCTGGCGTACGCCTGTTTCTGCACCCATGCGCTCTGCGCCGACGGCCTTCGGGGGCAAGGTTTACGCGATCACCAAGGATAACCAGGTTTTCGCGCTCGACGCCGAACTTGGCACGGTTGACTGGACCCATACGGGGATTGAGGAAACGGCGGGCCTGATCGGTTCGGCCAGCCCGGCCGTGGATGGGGACATCGTGATTGTACCCTATTCGTCGGGGGAGATTTTCGCCCTGCGAGCGCAGAACGGACGACAGCTCTGGAGTGACAATCTGGCCGCGATCCGGCGCGCCGATGCCGTATCCGCGCTTGCAGATATTCGAGGCCGCCCGGTATTGGATCGCGGGCGCGTCTATGCGATCAGCCATTCCGGACGCATGGTGGCGATTGACTTGGCCAGTGGGCGTCGCATCTGGGAAGCCGAGGTTGGGGGCGTGAATCAACCCTGGATCGCCGGTCGTTTCCTCTATGTGGTGACCACAGAGGGCGATGTCGTCGCACTGGTGGCCGAAAACGGCCTTGTTCGCTGGGTAACGCCGCTGGGCCGGTACGAGGACCCGGAGGATCGCGACGATCTTGTGAGCTGGTCCGGCCCGGTGCTGGCAAGCGACCGGCTGATCGTGACAGGCAGCCAGGGCGTTGCTGTCGCTCTGTCGCCCTATAGCGGAGAGATCATTGGTGAAATCGATATGCCCGATGATGTGTCGCTGCCGCCGATACTCGCCGGTGAGACACTGTATTTTCAGACTGACAACGCGCGCCTGATCGCGTTTCGCTAGTTCCGGAAGGGACACCAAACCAGATGCTTCCGACTGTCGTCATTGTCGGGCGGCCGAATGTCGGCAAGTCCACACTTTTCAACCGTCTCGTTGGCCGACGTGAGGCGCTTGTGGATGACAGTCCGGGTGTGACCCGCGACCGTCGTGAAGGCGAAGGCTCGATTGCCGATCTGAGCTTTCGACTTGTTGACACGGCTGGTCTCGAGGACGCTTTCGACGAAAGTCTGCCCGCGCGCATGCGCCGACAGACCGAGCAGGCGATCGACAGTGCCGATTTGGTGATGCTCGTCGTCGACGCGCGGGCCGGAATCACGCCTCTGGATGAACATTTCGCCGATTGGCTGCGGACACGCAGTGCGAATGTCGTGTTGGTCGTGAACAAGTGCGAGGGCCGGGTGGGTGAGAGCGGATACCTGGAAGCCTATTCTCTTGGTCTGGGAGACCCGATTGCGATTTCTGCCGAGCATGGTGAGGGTATCCACCTGCTCTTCGACCCCATTGCTGCGGTTGCGCCGGACCCGGAAGAAATCTGGGATGAGGACGACACGCCCGGTGAGGATGGTCGCGCCTTGCGGCTTGCCATTGTCGGACGGCCGAATGTGGGCAAGTCGACGCTGATCAATTCCATTGTCGGCAAGGACCGGATGCTCACCGGCCCGGAAGCCGGGATCACGCGGGATGCGATTTCCATCGATTGGGAATTTGAGGGCCAGAAGATCGCGCTGGTGGACACCGCCGGACTGCGTCGGAAGGCGCGCATCGAGGAGAAACTGGAAAAGCTGTCGGTCGGGAATTCGCTCAATGCCATCCAGTATGCCCATGTGGTTGTGCTGGTGCTGGATTCCGACCAGATGCTCGAAAAGCAGGATCTTGCCATCGCACGTCATGTGATCGAGGAAGGCCGCGCGTTCATTATTGTGGTGAATAAATGGGATCTCGTCACGGATGGCGCGGCGGCGCTTCGGGTGCTGCACGATCGTATGCAGACTTCGCTGCCCCAGGGCGCGGGGACGCCGATCGTGACGCTGTCTGGGGCAACGGGACGGGGATTGGAACGGCTCATGCCGACGGTACTGGCGGCCTATGAGCACTGGAACCGGCGGGTGCCGACAGCAGCACTTAATGACTGGCTGGAAGGTATCCTGGAACGTCATCCGCCGCCCCTGGCCGCGAACAAGCGTTCGATCCGTCTGCGCTATGTCACCCAGCCCAAAGCGCGTCCGCCGACGGTGGTTCTATTCGGGAACCGGCCGGAAGACCTGCCAACCAGCTATCTGAGATATCTGGAGAACAGCTTTCGCGACACGTTCAAGCTTGTGGGCACGCCGATCCGCATTCAGACGCGCAAGAGCAACAACCCCTATCACAAGAAATAGGCAACCCGATCAGGCGAGGTCGATGAGCTCGCCGTGGCGGGTCCAGGCGGGGCTCGCCATTTCGACGAAACGGCCCGCGATCTCGTCGGGTGTTTTCAGTGTGTTCGGATCTTCCCCCGGGAACGCTGCTGCGCGCATGCTCGTGCGTGTTGCGCCGGGATTGAGGAGATTGACCCGCACATTGCTGTTTTCCAGTTCGGAGGCCCAGACTTTGGCCAGGGTTTCCACGGCGGCCTTGGTGACAGCATAGGCACCCCAGAATGCGCGCGGGTTCGCGGCAGCCCCGCTGGTGACCAGGATGGCCCGTCCGGCGTCGGAGCGGCGGAGCAGCGGGTCCAGCGTGCGGATCAGACGCCAGTTTGCGTGAACATTGACGTCGAAGACCTGATGCCATGACGTGGCATCGTAGTGGGTGAGCGGGGTCATTTCGCCCAGCGCGCCGGCATTGCCAACAAAGATGTCCAGCTTCTCAAACCGTTCGATCAGGGCAGGTCCGAGGGTGTCGATCGCTTCGAAATTCGTGAGATCGCAAGGCACTAGTGTTGCCTGGCCGCCCGCCGCCTTGATGGTATCGTCGATCTCTTCCAGGCCGCCCACGGTGCGGGCGATGAGGATGACATGGGCACCTTCGGCGGCAAATCGTTTGGCCACGGCCGCGCCAATACCACGGGATGCGCCGGTGATCAGTGCCACGCGGCCGGTCAGGGAAGCTTGGTCGTTCATGGTGTAACTCGTTGTCAGGCCAGTTCGGCGAGCAAGGACATCTGGGGCACGTCGTCGGCATGTTCCATGTCGGTCAAGGCAATCGGGTATTCGCCGCTGAAACAGGCATCGCAATATTGAGGGGCGTCATTGTTACGGCTGTCCTCGCCCATCGCCCGGTAGAGTCCGTCGATACTGATATAGGACAGACTGTCGGCGCCGATCAGTTTGCAGATTTCATCAACTTCGTGGTTCGCGGCAAGGAGCTGCGAGGCTTCGGGTGTATCGATCCCGTAATAGCAGGGCCCCCGGGTGGGCGGACTCGAAATCCGGAAATGGACTTCCTTTGCACCGGCATTGCGGACCATCTCCACAATCTTCTTCGAGGTGGTGCCGCGCACGATGCTGTCATCGACCAGGATCACGCTTTTCCCGGCCAGTTGACCGCGATTGGCGTTGTGCTTCAGGCGCACGCCGAGATGTCGGATTTCATCGGTCGGTTCGATGAAGGTCCGGCCCACATAGTGATTGCGGATCAATCCCAGCTCGAAGGGGATGCCCGCTTCTGCCGCATAGCCAATGGCCGCGGGAACGCCGCTGTCGGGCACCGGGATCACCAGATCGGCATCGACATGGCTTTCGCGCGCCAGTTCCGCACCGATCGCCTTGCGGGCCTCATAGACATTGGTGCCGTCGACATCGGAATCGGGCCGGGCGAAATAGATGTACTCAAAGATGCAGAGACGCTTTCGAACCGGCGGCGAGGGTTTGTAGGAATGCAAACCGTCGTCATCAATGACGATGAGCTCGCCGGGCTCGATATCGCGGATATAGGTCGCGTCGATGATGTCGAGTGCACAGGTCTCTGAGGCCAGAATCCAGGCATCACCCAGCTGTCCGAGCACCAGGGGGCGTACACCGAGCGGGTCACGCGCACCGATCATTTTGCGGCGGGACAGGGCCACCAGCGAATAGGCGCCGTCGATGGCGCGGAGGGCTTCGATGAACCTATCGAGCAGACGGGTCTCGCGGCTTGTCGAGATCAGATGCTGGATCACCTCGGTGTCCATGGTCGACTGGAACAGGGATCCAGCCTCAACCAGTTCGCGTCGCAGCTTGCGGGCATTGGTCAGATTGCCGTTATGGGCCAGCGCGAGGCCGCCGAAACTGTAATCGGCATAAAGCGGCTGCACGTTGCGCAGGACGGTCTCGCCGGCGGTTGAATAGCGATTGTGACCAATGGCGGAATCGCCGGGCATAGTCTGGATCACTTCCGCATTGCCGAAACTGTCTCCAACCAGTCCCATCGCCCGATGGGGGTGGAAGCGCTTGCCGTCATAGGACACTATTCCGGCCGCTTCCTGTCCGCGATGCTGCAGGGCATGCAGTCCCAGCGCGGTCAGAGCCGATGCATCTTCGGTGCCGAAGACGCCGAAGACCCCACATTCTTCGTGGAACTTGTCCGGGTCATGGGACGGCTGAAACGGATGGGTGGTCATGATGGATGTCACTGGCTTTTCCGGATCAGATCTTCGAGGCCTTCACGTGCGCCCTCCTTATACCCTTCCGGGGGCGGAGGTGCAGATGATTCGGGGGGGCGGGTCAGGCGGTCGAGCGCCTCGCGGGCGGCGTCTAAGTCATTGGCACGTTGTTGGGCCCGCTCCAGTGCCGCGCCGGTCTCGCCGATCAGGGATGCGGGCAGCAGATCGCGGACAAGAACCGCGCCACGCTCGACAGCGGTCTGGGTGCGGGCAGCATCAACCCAGTCAGGTGTTTCATCGCCCCAGATATCGCTCATGAACAGATAGGCAACGCAGATCACTAATAGCGCGGCAGCCAGACCTGCGATCAGACCGAGGGAGCGGTCGAGTGCATTCAGGCGCCCGGAGCGAACCCAGCCGCTGATCAGATGACTGATCAGGTGAAAGACGATCAGGGCCACGATGAATAGAACGGCGCCCGCGATCAGGTTGGGAAACCATTTGGGGCTGATATACCGGGCGGCGATTGGGGTCGCGGTTTCGAAGCCGTAGATGGTGACCAGCCCGGCGCCCACCCATGAGGCGACAAACAGGCCGCCGCGCACAAAGCCGGTGACCAGCCCGAAGAGCGCGCCGAGAAATGCGATGGCGAGAACGCCGATGTCGAATCCGCTGAAGCCTGCAATTTCCATGGTCAGACGGCCTCCATCGCCTTGGGTTTGGCGGGCACATCAAACTGGCTGAACAGATTCCGCAACTCGGCAATCTCGGCGATCTGCAAAGAGCCGGTGTCCTTCTTGCCCTTATTGGAGCGCGCGGGAATGAGGGCGCGCTCGAAACCTAGATTGGCGGCTTCGCGCAGACGCGCATCGGCCTGGCCGACGCCCCGCACCTCACCGCCGAGCCCGACCTCACCGAACACTACGGTGCGCAGGGGAAGGGGCTGATCCATATGGGCTGAAACTAGGGCTGCGGCAACGGCAAGGTCTGCACCCGGTTCACTGATCCGCAGACCACCGGCCACGTTGAGATAGACATCGTGGGAGCCGAGATTGAGACCGCAGCGGGTCTGCAGCACAGCAATGATCATGGCCAGTCGCCCGGAATCCCAGCCGACAACCGCGCGGCGTGCCGTGCCCAGTGCGGTGGGTGCGACAAGGGCCTGAATTTCGACAAGCACCGGGCGCGTGCCTTCAATGCCAGCAAAGACTGCCGAACCACTGACCGTGTCGCTGTGCCCGGCCAGAAACAGTTCCGAGGGATTGGCCACTTCGGCCAGACCGGCATCGGTCATTTCGAACACGCCGATCTCGTCAGTGGCACCGAACCGGTTCTTGACCGCGCGCAGCAAACGGAACTGGTTGGCGCGCTCGCCCTCGAAATACAGCACCGCATCAACCATGTGTTCGAGAACACGTGGCCCGGCGATGGTGCCTTCCTTGGTGACATGGCCGACCAGGATCATCGTCTGGCCACGACGTTTTGCGACCCGGATCAGCTCCTGGGCACAGGTGCGGACTTGGGCCACGGTTCCCGGCGCGGAATCCAGCGTGTCCACATACATCGTCTGAATGGAATCGATGATGGCCACATCGGCGGCGTCGGGTGCGTCGAGGGCGGCAAGGATGTCGCGAATATTGGTTGCGGCCGCGAGGAAAACCGGCGCGTCGGCCAGACCTAGGCGGTGGGCGCGCAGGCGGATCTGGTCGATCGCTTCCTCGCCCGAGATATAGGCAACCGACGTGCCGGCACGGGCCAGCAGCGCGGCAGCCTGCAGGAGCAATGTCGATTTGCCAATCCCCGGATCGCCACCGACCAGCAGGGCGGAACCGGGCACGAAGCCACCGCCGCACACGCGGTCGAGTTCTTTCAGCCCGGTCAGGCGGCGGGTGCGGTTTTCCGGGGCGCCGTCGAGCGAGGTGAAGGCCACTGCCTTGCCGCCGCTGCGCGAGACTCCCTTGGGAACGGTCGCTTCGGCCGTTTCCTCGACAATCGAGTTCCACTCGTTGCAGGAATCACACCGCCCCGTCCATTTGCGGTGCACGGCACCGCAGGACTGGCAGACGAAACGATTGGCCGCGCGCGCCATGGCTAGCTGGCCACGCGCAGCTGAATCGGCCCGTCAGAGCGGCCATGGATGAATTGGTCGAGCATTTCGTTCCCGGAGTCGTCGATATCCGCGACTGGCCCGTGCCAGACGATACGACCCTCATAAATCATGGCGATGTTGTCGGCGATTCGGCGGGCACTTGCCATGTCATGTGTGATCGACAATGCGGTGGCATCCAGTTCGCGAACCGATTTCACGATCAGGTCATCGATCACGCTGCCCATGATGGGGTCGAGACCGGTGGTGGGTTCGTCGAAGAAGAGAATTTCAGGCTTCGTCGCGATGGCACGCGCCAGCCCGGCGCGTTTCTGCATGCCGCCGGAGAGTTCGGCGGGGGAGCGATCCGCGATATCGGTGTCGAGACCCACCTGAACCATGGCCACCAAGGCTTCCTCTCGCGCCGCATGGCGGTTCATGCCCTTGCTCTGGATCAGACCGAATGCCACATTTTCCCAGACAGGCAGGCTGTCAAACAGCGCCGCCCCCTGAAACAGCATGCCGAATTTCCGGGTGACCCGTTCCCGTTCGTCGGGGCTCATGCCGACGACGTCTTCTCCGTCGATCCGGATGCTGCCGGAATCGGGCTCCATCAGGCCGATGATGTTCTTGATCAGGACCGACTTGCCCGTTCCCGAGCCGCCGATTACGGCCAGTGATTCCCCGCTCCGCAGGGTCAGGTCCACGCCGCGAAGCACATGCTTGGACCCGAATGACTTGTGCAGATCGCGAACTTCGATTTTCGCCGGGGTGTCCGAATGCGTCATGTGGCGAAGAACAGGGCGGTGATGATGAAGTTGAAGAGCAGCAACAGGATGGAGGACGAGACAACCGCATTGGTTGTCGCCTGACCGACCCCCTGGGCTCCACCCTTGGAATGATAGCCGTGATAGGTGCCCATCAGGGCGATCAGGAAGCCGAAGACGGCGGCCTTGACCAGTCCGGATATAAATCCGGCCGCGTCCAGGCTGGCCCAGGTGCTTTTCAGATAGGTGGTCGGATTGAAGCCGAAATCATAGACCGAGACGATAAACCCGCCGAGCACACCGATCACATCGGCGACGAGAACGAGAAGCGGCAGCATCGCGACGGCGGCGATGAGGCGGGGGGCGACCAAGTATTTAAAGGGGTTGGTCGACAATGTGGTCAGGGCATCGATCTGTTCGGTCACCCGCATGGTACCGATTTCTGCGGCCATGGCGGCACCGATGCGCCCGGCGACCATCAGCCCTGCGAGCACGGGTCCCAGTTCACGTGTGATGCCCCAGACAACGACATTGGCGATGGTGGCTTCCCCGGCAAATCCGAAGCCGCTGAAACTCTGGAGGGCCAGCACCATGCCCGTGAAAATCGCCGTCAGCCCCACAACCGGAAGCGAGTAGAAGCCGATCTCGATCATTTGGCGCAAGATCAGGCGCGGAAAGAAAGGCGGACGGACGCAGTGATAGAGACTGGTGCCCGCGAAGACGGATATCCGCCCGATCACGGCAAAGATGGCGATGGTGCCGCGTCCGATGGCCCGCAGAAGTCGCATGCTCAGTCTCCGCCGCCCCGGTAGAGACGGTGCAGTCGGTTGCCGAACCCGGTCAGGATTTCATAGCCGATGGTGCCGGCAGACCGGGCGAGATCGTCCGGAGATACATGGGGACCAAGCAATTCCACTGTTTGTCCGGGAACCGCTAGTTCGTCGGGGAGGTCGCTCACATCGAGGGTGATCAGATCCATCGAGACCCGTCCGAACAAGGTGGTTTTGTAGTCGGCAATATAGGCATGCATGCTGCCACCTGTCCTGCTCGCTGCTGCGCGCGGATAACCGTCGCCATAACCTGCTGCCACCGTGGCGATTCGCGCCGGTTTTTCCACCTGATGCGTGGCACCGTATCCAACGGTCATGGGGGTGTCAACGTCGCGTAACTGCAGGATTTTTGCATGTATTTCAATGGTTTGCTTCATCGGATTGGGCCGATCAGGACTCGGTGCCAGGCCATAGAGCGCGGCGCCGGGACGGACGAGATCGAAGTGATAATCCGGCCCCAGAAATACGCCGGGTGAGTTGGCGAGACTGGCCCGCAGAGCCCCGGTCACGGTTTCCAGGCGCGCGCGGGCAGCCTGAAACGCCGATAATTGCGCCGCGTTCATCGGGTGCGCGGGCGTGTCAGCGCAGGCCAGATGACTCATCAGAGTGGAAATCGTGACCCCATTCAGGCGCGCTGGCTCCGCGATCAGGGTATCCACGTCGGATGCGCTGAGGCCAAGGCGGTTCATGCCGGTATCCACATGCAGATAGGCCGGGCTCGGATCGGCAGGGCTACGCTGCTGCCAGCGTTCAATCTGTTCCAGACTGTTCAGGGTGGGGATCAACGCCCCGCCTGCGAAAAGATCGGTTTGTTCGCGCTCCGGGCCGTTCAGAACGACGATTTCGGACTCTGGCAAGATCCCGCGAAGGGTGAGGCCTTCGCCGGCGGTGGCAACAAAGAATGTGTGGCACCCGGCCTTCGAGAGGGTCCGTGCAACCGGTGCAAGGCCTAGCCCGTAAGCATCGGCCTTGACCGAGGCACCGATCCGGGCCTGCGGGCAGGTTTTCTGCAGCAGCGCGTAGTTTTCGGCAATGGCATCGAGATTGACGACAAGGGTGGCGCCTGTATCGGCCGGGATCGCAATGTCGTTGGCGGACAAAGCTTTAGAACCGTTCCTCGGGCAGGTAATTGTCGGCCTGAAGGTCCGAGAATTGCGTGAATTCGCCGGTAAATTGCAGTGTGATCGTGCCGATCGGGCCATGACGCTGTTTGGCTACAATCACTTCCGCCTTGTTACGACATTGCTCGAGAAGCTCGTTGAAGCGCGTTTCGCGTTCCAGATAGGTCTCCTGCTTTTCATTGTCGCGGGGTGTCGGGCGTTCGCGTTCCTTGTAGTACTCCTCGCGATAGATGAAGGAGACCACATCGGCGTCCTGCTCGATCGAGCCGGATTCACGCAGATCGGACAGTTGCGGACGTTTGTCTTCTCGCTGCTCGACGGCACGCGAGAGCTGACTTAGGGCGATCACCGGCACGTTGAGCTCCTTGGCCAGGGCCTTCAGGCCACGGGTGATCTGGGAGACTTCCTGAACGCGGTTGTCGCCTCGGCTGTTCGCCGGTGGATTGATGAGCTGCAGATAGTCGACAATGATCAGGCTCAGACCATGCTGGCGCTTCAGGCGACGTGATCGCGTGCGTATCTGCGAAATCGTCAGCGCTGGTGTGTCATCGATGAAGAGTTTGAGGCTATGCAGTGCCTGGGCGACGGCAAAAACCCGGTTGTATTCCTCTTCGCGCACATCACCTCGACGGATCGAGTCCGAACGGACATGGGCCTGTTCGGACAGGATACGGGTTGCGAGCTGTTCTGATGACATTTCCAGTGAGAAAAAGGCCACACTTTCGGCTTCTTCGATATCGGTGCCGTCCGGCCCTTCCACCAGCTTCTTCGAGGCCGCCGCATTGTAGGCAATGTTGGTTGCAAACGCGGTTTTGCCCATCGAGGGCCGTCCGGCGATGATGATCAGGTCGGAATCGTGCAGGCCACCAAGCAGCTTGTCGACATCGGTGAACCCGGTCGGGACACCGACAAGCTCCCCGTCGCGTTTGTACGCAGCGGCTGCGGCATCAATGGCCGTGGTGACAGCGGTCTTAAAATCGACAAATCCGGTTTCGGATGAACCCTGTTCTGCCAGCTGAAACAGCATTTCTTCGGCCCGCTCGATCTGCTGCGGGGCGGGGGCATCCATTTCGTATTCATAGGCGGCATTGACCACCTGATCACCGATATCGATCAGCTCGCGGCGCAGGAAGCAGTCATAGACTTCCTTGCCAAGGTCACCGGCGTTCTGAATGGTGATCACGGCATTGGCGAGTTCGGCGATATAGGCCTGACCGCCGATCGCCTTCAGATCTTCGTCATCCTTGAAGTAGTTTTTCAAGGTCACAGGATCGGCGATCTGGCCGCGTTCGATCAGATGGGCGCAGGCCTCATAGACACGGCCATGGGCCGGATCGGCAAAATGTTCTGCGAACAGGAATTCCTGAACCCGCTCAAAGGATCGATTGTTGACTAGAATTGCGCCCAACAGCGCCATTTCGGCTTCGAAATTGTGGGGTGGCGAACGGAATCCCGGCGCGTTTTCGTCCCCGTGAAGGGGCGTAACGGTAGCCGTCTCGTCTGCCATCTGGTCTGCCATGTGGTCTGCCATGTCGCTTGTTGTCATGAGCGCACCCTAGTGGTGAGGACCTTTCCAAGTGTAGCGATCATTCGGTGAGTCTCGGTGGAACATGAGGATAAGGTTTGTCGATTGGTCCTTATTTCTGCTTGCATGAGAATTCTTGGTGATATTCGCCATAGTCAGACGCCGTCTTTATCTCCGTCTTTATAGGCGTATATTGGCGAAAATCAGGCATTCCAACGGGGGAGAGTACAATGCGCGCAGCTTGGTATACGGGTTTTGGCCCGGCCAATGAGGTCTTCGAGATCGGTGAACATGCAACGCCGGTTGCCGGTGACGGACAGGTTCTGGTCCGGGTGCATGCCTCCGGGATCAATCCGCTCGACGTCAAACGACGAGATGGCGGGCGGGGACCGATGATGGCGGAGCGGATGATTCCGCATTTTGACGGTGCCGGGGTGATCGAAGCTGTCGGTGCCGAGGTTGATGCCGGGCGGATTGGTGAACGGGTCTGGCTCTTTGAGGGGCATCTGCGGCGCCCCCGAGGGGACGGCTGCCGAATACATGGCGATTGATGCCAGCCCGTGCCAATCCTTTGCCGGAGAGGCCAGAGTTTCGCCGAGGGGTGCTTGCCTGGGCATCCCGGCGATGACGGCACATGCTGCGGTTTACAAGGATGGCCCCCGTCGGCGGACAGACGATCCTGGTGACCGGCGCAGCTGGCGCGGTCGGAAACTATGCCGTGCAAATGGCACGCAACGGGGGGGCCACGGTGATCGGGACGGTCAGTTCCGATGAGAAGGCAGCCCGGGCACATGAAGAAGGTGTCAGCCACATAATCAACTACAAGACAGAAGACGTTGTCGCCCGGGTCAAGGAGATCACGGATGGGAAGGGCGTGGATCGTGTTGTGGAAGTCGAGCTTGGCGGCAACATGAAGACCACGGCGAAAATTCTGAAAACCGGGGCGGTTATTGCATCCTATGCCTCCATGGCAGAGCCGGTTGCCCCCTTCCCATTCTATGGTGTGCTGGCAAATTCGCCGACACTGCACATCATCGGGTGTTTCACCATGCCGGGAAGACTTTCAAGCAGCAAAGCGTAGCCGATATTTCACGCTGGATGGCCGAAGGAAAGCTGACCAACCGGGTGGCGCAGGAGTTTGCGCTCGATGATATCGGCACCGCGCATGCGACCGTGGAGGATGGTCGCCAGGTGGGTTCTGTGGTCGTGGTCCATTGACTGAGGCCGTTCGACAGACTGGATATCACACTCGGTTCCAAGGTTGTGATGTGACGTGAGGGAAGAGATCCGTGCTTTGTCGATCGGATGATCCGATGAGTACTTCGGATGTCTGTGGCAAAGCACGAGAGATTGAGCGCACTCGGGTGTGACAGCCTTCACACAAACCCACACGTTTCGCACATCGCGTGGTCCGATTTCGACCCTCCCTCAGCTGGAAATGATTTGTCAGAAAAGTCACGTGATGTCCCCCCCAGTTACATGCTCGATCCTGATAGTTGACGAAGCAAACTAAAAGTAGTTTTTTGGTTCCCATAATTTCAGGTTGGCGGGTTCTTTTTTAGAGGACAATATCAAGCCCGCAGCGCCGCCTGAATTTCTGTTTCGAGTGTCTGCAGGAAGCTGGAACGGTCCCTGTTTCGAAAAGGCACGTGGGCCACCGGTTGTTTCGCCGGCCGAACGCAAATCAGTCATCAGGTCACGGGTCGCCAGTGACATGCCTATGGAATGCTTGTCGAGAATCTTGCCGTTGGGGCGGATTGCGCGTGCGTCTTTCTTGATGCACCGGTCGGCGAGGGGGATGTCCTGGGTGACGACGATATCCTGTGCACTGATCCGCCCGGCAATCCAGTCATCGGCCACATCGGCGCCATCACTTACGACAATCTGGGTGACTAGCGGATGGCCATGGAAGCCGAACATACCGCTGTTGCTGACCAGGTGGACCCTGATCTGGTGGCGTTCGGCGACGCGCATGATTTCGTCCTTTACCGGACAGGCATCCGCATCAACATAAATTTTCGGGCAAGGCGTTCTCCTGGCCCGAAGGCAATTGGAATTCGGTTATTCGGCGGCGGCGCTGGCATCTTCCGAGATGGCCCGCTCCCAGATCCGTTTATGTAGTCCCGCGTCAGTGGTACGGCATCCTGACGATTGGCCAATCTGAATCTGAAACACCATCTGACCCATGCGCCGAAACGCGATTTCGCAGCCGATCAGATAGAACTCCCACATCCGGCAAAAAACGCTCGTCATAGAGTTCCAGCGCCTTGTCGCGCTGCGCCATGAAGCGGTCATACCAGTGATGCAGCGTTTCGGCATAGTGCAGTCGCAGAATTTCGATGTCCGTGACCCACAATCCCGCGCGTTCGATCGCGGCCAGGGTTTCCGAGAGAGACGGGGTGTAGCCACCGGGGAATATATACTTGCGAAGCCAGGGATTGGTTGTTCCCGGAGGCTCCATGCGACCGATGGAATGGAGCAGAAAGACACCATCATCTTTGAGAAGTTGTTTGGTTTTGCGGAAATACTCTAGGTAATGGCCCGCGCCGACATGTTCAAACATGCCCACGGACACGATCCGGTCGAAGGTCGCGGTTTCGTCACGATAATCCTGAAGTTTGAACTGAACATGGTCCGACAGACCTGCTTCAGCAGCCCGACGCTCGCTCACCTTGTGTTGTTCGGTGGACAGGGTGACCCCTGTGACGTTCGCATTGGCGGTCTGTGCCAGATAGAGCCCCATACCACCCCAGCCCGAACCGATATCGAGGACATCTAGACCGGGCCTATCGAGGAGTAATTTGGCCGCGATGTGGCGTTTCTTGTCGCGCTGGGCGCGCTCAAGATCATGGTGGGAACCGTCAAAATAGGCACAGGAATACTGCCGGTCGCTGTCCAGAAAGAGGTCGTACAGGTCGTCGGAGAGATCGTAGTGATGGGCAACGTTGCGTTGCGCCTTTCCGACCGGATTGTATTGCTGGAGACGGCGGGACAGCCGGCTCATCCCGGCGGAGAAATCTGAAAACCAATGGCTTTCAAAGGTTTCGATATTGCGGCCGATGAGATCAATGAGATCAAAGAGGGTGCCCTCTTCGATGGTCAGCGTACCGTCCATGTAGGCTTCGCCGGGCCGCGAGCCTCGGATTGACGAGAAGCCGTCGCTCCGTCGCGCGGTCGTGCAGCCGAACCGCAATGCGCGGTTCGGCACCATTCCCGAGTTTGTGTGTCTTGCCGCGGGAGTCGATCAGGGCAAAATCGCCCTCATCGATAACCGCGTCGAGAAACCGTGCCAAACGCATCGCTTCCCCCGTGTTGTAAGCAAATTTACGACGCCGGGGGGAAACGCTAGCAAAACTTTGCCGAACGGGCAAAACCCGTATTTACATTCAGGACTTGTCCGTTTCGTCCTCTGCCGCGGCCTCATCGGCCGGTGCATCGTCTTCGGCTTCTTCGGCAACCCGTTCTGCGACTTCTTCCTCAACCATGCCGTCAATGGCAGCGGCTTCGGCTTCCTTGTCGTCAGCGATCGCAAGAGCTTCCTCGGCGAGTGCAATAGCTTCTTCCGCAGCTTCGCTTTCCTCGGCGATTTCCGTGATCGACAGGACCGCGTTCGCGTTGGGTGGAAGCTTCGTCTTCGGTACGGGCCGACGTTGGCCTTGATTTCCACCTGAACCTCGGGATGCAGCGAGATGCGAACCTCATGCAGGCCGAGTTCCTTGATGGGGCGGTCCAGCATCACCTGACCGCGTGAAACCGTAACGCCGGCCTCGGTCACGGAATCGGCCAGATCGCGTCCGCTCACGGAACCGTAGAGCTGACCGTTGTCTCCAGCCTGGCGAATCAACACGACGTCCAGACCGCTGAGCTTTTCAGCAACGGCCTCGGCATCCTTGCGTCGCTCGAGGTTCTCTGCCCTCCAGCCTGCGCGCGCTGATTTTCAAACTGGGATTTTGCTGCTTTCGGTTGCCCGAAGAGCCTTTTTCTGCGGGTAGCAGAAAATTGCGTGCGTAGCCCGGTTTCACCGTAACCACGTCCCCCATTTGTCCGAGTTTTTCGATACGTTCGAGAAGAATTACTTCCATGTCACACCTCCTGGCCGGTCGGGTGGAGCCCGATGCGCCGGCGAAGATCGAGGGTTTGGTCTGCCACACCGATCAACGCTACAAGCGCTGTGAGCGGCGGGAAGACGATCATAAAGCCGCAGAAGACGGCGATAACTAAGTAGGTAATGGGCGTGCGGCGTGCGATCGCATGGAAGGTTCCGGCCCGACGAGGAACATGGGAACCAGCAATGCCAGTGCAGCATTCTGACCGAGATAGGCCAGATTGAAATCACCGTACACCACAAACAGAACAGAAAGGCAGAAGGCCGCCGGGATCCAAAGCGGAACACGAAGGTCTTCCATTCGGGTCGCCGGACGTTTCAAAGCACCGTAGAATCTGAGCAAGGCCAGAGCACCTGCGGTCGCGATTGCCAGCATCAGAAGCCAAACCGCAACCACCGTACCCGGGAAAATCGGGGTCAGTGCCTGAATAAGTTCACGGGTTCGATGAAACCCCAGCTCCGGAAATACGCCGGTGACGACGGGCTGCAGAAACGATCGGGCCATGAAGGACAAGTCCGTATTGTCCTGTATCACCATCATCGCAAAGAAGCTCATGGCCACCAGCACGCCCGCCAGAAGCCAGGCCATAACATTGAGCGGCGGATGCCACTCGATATAACCCAATGACGATGTCCGTGTTCGTTGCAGTTGCTGGACGGCAAAAATCACCGGCACAAAAAACAGACCGGCGAAGAGAACGATGGGTTCGGAACTCAATGCAAAAAGCATCGCGATCCCGAACACCAGAACCAGACCCGTGAGTCCGGCGCCAATTGCCAAAAGCAAGCCCAGCCCCAACCCGGCCGCCATCAGCGGAACACCGGTCAGGGTCAGTGGTGCGACCGCACCAATGCCTAACGCAAACGGCGCGGCGAAAAGCAGCGCAGCTGCCGCACCAGCGGCAAGCGTCAGAGCAAAATGTTTGGTCGTGCCTTGCATCATCTGCCTAACGCGGGACGGTCACCTGGCCGGCCCGCCACCCATCATCAGTCGAGTACGTAGGGCAGAAGCGCCAAGAACCGGGCGCGCTTGATGGCGCGTGCGAGTTCGCGTTGCTTCTTGGCGGAAACCGCGGTGATGCGGCTGGGTACGATCTTGCCACGCTCGGAAATATAGCGTGAGAGCGTTTTCGTATCCTTGTAGTCGATGCGCGGTGCGTTCGTGCCCGTGAACGGACATGTTTTGCGCCGACGAAAGAAGGGGCGTCGGCCTCCGCCGCCGCCACCGCCGCCACTGGTATGGGGTCTCATAGACATTATTCCTTCTCCCCTTCGCTATCAGCAGCGGTTTCCGCTGCCGGCTCGGCCGCTGCCTCTTCGGCAGGTGCTTCCGCAGGTGTTGCTGTTTCGGGTGCTGCGGTTTCGGTTTTCGGCGGAGCATCATCACCGTCTTCATCATCACGACGAGACCCGCGTTCCTTGCGGCCCTGCATCATGACCGAAGGCATTTCCTCATGCTCGTCGACCCGCAGGCTGAGATAGCGAAGAATGTCTTCGTGGATGCGTTGCTGGCGCTCAAGTTCATTGATGACCTCCGACGGTGCGTCGATGTTCATCATGACGTAGTGACCCTTCCGGTTCTTCTTGATCCGGTAGGCGAGGTTGCGCAAACCCCAGGATTCGGTCTCGACGACCTTGCCGCCACCGGTTTCAACGATCCCGGTAAAGGCTTCGACCATCTGATCGACCTGCGTGCCGGAAACATCCTGACGCGCAATAAAGACGTGTTCATAGAGTGGCATGTTATGCGACTCCCTTTGGCTGTTGGCTGACCGCCGCCGATCGCCCCGATAACGGGCCGCGGCTGCACGGTCATATCCGGTGGGCCCAATGCGTCACCGGCAAGGAGTACGGTGTGGATTTCTCCCCAACACCGAATGAGGCGCGGGAATACACCACAAGGTCCGCATGGCGCAAGCGCTTCCTTTCAGTGTCTTGCGACACCGAAGGGGCGGCTATATGACTGATCTATCAAGAGTAAGAGGGGGATTGTCCAAATGAGTCGTGCGTTCGTCTTTCCCGGACAGGGAAGTCAGGAAGTGGGTATGGGGCTTGCGTTGTCGGAAGCATTCCCGGCAGCCCGTCTGGTCTTCGAAGAAGTGGATGATGCCCTTGAGGTGCGGTTGAGCAAGATCATGTTCGAAGGGCCGCTTGAAGAACTGACCCTGACCCAGAACGCCCAGCCGGCCCTGATGGCGGTCAGCATGGCGGTGATCCGCGTTCTCGAGGAAGAGGGTGGCAAGAAGGTGTCCGAGATGGCCGCGTTCGTGGCCGGGCATAGTCTTGGCGAATATTCCGCGCTGGCTGCGGCGGGCGCATTGCCGCTGGCCGAGACCGCCCGATTGCTGCAAACCCGTGGAGAGGCCATGCAGGCGGCAGTTCCCGTTGGCCGGGGCGCCATGGCTGCGATACTCGGCCCCAGTCTGGAAGACGTGGAATCAATCGCCGCGGATGCCGCTGAGGACCAGGTGTGTGATGTGGCGAATGACAATTCCGATGGTCAGGTTGTCGTCAGCGGTGACACCGAAGCTGTTGAGCGCGCGGTAGAGATTGCCAAGGAGCGCGGGGCCAGAAAGGCGATGATGCTGACGGTCAGTGCGCCGTTCCATTGTTCTCTTCTCGATCCGGCCGCTGACGTCATGACCTATGCGCTCGCGACGGCCAGCATGTCGGCGCCCAACCTGCCGGTGGTGGCAAATGTGACCGCTGCACCGGTGTCCGACCCTAATGACATCCGCAATCTTCTGATCGAACAGGTGACCAGCCGGGTGCGCTGGCGCGAATGCGTTCTCACGATGCGCGATCAGGGTGTGGATGAACTCTGTGAAATCGGTGCGGGCAAGGTTCTGACCGGGCTGGTGCGTCGCATTGATCGGGAAATTTCGGGGCGCGCCATTGGCAACCCCGCTGACATCGAAGACTTTCTCGCAACTCTCTAGGAACTCTCAAGAAGAAGGACGACATGTTCGATCTCGAAGGCAAGACAGCGCTGGTGACCGGCGCAACGGGCGGTATTGGTGGGGCGATTGCCCGCCAGCTGCATGACCGGGGTGCCACGATCGTGGCCAGCGGCACGCGAACTGAAAAACTCGATGCGCTTGCGGCAAGCCTGGGCGAGAGATGTCATGTGGTCGCAGCAAACCTGTCGGATGCGGCTGCTCCGGATGCGCTGATCGCCGAAGCCGAGGAGGCTGCGGGCAGCGTTGATATCCTGATCAACAATGCCGGATTGACCCGCGACAACCTGGCCATGCGCATGAAGGACGAAGAATGGCAGCAGGTCATCGATGTCAATCTGACCTCGACCTTTCGACTGACGCGCGCAGTTTTGCGCGGCATGATGAAGGCGCGCTGGGGCCGGGTCGTGACCGTGACGTCTGTTGTTGGCGCAACTGGCAATCCGGGTCAGGCAAATTACGCAGCGTCCAAATCCGGTCTGACGGGCATGTCGAAAGCGCTGGCGCAGGAAGTTGCGAGCCGGGGCATCACGGTGAATTGTATCGCGCCGGGCTTTATCGAAACTCCGATGACGGATGCCCTGTCGGATGATCAGAAGACGACATTGCTTGAGCGCATTCCTGCGGGTCGACTGGGGATTGTTGATGATGTAGCGGCTTGCGCTGTTTTTCTGGCGAGTGAAGAAGCCTCATATGTGACGGGCCAGACGCTGCATGTGAATGGGGGCATGGCGATGTTATAGGTCGAAAGACGGGCCGCCCGGCTTGACGTTACGGGCGAACGCGGCTAAGTCGCGGCTTCCACACGCATGTGTTTGCGGTCTCTAGTCTGAACATGTGTGCTGTGATAGGGATCGAAGGTCGTTTTCGGGCGCCTGAGGTAACCGAATCGTCTTAAATCATTGTCGTAGGAATCGTCCCGCAACGGGATAACGAAACAAGAAATTGAGGGCCGTCTGATATGAGCGATATTGCCGAACGCGTGCAGAAAATCGTTGTCGAGCACTTGGGTGTTGACGAAGGTAAAGTTTCCGAGAATGCGAGCTTCATCGATGATCTCGGGGCGGACAGCCTTGATACCGTCGAACTGGTGATGGCGTTCGAGGAAGAGTTCGGATGTGAAATCCCCGACGACGCTGCCGAGAAAATTCTCACGGTTGGCGACGCGGTCAAGTTCCTCGAAGAAGCTGCTGACTGAATTTCGGCTCGCGGTCCGAGCGGCTTAGACCGCCCGGACCACTTCACCGCAACACAGCGCATCGGAATCCTATGAGACGTGTCGTTGTCACCGGAATGGGTCTCGTCACGCCACTTGGCGTGGGGCTCGATCATAACTGGACCCGCCTGACAAATGGCGAGTCCGGAGCTTCGGCCATTGAACGTTTCGATGTGTCGGATCTGCCCGCAAAAATTGCAGCGCAGGTGCCTCGCGGTGACGGGACGGATGGGTCATTCAATCCCGATCTGTTTGTTCCGCCGAAGGATCAGCGCCGGATTGATGAATTCATTGTTTATGGCATTTCGGCCGCCGTCGAAGCCGTAGAGGATTCGGGCTGGAAGCCGGAATCCGAATACGATCAGGAACGCACAGGCGTGATGATCGGTTCGGGTATCGGCGGCTTGCAGACCATCTATGAAGGTTCGACCCTGTTGAACGAAAAGGGCCCCCGCAAGGTTGGCCCGTTCTTCATTCCATCAGCGCTGATCAATCTGGCGTCGGGTCAGGTGTCGATCCGGTATGGCTTCAAGGGCCCCAATCACGCGGTGGTCACGGCATGTTCGACAGGTGCGCATGCCATTGGCGATGCGGCACGTTTGATCATGTGGGAAGATGCCGATGTGATGGTTGCCGGCGGCGCGGAAGCGGCAATCTGCCGGATCGGCATCGCGGGTTTTGCGGCATGTCGTGCTCTGTCTACCGGGTACAATGATACGCCTGAAAAAGGATCCCGTCCCTATGACAAGGGACGTGACGGGTTCGTCATGGGTGAGGGTGCCGGTGTCGTTGTGCTCGAGGAATATGAGCACGCCAAGGCGCGCGGTGCGAAAATCTATGCCGAAGTTGTCGGTTACGGATTGTCCGGTGACGCCCACCACATCACGGCGCCTGCCGATGATGGCAATGGCGGGTATCGCTCCATGGAAGCAGCCCTGAAGCGCGCGGGTATCAATCGCGAAGACATCGATTACGTCAACGCGCATGGCACATCGACGCCGCTGGGCGATGAAATCGAACTCGGTGCGGTCAAGCGTCTGTTCGGCGACCACGCCTATGAGATGGCGATGTCGTCCACGAAATCGGCGATTGGTCATTTGCTGGGTGCCGCGGGTGCTGTGGAGGCGATCTATTCGATCATGGCGATCAACAAAAATGTTGTGCCGCCCACGATCAATCTCGATGAGCCCTCCGATGCCTGCGATATCAATCTGGTGCCGCACACAGCACAGGAACGTAATGTCAGTCATGCCCTGAGCAATTCGTTCGGGTTTGGCGGCACCAATGCGAGCCTGGTTTTCGCTGACGTCTGACCGTCGCGAATCCCCAGTTCCCGGCTATTATGGCCTGATTGTGAACGACATCCCTGAAACATCCCCTGATGCGCCGCGTCGGCCACGGCGTCTGGCCTGGCTCCTGTCGGCATTTATTTTCCTGCTGATTGCCGGGGCGACCATTGCCGGTGGCGCGGTGGTGATGTTGCATCGCGCATATTCGGATCCAGGGCCGCTTCAGGCGGAGGTCAGACTTGTCGTTCCCGCCGGTGCGTCCGGACGGGAAATCGCGCGGGTGCTGGCCGATGCCGGCGTCAGCGCCGATGAACGGCTGTTTCAGGTCGCATTGCGGTTTCTGGCTTCCGAAAAGCCGTTGCGGGCTGGCGAATACATTTTTCCGGCCGGGGTGAGCTTGCGCGAGGCCATCGTGAAGCTGCAGGCGGGTGACGTTGTCGTGCATCGCCTGACCATTGCAGAAGGATCGACGACCCGCGCCGTGCTTGCAGCGCTCGCAGCCGAGACGGGTCTGGTCGGCCTCCTCCCGACGGCTGAGGAACTGGGCGAAGGTGTTCTGTTGCCGGAGACCTATCATTTCAGTCTGGGCGACCGGCGCGCTGATATTGTTGCGCGGATGCAGAACGCAATGGAGACGGCCGTTGCGCGCCTCTGGGCCGCGCGAGAAGATGTTTTTCCGCTTAAGACACCCGAAGAGGCCGTTGTCCTGGCCTCGATTATCGAGCGGGAGACCGCTGTGCCGGATGAACGTGCGCGCGTGGCGGCGGTGTTCATAAACCGCCTGAAACGCGGCATGCGCCTGCAGTCGGATCCCACGGTCGCTTACGGACTGGGACCCGAGAACGGCAGTTTCAGCGGGCGGTTGCTGTTCCGGCATCTCGAGACCGATCACCCTTACAACACCTATACGCGGGTGGGATTGCCGCCGGGACCGATCGCGAATCCCGGGGTGGACAGTATTGCGGCTGCATTGAATCCCGCCGAGTCCAAGGATCTCTATTTTGTTGCCGATGGAACGGGCGGGCATGCCTTCGCGCAAACTCTGGCTGAGCACAACCGGAATGTCGCCAAATGGCGCCGGATTCAGCGGAATTCCCGATAACGGCACGGATTGCTCCATGCACATTGCGGTGCGTCTTGGGACGCGTCATACTTGTCCGACGAAACGCCGGAGAGAAATATGAACTTGACTGCTCGGAACTGCCTCCATCGCCTGCCAACTGTGGCTGCGGCACTGGTGGTATTGCTCATCGCTGTCCCTGCATATGCGCATCACCCCATGGGTGGCGTGACCCCGTCCAGCTCTGGTTGAGGGGCTGCTCTCGGGCATCGGGCATCCGATTATCGGAATTGACCATCTGGTCATTCGTGATCGGGATTGGCCTTGCCGCTTCCTTCCTCTCCCGCGGTCTGGCGATGCCGGCGATTTTTCGTGGGCGCCACCCTGCTGGGCACCGGCATCCACCTTCATGGCCGTCAGTCTGCCGTTGGTTGAGAGTGGTGATCTCGGCCTCGGTCCTGCTGCTCGGCGTGATGATCTTCGTCAAGCGCAGCCAGCCGCTCGCGATCTGGGCAAGCCTGTTCGTGGTTGCCGGCATATTCCACGGCTATGCCTATGGCGAAGCGATCATCGGTGCGGAAGCAACCCCGCTGGTATCCTATCTGGCCGGTTTTGCCATCACCCAGTACCTGATCGCCGGCGCGGCCTTCCTGATCGCCGTGAAAGCGCAGGAGTGTCGTCGAAGCCAAGCCGGTCGGCACCCGCCTCGCCGGCAGCTTCGTCGCCGGTGTGGGGTTTGTCTTCCTGTTTACCGCCGATCGCGCCCTTCTGAGCACTCTTCTCGCTGCGTGATTCTGCCGGATCAGACCTTCTGATCCGGCTGTTCCATGACCTGGTTGATCACGCGGTTGTAGCCGCCGAAATCCACGAATCCGCCGTCCACGGCAATGTCATGGCCGGTGATGTAGCTGGAGTCGTCGCACACCAGGAACAGGGCGACTGACGCGATCTCCTCGGGCTGGGCGCCGCGCCGCATGGGGGTCTGATCGCCGAGCGCGTCGATGAAAGTCGTCCGAACCCTCAACCAGAGGGGTCATGACCAGGCCCGGCGCGATGGTGTTGACGCGAATGCCCCAATCCCCGAGTTCCATCGCCGCGCTTTTGGTGATGCCCCGAATGCCCCATTTGCTGGCGCTGTAGGCGGTTGCGAAGTGACCGGTCATGCCCGGCGATGGAGCCGGTGTTCACGATCGCACCTCGCCACCGCTGTCGCGGATCAGGGGCGCAACGGTCTGGATGCCCAGAAAGGGGCCCGTCAGGTTGACGGACAGGACCCGGTTCCAGTCTTCCAGAGACGTGTTGGTCGCGCGCCCGCCGCGCAGGGCAACCCCGGCGTTGTTGACCAGAATGTGCAGTTCGCCGAACTCCGACCTGAATGCCGTCGAGCACACTGTCTGCCAGTTTTCCTGACTGGCGACGTCGAGATGCCTGATAGTGGGCGTCGCCGCCGGCATCGCGAATGGCCTTTGCCTCGAGCTTCTCCGAGCTCGTCCTGGACGTCAGCCAGGATCACGCGGGCGCCAGCCTGCGCGAACAGAGCGGGCCTCCGCGGCGCCCTGACCGCCGCTGGCCCCGGTCACGATGGCGGTCTTGTTTTTGAGTTTCTGGTCCATCGTGTCCTCGATCGGCAGGCTCAGCAGAAGTGCGAGCATGCGCACGGCAAGATACATCGGCAACGGGAAGGCTATCATAGGCCGGTTCTTGGCCAGTTCGACGTCGGAATCAGCGCAGTGCGGCTTTCTCTGCGTCCATCAGCAACGGCATGGTGAAGGTGTTGGCTGCGGTCATGGGTGAGCGCACGAACCCCGGGCAGATCACGCTGACGCCCAGGCCTGCGTCGGCACCATGCGCGCGTCGCAATCCCGCGCCGTAGAACCGGACGGCGGCCTTGCTGGCGCAATAGGCGGGGGCGTCACGAAACGCGCTGAAAGCTGGCCAGGCTCGACATCAGGGCGATCTGCCCGTGTCCGCGCGCACGCATGCTCGTGATCGCCGGGGTGACCGTATTGACCACGCCGTCGACATTTGTGGCGAAGACGTCGGCGTCGGCAATATCCGCTGCCGCAGCGCCTTTCTTGCGTGTGCTGACGGATATCCCGGCATTCGCGATGACCAGATCCAGCTCGCTCAAGCGGCGCGATCCACTCGCGCATGCCCGCCGGGTCGGTCACATCGACGACCCGTGATCTCGCACAATCCGCGCCGGCGTTCCGGGCCTGTGCCGCGATATCGCGCAGCCGGGTCCTGGTCTCTGCCGCCGAGATGCAACCGGTTGCCGGGCATTGGCGTACGCCACCGCCAATGCGCGCAGCCAATCCCGCTGGAGGCACCGGTGATCAGAATCTCTCGGGGGTGGGCGAATGACGTCATGGTGTGCCGACCGGCAGGCTGTCTTGTTGGGGCAGGGGCTCCAAGCTATAAGGCCCATCATGAAAACAACAGACCAGCCATTGGCATTTTTTCGCCGTCTCCGCGATCGGGATCCGGCATGACCATACAGAGCATGACCGGATTTCGCCCGTGCGTCGGCTCAGGACCACCGTTATTTCGTGGACCTGGGAAGGCCGGAGCGTCAATTCCAAGGGGCTCGACGTTCGGTGTCGGGTTCCCAACGGCTATGAGGCCGTCGAACAGGCTGCCAAGGCCCTCGCCAACAAGCGCTTCAAGCGCGGGAATGTCACCTTCGGGCTGACGATGGACCGGCTGGAGCAGGGCGACGACGTCCTATCGGATCAATCGCGACCTGCTTGGAGCAGGTCCGGGGTTCTGCGTGACGAGCTTGCCGGGGATAGTTTCACCCGATGTTCCCTCGATCGAGGGCCTGCTCTCGATCCGGGGCATGCTGGAGACCGTGGACGACAGCGAAAGCGATGATGCGCTCGCCGCCCGGATCGCGGGGATGATCGAATCCGCTCAGGAAATGCTCGATGCGCTGGCTGTCGCGCGCGGCGCGGAAGGTCAACAGCTTGGCACGCTTGCTGGACGCCCATCTGGGTGCCTTGTCGGACCTCGTGGACGCGGCCAGCAGCGAGTGCGGCGAGCCAGCCCGAGGCCATCCGGTCCCGCCTTCAGGCAATGGTCGCGGAATTGCTCGACGCGGATGCACGCCTGCCGGAGGAGCGACTGGCGCAGGAGGCGGCAATGCTGGCGGGCAAGGCCGATGTCCGGG
>CALSML010000012.1 GCA_943787445.1 uncultured Alphaproteobacteria bacterium
CACAATATTTTCCGTGTCGGCGCGGCGCTGCAGGATCTCGGGTTCTGGATTCTCAACGACGTCGTCTGGCGCAAGACCAACCCGATGCCCAACTTCCGTGGTCGGCGTTTTACCAACGCCCATGAGACGATGATCTGGGCGGCCAAGAGCCAGAAGCTCGAAATACACCTTCAACTACGACGCCATGAAGGCGCCTGAACGACGATCTTCAGATGCGCAGCGACTGGCTGCTGCCGATCTGCAATGGCGGCGAGCGCCTGAAGAACGAGGATGGCAAGAAGGCCCATCCGACCCAGAAGCCCGAAGCCCTGCTGCATCGTGTGGTGCTCGCTTCGACCATGGTCGGCGATGTGATCCTCGATCCCTTCTTTGGCAGCGGCACGACCGGAGCGGTGGCCAAACAACTCGGGCGCGACTTTATCGGCATCGAACGTGACCCGGATTATCTCGCGCTGGCCGAAAAGCGGATCGCCAACACACGGCGTATCTCGGAAACCGATTTGCTCGAAACGCCCTCGAAGCGGGAACAACCGCGCATTCCGTTCGGCTGGCTCGTGGAACGCGGGCTGCTGCGCCCCGGCGAAAAACTCTATGGGCCGAAACGCCGGCACGCCGCCAAGGTCCGCGCGGACGGCACCATCGTCACCTCCGAGAATCGCGGTTCAATCCACAAGATGGGGGCCGAAGTACAGGGCGCCCCGGCCTGCAATGGCTGGACCTTCTGGCATGTGGATGTGGAGGGCACGCTTGTCCCCATCGATGTGCTGCGCCAGAAACTGCGCGCCGAGCTCAACTAAAGGCCACACCCTTCCCGATATGGGACAGTGCATGGCGCACCACCTTGCGGGTGAGTGTGGGCAGCGCGTGATCGCCGAATTTCTCAACCGGAATCCAGACACCATCGGCCCGGGCACGACCATCGATCCGGGCTGCCATAACCTTGAGCTCCAGACGCAGATGGGTGAAACCGTGTTCCACCAGACCCGGAAGTTCGACCCAGTCCGCTTCAACCGGTGCGGCGTCGCGGAACGTCTCGACATCCTCCCACGGCCCTGACGGCACTTCCATCATGCCGCCGAGGAGCCCCGTCTCCGGCCGACGGCGCAAAAGGACGGCGCCGTCACCGCGCACCATCCAATAGGCCACGGCGCGGCGCACCGGGCGCACGGGTTTCGGGGTCCGGCGCGGCAGAACTTCGGTCATGCCGGTCGCAAAGGCCTCGCAGGCATCGCGCCACGGACAAAGACTGCAACGCGGTGATCGGGGTGTGCAAATCGTGGCCCCCAGATCCATCACTGCCTGCACATAGTCCCCTGGCCGCGATGGCGGGGTCAGCCCGGCTGCCAGTTCGCGCAGCGCCGGTTTGGCAGCCGGCATCGGCGTTTCGACCACATAAAGACGCGACATCACCCGCTCGATATTGCCGTCCACGGGTGTGGCGTGTCGGTCAAACGCAATCGACGCGATGGCGGCTGCGGTATAGGGGCCGATCCCCGGCAAAGCGCGCAAGCCGTCCTCGGTGTCCGGGGAAACGGCCGCCATAGTCGTGAACAACGGCATTGGCGCATTTGTGCAGATTGCGCGCCCGGGCGTAGTAACCCAGCCCGGCCCAGGCGGTGAGCACCTCATCCAGTTCGGCCGCCGCAAGCTCCTGGACCCTGGGCCAGCGCTCAAGGAACTTCCTGAAAATAGGGGCCGACAGCCGCCACGGTGGTCTGCTGGAGCATCACTTCGCTGAGCCAGATATGATACGGATCGGCGCGTTCACCCTTGCGCGAACGCGCGGGCGGCACTCGCCACGGCAAACGCCGGGCGTGCCGGTCGTACCAGTCCAATATGGTTGCAGGGTCAGGGGCGTTCATGGGTTGTGTGCAACTGTGCCGGCGGGGTCGTTGTCGATCAATCTCTGGCCTTCTAACATGCAAGCAGGCACGCGACAGCCGCAAGCCAGAGGGAATTGTCACCAACATGCCCAAAAAGCGAGCCAGCGGCCTGCGCGCCATCAGCGCGGAAAGCAGCAAAGCGACCAGCCCGATCCGGCGCAAACGCGGATTCTTCGAGGCCAGCGTGTTCTCGGACTGGAGTGCCATCGTCGGGCCGGATCTCGGCGGCCAGTGTGTGCCGCTGCGTCTCGCACGCGGGCCCGAAGGCGAAGGCGGAACCCTGCATGTCCGGGTCACCGGACCGCTTGCGCTGGAACTCCAGCATCTCGAACCGCAGGTGATCGAGCGAATCAATGGCTTTTACGGCTTTCGTGCCATTGCACGTCTGCGCATGCATCAGGGGCCGATCGCACCCCCCATCCGGAAACCCGCGCCGGTCGCACCCAAAGCCGCTCCGGAAGACCTTGCCGGCCTGCATGCGCAACTGGAATCCGTGACCGATCCGGAATTGCGCCGGGCCCTGAAAAACCTTGGAGAATCCGTCATCGCACGCAAATCCCGGCACCAATCAGACTGAAATTTCTGCTGCCAAAGTCTCCATTCCGTCACAATCACCTGTCAGGCTGTGCGCGAATTACCTCAAAGGATTAGTTTCAAAGCATTTTTCCGCTCTTGTGCCACCTGATCCGAGGTTCCATAATTGGCTACATATTGTGTTTGGAGACTGTTGTGCACCTATATAGACGAATGGGAGCCGCACTGGCCGGTGTGACGGCGTTTGTCATGATCGCAGGTTCGGCCCCCGCCCAGAATACGGGCAACACGGCTGCGATGCTGAGCGAACGAGTCATTGGAAGCGCCGATGCCCCGGTGACGATCATCGAATACTTCTCGCTGACCTGCCCCCATTGCGCCGGTTTCCACAACGACACCTATGCCGGGCTGAAAGCCAAATATGTCGATTCCGGCAAGGTAAAGTTCGTCTATCGGGACTTTCCGCTGGACGGGGTCGGACTGCGTGCTGCCATGATGGCGCGCTGCTTGGATGAACAGCGCTATGCCGGCGTCATTCAGGTGCTGTTCAGGACCCAGAACAACTGGGCCCGGGCCGCCGATCCGGTCGCCGAAATTAAAAAAATTGGTCAACTTGCAGGACTCGGTGACGACGCGTTTCAGTCCTGCCTTCAATCTGAAGCGCTTGCCAATGGCATCCTTGCAAAACGCCAGGAAGCCAGCGCGGCAGGTGTGCGAAGTACACCGACCTTCGAAATTGAGGGCCGGATTTATCCCGGATCACGTTCACTCGAGGAATTCTCCGAAATCCTCGATCCGCTTCTCGCGAAGAACTGACACGGCTTTTAGGGGGTTACGTTCCAGTGGAGTTCAACAAGCTAAGACTGACAGGCTTCAAATCCTTTGTGGATGGGACCGATCTTGAGATCGCGCCCGGCCTGACAGGCATCGTCGGACCGAATGGCTGCGGCAAGTCCAATCTGGTCGAGGCCCTGCGATGGGTCATGGGCGAAACCTCTGCCAAGCAGATGCGCGGCGGCGGCATGGACGACGTGATCTTTGGCGGGACGACGGATCGTCCGGCGCGCAACGCCGCCGAGGTCGTGCTCAGTCTCGACAATGCCAGCCGCACTGCGCCCAGCCAGTTCAACGAATCCGATGAGCTGGAAGTCAGCCGCCGGATCGAGCGGGAAAAGGGTTCCACCTACCGCGTCAATGGCAGCGATGTGCGCGCCCGCGATGTCCAGATTCTGTTTGCCGATCAGGCGACCGGACCCCGCTCCACCGCGCTGGTGAGTCAGGGCCGTGTCGGCGCCCTGATTGCCGCCAAGCCGGGCGATCGCCGTCTGCTGCTCGAGGAAGCCGCCGGAATCACCGGCCTGCATTCCCGTCGCCACGAGGCCGAACTGCGTCTGCGCGCGGCCGAGGGCAACCTCGAACGGCTGGACGATGTGCTCGTCACGCTGGACGCCCAGTTGCAGGGCCTGAAGAAACAGGTCCGTCAGGCCCGGCGCTACAAGAACATCTCTCACGACATCCGCAAGACCGAAGCCGCGGTTCTGCATCATCGCTGGATTCAGGCCCACGAGGCGGTCAGCGAATGCGAAGAACAGCTTCGCGCAGCCGAATCCGTCGTCGCCGAACAGGCGCGCCTGGTGTCCCAGACAACCCGGACACGGGAAGAATCCGCCGCCGAGCTTGTCCCGCTGCGTGAGGCTGAAGCCGCCGCCGCGGCCGAACTGCAACGCCTCAACATCGCCCGTGAAGAGCTGGATGCCGAAGAGCGCCGCGCACAGGCAGCGATGGAACAATGGCAGACACGTCTGACCCAGATCGAAGCCGATCTGGGGCGCGAACGGGGCCTGGCGGGTGAAGCCAAGGCTGCGCTTGACCGTCTGGGCACCGAAAAGGCCCAGATCGAACAGGCCTGCGCCGGCGAGGATGATCTGATCGCCGAGACCAGCGCCGCGCGGGAATCCCGAAACACCCGGGTCCAGACCCTGGAAAGTGAACTCACCCAGCTGATGGAACGCCTCGCTAGTGGTGAAGCCCAGATCGCCGCGCTGGAGCGTGAACTCGGTGAGCTGGATGCCCGCCGTCGTCGTCTCGACAGTCAGGCCAGCGACGCCCGTGTGGAACGCGAAGCGATCGAGGAACAGGGTCTGACCTCCGACGAACTCGTCGCGGCCGAAGCGCAGGTGACCACCTCCGAAGAGGCTCTGAAATCCGCCCGCGCCGCTCTGGAACAGGCCGACACCGCGCGCGAAGGCGCCGAAGGTCAGCGCGACAAGGTGCGCGACATTCGCGCCCAGTCCGCCGAGGCCCTGTCGCGTCTGCGCGCCGAAGCCGGTGCGCTGGAAGACGTGCTTGCCCATGACGCGGAAACCGAAGCCGCCGACTGGACCCCGATGATCGACGAGATCGAGGTGACCCAGGGCTATGAAGCCGCACTGGGCGCAGCCCTGGGCGAAGACCTCGACGCGCCGATGGATTCGCGCGCACCGCGTCACTGGAACATGTCCGACACACCCGCCGATGATCCGGCACTGCCCGCCGGTGTCCGCGCCCTCAGCGAATTCGTCAGCAAGTCCGGAGCGCTTGGCCGACGCCTCGCCCAGATTGGTGTGGTGGACAATGCCGAAACCGGCGCCCGTCTCGCCGGCAGTCTCAAACCCGGCCAGCGGCTGGTTGATCGGGACGGCCAGCTCTGGCGCTGGGATGGCTATGTGGCCAGCGGCGATGCCCGCTCCTCGGCCTCCACCCGCCTGCGCCAGCGCAACCGGCTCGTCGAACTGGGCGACCGGATCGCCGCCGCCGAAACCGCCTTCGAACGGATCGATACCGATTTCACCACAGCTAAACAGAATGCTGACACTGCTCTCGAGGCGGCCCGGGCGGCACGCGCCCGGCTGGACAGCGCCGACAATGCCGCCTCCCAGGCGCGGCGAAGCCACGCCAATCTTTCCAGCGAATTCGCGGCACGGATTGCCCGTCACGAAAGCCTGACCGAGACCCTCGCTCGGATCGAAGGCGAAGTGGCCGAGGTCGAAACACGCCTCGCCGATACCCGCACGCGCCGGACGGCGATTGGCGATCTCGACGAAATCCGCTCGACCACCGAAGGCATGCGCGGCCAGCTCAGCGAGGCCCGGAACGCATTGTCCGCCGCCCAGAGTGAACATGATCGCCTGGTGCGCGAGGCCGAGGAGCGCCACCGGCGCATCGCGGCTCTGGCAGCCGAGGAAATATCCTGGCAGGCCCGACACACCGGCGCGGGCGAACGCATCGGCGAACTGGAAACCCGCGAAGCTCAGGCGCGCAGCGAATCCCAGGCGCTCTCGGCCAAGCCGGCCGAAATCGAAGCCTTGCGGTCGGGCCTGATGGATCAGCTGAACGCCGCCGAAGCCAAACGCAACGAGGCCGGCGATGCCGTGGCACGCGCCGATGAGCGCCTGTCCCTGGCCGAACGCGCCATGCGGGATGCGGAAGCCAAACTCGCAACCATGCGCGAGGACAAGGTCCGCACCGAATCGGCCGTCGCTCAGGCAGGCCAGATTCTGCAGACCGTCATCGAACGGATCGCGGAACGCCTCGAATGCAAGCCCGAGGCTGTTCTGCCCATGGCCGAAGTGGCCGAGGGCAAGGAACTGCCCGATCTCGAATCCTCGGACAAACGTCTCGAACGCCTGTTGCGCGAGCGCGACAATATGGGGCCGGTAAATCTGCGCGCCGAGCAGGAATCCGAAGAGCTCGAAGAAAAGATCGAGACCATCAACACCGAGCGCGAGGATCTGGTCGCAGCGATCGATCGTTTGCGCCGTGGTATCGCCAACCTGAATCGCGAAGCCCGCCAGCGCCTGCTGGCTTCCTTCAAGGAGGTCGACAAGCATTTTCAGGATCTCTTCGTGCGCCTCTTCGGCGGCGGCCGCGCCCATCTGGAACTGACCGATGCCGAGGATCCGCTCGAGGCCGGCATCGAGATCTATGCCAGCCCGCCGGGCAAGAAGCTGCAGATCCTCTCGCTGCTTTCGGGCGGCGAGCAGGCCCTGACCGCCACAGCGCTGCTGTTTGCGGTCTTCCTGACCAACCCGGCTCCGATCTGCGTCCTCGATGAGGTCGACGCCCCCCTCGATGACGCCAATGTCGATCGGTTCTGCACCCTGCTGGACTACATTTCGCAGATCGGAACCACCCGATTCCTGATCGTCACCCATCACCGCATGACCATGGCGCGAATGGATCGATTGTACGGTGTGACGATGCCCGAACGTGGCGTGAGCCAGCTGGTCTCGGTTGACCTGCGCGGGGCGGAAGAAATCCGCGCGATCGCCTAGTTTTTTGACCGGTTTTCCGCGACTTTTTGTCCATCTCGCATGTGCGGAATGTCACCTTGACTTGGTCAGGGGCGCTGAGTACCTTGCGCCCGCCTTCAGATGCAGGGCAGACGTCATTTTGGTTCTCCGGGACGCCCGTTTAGGGTGACGATCATGAGCAAACCGAGCGGTCAGGAACCGTTGGACGATCTGAACCGGCGTTTGAAGGACGCGCGGAACCGCAAGACGGCGGGAACACGCGGCAAGAATGGGGGTGCCCCCTGGTCGGATTACGGACCGGCCATTCGGGTGGGCACGGATCTTGTTGCGGGCATTGCCGTCGGCGTGGTGATCGGGTGGGTTCTGGACCGCTGGCTTGGAACGACACCATGGCTGTTGCTGGTGTTTTTTGTTCTGGGATCAGCAGCGGGGATCACGAACGTCATGCGAACCGCGATGAGAATTGAATCTGACGCCAAGGCGGCCTGCGAAAACTCGCAGGACGGTGACGGCAAAAACGAAGCGCCCTAGGCGCATCGCTGAATAAAACCGGGGTCGAAGACGTGGCAAGTCCGCTCGAACAATTTGAAATCAAGACCATCATTCCGATCGAAATCGCCGGAATCGATATCTCCTTCACCAATTCCTCGCTGATGATGGCTCTGACGGTCGTGATCGGTGGCGGTGTGGTGGCGCTAGCGGCCAGCCGTGGCGCAATGGTACCCGGGCGTCTCCAGACCATCGGCGAGATGCTCTACGAATTCATCGCGGGCCTGATCCGCGAGACCATCGGGCCGGAAGGCCGAAAATATTTCCCGATCATCTTCACCCTGTTCATGTTCATCCTGATTGGAAACATGCTGGGAATGATCCCCTACAGTTTCACCTTCACCAGCCACATCATCGTGACCTTCGTGATGGCCTTTGTGGTGTTCATCGGCGTCACAATCCTCGGGTTTGCGCGCCATGGCCTGCATTTCTTCTCATTCTTCATTCCGCCCGGCGCGCCGGTCTGGATGTGGCCGCTGCTGATCCCGATCGAGGTGATCTCCTATCTGTCACGTCCCATCAGCCTGTCGGTTCGTCTCTTCGCGAACATGCTGGCCGGACACACCATGCTCAAGGTGATCGCGGGCTTCGTTTTCGCCCTCGGTCTGCTGGCCGGCTGGCTCCCGCTGCTGCTGATCACCGCACTCACGGGGCTGGAAATTCTCATCGCATTCTTGCAGGCCTATGTCTTCGCGATCTTGACCTGCTTGTACATCAAGGACGCGCTGGAACTGCACTAGGCAGAACCGGCACGAACGAAACTCAACCAAAAAACAGTATTCCAAACGGAGGCATTTACTCATGGAAGTCGAAGCAGCAAAGCTTATCGGCGCGGGCCTGGCGGTCGTCGGCGTTATCGGATCCGGTATCGGTATCGGCAGCATTTTCTCGTCATTCATCATCGCTGTGGGTCGTAACCCGGCCGCACGCGGCGAAGTGTTCACAATGACGATGCTTGGTTTCGCACTCGTCGAAGCCATCGCGCTCTTCGCTCTCGTCATCGCACTTCTCATTCTCTTCGCGTTCTAGGCGCGTTAGAGGGGATTTCCGATGCCGCAACTCGACCCGGCGACTTTTGCCTCGCAGGTCTTCTGGCTCGTCGTATCATTCGCCGTGCTTGCGCTCATTCTATGGCGTATCGCGCTGCCGCGAATTTCGTCCACACTCGAAAGTCGTCAGCAGCGTATCGACACCGATATCGCACGTGCCGAGGAGATCGCCTCCGAGGCCGAAGGTGTTCTTTCTGCGTATGAAGAGGAGCTGGCGAAAGCCCGCGCCAGTGCTCAGGAAGAACTTCACAAGGCGGCTGAAGAGGTGATCGCGGAAACCGAAGCACGCAACAATGCTCTGACCGAGACGCTGGCGGCCAATTCCGAAGCCGCCAACCAGCGTATCGAAACGGCGCGTGCAGAGGCGATCGCGAATGTCTCGGGAATGGTCGAGGATATTGCCCGTCAGGCGGTTGAACGACTGGTCGAAGCGACACCGGATTCATCGACTGTCTCATCGGCGGTCAATGCAGCTCTGGAGGAGCGGACCTGATGTTCCGACATATCCTCACAACCGGATCAGTTCTTCTGCTGAGTGTAGGCCCGGCCCTGGCGGCAGGTGAAGGCGAACATGCCGAAACCTTTCTGGAATCCGCAACGACATGGGTGGCTGTCGCATTCGTGATCTTCGTGCTGGCCATTGCACGTCCGGTCGGGCGTCTGGTGTTTGCCGCGCTCGACAATCGCGCGGACGCCATACGGAACGAGCTCGATGAGGCCCAGCGGCTTCGTGAAGAGGCTCAGCACACACTGGCCGAGTATCAGCGCAAGCAGCGTGATGCACTGGCCGAGGCGGAAGGCATCATTGCCGAAGCCCGTGAAGAGGCCAAGCGGATGCAGAGCGCCACGCAGGAACGCACCGAGCAGATGCTGGAGCGTCGCGAACAGCAGGCTCTGGAGATGATTGCCGCAGCCGAAGCCCGCGCCGTTGCAGATGTCCGCGCGCTGACCGCGGATGTGGCCATCGAAGCCACCCGCCGCATCCTCACCGAGGTGGTGGAAGGCCAGAAAGGCGACGATCTGGTCAACGCAGCGATCGAGGAAGTTCCGGCAAAGCTCAACTGAGCCCACCCGACGCTCGAATAGAAAAAGGCCCCGATATTTCGGGGCCTTTTTTTGTGCCGGGTTGCTAAACTTACTCAGCAGCTTCCGCTGTCGGAACCTCCGGAGACCAGCGCAGAATTGGCTGGCGCGCGGCGGCAGTTTCATCAAGGCGCCGCCGGGGCGTCATCGTGGGCGCTGCCACGAAGGCATCACTGTCACCGGCTCTGGCGCGATCCACCAGCGCGCGCATCACCGCAATGAATTCATCCAGACCGCGTTTGGACTCAGTCTCGGTTGGCTCGATCAGCATGGCACCATGAACCACCAGCGGGAAATACATGGTCATCGGATGATAGCCCTCATCGAGCATCGCCTTGGCAAAGTCGAGGGTGCTGACCCCGGTGTCCTTGAGAAAGCGATCATCGAACAGGCACTCATGCATGCACGGCCCGTCAAAGGCCGGCGTCATGACGTCAGACAGGCAACTCACCACATAATTCGCGTTGAGCACGGCATCATTGGCCACCTGCCGCAGCCCGTCGCGACCATGGCTGAGCATGTAGGCATAGGCCCGGACGAACATCCCCATCTGGCCGTGGAAGCCCTTCAGACGGCCGAAGGGCTTTGCGTCACCCGCGTCATCTGCATGTTCGACCAGCGAGAAGCCATCCTCGCCATGCACGACCCAGGGGACGGGCGCGAAGGGCGCCAGCGCGTCGGAGAGCACCACCGGACCCGCACCGGGTCCCCCGCCGCCATGGGGCGTCGAGAAGGTCTTGTGCAGGTTGATATGCATGCAGTCGATCCCCAGATCGCCCGGGCGCACCCGCCCGACAATGGCGTTGAAATTCGCGCCATCGCAGTAGAAATACCCGCCGGCATCGTGGATCAGTTCGGCGATCTCGATCATGTCCGGCTCGAACAGCCCGCAGGTGTTCGGGTTGGTTATCATGATTCCCGCCACATCATCATCGAGCTTGTCGGCAAAGGCCTTCACATCAACCCGCCCGCGGGCATCCGATGGAATGGCATCCACACTGAAGCCGCACACCGCCGCGGTCGCCGGGTTGGTGCCGTGGGCGGAATCCGGTACCAAAATGCGCCGCCGTGTCGTCGGACCGCCTTCACGATCATCCAGCGCGGCACGGATGGCCATCACGCCACAGAGCTCGCCATGGGCGCCCGCCGCGGGTGACATGGCAATTGCCGGCATCCCGGTCAGTTCCTTCAGCCAGTGCGCCACGCCATCGATCAGTTCGAAAGCGCCTTGCACCGTCGAGTCCGGCTGCATCGGATGGGCATTCGCAAACCCCGGCAGGCGCACCATCTTTTCATTCAGTCGCGGGTTGTGCTTCATGGTGCACGACCCCAGCGGATAGGTGCCCATGTCGATGGCGTAGTTCTTCTGGGACAGCCGGGTGAAATGGCGCACCACTTCGGGTTCGCTCACACTGGGCAGACCGATCTCGCCCTGACGCGCCACGCCGCCTAGCCGGGGGGTAAAGTCTCCGGGATCCGGCAAATCCACCCCGATGGCACCCGGATTGTCGATCTCGAACAGCAATGGCTCTTCGAGCAGCAGTCCCTGATGACCATGAACGGTGTCTGTGGTTGCAGAACCCACCGCAGCCGCGCCGCGGCTCAAATCGCGTGAATGGCTCATGACAGCTCCTCCGAAAGGGCGGCAACAAGGGCATCCATGTCCTCAAACGTGGTCAGCTCGCTCGCCGCGATCAGCAGAATATTGTCGAGCTCCGTTCCGGCGCCATACAGACGCGAGGCCGGAACCCCCGCCAGCACGTCGCGTGCCGCCAGCCTGTCGACAACTTCACCGGCCGGTTTGGACAGCCGCACGGCAAATTCGTTGAAGAACGCCTCGGGCAGCACCTCAACTCCGTCAACATCCGCCAGCCGGTCTGCCAGCTGGGACGCCCGGGCATGATTTAGCATCGCCAGATCACGAAATCCGTTTTCACCCAGCAGGGACAAATGGATGGTGAAGGCCAGCGCACACAGACCGGCATTGGTGCAGATATTGCTGGTCGCCTTCTCCCGGCGAATATGCTGCTCGCGGGTGGAGAGGGTCAGCACCCAGCCCCGTTTGCCATCCACATCCGTCGTTTCACCACACAGGCGTCCGGGCATCTGGCGGACATATTTCTCGCGGGCCGCGAACAGCCCCACATAGGGCCCACCAAAGCCCTGCGGGTTGCCGATGCTCTGGCCTTCGGCGACCACCACATCCGCGCCCATCTCCCCCGGTGATTGCATGGCCCCCAGTGAGACCGCTTCGGTCACTACCACGATCAGCAACGCGCCCTTTTCCTGACACACCGCCGCCAGCGGGCTCAGATCGCGCACATGGCCGAAGACGCCGGGGTTCTGCACCACCACGCAGGCGGTTTCATCGTCGATCTGGTCGGTCAGATCTTCCGTACCGTCCAGATCCGGATCGCAGATATCAATCTTGATATCCACATATTTGGCCTGAGTCTCACTCGCCGCGCTGTAATGGGGATGCACACTGCCCGAGACCAGAGCCCGGTTCCGGCGGGTCACCCGCCGCGCCATGAGCACGGCCTCGGCGCAGGACGTGGCACCGTCATACATGGACGCATTGGCCACATCCATGCCGGTGATCAGCGCCACCATGCTCTGGAATTCGAACAGGGCCTGCAATGTTCCCTGTGAAATCTCAGGCTGATAGGGCGTGTAGGAGGTCAGAAATTCTCCCCGCTGAGTCAGGTGGTCCACCGAAGCCGGGATATGGTGTCGATAGGCACCGGCGCCCAGAAAACTCGGGACATCCGCGGTCGTGGTGTTGCGACCGGCCATCTTCGACATATGCCCTTCGACCGCAAACTCGGCCATATGGTCGGGCAGATCAAATGTGCCATCAAACCGCGCTGCGGCGGGCACATCGACGAACAGGTCATCGACCGACGACACGCCAATCCGATTCAGCATGCTGGACCGATCTGCATCGGTCAGGGGGAGATAACGCATATCAGCTCAGGCTTTCGACGAACGTCTTGTAGGTGGCTTCGTCCATCAGGGCATCGAGTTCGGTGGGATCAGTCAACTGCAATTTGGCAAACCAGCCCTCACCATGGGCATCCGAATTGACCAGTGAGGGATCATTGTTGAGTTCCTCATTGACCTCGATCACCTCGCCACTGACAGGCGTGTAGACCTCGGCCGCAGCCTTGACGGATTCGATAACAGCGGCTTCGTCGCGCTGATCGAGCACCTTCCCCACATCGGGAAGTTCGACAAAGACCACGTCTCCCAGCTGCTCCTGAGCATAATCCGAGATACCGATCACGCCGGTCTCTCCATCCACTTCAACCCATTCGTGATCTTCGGTGTATTTCCGGTCTGCCATTGCAGCCTCTCCTTGTTTTTCTGAACGCTTCAGGAACGCTTGTAGTTGGGTTTTACAAAAGGCATCGCTGCCACCTCGGCCGCCACAGAACGGCCGCGCAATTCAATAGTCACCGATGTCCCGGCTTCAGCGTGATCTGCCGCCACGTAGCCCATGGCAATGGGCCGCTCGAGCCCGGGGGCAAAACCACCGCTGGTGACCATACCAAGGCCATCGCCAGCCGCATTCTGGATGGGGGCGCCCTCACGGACCGGCGCACGTCCTTCGGGCAACAACCCGACCCGCCGGCGCGACGGGCCGCCGGCGATCTGTTTCAGGATGATCGCCGCGCCCGGAAAATCCGCGGTCTCGCGGCGGCGTTTGCCCACCGTCCAGCTCAGCCCGGCTTCCACCGGCGTGGTAACCTCGTCAATATCATGGCCATAGAGACACAACCCGGCTTCCAGCCGCAGGGAATCCCGCGCACCCAGGCCAATGGGTTCGACCGCATCATGGGCCAGCAGTTTTTCCGCAAATGCCGCAGCCGCCGCTGCGGGCAGGGAAATCTCGTATCCGTCTTCGCCGGTATAGCCCGACCGGGTGACAAAGGCTGAAACGCCGTCGACCTCCATGTCCCGGCCTTCGAGAAACACCAGATCACTACAATCCGGCGCAAGCTCGGCAAGCACGTCCTCGGCCCCCGGGCCCTGAAGTGCCAGCAGGGCGCGGTCTGCAAGAATCTCGAGGGTCGCCTCACCATCGAGCGAACTGGCGATATGGGCGAAATCGGCGTCCCTGCAGGCGCCATTCACCACCAGAAACAGCGCAAGGGCGCCATTCTCCTCGATCCGGGTGGCCATCAGGTCATCGCGAATACCACCCGTCTCGTTGAGCAGCAGCGTGTAGCGCATCTGTCCCGTAGCAAGGCCCGCGATGTCCCCGGGCACCAGCTTCTCGAAGCTTGCCGCCACATCCGCGCCGCGCAGGATCGCCTGTCCCATATGGGACACATCGAACAGGCCGGCTGCGTTGCGTGTGTGCTTGTGTTCGGTGATGATTCCCGCCGGGTACTGCACCGGCATGGCATAGCCGGCAAACGACATCATGCGTGCGCCCCGGGTGACATGCAGATCATGCAAAGGGGTTTTCAGGAGTTCCGTATCAGGGCTGGCATTCGCCATTCCACTCTCCAGATCCGACCAAGGGCCATGCCGCGCCCATTGCGCGTCACCTGCCCCACCCTGTCGTCAGACCTGAGAGATTCACCCCGCAACAGCCGGGTTTACGCCTTCGGTGAGGATGGATGCCAAACCCGCATCCAGCCTGCTTTCCAGAGTGTCATCCCCCTTGCGGTCCTGAATGCCTGAGAGTTTCCGGGGCGGTTGCTCCTTCGGCGGCGTCCATCACGAGGGGGACGCTCTCTCCCGCTGGGGTCGTATGACATGTAGTTCTGAACTTACTCCGCAACGCGACTCGCACCACGTTGCACCCACGACACTAGGCGACCCCTGTTGGGAGTCAACAGGACCGATTGTGGATTAACGCGCGCGCTTGTTGCGGTTGTAGGTCAGCTGTTCTTCATCCAGCTGCATCCCGATGAAGACTTTGAAGTCTTCGCCGATCTGTCCCGGCTGGATCGGAATGGTCTGGGTCGTCTCGTCGATATAGCCGATATGGTTGCGGTTGCCCTCGAATTCGAAATCGAAGGTGAAAGTCTCACGGGCAAGGATATTCTCTTCGTGATCGGTGATCGCGATGAAGTAGGAAATCTGTGCTTCCCGCGAGACCGCTGCCGGGCCACGCGTGGCCGAAAACAGCAGTCGCAGATCAATCTCGACAGCGCCCGTACCATCATCCTCATCGATATCAGTGTCACAGAAACCGCCAAACTCAGCGATTTCAGCCTCCAGCGTCACATCGGTCAGATCGCGCCCGGGGCCCGGCACGAACAGGGTCAAGCTCGCGGCATCCTGCACGATACCGATCACCGGACATGCCGGTGCAGGCTTTTCAGGACCGCGCTGGCAGGCCGCCAGAACGAGAATCGCGAGCAGGGCAAACCCCACACCGCTTTTGCCGGGAAAACGAGCCATCATCGTCAGAGTTTTAGCCCCTTAGAGGGTGTTGTGCGTGCCGTCACAAAACGGCTTGTCATCAGTCTGTTTACAGCAACAGAAGTAGATCGTCTGCGCCGTTTCTGATTCGAACATCACGGGCTGGAAATCCGTACCCTTGTGGGCGCTGTCACAGAAGGGCTGCTTCTCGCTTTTTCCACACACGCACCACCAGTATTTGCGGCCCGGAATAACATCTACTGCAATCGGTTCTTTCTGGGCGATCACCGAGTCGGCCATATTCATTCTCCAAGACTGTTTTATGCGATACGCCCGGCTTCCTTGCATCAGGCCGCAGCGCTACGATATGAGATGCGTGCGGTCAAACCGCCGGAAAATCTTACGAGAGCGACAGGTCCAGAACAAGGCCGGTCACACCATTCGACCCGTTTGCCGGACACACAGAACCATGGCCAAGCCAGAACTCACCATCCTGCTCGCGCAACCCCGCGGTTTCTGCGCCGGTGTCGATCGCGCCATTCAGATCGTGGAGCTGGCGCTGGAACGCTACGGCAAGCCGATCTATGTGCGTCACGAGATCGTCCACAACCGATTCGTCGTCGAGAATCTGGAACGCAAGGGTGCGGTGTTCGTCGATGAACTGGACGAGGTTCCCGAAGGCGCAAAGGTGATCTTCTCCGCCCATGGTGTACCGAAATCCGTACCGGCCGAAGCTGAACGCCGCGAATTGTTCTATTTCGATGCGACATGCCCGCTGGTCAGCAAGGTCCACAATCAGGCGCAGCACCAGCAGCGCAACGGGCGCCACCTCCTCCTGATCGGCCATGAAGGCCATCCCGAAGTGATCGGCACGATGGGACAGCTTCCCGAGAATGCGATGACGCTGGTGGAGACCGAAGAGGATGTCGAAAATCTCGACATTCCCGTAGACACGCCGCTCTCCTATGTCACCCAGACCACATTGTCGGTCGATGACACAGCCGCCATCGTTACGGCCCTGCGCCAACGTTATCCCGACATCGCCGAGCCCGGTTCCGAGGATATCTGCTATGCTACAACCAATCGTCAGGAGGCTGTAAAGGTCATTGCCGAGCGCTGCGACGCAGTGATCGTGATAGGTGCGTCCAATTCCTCCAATTCCAACCGGCTTGTGGAAGTAGCGCTGCGCGCGGGCTGCGCGGATGCCGCCCTGGTCGAACGCGCCAGCACGATGGACTGGGACCGCTTCGCCAAGTGCCGCACGCTGGGCCTGACGGCAGGGGCGTCCGCGCCTGAAACTCTGGTCGAGGAGTTCATCGACGCCTGTGGTGAGCGGTTCGATGTCACCATCGAGCCGATCACGCTGCGTGAAGAGAATATCCAGTTCAACTTGCCCCGCGCGCTGACGGCTTAGGACCATGGCTGTCTACACGGAAGTCTCTGACGACGAACTGCGCGAGTTCATGGGCGAATACGACATCGGTGAGGTTGTCTCCATCAAGGGCATTGCAGAAGGCGTCGAGAACTCGAACTACCTGCTGCAAACGGTGACGGAGGCCGACGCACGCCCGCAGAGCTATATCCTGACCCTCTACGAAAAGCGCGTCGCCCCCGAGGAACTGCCGTATTTCCTGAGCTTGATGGATCATCTGGCAGACGGCGGCTTTTCCTGCCCGACGCCGATCCATGGCCGCGATGGTGCTGCATTACGCACGCTCAGCGGCCGACCGGCGGCCATCGTGTCCTTCCTGCCCGGAATGTGGCCCCGCAAGGTGACCCCCCAGCACTGCGCCGAACTGGGCGCGGCAATGGCACGGCTCCATCTGGCCGGCGCCGATTTTGAAGGCCACCGGGACAACAACATGTCCGTTTCGGGCTGGGAGAAACTTGTCGCCGCCACCCGGGACCGCGCTGACGAGGTCGTACCCGGCCTGTCAGGCACGATTGTCGATGAACTGGCTCATATCGGACAGCACTGGCCCTCGGATCTGCCTCAGGGCGTGATTCACGCCGATCTGTTTCCCGACAATGTCTTCTTCCTGGGTGATCGCCTCTCGGGCCTGATCGATTTCTATTTCGCCTGTAATGACGCCCTGACCTACGACATCGCCATTTGCATCAATGCCTGGTGTTTCGAGGCAGATGCAAGTCTGAACATCACCAAGGCCCGCGCACTGTTGCGGGGCTATGCCAGGGTCCGCAAATTGTCCCGGGATGAGTATGACGCCATCCCGGCCCTTGCTCGAGGTGCCGCCTTGCGGTTTCTCCTGACACGTCTCTATGACTGGCTCAATCACGATGAGGCCGCCTTTGTGCGCCCCAAAGATCCGCGTCAGTTTCTCGATCGCCTCCGGTTTCACCAGCAGGTTGACGGACCGGAAGCCTATGGCATTTCTTTTGACGACCTGAATGGATAAACGGCATGCCCCGTGTTGAAATCTTTACCGATGGTGCCTGTTCGGGAAATCCCGGTCCCGGCGGCTGGGGGGCGATCCTGCGCGCGGGTGAGCACGAAAAGGAACTGTCGGGTGGTGAAGACGAAACCACCAACAACCGGATGGAACTGATGGCCGCCATTTCCGCACTGGAAGAGCTGAAAGCACCCTCCCAGGTCGATCTGCATACGGATTCCACCTATGTCAAAGATGGTATCACCAGATGGATCCACAACTGGGAACGCAATGGCTGGAAAACGGCGGCGAAAAAACCCGTGAAGAATGTGGATTTGTGGAAACGCCTGCAGTCCGCGCTGGCGCGACATGAGGTCTCCTGGCACTGGGTCAAGGGCCATGCCGGACATCCCGACAATGAGCGCGCCGACGAACTGGCGCGGATGGGGATCACGTCGCTGGGCGGTTGACCGGGGACGCATAAAAACGGGGGCCGCGGCCCCCGTCTTCAATACCTGTCGGCAGAGACCGCCTACAGGTTCTCGAGAACGCTCTCGGCAGAACTCTTTTCGAATGCGCCGGCTTCGTCGAGCAGCACTTCCTTGACCGTGCCGTCCTCGACGATCATGGCAAAACGCTGGCTGCGCACACCCAGACCGCGATCCACCAGATCGAGCTCCATGCCCAGCTGCTTGGTGAAGGCTGCCGAACCGTCTGCGAGCATCATCACGTTGTCGCCAACATTCTGATCCTTGCCCCATGCTTCCATGACGAAGGGATCGTTGACGGCCATACAGGCAATCGTATCGACGCCCTTTGCCTTGAGCTCACCGGCCTTCTGGACAAAGCCAGGAAGATGCTGCGCCGAGCAGGTCGGTGTGAAGGCACCGGGCACCGAGAACAGAACCACGGTCTTGCCGTTGAACAGATCATCTGAGGAAACCTGGTTGATGCCGTCTGCGGTTTTGTGCGCAAGGGCACCGGCCGGAATTTTGTCACCTGAATTGATAGCCATTCTTCTCTCCTCGAACGGGTGTGGATCGTGTGTTTCGGGCAAGGAACATAGACGGAATCAGGAAAGATTCCAGTCTGTCGTCACACAGAGTTTTCAGCGCGCGGCCACCGCATTGGTGATACCGGCGCTCGCCAGCCCGTCATAGACCGAATCATCGGAAAGAAGCTCGGGCAGGATCACACCCTGCGGGGCGTCCGGGCCATAGATGACATTGAACGGAATACCGAAGCGGCCGAAGGAAGCGAGATAGTTAGCGATTTCGTTGCTGGGCTTTGTCCAGTCCGCACGCATGCGCACCACCTCACCCTGCTCGAAGGCCGCAACGATATCGGCGGTATCCAGGACCCGCTTCTTGTTGACCTGACAGGTGATGCACCAATCCGCAGTGACATCCACGAAGACCACCTTGCCATCGGACACCAGTGTCGGGATGGCCGCGAGATCAAAGGGCACCCAGGCCGAATCCGTGGCTGCAATCTGTGCATTGTCCCGTGCGCCAATGCCAATCGCCGGCAGGACGGTAGGCACCGCAAAGGCGAGGATTGCAGCAGCAGCCACGGCGGTCAGCACACCGGCGGAGTTCTCCCCGGTTTTCTGGCGTGCCTGGATCGCGAAGATCACGAAGACAGCGGCCATCAGCGCGGCTACGACGAATGCCGCCGCGACGGAAACCTGCACCGCCATTACCGAGAGCAACCAGACCGCTGTCGCAATCAGCGCGAGCGCGAGAAACTTCTTCAATCCGTTCATCCAGGGTCCGGGGCGCGGCAGTTTCGTGGCCAGCGCCGGTACGAGTGCCACCAGAATGAAGGGCAGTGCCATACCAACCCCGAGCGCAGCAAAGATCGCATAAATCTCCAGCGGGCCGCGGCTGAGAGCGAAGCCGATAGATGTCCCCAGAAAGGGCGCTGTGCAGGGCGTGGCAAGAACGGTCGCAAAGGCACCCTGGAAGAACTGTCCGCCCAGCGAATGGCTGTTTCCTGCGGACACGGCCACATCGGCAACCTTGCCGGGCAGACGCACCTCGAACAGGCCCCACATATTCGCTGCAAACAGGGTCAGGATGATCACCAGCGCGATGACGAACAGGGGCTGCTGGAACTGGATGCCCCAGCCCACGGCAAGCCCGGCGGACTTCAAACCCACGGCCAGACTGGCCAGCGCCAGAAATGACACGATGATCCCGGCTATGGTTGCCAGAAACCCGGGTCGCACCTCCTTCGGGTTGCCACCACCATGGCTGACAACCGAGAGCAGCTTGATGGAAATCACCGGCAGGACACAGGGCATCAGGTTGAGGATCAGTCCTCCCACCAGTGCCAGTGCCATGATCGACAACAACGCCCCAAGGTCCAACCTGTCCACTTCGATCGCCGCAAGGCCGTCCGAACTCGGCACCGCGCGGGTCTCGATGCTGCGCGCGCCATCAATCAGGGTGAACACCACCGGATCGCTCTTCAGATCGACCGGAGCGCCTTCTCCGAAGACATCCTCGGCCGCGACCGAGGCGAGAACCAGTCGCCCCTGATCGTGAAACTCGAAGCGCGGCTTCGAGAAGATCGCATCCTCATGTCCCTCAACGAGAAGGTCCGGGGCCTGGAATGGCGTCTGGGCCCGGAAGGCAGCGCGGATCAGCGGTTTGGCCGCCGGCCCGGAAACATCAGCTCCTTCGAAGACCAGCCCCGCGCGCGAGCCGTCACCGGGAACCTGGTTCTGGTACCGGTCGATCAGATTGGCGTGTTCGCTGGGCTGGGCTGGCCCAGCTGGCAAATCCAGCGCTGCGTTGAAGGTGTGGGGTATGCACACATCATCACAGATCAGCAGATCGAGTTGGGCGCGGAGACTGACCCCCTCGCCGGCCTTTGCGACCCGGGCCTGAATCGGGAAGACGACGGATTTCTGATATCCGAAGGTCTCGAGGTCGTAGTAGTTGAACCGTACCGGAGCCGGCCACTGGAACCGGGTATCGGCGAGATTGCTACTCCCGTCCCACGCGACGAAGGGCGGAATACCGGCATCACCGGGCGAACGCCAATAAGTCTTCCAGCCATCCTCGAGTCGCACCTCGACCCCCAGCGAGATCGTGTCCAGTTCCCCGACAGCCGTGGTTGCGGAAATCAGGCGAATATCGGCCTTGGGGCCGTCCAGCCAGTCCGTTGCCGCCTCGGCCCACGCCGCGCCGGGCCATAAAATAACCTGAAAGGCGATGAGAATCGCAGCGATGCGTTTGAGACCAGAGATTTGCGCTATCATCGTGGTTAAGTCCCGACCGGTTCTGTACGGTCAAACAATTGCATATTGATGGTTGATATACAGGAAGACTTTGCCCGGAATATACCGCCCGGTCGCTCAATCGGCCTCACAATTACGTGTCGTCAAATTGTACCTGGCCGGGCTGCTACGCGGGAGAACAGCATGACCGAAAACATCAGTGACAATGACGACAACTTCGTCGGCCAGGTCCTGCTGGCCATGCCCGCCATGAGCGACCCACGATTCGAGCGCTCCGTGATCTTTGTCTGCGCCCATAACGAAGACGGGGCCATGGGTGTGGTCATCAACAAAACCCTCGATTCCATCGATTTTCGCGAATTGCTGGGACAACTGGACATCCCGGCGAATGAGGCGGCCCGCGATATCGCCGTTCATTTCGGTGGACCCGTGGAAAATCAACGTGGGTTTGTCCTGCACTCGAACGATTATCGCCACGACGACACTCTGGTCGTTGACGATCAGGTCGGCCTGACCGCCACACTCGATGTGCTGCGTGACCTGGCCCAGGGACAAGGCCCCGAGAACTCCATCCTCGCACTGGGCTATGCGGGCTGGGGACCGGGTCAGCTGGAAGCCGAATTTCAGGACAATGCATGGCTGTCGGTCCCGGCAAGCCGGGAGCTGGTTTTCAAGGTTGCCAACAGCGACAAATGGGAACGTGCGTTCAACAGTATCGGGGTCGATCTGTCCGTTCTCTCAGGGACACCCGGCCGCGCCTGAGCGTCCTCAGCCAGATCTCGCGCGCAGCCGGCGAACCAGAGTGAAGACAGCGAATCCCCCGCCCAGTGCAAATAGGGCATATCCGCTGAATTCAAAGGCATGGCCCACACTGAACCGGGTGGCCAGGGGCACACTGTAGAACGGCGATGCGAACTGCCCCAGGAAGAACAGCGTTGTCAGCGCCCCCAGCGCGCGACCACGCACCTGCATCGACGCGCGGGATATGATCGCCATATTCGTATTCGGAAGGAACGCGCCGACCGAAAGCCCGCCCACGGCCATGGCAATCATCGTTTCGGTAAAACTGGTCGCCTGGGATGTCAGGACATAGCCCAGCCCCGCAAAGCCGAATATCAACGCAAAGATCGCTTCTGAGCTAAGCCGCACGCGTATACGCCGATAGGCCAGCGAGGCCACCCCGGCCGACAGGTTGAACATGCCAATTGCCAGCCCTGCCCGGGTCGGATCACTCACACCGATCTCGACCAGAAAGAACTGGGTCTGGGACGGGATCATGAACAGAATGAGCATGCCCAAGAAGGTCAGCCCGCAAAAAAAGGCGATCCCCTGCCATTGCTGCAGGGTCGGGAGCGGCTCGGGCGGCTTGCCCGCCGCCTCGTTCGAAACAGGTTCGTAGAGGCTCATCAGCATCAGGGGAATCAGCAGGAAGGCAACGGCAAACAGCGAAAAGCCCATGCGCCAGTGAATTTCAGCCAGCAATCCCGCGAACACGACAAAGATAAGCGTGCCGAAGGACATGAAAGCACCCTGCAATCCGGCGACCCGATTCCGCTCATCCCCGGCGTAGTAGTCTCCGATCAGCGCTGTGACGCTGGTCATGATACCGGCCAGAAACACGCCCAGAATTGCACGACTGATAAGAATCGCCGTGAGGGATTCAAGCACCAGAACCGAGACCCCGGAAGCCCCGTACATCAGGGAGGAGATGATCAGCACATTCCGTCGCCCGAATCGGTCGACCGCATAACCCACGAAAGGTCCCGACAAAGCGATGAACAGCATTGGCAGGGTCAGCACCATGCGAGACAGCAGTTCAGGGTTCTCCAGATGTGCGAAATCGGCCTGCAATGCGGGAAGACCAGGTGCAATTGCTGAAGGCGCGAGGAACGCAAGCCCGCTTGTCAGCAGGATCGTCCACATTCGCAAGCGCTTGCGCGCAGTTATTTTCTCCGGAATGTCCGTGTCACCCATTGTCACGCCGCAACGCGTGATCTTCGGTCAGGATCGAGAACAGCAAATGGTCCTGCCAGATTCCGCGAATCTTCAGATATTTGCGTGCAAACCCGTCTTCGGTAAAACCGCTCCCCAGCAGAAGATTCCGACTGCGATCATTGTGGGGCAGACAGGCCGCCTCCACACGGTGGAGTGACAATTCATCGAAGCTGAAGTCCAGCAACAGGCCCAGACCTTCGCGCATATAGCCCTGACCGGCATAGGATTCGCCCATCCAGTAGCCCAGGGTCCCGCATTGGGCCACTCCCCGGCGAACATTCGAAAGACTGATCCCCCCGACAAGTGCCGAACTCTCACGATCGAACAGGAACATGCTGTAGCCGGTATCGTTGCGCCAGTCGCTCGCATAGCGGTTGAGACGGCGATAGAAGGCGTCCCGACTCAAGGCATCGCTCGGCCAGGTCGGTTCCCATGGTTCAAGAAACTTGCGGCTGCCCGCGCGCAGTTCGGCATAGGCGCGCCAGTCCTTTTCAACCGGCGCACGCAGCACGGTATTGGTGCCGCTCAGGCGCACACCCGAAGCGTTTATCGACAGCGAACGAAACAGTCTCATCGCCCCAACCCTCGACAATCAGGCAGCCAGATGGTTCTGAATGGCCTCTAGCGTCGCAATATTCGATGCAGGGCCAACCGTGGCAAGGCTGGGTTTGGATGCAAAGGTTTTCCGGGCAATATCCGCCAGCATTTGTGGCGTGACCCGGTCGATTTTCTCCACCAGCTCAGGCACAGAGACCACACGATTGTAGAGCAGCAATTGCTGGCCCGCCCGCTCGCTGCGGGCACCGGTGGATTCCATCCCCATCAGCAGGCCCGATTTCAGCTGGGTGCGCGCACGGATGATTTCTGCTTCGTCCAGACTGTCGGCCAGCCGCGTGATTTCTCCACACAGCGCCGGGACGAACTCCTCGATCAAATCCGGACCGGTTCCAGCATAGACGCCGAAAACGCCGCCGTCCGAAAATCCCGACAGGAAAGTGTCGATCGAATAGACCAGCCCCCGCCGTTCGCGGATTTCCTGAAACAGCCGGGATGACATGCCGCCACCGAGCAAGCTCGAAAGCACCGAAAGCGCGTAATAGTCATCTGTCCCGACGGGCACTCCCTCAAACCCCATCACGAAATGGACCTGCTCCAGATCACGGACCTCACAATTTTCACCGCCCCCGTAATGGGATTCCGTAAAACTCTCGGGCGCGCCTGCAGGGATATCGGAAAAATGTGCTTCGGCGAGGGTAACCATCGCTTCATGAGTTATGTTCCCCGCCGCCGCCAGTACAAGCGCGCCACCGCGATAATGCTTTCCGTGAAAACCGGCTATCACCTCCCGCGGCATCTGCCCAACCACTTCGGCCTGCCCCAGAACCGGACGGCCCATGGGCTGGTCGGGAAAGGCCACGGCCTGAAAATTGTCGAAAACCACATCATCGGGCGTGTCGTGGGCCTGACCGATTTCCTGCAACACCACCGAGCGTTCCCGAGTGAGCTCGACTTCATCAAACAGCGAATTCTGGACAATATCGGCGATCACATCGACGGCGAGAGCCACATCATCCTTCAGAACTTTCGCGTAATAGGCCGTCACCTCACGCGCGGTATAGGCGTTTATATGCCCGCCCACATTTTCGATGGATTCCGCGATCTCGGGAGCCGTCCGGCGTGCAGTGCCCTTGAACATCATGTGTTCAAGCAGATGCGCCACTCCGTTCGTTTCAAGCGGTTCAAACCGCGCACCGGCGCGCACCCAAACGCCCATGGAGACAGATTCAACCGTCGGCATCGGATCCGTAACGACCCGGACGCCATTGGCAAGCGTGGTGATCTGGACAATTTCCATAAAGTTCCTGTTCGCCTATCGGGACACAGCATGTGCGCAGACATAGTCACGCACAGCCATGAAGTCATTGTCGAGCGTTTCTGCCGTTTCGTCTCTGTCCAGCAAATCTGCGAGATGCACCGGCAGTTCGGGTCGCAAGCCAGTGGCTTTCTCTACCGCGTCGGGAAATTTGGCAGGATGGGCCGTTGCCAGAACGATCCGCTGATTCCCATCGCGCGGGGTTTTCCGGGCTGCGCCCACGGCAACTGCGGTGTGCGGATCGAGCAATATCCCGCATTCCTCATGCACCGATCTGATCACGTCGAGAGTCTCAGCATCGTCCAGCCTCTGGGCCTCAAAAAGATCGCGCGCCTCCGCGCTCAACCGGGACGCACCCGGCAGTGCACCCTCGGCCCGAAAAGCCTGCATGGCAGCTAAAACAGCCGCGCCATCGCGGTCGAGAAGATCAAACAGCAGACGCTCGAAATTGCTCGATACCTGAATATCCATACTCGGTGAGAGCGACGCTTCGACCTCCGTGATCGTCATGTCCCCCTGAGCGAAGAAGCGATAGAGAATGTCATTGCGATTGGACGCCACAACCAGTTTCTCGATGGGAAGCCCCATCTTTCGGGCAGCGTAACCGGCATAGACATTGCCAAAATTGCCCGTGGGAACCACAAAGGACAGCTTCGCATCCGGCACAGGCAGTTTGGCAGCCGCGGCAAAATAGTATGCGGTCTGCCCCATCACACGGGCCCAGTTGATCGAATTCACCGCTGACAGATTGAGGGAGTCGCGCAGTTCGTGATCCGCGAACATTGCCTTCACCAGATCCTGACAGTCATCGAAGGTACCGCGCAGGGCAATATTGAAGACATTTTTAGACCGGACCGTCGTCATCTGACGACGCTGCACTTCCGAGACCCGCCCTTCGGGAAACAGCATGAAGATATCGAGATTGTCGCGATCACGGCAGGCCTCGATCGCGGCCGAACCGGTGTCACCGGAAGTCGCCCCAACGATCGTCAGGTGTTCTCCGCGCTTGCCAAGTACATGGTCGAACAGGCCGCCAAGCAGCTGCAGGGCGAAGTCCTTGAAGGCCAGGGTCGGGCCGTGGAACAGCTCGAGCAACCAGGTGTCATCATCGATCTGGCGGAGCGGTGCAATCGCCGGATCGCGAAAACCGGCATAGGCCTGATCCACGATCTGCGCGAGTTCGGCATCGCTGATCAGCGATTCCTCGATGAACGGGCGCACAATGCGCGTGACGATCCGGGTATAACTCAACGGTTCAAGCGCCGCCATCTCACTCGGGCCGACATGCGGCCACGCGGTCGGCACAAACAATCCGCCATCCCGCGCCAATCCACTCAACAGCACGTCCTCAAACGTCTGTTCGGGTGTCGAACCTCTGGTGCTCACATACTTCACGGAAATTTCCTTCGCAAAAAGCGCGCTAACCTATCCAAGGCGTCTGGTGGATACAAGGTGACGCGCGCTAGGCGTCGCCGAGATACCGATGCTTCAAATGATCAAGAAACACCTGTGGATTGAGCGGTTCACCGGTTGCCGCTGCCAGAAGATCCTCGGCCGAGCGGAATGAACCCTGCCCATGCACATGGGTGCGAAGCCATCCGATCAGGGGAGACAACCGACCCTTGGAAATGTCCTCGCTCAGGCTTGGCAGATCACGTTGCGCCGCACCGTAGAGTTGCGCCGCGGCCATCGCACCCAGCGTATAAGTCGGAAAATAGCCGAAGGCCCCCGACGGCCAATGCACATCCTGCAGACAGCCCAGCCGATCATCCGGCGGCGTGATGCCCAACAGGTCATGCATGCCATCATTCCAGGCACCGGGCAGGTCTTTCAGGGGTAAATTGCCGGAGAGCAACGCCCGTTCCAAGCGATAGCGCAGCACCACATGAAGTGGGTAGGTCACTTCATCCGCATCAACCCGGATAAATCCGCGCTCAACACGCGTATAAAGACGATAGAAATTCTCCACATCCCATGCCGGACTATCAGATCCGAATGCGGCCTGCATATGCGGCATTGCGAATTCCAGAAACGTTCGCGAACGACTGACCTGCATTTCAATCAGCAGCGACTGACTTTCGTGGATGGCCATGCCCAGTGCCTTGCCCACAGGCTGATAGCGCCAGAGTTCCGGCAAACCGGCCTCATAGAGCGCATGACCTGTTTCGTGCAGGACCCCCATCAGGGATTCTGTAAAGTCATCTTCACTGTAGCGCGTGGTGATCCGGACATCGCCCGCCGCCCCGCCACAGAACGGATGATGGCTGATATCTAGCCGCCCGGCCCCGAAATCGAAGCCCAGTGCGTCCATCAACTGTGTCGCCAGCGCGCGCTGGGTTGCCACGGGAAACGGACCATCGGGCAGCACCGGTGCTGGTCCGGATGCCTGGTGCGCAATCACCTCCTCGACAAATCCGGGAAGATCACGCGCCAGTGTCCCGAACAGCGGTTCCAGCAGGCTTATCCGCGTGCCGGCTTCGAATTCATCAAGCAGCGCATCATAAGGATCGAGCGAAAAAGCTTCTGAACGCGCGGTGGCAATCTCTCCAACGTAATCAATCACTGTCTGCAGGGCAGGCACGAGGCTCGCAAAATCATTCTCGGCGCGCGCGCTACGCCACTTGATCTCACAGACCGCATTGGCCCGGGCAGCTGCTTCCACCAGATCACCGGGCACTGCCGCAGCATAGGCGTAGCTGCGCCGCATCTCGCGCAGATTGGCCGCATCCCAGCTGTCCGGATCGTTATCCTGAAAAGCTTCTTGCGCGGCCAGGAGATTGTCTGCGACGGATGGATCCACCAGCAATTCGTGCCGCATCACTCTCAGGGTTGCGATCTGTTCCGCCCGCCCATCTGCACTACCCTCCGGCATGGTAGTGGCCTGGTCCCAGTCAAGAATCCCCAGTGCATCACCGATCAGAGACGCCCGGCGAAACCTGTCGGTCAACGCCCCATAGGCCGGGTTTACAGATACTGTCTGCTGTTCGCTCACGAAGGCTCCCGACGCCAATGAAAAACAATGAAGATCACCAGCAGCACCCCACCGACCCCGTACCAGGTTCCGGCATACTGGAGATGATTGTTGCGCAAATTCACATCCGGCACCGTACCTGCCGGCAGGGCGTCCGGCGCCTGAAGGTCCGGTCCGGCCTCCACATAGAATCCAACACCGTTTGACAGGCCGGCTGCGGCCAGCAGTTCAGGCTCGTTCATGTGAAACCAGTTATTCGCCTCCGGCTCGTTTGGCGGCAGAAACGCCGTGGGCTCGGTATAGGCCCGCACATAACCGTTCAGCGTGACCCGCGCCACAGGCTCCGCCGGAATGGCTTCAACCGGGCCCCGCGGAATCCAGCCCCGGTCGACCATAATCGTCCCCTGCCCGTCCTCGAGCACCAACGGCACCACCAGATGCGAACCCTGTTTGCCATTATGCACGCGATTGAGCAGTCGATACCGGTGGTCATTGCGCAACACGCCAGAGATGACAATTGGCCGATACTCAATCGTTTCGGGTGCACCCGCATTCTGCGCAGCCGCAAAATTCAGCGGTGGAGACGCAATGCGGTCCATGCGTGTCTGAATCAGATCGTTCTTCCAGGTCAGGCGCTGCACCTGCCATGTCCCGAGGGACATCAGCAGTACGAACACCGGAATAAAGACAATCGTCGCCCAGAATGTTGGTCGAAATCGCATGTCAGGTTGCGCCGATGTTCACTAGCGGGTCTTGTCTGCATCATCGTCGACATCATGCCGGAACTGCTGCGCAATCAACCACGCCTTGAACGGACGCATCAGGGAAATGGCCCCGACCACGATGATCGGCAGCCAGACCACGAGATGCACCCAGACCGGTGGCTCGAAGGAGAACTGGAACCATGCGGCCAGCAGCAGGATGATCGCGCTGTAGATGACAATGATGAAAAAGGCCGGACCGTCATCAGCGTTTAATCGACTGTAGTCAAAATCGCAGACCGAGCATTGATTCCGGATTGTCAGCAAACCGACAAAGAGCTTGCCCTGCCCGCAACGCGGGCAGGCACAGCGTAAGCCGGTCTTGATACTGGATTGCCTTGGAAAATAGTCGACCACGCAGCCTCAAAAGGTCAGGCGAAGGTTCCCCAGACATAAACGAAGCAGAACAGGAACAGCCACACCACGTCAACGAAGTGCCAGTACCAGGCAGCCGCCTCAAAGCCGAAGTGATGATCCTTCGTAAAATGCTCTTTCGAGCAACGCCACCAGCAAACCCCCAGGAAGAGGGTCCCGATGATCACGTGGAAGCCATGGAAACCGGTCGCCATGTAGAAGACCGATGAATAAATGCCATCACGGAACCCAAAGGGCGCATGGGCATACTCAAAGGCCTGCAACAGGCTGAAGATGATTCCCAGCATCACCGTGAAGCCGATCATCTTGGCCGCATGCTGCATCTTGCCCGCAAGGATGTCGTGATGGGCCCAGGTCACCGTGAAGCCCGAAGACAACAGGATCAGGGTGTTGAGCAGCGGAAGATCAAAGGGATTGAAGACTTCGACCCCTGCCGGCGGCCAGACACCGCCCGTCGCCTCTTTCGGATAGAGGCTGGCATCGAAAAAGCCCCAGAACCAAGCGGCAAAGAACATTACCTCGGAGATGATGAACAACATCATGCCGTAGCGTAGGCTGATCTGTACCACACTGGTGTGCATTTTCTGAAAGGTCGCTTCGTCGATCACGTCGCGCCACCAGCCCAGCATCGTCATCATCGCGACGATCAGACCCGGCGCCACAACCCAAAGCCCAATCGTCTTGAAGAACGGTTCCAGACCCAGACCAAACACCGACGGGTGCATGAAAATAATCAGGCCAACGGCCATCAACAAGCCGCCGATGGAACCCACAATGGGCCAAGGGCTTGGGTCCACCATGTGATAGGGGTGGTTGCCCTTTCCATGATCGTCTGCGTGATCGCTCATACTCGTGTCTCTTTCAGCGGTGTTTCTTAGTTCACTTGGGTATCGATTTGGGTCGCAACCGCAGCCGCCTTGCGCTGGGCATCAGCATCCTGATCGCGAAAAAATGTATAGCTCAATGTGATCGCCGTGACATCGTCGAGATTCCTGTCCTCAACAATGGCCGGATCGACAAAGAAGGTGACGGGCATCTGCACACTTTCACCGGCGGCCAGGGTCTGTTCAGTAAAACAGAAGCACTGGACCTTCACAAAATAGGGCGCGGCCTTAAGGGGCGTGACATTGAATGTCGCCGTTCCGGTCACGGGTTCACCCTGATTGTTCTCCGCCTCGAAAAAGGCCAGACCGGTCTCACCCACATGCAGATCGATACTGCGTTGCACCGGTTTGAATCGCCAATCGAGTGACGGCTCGATATCGCTGTTAAAACGAACAGTAATCGGGCGATCGGTCAGAATCTCTTCGCTCTCGGGTCCACTGGCTTCAACCAGCGGCGTCCCGGCAAAACCGAATTTCTGGCAGAACGCGCGATAGGCCGGGACGGTTGCATAGGCAAAGCCGTTCATCGCTACAACCATCGCGACCAGCCCGACAAACACATAACGGTTACGACGGCGGCGCTGCGCCCGATGGTCTTGGGCGATCATCCGAGTAATCCCGCACGCGCTACAAACACCAAATAGAAGATACCGATCAGGCCGAGGATCACCGCCGCCATGGCGTAGTTCTTTCCACGCTGTTCACGGTGACGTTCGCTGAGATAACGTTTTGCCATCAGCCGATCACCCGCCCAGTCCAAGCAAAATGTCTGCCAGCAGCAAGGCAAAAATCAGAAACAGAATAAAGCAGCGAGAACTTGAACATCGCGCGTGCAGCCTGATCATCGGCCGCGTCCGGCTCCCGCATCACCCGCACGGCGCTTGCGATGAAGGCCAGCCCCAGAACCGCGGCTCCGACGGCATAAAGCAGTCCGGTGGCACCCAGAAAATAAGGGATCAGGCTCACCGGTCAGCAGAAGCAGCGTGTATACCAGCATCTGGCGCTTGGTCGAGATCCGACCGGCGACCACCGGCATCATCGGCACGCCTGCGCGGGCATAATCGCTGCTGCGGTGCAGGGCCAGCGCCCAGAAATGAGGTGGAGTCCACAGAAAGATGATTGCGAACAACGCGATCGGCACCAATGTCACATCACCGGTCACCGACGCCCACCCGATCATCGGCGGGGAATGCGCCTGCCGCACCGCCAATTACAATGTTCTGCGGTGTACGGCGCTTCAGCCAGACCGTATAGACAAGGACATAGAAGAGGATAGCCAGCGCCAGCAGCCCCCCGGCAACCAGATTTGTCGTCAGGGACATCAGCACGACCGAGAGCAGTGCCAGAACAACCGCAAAACCGAGCGCATCACTAGACGCCACGCGACCGGCCGGCAACGGGCGGTTGGATGTCCGCGTCATGAGCGCATCGATATCGCGCTCGTACCACATGTTCACCGCACCGGCAGCGCCCGAGCCCACAGCGATACACAGGATCGCGACAATGGCCAGCAAGGGGTGCAGCGTTCCCGGAGCCACAAACAAACCCACCGCGCCAGAGAACACGACAAGCGTCATTACCCGTGGCTTCAGCAGTGCCACGAAATCCGACACACGCGATGCCGGCGCCTCCACAAGCGCGGCACCATCGGTGCGATTTAGATAGGCGGCGTCTGCCACAGGCTCAGCTCCGCAATCTGCCGCGCCTAATGCGCAGCTTCCGGCTTGATGATCGGCAGTTCTTCATGGGTGTGATGCGGCGCAGGTGATGCCACCGTCCACTCGAGTGTGGTTGCACCCTCACCCCAGTAATTGCCTTCGACACGACGGCCCGAAGTCAGGGCCTTCACCACGATGAAGATGAAGAGCAGGATACCGACGGCCGAGAGATAGGAGCCACAGGACGACACGAGGTTCCAGCCGGCATAGGCGTCCGGATAGTCCGGATAACGTCGCGGCATACCAGCCAGCCCCAGGAAATGCTGCGGGAAAAAAGTCAGGTTCACTCCGATAAAGGTAATCCAAAAATGCAGCTTCGCCAGCGGTTCACTGTACTGGCGACCGGACATCTTGCCGAACCAGTAGTAGAAGCCGGCGAAGATCGAGAAAACCGCACCCAAGCTCAACACATAGTGGAAATGCGCCACCACGTAATAGGTGTCATGCAGGGCAAGATCGAGGCCCGCATTGGCCAGCACAACGCCGGTCACACCGCCGACGGTGAACAGAAAGATGAAGCCCACCGACCAGAGCATCGGTGCCTCCATTCGCACGGAGCCACCCCACATGGTCGCGATCCAGGAGAAGATCTTGACCCCCGTGGGTACCGCAATCACCATTGTGGCGACGGTGAAGTAGACCCGGGTATCGACATCAAGGCCGACTGTGAACATGTGATGGGCCCAAACGATGAACCCGACAAATCCGATACCAACCATCGCATAGGCCATGCCAAGATAGCCGAAGACCGGCTTCCTCGAGAAGGTCGAGACAATCTGACTGATGATGCCGAAGCCCGGCAAAATCATGATGTAGACCTCAGGATGTCCGAAGAACCAGAAAAGATGCTGGAACAGAATCGGATCACCACCGCCGGCCGCGTCAAAGAACGAGGTGCCAAAGTTACGATCGGTCAGCAACATGGTAATCGCACCGGCGAGCACCGGAACTGCCAGAACGAGCAGGAAAGCCGTCACCAGTTCAGCCCAGATGAACAGTGGCATGCGATGCAGGGTCATCCCCGGCGCGCGCATATTGAAGATCGTAGTGATGAAGTTGATCGCACCCAGAATCGAGGAGGCACCCGCCAGATGCAGCGCAAAGATCGCCATATCGACCGATGGTCCAGGATGCCCGACCGCTGACGATAGCGGCGGATAGATCGTCCAGCCCGTACCGGCGCCATTCCCCATAAACGTACTGCCCACCAGAAGCAGAAAGGCCGGGGGCAACAGCCAGAAGGAAATGTTATTCATGCGCGGGAAGGCCATATCCGGCGCACCGACCATCAAAGGGATGAACCAGTTGCCAAACCCGCCGATCATGGCCGGCATGACCACGAAGAACACCATGATCAGACCATGGGCCGGTGATTACGACATTCCACCAGTGACCATCGGCAGAACCATCGGCGTTCAGAAAGAACTGCATTCCCGGTTCCTGCAGCTCCAGCCGCATCATGATCGAGAAGATGCCACCAATTATGCCCGCGACAATCGCGAACGTCAGGTACATCGTGCCGATGTCCTTGTGGTTCGACGAAAAGGCCCAGCGCTTCCAGCCGGTGGGCGCGTGGTGATCGTCGTGCGCGTGATCGTCTGTATTATCGTGTGCGTCAGCCATCGTAAATTCTCCTAGCCGCGCTATCGCGCAGTTGCGGGTATAGTGACCACTTCGTTTCTCACAACCTGAATCGGACGCGGCGAAAGATCATTTTCGCTTTCTCCGAACTGGGCCTGTGCCTTGGTCACCCAAGCATTGAACTCCGCCTCCGAAACCGCGCGAATAGCCAACGGCATAAAGGCATGGCCCGCGCCACAAAGCTCGGAACACTGACCATAATACATGCCCGGCTCGTCAATCTCGAACCAGGTTTCATTGGTGCGACCCGGAACGGCATCGATCTTCGAGCCCAGAGCCGGCATCGCGAAGGCGTGGAGAACATCCGAAGAAGTCACCAGCACACGCACTTTCTTACCCACCGGAAGAACGAGGTTTTCGTCGCTTGTCAGCAGACGCGGCTGGCCTTCCTTGAGTTCTTCCTCAGGCACCATGAAGGCATCAAAGGTGAAATCACCATTATCAGGATATTCATAGGACCAGTACCACTGACGCCCGATAACCTTAATCGTTATATCAGCATCCGCCGTATCGTCCGTCGCATAAAGCAGTGGCAGGGAATAGAAGCCGATCACAAACAAGATGACCACCGGAATGACGGTCCAGAGAACCTCAATCGTGGTGTTGTGTGTCACCCGGGACGGAATCGGGTTCTTGCTTTCGCGAAAACGGACGATCACGTAAAGCAGCAGCGCCAGCACAAAGATCGAAATCGCGCAGATCACCCAAAGCAAGAGGTCGTGAAACGACGTCATCTGCTTCATGATCGGCGAATGCGCCTCCTGGAAACCAAGTTGCCAAGGCGTCGGCTGCTGCGCCAAAGCCGGCGCGGCAAACATTCCAAACAATGCTGCCAGACCAAACAGGCCCAGACCGCGCGTCAGGTGAAATCGGATTTTCGTCATACGATCGCTTCCATCTGGCAGGCGTTCACGCAAAATATTCTCGCGCGCAAGCCCGTCTCCAAAACCTTTGAACGGATCCAAAAATACCCCAGAGCACCGCGCCCAACAAGTCATCCCCCATACCTTCCAAGGCCTTGGGACACCATGTCGCAGCGCCCTGAATCTGGGTCTGCACACCGGAAATCGGGCTTCAAGTGCTGACAATCGATCCCGATCCTCCCATATTGTTCAACAGGGTCACCTTTTCGATCCCCTTCAAATCTGCAAATGGCGCGCTCCGATGACCGATATTGCCCGTACCGAAGAGTTGTTTTTCACCCGCAACGGCATGGAACCGGATCGGGTGACAGGTCAGGTCGGCGAGGCCCTGAATGGTACAGATGACGGTGAACTCTTTCTGGAATACCGCCAGAGCGAAAGCATCACCTTTGATGATGGGCGGGTGCGCAATGCCAGCTTCGACACCACTCAGGGATTCGGATTACGCGCGGTCGCAGGCGAAGCGACCGGCTATGCCCATTCCACCGAACTGAGCGAGGCGGCCATCAGCCGGGCCAGCGAGACCGTGCGCGCCGTACGCAATGGCACGGGTGGAACAATGGCCGAACCTCCGGCCAACACCAATCGCGACCTCTATACCGACACCAACCCGCTCGGCGAGATGGCCTTTGAAGACAAGGTCAAGCTGCTGGCCGAGATCGATGCCTATGCTCGCGACGCCGACAGCCGGGTTCGTCAGGTGACCGCATCCCTGGCCGGGACGTGGCAGGCCGTACAGATTTTGCGTGGTGACGGCGAACGACGCGGAGATATCCGCCCGTTGGTCCGTTTGAATGTTTCCCTGATGGTGGGTCAGGGTGATCGTCAGGAAACCGGCTCCCATGGCGTTGGTGGACGCGCCGTCTACGATCAGTGGATTTCCCCGGAAAACTGGCAGTCCCAGGTCGATGAAGCCCTGCGTCAGGCATTGGTCAACCTGGACTCCGTGCCCGCTCCTGCTGGTGAGATGCCCGTGGTTCTCGGACCGGGCTGGCCTGGCGTTCTGCTGCACGAGGCCATCGGTCATGGCCTCGAAGGCGACTTCAACCGCAAGAAAACCTCGGCTTTCGCAAATCTTCTGGGCGAACGGGTGGCTGCGCCGGGCGTAACCGTCGTCGATGACGGCACCCTGCCCGATCGCCGCGGTTCCATCACCATCGATGACGAAGGCACCCCCAGCGGGTCCAATGTGCTGATCGAGGATGGCATCCTGAAGGGCTACATGCAGGACCGGCTGAACGCCCGTCTGATGGGCGTGGCCCCGACAGGCAATGGTCGGCGTGAGTCCTTCGCTCACCACCCCATGGCCCGCATGACCAACACCTACATGCTGGACGGCACCGCCGACCCCGAGGAGTGCATCAAAGCAGCCAAGACCGGCATCTATGCCGTCAATTTCGGCGGCGGGCAGGTCGACATCACCAATGGCAAGTTCGTGTTCAGCTGTACCGAGGCCTATCTGATCGAGGACGGCAAGCTTGGCGCGCCGGTCAAGGGCGCGACACTGATCGGCAACGGACCCGATGCCCTGACCCGAGTGAAGCTCATCGGGAATGACTCCAAACTCGATGATGGTGTGGGCACGTGCGGCAAGGACGGGCAATCGGTTCCCGTGGGTGTGGGGCAGCCCACCATGATGCTCGAATCCCTCACGGTCGGCGGTACGGCTGTCTGACCGCGGGTTTCGCTCCTGCCTTCTCGTCAGGTGAGCATCACGGATAATTTGTCACGCTGATCGTCCCGATTGCAGATAAAGTCTGCCCGGTGACAACCAAGCCAGCCCACGCTGGCCATGAGGAACGTCGATGCCCGACGAGGGACGCATACAGGAATCGGCCACTCAGGCCGATGACACAATGGCTGCACCACGCAAACGCCAGACCAGTGTGTATGTCCGCGGCATCGTGATCGCCGGGATCGTTGTTCTGGCCATTGCCGGTGCAGGTCGCTGGGCCTATTGGCAATGGAGTCATGTGAGCGAAACCGATGCCCGCATCACGGCCGACACGGTCGCGATCTCAAGCCGTGTCGCCGGATGGATTGTCGCGCTGCCCGTGGCCGACGGCGACACGGTCACTCCCGACACACTTCTCATCGAAATCGATTCCCGCCAGTCCCGGCTGCAACTCACAGAATACGGTGCACGTATCGAGGGACTCAAGGCTGCCCGGGCGCAGATCGCTTCGGAAATCGAGCTGATCGACAAGACATCCGCAAGCCGGGTTGAAGCCCTGCAGTCGCGCGCGGGTGCCGCTCGGGTGGCGGTCAGTTCCAGTCGCGAACAGTTTGAACTGGCCCGCGCCGATTTCGAGCGTACCCGCAGCCTGCTCGCAGATCAGATCGTGTCCCATCGGCGGCTCGATCAGGTCCAGAACGAGCTCAGCCAGGCTCAGGAACGTCACCAGAAGGCTCAGGCGGATCTCACCGCAGCGCTGGCCGATGTCAGCGAGGCCGAGGCCGAGCGCGGACAGATGACGGTCCTGTCCCGGCGCATTGATGCCCTGCGTCACGAAGAGGCCGAGATCGCGGCACAGCGAGACCAGCAGGCCCTCGACATTGCAGATCGCACGATCAAGAGCCCGATTGAGGGTGTCGTCTCCGAGACCTTTGTCGATGCCGGCGAATTCGTCAGCCCCGGTCAGCGCCTGATGCTGATCCACAACCCCGCCGCCGTCTGGGTTGAAGCCAATATCAAGGAAACCGATATTCGCCACCTCGAACCCGGGATGCCCGTCGACGTTTCCATCGACGCTTATCCCGATCGCCACTTCACCGGCACGATCGCCCGGATCGGTCAGGCGGCCACGAGTGAATTTGCGCTGCTGCCGAACCCCAATCCCAGCGGAAATTTCACCAAGGTGACCCAGCGCCTGCCTGTTCGCGTTGCGCTGGAACCAAGCGATGTGGCGCTGCGGCCCGGCATGATGGCTGTTGTGAACATCGAAATTCCCGGCAGGTGATTGCCGGACGCCGGATATGACCGCCGCAACCCTGCCCGATACGCCCGCGCCACGCCGCTCTGATGCAACACGCCTTGTCATCCACCGATGGCTGGTGGTCACGGTCGGCCTGAGTTCGTCTCTGGCCCTCTCTCTCTCCGGAACCATCACCAATGTGGCGGTCCCGGACATCATGGGGGCCTTCGGGGTCGGACAGGATCAGGCCCAGTGGATGGCAACTGCTTTCTTTGCAGCGATGACCGCCGCCATGCTGATCAGCGACTGGCTGACGCGCAGCTTTGGCATGCGCACCGTCTTCGTGTTCATGATGATCGCTTTCGTGGCCGGCTCCATCGCCGGCGGGACTGCGCAGAGCTATAGCCTCGTGGTGCTCGGACGTGCCGTGCAGGGTTTTGCAGCAGGTGCCATCCTGCCCTTGACCATGATGGCCATGTTCTCGGTCTTCCCGCCCGAACGCCGCGCCATGGTCGCCGGTCTGTTCGGGATCAGTTTCATCATGGGTCCCGGTCTGGGTCCGTGGTTCGGCGGCATGGCGATCGATGCCTTCGACTGGCGCTTCACCTTCTATGTGGCACTGCCCGTCGCCTTCATTTCGGTCATGCTGGCACTGGTCGTGTTCCCCGGACGCGATCGCGATGCGCCCCTCGCTCGCCTCGACTGGCTCGGCTTTCTGCTCGTCGCCGTCTTTCTCACCGCAACCCTGACCGGGCTGTCGAACGGTCAGCTCAAGGGCTGGGATTCCAACTTCGTTGTGGCCATGCTCTGTCTCGGGTTCGGTGCAGTCATCGGCTTCGTCCTTTGGGAACTTCGGGTCGCCGACCCGATCTTCGACATCCGCCTTCTGCGCAATCCCAAATTTGCCTTTGCCTGTCTGGCTTCGTTTCTGGTCGGCTTCACGATGTTCGGCTCCTTCTATCTGCAGCCGGTCTTCGTCCAGATCGTCCAGAACTACTCGCCGCTGCGCGCCGGGCTTGTACTTGTCCCCGGGGGCATCGCCATGGGGATCGCACTGCCCCTGGCCGGACGTCTCGCGGACCGTTACCCGCCCTCCATCATTCTGGCCAGCGGCTTCCTCATCTTTGCCGTCTCGACCTGGCTGATGGGGCTGACGGATGCCAACACATCCTTCTGGAGTTTCGCCATCCTCGTACTGCTCGGGCGTATCGGTCAGGGATTCCTGTTCCCGCCTGTCACCTCAGCCGGGTTGGCCGCAGCACCCGCCCAGAAGATGGGTACCGCCAACGGTATGCTCAACTTCACACGGCAGATGGGGGGCGCTTTCGGGATCAATCTTCTGGCAATCAATCTCGAACGCCGGACCGCCTATTTCAGCGAATTGCTCGCCGCAACACAGACCGAAGCCAACACGACGACCCAGGAACTGCTTGCCACCGTACGCGGTATGCTCGACACGGCAGGGCTGCCAGAGATCACCGAAACCCTCGTCGCCAAACTCTATCTCGGACGAGTCATAGCTGCGCAGGCCACTGCACTGGCATTTCGCGACACCTTCTTTGTGTTTGCGATTGTCAGCTTCATCGCCGTGGGTGTTGCACTCGCCCTGTGGTCACCGCGGCGGAGATAATCCGACCGATCAGGTCTTCAGGTCCGGTTCTGAAAACTACCAGGCATATTCCTCGAAGGCGCGTTCCACGTTTCCGTTCCAGCGGCCCTCAAAGGCCGCCAGTTTGTTCTCCGCCGGAGTCAGACCGCTGTCGACGATCTGTTCCAGAGTCGCCAGGAAATGGGTTTCGTCCCGTCCCCAGAAATCCGTCAGCGCGCGATTCTTGAGACCGCGGCGCGAGATCGCGAGTGCCTCGCGCGCAATATCGAGCATGGTGTGATTGCGGAAGGGGGTCGCCAGCCCGTGCTCGGGAACCGCATTGCGCAGATCGATCACCTCATCGGCGGACCAGTCGGCGATCATGTCGCTGGCAGCGTCCAGCGCATCTGAATCATAGAGCAGCCCAACCCAGAACGCCGGCAGCGCGCAGACCCGACGCCACGGACCGCCATCCGCGCCGCGCATTTCGAGAAACTTCTTCAGGCGCACTTCAGGAAACAGGGTCGTTGTGTGATCGGTCCAGTCACCCATGGTGGCATGTTCACCCGGACGCGCGGGCAGGTTGCCTTCCATGAAGTCCCGGAAGGACTGCCCCGATGCATCGACATACCCACCGTCGCGATAGACGAAATACATCGGCGTATCGAGCACATAATCAACATAGCGCTCGTAACCAAAGTCATCATCGAACACGAAAGGCAGGATGCCCGAGCGGTCGTTGTCCACATCGGTCCAGACATGGCTGCGCAGGCTCCGATATTTCGTGGCCTGCCCCTCACGGAACGGCGAATTGGCAAATAGCGCCGTCGCGACAGGCTGCAAGGCCATGCCCACGCGCATTTTGCACACCATATCGGCTTCATCGGAGAAATCGAGATTCACCTGAACGGTGCAAGTGCGGAGCATCATGTCGTGCCCCATAGTGCCGACCTTGGTCATGTACTCCCGCATGATCTTGTAGCGGCCCTTGGGCATCCAGGGTGCATCTTCGCGCTTGAGCGTGGGATGGAACCCCATGCCGATCATCGCCACGCCGAGCTCGCCATTCACTTCCCGCAGCTGGCGCAGATGCTCGTGGACCTCGTCACACGTCTGGTGCAGGGTCTCGAGCGGCGAACCGGAAAGTTCGAACTGCCCACCGGGTTCGAGGGAAATATTGGCACCGCTTTCGCCAGTCAGCGCGATGACATTGTCGCCCTCATAAACCGGCTCCCAGCCAAACCGCTGGAGACCTTCGAGCAGATCACGAATACCCGGCGTACTGTCATAGGCGAGGGTCTGATGATCCGATTGCCGGAATGCGAATTTTTCGTGCTCGGTCCCGATCCGCCAATCCGCTTTCGGCTTTTCGCCTTCGGCGATCCAGTCGATAAGCTGCTGCTTGGATTCGATGACCGGGCCGCCACCTGAAGACGGAGCTGCCATATGAGAAAATCCCCGATTAAATCGATAACTTCAACCGCGTGGACGTCCAGTCCCCGGCGATCGACTGCACCACAGACAGGGTCGCCAGCGCGGCCGTGTCAGCCCGCAACACCCGCGGACCAAGCCCTATGAAGGTAACAAAGGGCAGTTCACCGAGTTGGTCAAGTTCGTCCGGCGCAAAGCCGCCCTCCGGTCCGGTCATAACGGCATAGGGACGCCGCTGGCCCGCCAGTTCGCTCGCCACCTCGGCGACGGGCCGCCCGGTCCCGGTTTCATCGCCGACCAGCAACAGGCGATCGCGCGGCCAGTCGCGCAGGAAATCCTGAAACTTCGCTGGCTCGGCAATCTCTGGCACTGTCAGGCGTTCCGATTGTTCGGCGGCTTCAATCGCATTGGCATGCAATCGCCTGATATTGACCCGGTCGGTGTTGGTGTGCGCTGTGACGACCGGCAACAATCGCGACACCCCAATCTCGGTGGCCTTGGCTGTCAGGAAACTCACCGCCGTGCGCTTGATCGGGGCGAAAACCAGCCACAAATCGGGTTCCTCGGCCTGATCGCGCAGCAACTCGACCGGTTCCAGCAGCACCGCGCCACGTTTCGCAGCCACGATGGTGGCCCAGTATTCGCCGTCCCGCCCATTGAACACGGCGATCCGATCACCCTCGCCCTTTCGCATCACATTCTGCAGATAATGGCTCTGATCCCGGTTCAGTGACACGGGCGCTCCGGTCATCAGATCGTCTTCGACATAAAGACGCAGTCGCGTGAAACTCGCTTTATTTCCAGCCATCTGCATTTCCGGGATTGGGGCGCGGGGCCTGCTGGGTTAACACTGGTGCCATGAGTGGAACGCCACATCATAACGCGAGTGACATACCCCGTGACAGCTGGGTCGATCAATATACGCCCGCCCCCCTGCGCCCCTATGCACGGCTGATGCGTCTGGATCGTCCCATCGGAACCTGGCTGCTGCTACTGCCGGGCTGGTGGGCGCTGGCCATCGCCGAAACACCGGGGCACTGGCCAAATCTGTTCTGGGTCGCCCTGTTCGGGATCGGCGCCATCCTGATGCGCGGGGCCGGTTGTGTGATCAACGACCTGTTTGATCGGGACTTCGATGCACAGGTCGCCCGCACGGCCGACCGCCCGCTGGCTTCCGGTGTCATCCGTGTTCGCGCCGCTCTGGTGTTTCTGGCCGCACTTATGCTGATCAGCCTTGGCATTCTGGTCCAGTTCAATCTCTTCGCCATGGCCATCGGTGCCCTCAGCCTCTTGTTGGTCGTGCCCTACCCGCTGATGAAACGCATCACCTGGTGGCCTCAGGCCTGGCTGGGCCTGACCTTCAACTGGGGCGCCCTGCTCGGCTGGGCGGTGGTGCAGGGCAGCCTCGAACCCGCAGCCTTCGTTCTCTATGCCGGCGGCTTCTTCTGGACGCTGGGCTACGACACGATCTACGCCCATCAGGACAAGGAAGACGACGCATTGGTCGGCATCAAGTCGACCGCCCGGTTGCTCGGGACACAGTCACGTCCCTGGATTGCCGGCTTCTACACCATCTGTCTAGCCCTGCTGACGCTCTCGGGATGGATGGTCGAGATGGCCTGGCCCTACTGGATCGGCCTCGCGATCGGCGCTGCTCATCTCGTCTGGCAAACCGTGACCATCGATTTCGATGATCCGAAAGACTGCCTAAAGAAATTCCGGGCCAACCGCGATTTTGGCCTGATCATCTTCGTCGCTGCCATCGCGGCACGCGCGCTTGTCTGACGGCTATTCCTATGGTGCCGGTGTGATGACGTTCATCGCGCCACCCTGGGGATCAAAGAAACCACCAATACGGCCAATCCCCGAAATATCGAATGCTTCGTAGATCTGTGTTCCGCCAGCTTCCACGGCAGCGCGAACTGTCGCGTCGACATCATCCACCTGAATATACGCACGCCAATGGGACGGCGTTCCTTCCGGCATATTCTCCGTATGGGCCATCATGCCCGCAGCCGGGGCGCCATCAACCATCGCCATGTAGTAGGTGCCGCCATCGGCAGTTTCCATTGATGTGAATTCCCAGCCAATCGTCTTCTCGTAGAAGGTTTTGGCACCCTAAAGGTCAGTTGTTGAAAGTTCGTTCCAATGAAAATTTCCATGCTTTGCCACTGTCGGCCTCCATTAATTTAACTAATAAGTTAAATAAAAACCCACTGCCACCCACGGACAAGCAGCAGTGCAGGCCTAGACATCCACAATATCGTGATCGGCATGAACGACCGGCAGGGCCGCCTGCTCAAGCTGCGCCACGCGCGCCTTGCGTAGTTCGGCATCCGCGATATGCGCGCGGACAAATCCGGCCAGGTCATCACCCGGCGCAAGCCAGTCCCGCATCATCGCCAGAGCCTCGCGTTGACCGTAGGCTGTATATGTCCGCCCTTCCGAGGCCACTTCCCGAAGCGCGAATGGCTGACTGCCGTCGCCGACATGTCCGCGAAAACTGAGATAGGCATAGGCGCGATCCAGCCGGCTGCCGTCATCAAGTTCCAGATTCAGATTGTCGAGATGGGCAAAATCGTAGCTGTCGATTTCCGTCGGATGCATGATCTCCAATTCAGCATCACTGAGCCAGTTCACCGCCACGGCCACACGTGTTTCCGGCACATGGCGCAGCGCGGCAGGCAGCGAGCCATAGCTTGAAAAATGTGCCGAATAGACCACGTCATGATCACTCAGCCAGGCGCGCTGGACCGGAATGGGCTGATGGTCGGTGCCGTATTTCTGGCGCAGGCGCAGTGGGGACTGGTTCGAACCATAGCCGATCACCGGTCGCCGCCCCGCTCGCAACGCCGGATCAAACGGTGCTTCGGCACCGGCGATAAAGGTGAAGGAATGCGCGGTGATGTCGTAGGGATAGCCAACCGCGCGGATCAAAACCGGGTCGGTTTCAAAGGGATCATTGTTCATGAGCGTATTTTCGTCTTCTCCGCCGGCTTCTGCAAGGCGGCCGCGTTCTTGACGCGCAACGGACTGGCGCACTAAGTCGATACCATGCCTTACAGCGATCTTCGCGAATTCATCTCCAAACTTGAAGAAACCGGTCGCCTGGTTCGGGTGTCCCATCCGGTTTCAACCCATCTGGAAATGACCGAAATCCAGACCCGCCTGCTCGCCGAGGGCGGCCCGGCCGTCCTGTTCGAGAACGTTATCGGGGACGACGGAACGCCCAATCCGACACCGGTTCTGGTGAACCTCTTCGGCACGGTCGAACGCGTCGCCTGGGGCATGGACCGGGAACCCGACCAGTTGCGCGAAGTGGGAGAAACGCTCGCATTCCTGCGCCAGCCTGAACCCCCCGGGGGTCTGCGCGATGCCTGGGAGAAGCTTCCCGTGCTGCGTACCGTGATGGCAATGCGCCCCAAGACCGTGAAGTCGGGATCCGTCCACGATGTGGTCCTGACCGGCGAGGACATCGACCTCGCAAAGCTGCCGATCCAGACCTGCTGGCCTGGTGAACCCGCGCCGCTGATCACGTGGCCGTTGGTCGTCACACAGGGGCCCGACCCGGACGGCAAGCGTGAAGACGCCTTCAATCTCGGCATCTACCGCATGCAGGTCACCGGGCCGAAAACCACCTATATGCGCTGGCTCAAGCATCGCGGCGGTGCCCAGCACCATGCGCGCTGGAAGTCCGAACGCCCCGACCCCCTGCCTGCCGCTGTCGTGATCGGTGCCGATCCGGGTACGATCATCGCCGCCGTGACCCCCGTTCCCGACACATTGTCCGAATACCAGTTCGCCGGCTTGCTGCGCGGAAAGCGGCTGGAACTGGTGGATTGCAAGACCGTCCCGCTCAAGGTCCCGGCATCTGCAGAAATCGTGATCGAAGGGCATGTGTCCCTCGATGAATATGGCGATGAAGGCCCCTATGGAGACCACACCGGCTACTACAATTCGGTGGAGCAGTTCCCGGTGTTTCATGTCAGCGCCATCACCATGCGCCGGGATCCGATCTATCTTTCCACCTTCACCGGACGCCCGCCCGACGAGCCCTCGGTGCTCGGCGAAGCACTCAACGATGTCTTCGTGCCGCTCCTGCAACAGGCCTTTCCCGAGATCGTCGATTTCTGGCTACCCCCCGAGGGGTGCTCCTACCGGATCGCCGTGGTCTCCATGAAGAAGGCCTATCCCGGTCACGCCAAACGCGTGATGATGGGTGTGTGGTCGTATTTGCGCCAGTTCATGTACACCAAATGGGTGATCGTCGTGGATGACGACATCGATGTACGGGACTGGAAAGACGTGATGTGGGCCATTTCCACCCGCATGGACCCCGCCCGGGACATAACCCTGATCGAGGACACGCCGATCGACTATCTGGACTTCGCCTCACCGGTGTCGAGCCTGGGCAGCAAGGCCGGTCTGGATGCCACCAACAAGATCGAGCCCGAGACGAGCCGCGAATGGGGTCGTCAGATAGATATGGATCAAGATGTCGTCGATAAAGTTTCGGCAATGTGGGACGATCTGGGCCTGCCCGGGTCAGGCAAGCCAATCTGGAAATAGGACTGTCAGCATCCGGTGATGCTCGAACAAAAGGGGAAATAACATGGAAGCAATAGTCGCCGTCGCACCCGTCAACACGATGCTCATTTCGGCCTTGTTGGTCATCATGAAGCTCGCCCTGGGAATTCGTGTCACCAAGTACCGGGCGCAACACAATATTCTGTGGGGGGACAATGATGACGAGCGGATGGCTCGCCGCATTCGTGCCCATGCAAATCATTCCGAATGAGTTCCCGCCACCCTGATCATACTGGGTCTGATCGAAATGATCGGCGTTTCCCCGCTGATCATCGGCATTCTGGGTGCTTCGGTCATTGTCGGCCGCTGTCTCCACGCACTGGGTCTGGCTGGCAACGCCGAAGCGTTCAACCGCGCCACCGGTATTGCCATCAACTGGGGCGTGCTGGCCCTCTGCGCGCTGATCGCGATCATCGAGTTCTTCGCAACCGGTACGTTTTAACCCTGAAGCAGGACGCGCAGCCGCGCGATCAACACCATGCCTGAAACCATGTCCGCGGATGACCGCGATCGTCTCTCCGCGCTTGTTGCCGATGCCACCAAGCGCGGGGCCGACGCTGCCGATGCCGTCCTCATTCGGTCGACGTCTCTGTCTCACGCACAACGTCTGGGGGAGATCGAGAAGCTCGAGCGTCAGGAAAGCTTCGATCTTGGGTTACGGGTCTTCCGCGGCAAGAAGCAGGCGATCGTCTCGTCGACGGATTTTTCCAACACAGCTCTTGATGAACTTGTGGACCGGGCCCTCGACATGGCGGCCACGGTCCCCGACGACCCCTGGGCCGGACTGGCTGACCCGGATCAGCTGGCAACCAAAATTCCCGATCTCGACATGGTCGATTCAGACGAGCCGGCCAGCGATGTTCTGATCGACATGGCGCGCAGATGTGAGGACGCTGCGCGGGCTGTGACCGGCATTACCAACTCCGACGGCGCAGAAGCAAGCTGGAGCCACAGCCACATCACCCTTGCCGCCAGCAACGGTTTCACTGGCAGCTATGCCCGCACCGATTGCGGCGTCGGGGTCTCCGTCATTGCCGGTGAAGGCACCGAAATGGAGGCCGAATACGATTTCGCCCATGCCGTCTACCGATCCGACCTGGAAGATGCGGCCGCGGTCGGCACCCGCGCGGGCGAGCGCACCGTGGCCCGCCTGGGGGCACGCCGAATGACCACCTCACAGGTCCCCGTGGTCTTTGATCCGCGCGTGGCCGGCGGCTTGCTGGGACACCTCTCCGGCGCCATCACAGGGCCATCGATTGCCCGCGGCACCAGTTTTCTGAAAGACAGTCTCGGCAAACAGATTTTTGCTCCGGGCATTCAGGTCATGGACGACCCGCACCGCCCCCGTGGCATGCGCTCCAAGCCCTTCGATGCTGAAGGTGTCGCAAATACGAAGCGCGCACTGGTGGAAGATGGGACGCTAACCACGTGGCTGCTCGACCTGTCATCGGCGCGCCAACTGGACATGCAATCCACCGGTCATGCCGGTCGCGGAACCTCCGGTCCGCCCTCGCCGGGGCCGACAAACCTGTATCTGGAGCCGGGCACCATGTCGCGGGACGACCTGCTGGCGGAGACCGGTACGGGCTTTTACGTCACATCCCTTATGGGTATGGGCGTGAATGGTGTGACCGGCGATTATTCGCGCGGCGCATCCGGCTTCTGGATCGAAAATGGCGAGATCGCCTTCCCGGTGACCGAAATGACCATCGCGGGGAATCTGAAGGACATGTTCCTGTCCCTCACACCAGCTGACGATCTGGAATTCCGCTATGGCACCAACAGTCCGACAGTCCGGATCGAAGGCCTGACCGTGGCCGGGGGTGCCTGACCCCCGCTTCACAGCGGGAATACGCCACTAAGGCAAAAGCGGGATCGGCTGATCCTCGGGCGGATCAACATCAAAGGCATTGGCGGTACAGCAGGTCATCCCGAACTGGCCCGTTGCCGCGACAAGCGCCACCAGATCGGTTTCGCCCATCAGCGCTTCAGCGGCAGCGTAGGTTGCATCGCTGAGTTTGCGCGTGCTCAGCAATTCGCTGGCTACGACGAAACACATACGCTCGCGTTCATCGCTGAGTTCAGGTGTCTGACGGGCATTGATGGCATCAATGATCTCACGATCGAGACCGACCTTCAGACCATTGCGGGACTGCGCAAACCACGGATAGCGCGCATCCCAGTGCCGGGACACGAGCAGCAAAACGATCTGTCGCTCGCGGCTGCTCAGCGGGCCGGCCCCCAAGCAATTCCGCATATCCTGAGTTTTTTGAAACAGATCGGGAATACGAATATAGGCATAGAACGGGCCGCCCAGCGGGTCCCTGGCCTCTTTTGCCGCGTCATAAACACGGGCCTGCTCCGCGTTCATGTCGTCACGCGCGATGATGTCGATGCGAGTCATTGCCCTACCTCTGTCTGATGTTTGCCACGCTGATCATCGGCGCCGACGAACGGGCTAACCGTCCTTGCGCGCGACCATCCACATATTGTCGCTCAGGAAGAAACGATCGAGCGCATTGAAGCTGACCACCTTGAACCCGGCATCCTCGACCATCGCCCGCAGGCTTTCCGGGGTGAAATGGTTCACATGTCCGGGGAAGCGAAACCCACACCAGCGCGACCCCATGACCCGCCGATTGATACTGGCAAAATTGGGCACCTTGATGATGGTGACACCGCCGGGCTGCAGCACCCGGGATGCCTGTGCGAGCAGTTTCACCGGCTGATGTTCGTGCTCGAGGAAAGAACGCATGAGAACACCGCTGGCCTGACCCGAGGGAAAGCTTTCCAGCCCTTCCAGCGCCGGCGCGTTGATAATGCGTCCATTGCGCTTGCCCAGACGTTCCTCTCCGGCCTTCGCCAGAGCCTCGGAAATCTCGATGCCGCAGCACGCATAGTGATCGGGCAGAACCAGAAGCCGGTCCGCATCCCCGCAGCCCACATCGATCACCTCGCCGGGCGACACCCACTTCCTGATTCGGTTGGCGAGCTTGTCCGGCTTTTTCACCACGGCGCGATAGAATTTACGCCAGGCCCGCGAAATCGCATGAGAGACCGGGTATTCCTTTTTCATCCGCTTCGAGCGATCGCCATGATTACGTTCCCACGCAAAGGCAACGGCGAGATCTGCGTAGTCAGGCGGGTTTTCCAGATAGACGAATTCACATTTGGCGCATGTGCGCAGCACCCAGTGCTGCCACGAATATTCCAGCGGGGGCACACCGGCATTATTGGTGCCGCAGCTGGGGCAGGTTCGGTGCAGCAGGGATCCGGTCGGTTCGGTCTCCGGACCCCCGGCTGGCGCGGGTTCCACATTGGCCATGGGAAAGTCTGTATCACCCTTGCCGCGCGTTGAACAACCACCTCGCACACGCGAACAAGCGACATTCCATCGCGCATGTTAAACTTGCGTTGGCGACGGCGTCTGTGGCTCCATTCCGCCGCGACCAATGGAGGCATTCCGGCCCGCGATATGCAGGATTCGGCGAAAGACAGCACATCCCATCTGATGGGCCGACTCTGGCGAGACTGGATTCGCCCGCACCGCCGTCGCGTGGTGGGAGCGGTGAGCCTGATGCTTCTGGTTGCTGCGTCCTCTGCGGCCTATCCGAAGGTCATCGAGACCTCATTCAACATGCTCGAAAACAAGGACCGCACCGTCGTCTGGCTGATGCCGCTGATCGTTCTTGCGGTGACCTTCACAAAGGGCATGGCGTCCTTCGGACAAAGTGTCCTCAGTCAGTCGATCGCGCTGCGGGTGATCAATGCGCTCCAGAAAGCCATGTTCGCCCATCTGATGCGGGCCGATCTGCAGACCCATCACCTCACATCGACGGGGAAGCTGATCTCGCGCTTCACCAATGACGTCAATCTGATGCGCGATGCCCTGTCACGCACCCTGACGGCCATGGCCCGTGATTTCATGACTGCTGCAGCCCTGATCGGGATGATGTTCTATCTCGACTGGCTGCTGACCATCATCGTCATCGTGACCCTCCCGGCCGCAGCCATCCCGATTGTACGCATTGGCCGGCGCCTGCGGCGCGCCTCGTCGAATGCGCAGACCGGCATGGGCGAACTCACCTCGAATCTCGAACAGGCCTTCTCGGGCATTCGGCTGGTGAAGTCGTACCGGATGGAACGTTACGAACAGGATCGCGCCAACGATCTGTTCGACCGGATCTACTATCTGGTCATGAAGACCGTCCGCGGACGAGCCCGGACCTATCCGATTCTGGAAACCATTGGCGGTTTCGCGGTGGCAGCAGTTCTGGCCTATGGCGGCTGGCGTATCATCTGGGGTACGGGCACCCTGGGCGAATTTGTCGGCTTCCTCACCGCCGTGATCCTTGCCTATCAGCCCATTCGCAGCCTCGGAAATCTGAACGCCGCACTTCAGGAAGGCCTCGCCGCCGTGAAGCGCACCTTCGACCTGCTGGATGAGAATGCTGAAATATTCGATACCCCCGACGCCAGGCCGCTCGCACTGGACGGTGGCGAGGTATCCTTCGAAAACGTGTCCTTCGCCTATGAAGAAGGCAAAACAGCCTTGGAAGGCGTGATCTTTACGGTCGAGGCCGGTCGCAACATCGCGCTGGTCGGACCGAGCGGTGCCGGAAAATCGACCGTGATGAACATGCTGCTGCGCTTCTATGACGCCGACAGCGGCACCGTGAAGATCGACGGGCAGGACGTGCGCGATGTGACGGTCGCCAGCCTGCGCGACAGTGTGGCTCTGGTCAGTCAGGACGTGACTCTGTTTAACGATACGGTCGCCGCGAATATCCGTTTCGGACGGCCGGACGCCAGCGACGATGACGTCATCTCGGCTGCAAAATCTGCTGCCGCCCATGAGTTCATTTCTGCACTACCCGAAGGCTATGAAACCATTGTCGGGGATCGCGGCCTGAAACTTTCCGGCGGCGAGCGCCAGCGCATCGCCATTGCACGCGCCATGCTCAAGGACGCTCCGATCTTGTTGCTCGACGAAGCCACCAGTGCTCTGGATGCGGAATCCGAACAAATCGTGCAAGCCGCCCTCGAACGCCTGACCGAGGGTCGCACAACCCTGGTGATCGCCCATCGCCTCGCCACGGTAATGAATGCGGACGGCATTCTGGTGATGGATGGAGGCAAGGTTGTCGAGACCGGCACCCATGAAGCACTAATCCAGCAGAACGGCCTTTACGCAAGGCTCAGCCGGCTACAGTTCCGTGCCACGACGATGGACGCGCCGGAGGACAATCCGGACGACAGCGACGATGGGACAGCTGGCGCACGCGCACAGGCATGAACGCCAGCATCGCCGCCATGGCTTCCCGCAAATCAACCTTTGCTGCCAGACTCTATCGTGTGATCACGACGGGCGGTCTGCCGCTGGTGGAACTGCTGCTCCAGCACCGCACCATGCGCGGCAAGGAAGAAACAGCCCGGGTCGATGAACGGCGCGGTGACCCGTCCGTCGAACGTCCTCGGGGGCCGCTGGTCTGGATTCATGCGGCGAGCATCGGGGAAGCGCAGTCGGTTCTGGTGCTCATCGAACGTATCCTGCGGACATCGCCCGACCTCAACATTCTGATGACCACCGGAACGGTAACTTCGGCCCAGATGATGGGCCAGCGCCTGCCCGGACGCGCCATTCATCAATATGTGCCCGTGGACCGCATCAGCTGGGTGCGCAGTTTTCTGGATTACTGGAAACCGGGGGCCGCGCTCTGGGTGGAATCCGAACTCTGGCCAAATCTGGTGTTGGAATCAAAACGCCGCGGAATTCCCCTAGCCTTGATCAACGCCCGGATGTCGGAACGGTCCCACAAAAGCTGGCGGCGCGCGCCGGGCCTCGCCCATGAATTGCTGTCGGCCTTCGACACGATCCTCGCGCAGGATGACGACATTGCCGTTCGATTGCGCGATCTGGGCGCACCCCATGTGTCAGTGACTGGCAACCTCAAACTGGCGGCCGAACCCTTGCCAGCCACCGCCGGAGAACTCATCGCCCTGCAGGATGCAATCGGGGACCGCCCGGTCTGGCTCGCCGCGAGCACCCATCGCACCGAAGAGGATATCGTCGGCGAGGTCCACAACGCCCTAATGGATCGGTTTCCCGGTCTCCTGACGCTTCTGGCTCCGCGGCACCCGCAACGCGGTGACGAGATCGAGCAAAACCTCATGAGGATGGGCCTGACCGTGACGCGCCGGTCGCGCGATGACGCGATCACGGCCGAAACGAATATTCATCTGGTCGATGCGACCGGCCTTCTCGGACAGCTCTACCGGGTCAGCCCACTGGCATTCATTGGCGGCTCGCTCATTCCCCATGGCGGTCAGAACATGCTGGAAGCAGCCCAGCTGGGCTGCGCCGTCCTGCACGGTCCCCATATCGACAACTTCCGCTCGATCACGGCCAGCCTCGCCGCCGCCGGGGCCAGTCGTGAGGTGGCGGATCGCGCAGAACTGACCAGCTGCGTGGCCGAACTGCTCGCCAACCCGGATCAGTTGCACACAATGGCGACCAATGCGGAAGCCGCAGCAGCGCGCAATCGCGAAGTGCTGGAAACGACCATGCAACGCCTCCAGCCCCTGATCGCCAAAGCCGTGGCGAGCACACCATGAAGGCGCCCGCATTCTGGTACGAGGCATCCGGTTCGCGGACCGCATCGCTGCTGGGTCCGGTGGCCGCGCTCTATGATCTGGCAGGCCGCCTCACACGCGCGGGAAAGCATCCGCAGAGATGCCAGGCCAAAGTGATTTGCGTTGGCAATCTGGTTGCCGGTGGCGCCGGGAAAACCCCGGTTTCCCTCGCTCTCGCCGCATTGCTGGACGATGCCGGAATCGCCTTTCTGACCCGCGGCTATGGCGGGCGCGAAACCGGACCACTGCGCGTGGACACCAACGGCCATACCGCCCGGGACGTGGGCGATGAAGCCCTGCTGCTGGCCCGCGCCGCACCCACATGGGTCGCACGGAACCGGCCGGCCGGTGCCCGCGCCGCGGTAACATCGGGTGCCCGGACCATCATCATGGATGACGGATTTCAGAACCCTTCTCTCCACAAGGACATCTCCCTTGTCGTGGTCGATGGGGCCACTGGCTTCGGCAATGGCCGGGTCATGCCCGCCGGGCCTCTGCGTGAAACCGTTCCCGATGGTCTGGCACGCGCGGATGCCATCGTGATCGTGGGTGATGATACGGCTGGGATCGCCGCCGGACTCACAAACCCGTTCCCTGTTTTCCAGGGGCAACTTGTTACCGGGCCCGAATCCACTTCCCTTGCCGGGCGTCGGGTGCTGACGTTTGCCGGAATCGGCCGACCGCAGAAATTCTTCGACACGCTGCGCAACATGGGATGCGAGATTGTCGGCAGTCGTGAATTTGCCGACCACCAGCCCTACACCCCCGAGCAGATCATGAAACTCTGTGAAGACGCCGCCGCACTGGATGCCGTGCCGGTCACGACGGAAAAGGATCTGGTACGACTGCCCCCCGAGGCCCGCGCCATGGTGACAAGCGTGCCGGTCACCCTGCAATGGACCGACCCGGATGCCGTCCGGAGTTTTCTGAACACAAAACTTTCGCGCTAGCCGCCCGTCGGCATGGGACCGGCGATCAGTTCCGGATCGAGCCGCAGATCAAACCAGTTGATACGCCAGTCCAGATGCGGCCCCGTCGACCGACCTGTGAACCCCACGGTTCCAATCTCTTCACCCACCCGGACCATCTGACCCTCCGACACCCCGATACTGGCGAGATGGGAGTAAATCGTCGTCACCCCGTGTCCGTGATCGAGCACGATGGTGCCGCCGGTGTAAAACAGATCGGTTTCAGCAAGCGAGACCACTCCGTCCGCCGATGCCGCGACCGGAGAACCCTGCGGCGCAGCGATATCAATCCCGAGATGGGGCCGACGCGGCTTTCCGTTGAGGATGCGCTGGTTCCCGTAACGGCCGCTGATCCGCCCGGTCATCGGCCAGCGAAATCCCGACAGCACGTGCACAAGGTCAGTGTCCCGCGCGCGGGCCGCCGAAATCATCCGGCCTTCCCGGTAAATCCGCTCAACATCGGTTTTCAGGGGGGACACTTTGCGTGCCGGCAGCCCGTCGATTCGTTCAATGTCATAGTCGCGTCTCGCCACGGCAAAGGTGAAGACCTGCGCCGTCCCGTCCGGAGCCTTGGTCGCGACCCGTACGGGCTGCGCCTGATCGCGACCGATTCCGAACACGAAACGCCCGCTCTGTGCATCCACGCGCACCGGTTTGTCATTGACGGTCACGGAGGTGCCGGGTGCAACAGTCCCGACCCGCAACGCGCCCTGCACAACCGGGCCATCAAGTTCCAGCGCGGCTGCCGGGCCGACCAGGGCCACAGCAAAAAGAACGGCAAGCCAGAACGGCTTCAAAGCAGCGAGCCCTGCGGGTCATCGGCCGCGTTCGGTTTCGCAGCCGTTTTTGCTTTCCGTCTGACAGGCTTTTTGGCCGCGGGCTTCGCTGTCGGCCTTGTTGGCCCGGTACCGCCACCCACCGAGTCCACCGTGGCCGCCACATGGCCGTCATTCTGAAATGTCAGCGCAATCCCGTCTCCCGGGCTCAAGCCCTCCGCAGACAACACCGGCGCGCCGGCCGCGTCACGCACCAGCACGAAGCCACGCTCCAGAACGCCTTTATAGGAATAGCTTTCGAGCAGCTGTGCCAGTGACCTCAGCTTTCTGTCGGCACTATCGCGCAGGCGCGTCTGGGCCTGATCGAGACGCGTTGCAAAGGAGCCGATATCGCGCAGGTCCCGCTCGATCTTGGCCTCACTCCCCGTCTTTGCCGCAGCCAGCTGGGCAACAGAAGCCGCCAGATCCCGCCGCTTGCCCTCAACATACTGGTCCGGCTTCACAAGCTGGCGGCCCTGGCCGATCACGGCTTCGGCTTTCGTGCGGATCACCCGCTGCAGCGCCGGACCCAGCCGTTCGGCCCAGTCATCCACGCGCTGCATCGCGCTTTCAAGAAGTCGGCGTGGTGCGGGCAGGCCCCGCCCCAGCGCCGTGACATCCTGAGTGCGTCCGCGTAGCAAGCGGGTTACGCCGCCAGTCAGCCGGGCTTCGTTTTCGGCCACCTGGGCGATCAGATCCGCCCGCACGGGCACCGCCATCTCAGCGGCTGCCGTGGGAGTTGGTGCCCGGCGGTCCGAAGCAAAATCAATTAACGTAGTGTCGGTCTCATGCCCCACGGCAGAGATTAACGGGATGTCACTGGCCGCTGCGGCCCGCACCACATTCTCTTCATTGAAGGCCATCAGATCTTCCAGCGATCCACCACCGCGCGCTACGATGATCAGATCCGGGCGTGGCACAGCGGCCCCCGGCGCAATCCGGTTGAACCCCTCAATCGCAGCGGTCACTTGCGCTGCCGCTGTGTTGCCCTGCACCACCACCGGCCAGACCAGCACGTGGCGCGGAAAACGGTCTTCCAGTCGATGCAGAATGTCGCGGATCACGGCCCCGGTCGGCGAGGTCACCACCCCGATCACATCGGGCAGAAACGGGATTTTCGCTTTGCGATCCGCATCGAACAGGCCTTCGGCGGCCAGCCGCTTGCGCCGCTCCTCGATCATCTTCAGCAGCGCGCCCTCGCCTGCCACCTCGATACGCTCGATCACCAGCTGGTACTTGGACCGCGCCGCATAGGTCGTGACCCGCCCCGTGGCGATCACCTCCAGCCCATCTTCGGGCTGAATGTCCAGCCGCCCGGCCGTGCCCTTCCAGCAAACCCCATCGATCACCGCATCGGCATCCTTCAGGGCCATATAGAGATGGCCCGAGGCCGCGCGCTTGAACCCGGAAATCTCGCCGCGCACCCGCACATAGGCGAATTTGTCCTCGACCGTCCGTTTGACGTCGCTGCTCAGCTCGGCCACGGAGACCACCGGCGGCTGGTTATCGCCCACCGGGTCGCTCAGAAGATCGTCGTGGAGGTTGTCGCTCATGGGATGATGCTATCGCAGGTCGTCTGGTTCATCGAATCATCCCTATGATACAAACTGCCGCTCCGGAAACGAAGGACCCAGCGAAGGACGATCATTCATGCGTATTCTAGTTGTCGGCGGCGGTGGTCGCGAACACGCATTGTGCTGGGCCATTGCCGGATCGCCACTCTGCGACAAACTCTATTGCGCCCCGGGCAATGCCGGTATCCGACAGGATGCCGAATGTGTCCCGATCTCCGCCGAGGATGTGGACGGGCTGGTCAATTTTGCCACTGAAAATGCCATCGATCTGGTGGTGGTCGGCCCCGAAGGCCCGCTGGTTCTGGGTCTGGTCGACCGGCTGGAGGCCCTGAACATCCGTGCCTTCGGCCCGCGCGCCAATGCTGCCATGCTCGAAGGCTCCAAAGGGTTCATGAAGGACCTCTGCGCCCGCCACGGAATCGCGACGGCAGCCTATGGCCGGTTTACCGAAGCCGAATCCGCAAAAGCCTATATCCGCGAACAGGGCGCTCCGATTGTGGTGAAAGCCGATGGCCTGGCCGCCGGCAAGGGTGTGACCGTCGCCCAGTCCGTCGAGGAAGCTCTCAAGGCCGTCGATGATGCCATGACCCACAACGCCTTTGGCAATGCGGGCGCGGAACTGGTCGTGGAAGAATTTCTCGATGGCGAGGAATTGTCATTCTTCGTTCTGGTCGATGGCACCAACGCCCTGCCCCTCGCCGGTGCACAGGATCACAAGGCCGTCGGCGAAGGCGACACCGGGCCGAACACCGGTGGCATGGGGGCCTATTCCCCTGCACCGTCTCTGACCGAAGCGCTGGAATCCGAAGTGATGGAAACCATCATCATGCCGACCGTGCGCGGCATGGCCGAAGATGGCTGCCCCTATACCGGCGTGCTCTATGCCGGGCTGATGCTGACCAAAGACGGACCGAAACTGCTCGAATACAATGTGCGGTTCGGTGATCCGGAATGTCAGGTTCTGATGATGCGGCTGCGCTCGGACATCGTGCCAGCGCTGGTCGCGGCCTGTGACGGCGTACTGGAGAGTTTCGACCTGCGCTGGTCCGATGACGCGGCCATGACCGTCGTGCTCGCCGCCAATGGCTATCCGGGTGGCTATGAAAAAGGCACCGAGATCAAGGGCCTGGACGCCGCCGCAGCGACCGGCGCGATGGTGTTTCATGCCGGCACCATGGCGGAGGGCGAAAAAATACTCGCGAATGGCGGGCGGGTCCTCAATGTCACGGCTCACGCACCGAGCATCGCCGAAGCCCAGCAGGGTGCCTATGCCGCCATCGAGGCCATCGACTGGCCCGACGGGTTCTGCCGCCGGGATATCGGCTGGCGGGCGATCAGCTAGACCGGCTAGCGCAACCTGGCGAAGAATTCCTTTAACAAGGCCGCGCAGGCGGCTTCCTCCATCCCGCCGATAACCTCGGGCGCGTGATAGCAAGTCGGCTGGCTAAAAATGCGCGGCCCGTGTTCCACACCGCCGCCCTTGGGGTCATAGGCCCCAAAGATCACCCGACGAATGCGTGCAAATGCAATTGCCTGCGCACACATCGCGCAGGGCTCCAGCGTGACATAGAGATCACACTCGGTCAGACGCGGCGTGCCAAGTTCCCTGGCCGTGGCCCGGAGAGCGAGCAATTCGGCATGTCCCGTCGGATCGCGGTCCTGCTCCACACGATTGGCCGTCTGCGCCAGCACGCGGCCCGTCGTAGCTTCCACCACAACAGCGCCCACCGGGACCTCGCCATAGGTCTGTGCCGCGCGGGCTTCCTCAAGCGCGAGGGTCATATAAGTCTTTTCCGCCATGGGGCGACGGTGCCAAGACATCGCTGAAATTGCAACGGCGCAGGCAGGAAGCGTAGATTGCGCTCATGAAACGACCTGTGATTGGCATAACCCTCGATTCCGAAAAGCCCGGCGGCTATTCGAACCTGCCCTGGTACGCGTTGCGCGAAAACTACGCCGATGCCGTGACCGCAGCAGGCGGCCTCCCTTTGCCCCTGCCCCATGAACCGGATCAGGCAGAAGACTACCTGAACCTGATCGATGGTCTGGTGGTGACTGGTGGCGCTTTCGACGTCGACCCGGCCTTGTTCGGCGCGGGCGAACGGCACCCCACGGTCATCACAAAGGACCGGCGCACCGCCTTCGAACTGGCGGTCACACGGAGCGCGATCGAACAGGACCTGCCGGTGCTGGGCATCTGTGGCGGCCAGCAATTGCTGCATGTGGTGCTGGGCGGTCAGCTGATCCAGCACATCCCCGATGAGGTGCCCGAAGCCCTCGCCCATGAACAACCCAATCCGCGTGACGAACCGGGACACAGCGTCACCATCAAATCGGGAACATTGCTGCACCGGATCGTCGGTTGCGACCGTCTGGATGTGAACAGTGCCCATCACCAGGCCGCCAAGGGAGAGCCCGAAGGCGCCCGCATCAACGCCGTAGCTCCCGATGGGGTCATCGAAGGTATCGAGGCCACCGATCGGAAATTCTGCCTCGGAGTGCAGTGGCACCCGGAGTATGGAGTCTCCGCCGGGGATGCCGCGATCTTCAAAGCCTTCATCGAAGCCGCCTGAAAGAGCCCCCATGAGCGAAGAACCCAACAAGGGCGAGCGCATTGCAAAGGTGATCGCGCGTGCGGGCCTCGCCTCGCGGCGCGAAGCCGAGCGCTGGATCGAAGCCGGTCGCGTGACCCTCGATGGCCAGAAGGTGGAATCCCCCGCCCTGAACGTCTCACCGGAGGCCGATATCCGGATCGACGGCCAGCCGCTCCCGGCCCGCGAAAAGGTGCGGTTGTGGCGCTATCACAAGCCCCGGGGCCGTCTGACCACCAATCACGATCCCGAGGGTCGCCCGACAGTGTTTGCCGACCTGCCCCCGGAGCTGCGCAACGCCAAGGCCGTGGGCCGTCTCGACATGAACTCCGAAGGCCTGTTGCTGCTCACCAATGACGGCGAACTCGCGCGACGTCTCGAATTGCCATCGACCGGATGGGTACGCCAGTACCGGGTTCGCGTCCACGGACGGATCGATGACAGAAGCCTCAAACGGCTTGCCGACGGCGTCACCATCGAAGGCATGCATTTCCGCCCTGCCGCCGCTGAACTGGAACGCCAGGTCGGCGCCAATGGCTGGGTCAACATCACCCTGCGCGAAGGCAAGAACCGGGAGGTGCGCCGATTGATGGAACATCTCGACTACAAGGTCACCCGCCTGATCCGCACAGCTTATGGTCCTTTCCAGCTCGGCAAGCTGGTCCGCAGCGAGGTCAGCGAAGTCCCCGAACGGGTGATTCGCGATCAGGTGCCACGCAATTGAGACAGCCGGCCGGACGTATCCGCATCCATGGCGGGTCCCGCCGGGGCCGCATGATCGAGGTGCCTTCGGGTGACGGGTCACGCCCCACCGGGGCCCGCGTTCGTGAGGCCCTGTTCAACATTCTGATCCATATGGAACCGGGCATGACCGGCAGCACGGTACTCGACGCCTGCGCCGGGTCGGGCGCACTTGGTATCGAGGCCCTGTCCCGCGGGGCCACCCACGCGACGTTTTTCGAGACCGATCGGGATGCACTCGCCACCATCACGGACTCCCTTCGGAACCTGAACCTGGATGACCGCGCCACCGCAAAGCGCGCCGATACCTGCAAACCTTCTCCCAACCGGGATGCGCCCTGTGACCTAGTATTTCTCGATCCGCCCTATGCCAGCGACATTGCCGCGATGGCCCCCGGCGCCCTTGTCGAAGCCGGCTGGATCGGTCCCGAAACCCTGCTGATTGTCGAAACCCGGCGATCAGCCCCGGTCCTGCCCGAGGCCGGGTTCACCGAGGTCGACTGCCGCGGATACGGAGATACGGCGTTGTATTTCCTGAAAGCGGCAGAACCCGCCTAGCGACGCCCGAACAGGCGCTCGATATCGCCGATCTTCAGCTCCACATAGGTCGGACGTCCGTGATTGCACTGGCCGGCATGGGGGGTGACTTCCATTTCCCGCAACAGGGCGTTCATTTCATCCCGGTTCAGACGCCGCCCTGCCCGCACACTGCCATGGCACGCCATGGTGCTGCAGACATCATCCAGCTTCTCCTTGAGGGTATGTGCGCCACCCAGTTCGGCAATGTCATCGGCAAGGTCGCGCACCAGTCCCGCGATATCCGCCTGACCGAGCAATGCGGGCACTTCGCGAACCACCAGAGCGCCGGTTCCGAATTTTTCCAGCACCAGCCCGAGCTCGCTCAACTCGTCGGCCCGGTCTGCAAGCGCATCTGCGGCCGCTGTCTCCAGCTCGATCACCTCGGGCAGAAGCAGGCCCTGACGCTTCACCCCACCTTCGGCGAGGGCTGACTTCATCCGTTCATAGACCAGACGCTCATGCGCGGCATGCTGGTCCACGATCACCAGTCCATCGCGGGTCTGCGACACGATATAGGTCTCGTGCATCTGTGCCTGGGCCGCCCCCAGCGGATAGTCGGCGACCGCATCCGTATCCGCCCCTGCAGGTGCTGCCATCGGCGCCGATGGCGCGGCATCCAGTCCGGGCAAACCCGACATGTCCTCGTCATGGGGCGCGTAATACTGGGCTGCCATCTCCGCCAGACCTTGCGGCACCGGCCCGCGGCCATATCCGGAATTCGGCATTGGGGGCAATCGCATGCCGGTCCCCGGACGAAAGGCCCCCAGTGCGGAATCAGCAACACTTGTGGAGGCACGATGCCCGGCCTCGGCCAGCGCGTGTCGCAGCCCGCCGACAATCAGCCCGCGCACAACGCCCGGGTCACGGAACCGCACTTCGGCCTTGGCCGGATGCACATTCACGTCGACCAGCTGCGGATCGATATCCACGAACAACGCAACCAGCGGGTGACGTCCGCGTGCCAGAAAATCCTGATAGGCCCCGCGCACAGCCCCGGTCAGCAGACGGTCGGTCACCGGGCGGCCATTCACGAACAGATACTGGTGCTTGGTGGTGTTCCGGTTGAGAGTTGGCAGGCCTGCATGGCCGGTCAATCGCACCCCTTCCCGCTCGGCATTGATCGCCAGAGCGTTGTCGGCAAACTCGCGCCCCATCACGGCGGCAAGGCGGCGCAGGCGCACATCCTCGGGTCCGGCCAGCTCGCCACCAACCGTACATTCGAACCGCGTCCGTTCGCCGTCGCCAATGGAAAACGCGACTTCAGGATGGGCCATGGCGAGCCGTTGCACCACGTTGACGCCATGGTCCATCTCGGTGCGCTCGGCTTTGAGAAATTTCAGGCGTGCCGGCGTGGCAAAGAACAGATCGCGCACTTCCACACGTGTCCCACCGGTCAGTCCGGCCGGCTGGGGTGGTGTGACCTTCCCGCCTTCAATGCGGATTTCCCATCCATCCGCACCCGGTGGTCGCGAGGCAATGGACAACCGGCTGACCGAACCGATCGATGGCAGGGCTTCGCCTCGAAAACCCAGAGTAGTGATATGGGTCAGATCATCATCGGGAAGCTTGGAGGTCGCATGGCGTTCAACAGCCAGCGACAGTTCTTCGGCGCTCATGCCACAACCATCATCAGTCACGGCAATCAATGTGCGGCCACCCTCGCGCAAGACGATATCGATCTGCCGGGCACCGGCATCCACCGCATTCTCGACCAGTTCCTTGACCGCCGATGCCGGGCGTTCGATGACCTCTCCCGCCGCGATCCGGTTGACGATCGTTTCGGGGAGCCTGCGGATGGTCACGACGAGATTCCCGTTCGACCCGTCAGAAGACGGCGGCGGGCATTCTCCTTGCCATCCTCGACGGCGGGCTGATCAAAGGCATCCACCCCCAGCAGGAAGGCTGCCATCACGGTTTCCAGCATGAAATGCACCATCAGGGCCCCGATCGCGGTCTCATCCACCCGGGTGATACCCATCCGGCGTACCGGGCGGTTGTGCCCGAGCAAACTCTCGATCGTGGCCGCCTGTTCGACCGACATCAGGTCACCTGTTGTGTATCCCGCCAGATACGGGACCCCGGCAATTTCGGCCAGAGCTGGCGCGACACGCTCACCGCGCCCCCGCGAGTTCCTGAGTAATCACCGTGAACATCTTGTCATCAGGACCATCCAGATACAGCTGAAGCTGGCTGTGCTGATCCACCGCACCCAGCGCATCAATTGGCGTGGTTCCCCGACCATTCTTGCCCAGGCTTTCAGCCCACAACTGACGGTACCAGCGTGCCAGAGGCGCCATGGTATCCGCGTAAGGCATCAACACGGTCGTCCGGGCCCCCTGGGCCCGCAGCAACTCGATGGAAACCGCCGCACCTGTCACAGCCGGCGCATCACGGCCATCTTCAGAACGCAAATTGATTTCGAGGGCTTCCGCACCACCTGCGCGGATCGCCTCAATATCGAGCCCGACCAAAGCCGCCGGCAGCAAACCAACAGCGCTGAACACCGCATATCGGCCGCCGATCTCCGGATCATGGTCAATCACGGTGATGTCCCAATGGGCCACCAGTCGACGCAATGGATTGTCACCGGGTTCCGCTATGGCCACCACAAAATCAGCCTTCGCATCGGATTCGCGCGCTGCAGCGAGCAACGGGACAATCGTCATGGCCATGGCGAGTGTTTCGGCCGTGCCGCCAGACTTGGAAACGACGACAGCGCCCGTGCGGGCCAGATCGACCGAGGCGACGAACCGGGCAAGGGAATCCGGATCGGGATTGTCGAGAAACCGCAATTCAACCGGCGGACGTGCGGCCAGCGCGGCCAGGGCTTCGCCCCCCAGGGTGGAGCCGCCCACACCGATGATGGCCACCACATCGCAATGCTCGGACAGACACTTCGCGGCCGACCTGATCTCGTCAAGATCATCGGTTTGCTGCACCAGCGTGAGCGGTGGAAAATCATCTTCGGCAAGCGCGCCCCGCAACAATGTCCAGGGCCCTTCCGCCGCATCGAGCACCATCGCCATGGATTCAGCGGACGCACCCCGGTCGCCAATTGACCGCGGCAAAGCAGCCGCTTATATCGTGGGTATAGATGTCAGGCATGGTTGCAGCATGTCCAATGGAAGGACGGTCAGTTTGCGTTGCCAGGCACATGCGCGGCAACGCCGAACATTGTGGACAATCCGGGTGATTCGCGGAAACCCGGAGGCGGCGCGCAGCTAGCCGTCTTCGCGGATCGTATGGGTGGCGTCGATATTTTCTGGGTCACCGACAACCACAACCGTCAGGGCTGCCGGATCGAGAACACGCTTGGCCACAAGATTCACGTCCTCAAGCGTGACCTGCGCGATCAGGTCATTACGTTCGTTGAGGAACTCGATCCCCAAATCGCGGCGCTGGACCGCAACGAGCATCCCGGAAATGGCCGCGCTGTTCTCGAAACGCAGTCCGAACGAACCGATCAGATTGGCTTTGGCCTTGTCGAGCTCATCCTGGGTCACACCAAAGGCGCGAATACTCGCCCATTGGTTTCGCACCAGCTCCACGGATACGGACACGGCCGCATTTTCGGTCCCGGCGCCGCCCAGCCACAATGCCGCGCTGTCCATGGGCAGCAGATAGCTGAACACCGAATAAGCCAGCCCGCGCTTTTCGCGAATTTCGTCATAGAGTCGGGATGTGAAGCTGCCACCACCCAGAATATGATTGAGCACAAGTGCGGAATAATAATCCGGGTCATCACGATAGAGACCCTTTTGCCCGAACACCACACGGCTTTGCGGGTTCTTCTTCTGAACCACGATCACGTCCCCGGCCGCCGCAGGTTCCATCTTCGGAATGGTGTAAGCCTCTGCGCGTTCGGGAAGGTCTCCGAATGTCTGATCAAGCAAAACCCTGAGATCATCGGGCGTGATGTCGCCGACGACACCCACGATCAGTTCGCTGCGTGCCAGGCGTCGGGTCACAAATGTCCGCAAATCAACATCCGTGATCGCTGCCACGCTTTCGCCTGTTCCTTCACGCGGACGGGAATAGGGATGATCCGGGAAGGTTGCGGACCAGAAGGTCCGTTGCGCTATCTGATTGGGGTCGTTCTTGCGGGCTGCTATCCCCGCCAGGATTTGCGCACGAATGCGTTCCACGGCGTCCGGATCAAAGCGCGGCTGGGTCAGCGCCAGACGCAGCAGATCAAAGGCTTTATCCCGGTTTCGGGTCAGCGCCCGCAGATTACCACCGAAATTGTCCCGGGATGCATTGAAGGAAAGCGAAATGGATTCATCCGCCAGACGGCTCTGAAAGGCTTGAGAATCGAGATCTCCGGCACCCTCATCGAGCAGTCCTGACACCATATTGGCGGTGCCCTGACGACCAATCGGATCCGTGGCCGCACCGCCGGGAAACAGAAAGCGCATGGATATGATCGGCAAGCTATGGTCCTCGACCAGCCAGGCCTCGATACCCCCCTTGCTGATCACCCGCTGGATTTCGATCGCCTGTGCAGAAACAGGCACCAGAAGAATGGCCAGTGCAAAAACCGGTGCGCGCAGACCACGCATCAAGGACAGGCTCATGACTTGTTCCCCGGTTCCGCGGGCAGCAATATCCCGGTGGTTGAAGCAGTCGGATTGAAGACTGCACGGGCCGCTGCATTGATCTCTTCCACCGTCACCGCCTGAATGCGTTTCGGCCAGGCCTCCACATCGTCAACCGTTTGACCACTCGCCAGCGCCGCCCCGAATATTCTGGCCGGGCCGGAAACACTGTCCCTGGCAAAAATCGCGCTGTCGATCAGTCGCCGTTTCGCGCGATCGAGTTCGTCCTCCGTCACGCCGTCTGCGAGCAGTTTGGAAATTTGCTCGTCAATCGCGGCCTCCACATCGGATATCTTCACCCCGGGGCGCGGCGAGAACCAGAAGCCGAATGTGGTGAGATCAAGCGATCCCGGTGAATACCAGGCTCCCGCAGATGCCGCGAGAGCGGATTCTACCACGATGGAACGATAGATGCGTGCCGTGGTTCCGCCGCCGATTATCTCTGACAACACCTCCAGCGCGTAGGCGTGTTCGCTCGCCCCCGAGGTGTAGCTCGGCGCCAGATAGCGACGTGACCAGCTGGGTTGTTCGACCCGGGCATCCCGCATCACGACTTCCCGCGGCGCGCGCTGCGGGGGTTCGGAGGGACGAATGCGCGGGGGTAGATCACGCGCGGCAATCGGTCCGTAATACTTCCGGGCCAGTTGAAACACCTCATCGGGGTCAACATCGCCCGAAACAACCAGAACCGCGTTGTTGGGCGCGTACCAGGTTTTGTAAAAAGCTTCGAGATCGGCAAGGCTAAGATTCTCGATCTCATGCGCCCAGCCGATGATGGGCAGGCGATAGGGATGATTGAGGTAGGTCGCCGCTGCAACCTGCTCGGACAGCAATGCGCTCGGATTGTTATCGGTGCGCGAACCTCGTTCTTCCAGAATGACCTTGCGCTCAGGCTCGATGATCTCGCTGGTCAGAACCAGACCGGTCATCCGGTCTGCCTCCAGCTCCATCATGGTTGCCAGATGCTGGGGTACCACGGTCTGGAAATAGCCGGTGTAGTCCTGCGAGGTAAACGCGTTCTCGCGGCCGCCGACACTCGCCACGATTTCCGAAAACTCCCCGGGCGCCCGGGTCTTCGTTCCCTTGAACATCAAGTGTTCAAAATAATGCGCGATACCCGATTTTCCGGCGGGCTCGTCAGCCGCACCGGCACGATACCAGATCATGTGCGTGACAACCGGGGCCCGATGATTTTCGATCACCACAATCTGCAGGCCGTTGTCGAGTTCGAAGGTTCTGGGATTGAACACCTGCGCGAAGGACGGGACGACCAGAAGTGGAATCAAAGCCAGTGAAAGCACCCAGGCAGGCCATCCGGGCACCATCGTGAATCCGTCCTTCATCGCAAATTTCCTTCCAGAACCTTCAACGTCGCCAGCAGATATGGCGCGCAGGCCTGCACGTGCAATGGCTATGTGCAAACAGATGCTCACTTTCGCGCGATTTTGTGGAAACAATACGGCGGATCAGATGATCAGAATATCTTGAGCAGACTGTTGCTCTTCCGCTCAATCGTCGGCGTCTTGGCCCCTTCGGATGGCGGCACACCCAGCGCCTGTGCTTCACGCAGACGACGCGCTTCAGCTGGCGCATCGACAACGGCGGCCGGTGAGTCCTGTTTGAGACCCAGCAGGCCGCGTACGAAATTTTCGTTTTCCTCAACCAGAACATCGCTTTCACGATCGATCTGGGAACGGATCAGCGGATCGGTTTCCAGCGCACCGGCACGGGACAGGAATGCTGATTCTCCCGTTGTGGCGCGTGTGACGCCTTCACGCGGCGCTGCCTGCGTGTTCGGCCCCTGATTGCCACGGAGAGCGTTGACCCCCGGATTCTTGTCAGCATCATCTCCGCGGAAAACCGCCTGACGGGCCTGTTCACGTGTTGAAAGAGTGGTCAGGTCTTCGGCACCCGGACGCGGCGGACGCAGATTGAAATCCGGCGGCTGGGATAACGGCGCACGCGGCACCACAGAGAATTCATCCGGAGAGGTGCGCGACAAACCCAGAGCACGCTTGGTTGAATCACCGCATGCCGAGAGGGTCAATGCGGCGAGCGTCAGCAGAACCAAGGTCACGCGTGGTGACCGGGACATCAAATCGTTCATGGATGGTTCGCTTCGCTTCAACATATCTGTCTTCAATATAGAGGGTTTTCAGACGGATTCGAGAGGGGTCGCTAGTTTATCGCACGCGGAGAACCGAACAAGCTATCATAGAGCAGCATCGCTGTACCCAGCACGATGGTCGAATCCGCCACATTGAAGGCTGGCCAGTGGAAACCGAAGGCATGGATATCGACAAAATCGATCACCGCACCATAGACGACACGGTCCACGACATTGCTCAACGCTCCGCCCACCACAAGGGTCAAGGCAAACACCACCATGCCGTTGCCGGCCCGCACAAGCCAAATCAGAAGCACGACCACGATGGCCAGAGCCAGACCGACGAGGATCCAACGAGACGTATCCGAATCTCCGAACAGCCCGAAGCTCACGCCGGAATTCCAGACGGGCACGAGATTGAAGAACCCGGTCACCTCGACGATGCGCGGCGGATCAAAAACCATCGAGAGCATCAGCTGTTTGACCGCCTGGTCCACAACGATCAGTACACCGATAAAAATGATGGCCCAGCGTGGCATCAGAAGACGGCCGCCCTACTCAGCGGCCTCCTTTCCATGATCTACTGCGTCGGAACAACGCGCGCAGACATCGTCATGATCCTGCGCGCCAACATCGGGCAAGACCTGCCAGCAACGCGCGCATTTCTCGCCTTCCGCGAGGCCCGGCACCACGGCAATACCTTCAATGTCAGGTAATGCGAACGCATCTGCAGGTGCCGCACCCTCGATCAGTTCAGCAGCTGATGTGATCGAAATCTCGGCAAGATCAATGCCGTCCATCGCCGCCACCGTTGCAGCATCGGCGTAAACGGTCGGTGCCGCCTGCAGGCTGGATCCAATCCGCTTCTCGGCGCGTTCGATTTCAAGCGCCCCGGTTACAACCCGGCGCAGGCGACGAATCTTTTCCCACTTCTCGGCCAGTGCATCGTCGCGCCAGCTGTCGGGGACCTCGGGATAGGTGCGCAAATGCACGCTGTCCGCGTCACCCTCTCCGGCACGCGCGAGCCAGGCTTCTTCGGCCGTGAAACATAGCATCGGGGCCAACCACGCGGTCAGATGTGAGAAGAGAATATCGAGAACCGTGCGCGCCGCACGACGTCGTAGACTGTCCGTCCCGTCGCAATAAAGCGCATCCTTGCGGATATCGAAGAAGAAAGCCGACAGTTCGACCGCACAGAAATTGTGCAGCGCTGTCCACTGGTCGTGGAATTCGAAATCATCCGTGGTCTGACGCACCAGCCGGTCCATCTCCCAGATACGATGCAACACCCAGCGCTCCAGCTCGGGCATATCGGCCGGCTCCACCCTTTCGCTGGCGTCGAAACCATCGAGATTGCCGAGCAGATAGCGCAGCGTATTGCGAATGCGCCGATAGAGATCGGCCTGATGCTTGAGGATTTCCGGCCCCAGTCGCAGGTCTTCGGAATAGTCCGAGCCAACCACCCAGATGCGCAGAATATCGGCGCCCAGCTGCTCGACTGAATCCTGTGGCGACACATCGGTCCCGCGGGATTTCGACATCTTGCGACCATCCTCGGCCATCACGAAGCCATGGGTCAGCACCGCATCATAGGGTGCCCGGCCGCGGGTGCCGCAGGATTCCAGCAGCGAGGAATGGAACCAGCCACGATGCTGATCGGAACCTTCAAGATAGAGCGAGGCCGGCGATTGCAGGTCCTCGCGTTTCTCGAGAACAAACGCATGGGTCGAACCGGAATCGAACCAAACATCGACAATGTCACGCACCTGCTCATAGTCATCGGCGTCATAGGCATCGCACAGGAAGCGCGCGGGCGGGCTGGCAAACCAGGCATCACCACCTTCGGATTCGAAGGCTTCGGCAATCCGGTCAAACACCGCCTGATCACGCAGGACCTCACCGGTCTTCTTGTTCACGAAGACCGGGATCGGTACCCCCCAGGCACGCTGGCGTGAGATGCACCAGTCCGGACGGTTTTCGATCATCGAGCGCAGACGGGTCTGGCCCTGGGGTGGCACGAAACGCGTCTCCTCGATCGCGTTCAGGGCTTTTTCGCGCAGGTCATTCGTCTCCATGGAGATGAACCACTGAGAGGTGTTGCGGAAGATCAGCGGTGCCTTCGAACGCCAGGAATGGGGATAGGAATGAACGAGCTTGCGCCGACCCAGAAGGCTGTTCTCGCCTTCCAGCACGCTCATCACCGCACCATTCGCTTCGCCCTCCTTGCCTTCGGGAGTCAGGACCGCCATGCCCGCAAACAGGGGTACGTGTTCGAAATAGCAGCCATCGCCATCCACCATATCGGGAACGGCCAGACCATGCGCCCGCCCCAGATGGAAATCATCCTCACCATGGCTGGGCGCAATATGCACAAATCCCGTGCCCTGTTCGGTGGTCACGAAATCGGCCTCATAGACCGGGACATCATGTTCGAAGCCCTTGGCGCGCAGCGGATGGGCGCAAACGCTCTCCGTGATCGCAGACCCCTTCAGGCGCGCAACCTCGCGATAGGATTCGATCCCCATATCCTTGCATGCCGTCTCCAGCAGCGCGGCGGAGACGATCAGTTCATCATCGATCACCGCGCGGCTGTGTTCGGTGACCCCTGTGACGGCGAGGCGCACATAGTCCAGCTCCGGGCCGACAGCGATGGCCCGGTTGCCCGGGATCGTCCAGGGCGTCGTTGTCCAGATGACGATCGCTGCGCCTGCCAGAGCCGGATCGGCAGCTTCAACAATCGGAAACCGCACATAGATCGACGGCGAGGTGTGATCCTCATACTCGACCTCGGCATCCGCCAGAGCCGTCTTCTCCACGACCGACCAGAGCACCGGACGTGCACCACGATACAAGCCGCCATTCATCGCAAACTTAGCGATCTCACGGGCGATCTGGGCCTCTGCCGGATAGGCCATGGTCGTATAGGGATCGGCCCAGTTCCCGAGCACACCCAGACGCTGAAATTCCCCGGACTGGATATCGACCCAGTGTTTGGCAAATTCGCGGCACTCCTTGCGGAACTCCAAGATCGGTACGTCGTCCTTGTTCCGGCCTTCGGCGCGATACTTCTCCTCGATCTTCCATTCGATCGGCAGGCCGTGGCAGTCCCAGCCCGGCACATAGTTCGAATCCCGACCCATCATCTGCTGAGAGCGGTTGATCACATCCTTCAGAATCTTGTTCAGCGCATGGCCGATATGCAGATGCCCATTCGCATAGGGCGGGCCGTCATGCAGGATGAACGGCGTCCGACCGGCGGATTCGGATCGCTGACGCGCAAACAGATCCAGCTCCGACCAGCGCGCGAGAAGCTCCGGCTCCTTCTTCGGCAAGCCGGCACGCATCGGAAATTCTGTCTTCGGCAGGAAGACGGTGTCCTTGTAATCGATGGCCATGTTTTGTTCCCAAGTATCCGGGCGGCTTATAAATCGCGAAAAACCTCACGGCAACCGGCGGATTGCGTGCGTTTTACATATCTTCGCCGACAAAATCACCTGCGCCCAGAGCGCGCGCAAGGTGCAAGTCTCTTGCCTGGCGTGAATCCTCGGCGATCTGGGCCTTCAAAGCGTCCAGTCCGTCGAACTTTTTCTCGGCCCGCAGATAATCGATGAAGGCCACCCGCAGGTAGCTGCCATAGAGATCACCTTCGAAATCGAAGAGATGCACTTCCAGCACCACACCCTCGCCATTGACCGTCGGGCGCACACCCAGATTGGCAACCCCGTCATACCAGCGGATGCGGCCATCGACACGTGCACCCGCGCGAATCGAGTAGACGCCCAGCGCCGGGCATATCGATTCACCCAGATCCACATTGGCGGTCGGGAAGCCGATCGTGCGGCCCAGTTGCCGACCTTCGCGGACCCGCCCCTCGACGTCCCAGAGATGACCGAGCAGGGCGGCGGCGCGTTGCGGCTGGCCGTTCTTCAGATATTTGCGGATCAGGGTCGACGAGTAGATCTCCTCCACTTCGTCCCGGGCAGGCTGCACCGAGGTCGCCTTGAACCCGAGTTCGTCGGCACGGGATTTCAGATATTCCGGATTCCCCTCCCGGCCCGCGCCAAAGGCAAAGTCATAGCCCACGACAACATGGGAGGCGCCCATGCCATTGTGGAGAATATCCGTCACGAAACTGTCGGCCGGCCGTTTCGCGATGGAGTCATCGAAACGCAGCACAAACAGCACATCAGCACCCAGTGCCTGCAATTCCCGCACCTTAATCCGGAACGGCGTGAGCCGAAACGGTTCGGTTTCCTTGCCGAAAAACGTCCGCGGATGCGGCTCGAATGTCAGCAGGCCAAATTTCCGACCGTCGGCACGCGCGATGTCGCGCGCCGTTGCAATCACATGCTGGTGACCCCGATGAAGACCATCGAAATTTCCCAGCGCGACCACGGCGCCCTTATCCGCTTCGGGCACATTCGCAAAGTGTCGAAGTATACGCATCTGCGCGATGTACCTTTGGACCGCGCGGCAATCAAGCCATCGCGGTCGATTGGAAGCGCTGGCGCGGACCCGCCTCAGCTCTTCTGGGGGACCAGAACCTTTGCTTCGCCCGAGATCACGACCTTGTCGCCGACAGTGCAGACAGTTTCAAGCACGGCACGTTTCTTGTGCGGGATCAGCTCCGTCACTGTCGCGCGGGCGGTCACCGTGTCGCCGGGGCGAACCGGCGCCTTGAATTTCAGGGTCTGACTGACATAGACGCAACCCGGTCCCGGAAGGCGGGTGCCGACGACGGTTGAAATGAAGCTCGAACACAGCATGCCATGGGCAATCGTGCCCCCGAACATGGTCTGACCGGCATATTCCGCATTCAGATGCATGGGGTTGGTGTCACCCGAAATCCCGGCGAACATCACCAGATCGGCAGGACCGATCGTGCGGGCATAGACCGCGGTCATCCCGACTTCCAGATCTTCGAAAAAGTAACCGCTCAGTTCCTCCACCAGACTTGGCGTGGCGGAAACCGGCGCAGCCGTCACCGGCTCGGCAGCGTCAACAGACATACATAACCCCAGATTTTCGTGTGTGTTGACCACATGTTGCGCCGCAACATTTCCAAACGCAAGGGTTGCGCAGGGCCCGAAACGGCGCGGGCAGGTGGAAACTAGCTCCCCGGACGCGGATCAATCGGCACAAGCGCCGAAAATGCCATGATCTCCTCAAGCCGTGCCGCAAAGTGCAGAAGTTCGGCTTCCCCCCGGGGGCGTCCCACGAGTTGCAGGCCCACGGGCAATCCGGACTTGGTAAAACCACAGGGCACCGAAATCGCCGGACACCCGGTCAGAGTGATGGCGAAAGTGATGTAGAGCCAGTCCACATAATTGCCGAACTCGTGATCCTCCAACCGTTCCAGATAGCGCATATCCACATCGAAGGGCGGCACGATCGCGGCCGGACAGGCCAGCACATCATGGTCACCGAACCAGGTCGCGACCCGCTGGTAGAGCGCGCCCCGTTCGCGCAGAGCAACGGAGATGTCACCGCTGGATTGGGCCATGCCCTTCTCGATGTTCCAGATCATTTCCGGCTTCATCTTGTCGCGATACTTTTCAAGCAGCGGAGCCCGGTTCACGACAAAGGCGGAGGCGCGCAGGGTCTGAAAGGTTTCCAGCGCGCCAGAAAAATCGGGGCAGGACTCTTCGACCACGGCCCCAGCTTCCGCAAACCGCAACGCGGCCGCCCGGCAAATCTCGGCCACTTCGGAATCGACCGGACCGATGCCCAGATCCTCGGAAAACCCGACCCGCGCGGGTGTGTCGGGATTGAGCGCGGCCGACTGAAAGGACTCCACTGGAGCTTCCAGTGTCAGCGGAAAACGCGGATCTATGCCAACCTCGGCATCCAGCATCAGTGCCACATCGGCCACATTGCGCGCGATTGGACCGTTCATGGACAGGCTCTGGAAAGGATCGCGCTGCGGCCCTGCCGCAACACGGCCCGGGCTCGGACGCAGCCCCACGACCGAACAGAAGCTGGCCGGTGTGCGCAACGATCCACCCAGATCGGTGCCGGTCGCCAGCCAGGACATTCCGGTGGCCACCGCCACCGCGGCGCCCCCTGAGGAGCCGCCACAGGTCATATCCGTGTTCCAGGGGTTCAGGGTCTTGCCAAACACTTCATTGAAAGTGTTCGCCCCGGCAGCAAATTCCGGAGTGTTCGATTTCCCAATCACAATGGCGCCATTGCGTTTGAGAATCTCGACGGAGATATCGTCCCGCTCGGAAATATGATCGGCAAAGATCGGCGAACCGTGCGTTGTGCGGACCCCGGCCACGTCGGTCACATCCTTGACGACAATCGGCAACCCGCCGAGCCAGCCCGGTGAATCAGAATCCGTTTTCGGCAGCGATTTGGCGGCCTCACGGGCCATATCGAAGCACAATGTCGGAAGCGCGTTGACAGCGGGATCGACGGCTGCGATGCGTTCTTCTGCCGCGTCGATCAGTTCGAGAGGCGTGACATCCCCCGTTTTCAGCCGGGCCACCGCTTCACACGCACTCAGGGCTATCAATTCGGATGACGACATTTACCTCTCCTAAACCGTTTCCCGGACAATATAGCAGAGCATCGCGTGCATCGTGCGCGCGAGCGATCTTGTGGATCAAACGAACCGATGGCCATTCGCTTGCCCAAAGCACCCAAAGTGCGCGTACATGCGGATGTCTCCTTGCAGGACGGCACCCGGTTTCGTGGCCAGGTCTTTATCGAGGCCACGACGCGGATTCAGAACCTCATGAACTCGTCAGACCCGTTCTTTCCCTTCGTGGACGAAGCCGGCACGGTTCATCTGATCAACAAAAGGTCCGTGGTTCAGCTTACGCCGCACGACTAGACACGCAGCGACCATGCTGATCGACGGGAAGACGGCAAACGCCGCGGGCCGGACCGGATGCCGGTCCTGCTCGAACGCTGGGCCGAAATTCTCGACACTCTGGGTCCGCGCCGCGCCCCTGTGCTCATTGGCGGCAAGTCCATGGGGGGTCGCAGCGCGGCCATGTTTGCCGCCGAAGCGGAAAACCGGAACCTGCTGGACGGGGTCATCTGCCTTGGCTACCCGTTTCACCCACCCGGCAAGCCCGGGAAAACCAGCCTGGAACCCCTGCACGCCGCCACCGCGCCAACCCTGATTCTGCAGGGTGAGCGCGATCCATTCGGCAAACCCGCAGAGATCGCAGGCTATGACATCTCCGACCCCGTTCGGATCGAATGGATTCCCGATGGTGACCACTCCTTCGTTCCGCGCAAGCAATCCGGACACACCGAAGCCGAAAATCTCGGTCTGGCGACGGCAGCTCACACGTGTTGGCAATACTGCTCGCCGGCCTCGTACTGTCATTGGTCACGAACACATCCGCATTCGCGGGCTTTCGCGATGCCTTCGAGCAATACAACGCGCAAAACTGCGCAGCCGCGCGCCGCGAAGCAGAGCCGGATGCCGAACGCGGCAATCCGGCCGCCCAATGGCTGCTCGGCACGATCTTTCTGCTCGGACATGGCGTCGACGAAGACCCCATGCGTGCACGCGGCTGGTTTGAAAAGTTTGCCGCATCCAACTACCCGCCTTCCCAGGCCGTACTCGGACGCATGTTCGAATAAGGCATTGGCGGCGAGCAGGACCCCCATGCGGCCCACAACCTCTATTAACAGTCCGCCCAGCAGGGATACGCTGACGCAGCCTATCTGCTGGGCCGTCAGTTCTATTGCGGGCGGGGGATCGAGAAGAACGGCAATGCGGCGCTGAAATGGCTGACCATCGCCGCCGATGACGGCAAGTCGGATGCTCAGTTTCTGGGCTCCAAAATCCTGCTGACCAACGAGATCATCAAGGCCAACCCCAAACAGGCGGCCGCAACCGGCCTGGCCGATGCAGAAGTGAGGCTGGGGGATTTGTACAGCAAAGGACTCAACGGGCGTCCCGACCATGCCCGCGCGCTGGATTGGTGGACAAAGGCCGCGCAGAAACTCGACACCGAAGCGCAGCTGCGCCTTGCCCGCGCCTATGCCCGTGGCCGTGGCACCGCTCGGAACTATGAGATCGCCTACCGATGGGCCTCCCTGGCCGCGATTCAGGGCAACGAAACCGCAGCAGAGCTTCGTGACAAGCTGATCTCGCGCCTGCGACCCGACGAGATCGAACGGGCCGATCGCGCCGTGGATGCCGAGCTGGCGACCCACAATCGCTCCCGCAGCGGGAAGAGTTCCTGACCGAATGGTCTTCGGGCTTTGCGCCTGCGGGTGGCTGCGTTAGTTTTCCCACATCTTGAGCACACTACATCAGATAAGCAGCGCCGCGCTGCGCCTCCTCCCGGCGGAAACCGGTCACGGTATCGCCCTGCGTGCTTTGGCGGCCGGACTTGGGCCCCACCAGCGTGCCGATGACTTTCCCGTTCTTGCCCAGGACATCTGTGGATTGCACTTCGCCAATCCGGTCGCCGTATCTGCTGGCTTCGACAAGAACGCTGCCGTCATCGCCGGGGCCCGCCGGCTGGGCAGCGGGTTTGTGGAAATCGGCGGCGTGACGCCCCGCGCGCAGACCGGCAATCCGAAACCCCGATTGTTCCGCCTCACGCCCGACCGTGCCGCCATCAACCGCATGGGCTTCAACAATGAAGGGTCCGATGCTGTCCTCGCACGGGTCCAGGCTGCGCGCGACGGTTCAACCCCGCTCGGTGTCAATCTCGCCGCCAACAGCGACAGCACCGATCCTGCGCAGGATTTTGTGGCGCTGGTCGAGACATTCGCCCCGGCTGCGGACTTTCTGACCATCGATGTGTCCTGCCCCAATTCGGCAAACGGTCAGGTCTTTCTCGACCCGCGCGCCCTCGAAGACCTGCTGGCCCGTTTGAGCGCGACCCGCGAGGCATCCTCCGGCACACCGGTCATGTTCGCCAAGCTGGCCCCCGATCTCGCCGATGACCATCTGACGGAGCTTCTGGAAGTCATGCTGGCGGCAGAGATCGACGCCATCACCCTGTGCAACACCACCACAGCCCGCCCGGAGTCACTGCAAAGTGCCAATGCTGCAGAACGGGGCGGCCTGTCCGGCGCACCGCTCTTCGAAATGGCGACAGAAATGTTGCGCAAGGTCTACGCCCAGACCCAAGGACGCGTGCCGCTGATCGGTGTCGGCGGAATCATGAACGGTGCCGATGCCTATACGAAAATTCGCGCCGGGGCCTCGCTCGTCCAGCTTTATACCGGCCTTGTCTATGAAGGACCCGGGCTGATCCAGACCATCAAACACGACATTGCCGAACGCCTGACCCGTGACGGGTTCATCCATCTGTCCCAGGCTATCGGCCTCGAACATCGGTCCTGACCGGACCGCTAGGCGACCCGCAAAAGGTGTATCGAGAAGAGCTCGTCCGGGTCAGTCCAGCACTCGACACTGTCCCAGCCGGCTTCGGCCGCCAGCGCCTTGAACCCGTCCACATCATATTTGTGAGAATCTTCGGTGTGGATGCTCTCGCCCGCTTCAAAGTGGAAGGTCTCGCCGGCCAGAGTGACATCCTGTGCCTCTTCACTGACCAGATGCATTTCGATCCGCCCGGGCTCCGGGACCCAGCGCGCGTCATGGACAAAGGCGTCGAGATTGAAATCCCCGCCCAGTTCCCGATTGATGCGTTCGAGCAGGTTGAGATTGAACGCCGCTGTCACGCCCGCTGCATCGTTGTAGGCCGCGTGCAGGCGCGCCACGTCCTTGCGCAGATCGACCCCGATCAGCAGGCCGTTGTTGTGGCCCAGATCGGACGCTGCCGCACGCAGGAATGAAATCGCATCCGCACGCGTGAAATTGCCGATGGTGGAGCCGGGAAAAAATCCGGCACGGACCTTCTCACCGGCGATCTCCGGTACATCGAAGGGCTGGGTATAATCCGCACACACCGGAACCACCCGAAGCGCAGGATAGCTGTCCGCCAGATCCTTGGCCGAGACCAGCAAATGCTCCCGCGAAATATCGACGGGAACATAGGCCGACGGATCATCCAACGCGTCGAGCAGAATTCTGATCTTGGTGCTCGACCCGCTGCCAAACTCGATGACCGTTGCGCCCTCGCCCACCAGCGCTGCAACTTCAGCGGAAATCGTCTGCAGCAACGCCATCTCTGTACGGGTCGGATAATATTCGTGCAGTTCGCAAATATCATCGAACAGTTGCGACCCGCGTTCGTCATAGAAATATTTGCTGGGCAGTCGTTTGGGGGATTGCTGCAGGCCGTTGAGAACATCGTCCCGGAAATTATCCGAGGCATGATCATATTCGACATAGTCGTGCAGGGGGCCAAGCGCCTCAGCAGTCGCGCTGCTCATCGATCATCCGCCAGTCGGACACCCGAGAACATCCAACGCACCGGTGGGTAGAAAAAGTTCCGATAGGTCGCCCGCGTGTGCCCTTCCGGGGTCACGCAAGCGCCGCCGCGCAAAACAAACTGATTGGCCATGAATTTTCCGTTGTACTCTCCGACGGCACCCGTGACGGGTTTGAATCCGGGATATGGGACATACGGGCTCTGGGTCCATTCCCAGACATCTCCGAACATCTGTTCCGGCATGTCCGGCGCATCTCCCGAAGCCGGCGCCGTCCGCATCAATCCCGACCCCAGCAGGTTCCCTGACACTGGTTGTTGTGCCGCAAAAACTTCCCATTCCACTTCCCGCGGCAGCCGCTTTCCGGCCCATCGCGCATAAGCGTCGGCTTCATACAGGCTGACATGACAGACCGGGGCCTGATCGTTCAGTCGCTGCAGGCCGGACAGGGACATGCTCATCCAGTCATCATCGACCTTCTGCCAGTAGAGCGGCGCTTCCCAGTTTTCAGCACCCACCGTGGCCCAGCCATCGGACAGCCAGAGCTCGGGACGGCGATACCCGTCATCGGCCAGGAAGGCCTTCCACTCGGCATTGGTCACAAGACGCGAGGCCAGGGAGAACGGCTCCAGATGAACCTTGTGTCGCGGCCCCTCATTGTCGAAGGCGAAATTGCGTCCGTCATGACCGATCTCCACCATGCCGCCGTCATGGTCACACCACCGCAGCTCCGGTGCCTTGCGGGCCGGCGCAGCGCGAAAGGACTGATAGGCCGGCGCCACACTGTTGCGGGAAAATGCGTGAAGAATATCCATCAGGATCAGTTCCTGATGCTGCTGTTCATGGTGCAGCCCCAGCACGATCAGCGGGGCGGCTTCCGCCCAGACATCGGCCCCAGCCGTCGTCATCAACCTCTGCATGCCCGCATCCACATGCGCGCGATAGTCCGACACCTCGGCCGCGCTCGGTCGGGTCAGAAGGCCACGATCGGGTCGCGGGTGACGTGCCCCCACCGTGTCGTAATAGGAGTTGAACAGGAACGTGTAGTGAGGATCAAGCGGTTCGTAATCGGGCAGGAACGGCGTCAGGATCATGGTTTCAAAGAACCAGGTCATATGCGCACGATGCCATTTTGTCGGACTGGCATCGGGCATCGACTGCACAACCTGATCTTCCGCAGACAGCGGAGCAGCCAGACGCTCGGTTTCGCCGCGCACCCAGAAATAGTGTTCGAGAAGCTGATCCCGATCGCGTGGCTGCGCGTCCAGAATGGCCGGCTTGGTACTGGAGGCTGTCACGGCGCATCTCCCGTTGGCGCCCGCATCCCGTTTGACCACATCTTCGGAACGCATCCCCGCTGATGAATTCGCCTGCACCCGAGGTTCGGATACAATCTCAAAAGCGGATCGAAACACGCCCGGCGCAATTGGCCACACGTGGCAGTCGGACGCAGTAAACCAAGCCGGTTCTCGGCCCGTCAACCGCAAGTCCGGAGAATTTTGCGGAATTGGCAGCCCTTTTGATTGACCCGGTCCACGAAGGAACTAGGCTGAGGCCATGACTGAAAACACATCCACGATCACGGGCTACCACGCCCATGTCTATTATGACGCCGCAAGCAAAGCCGAAGCCGAAGTGCTGCGCGCCGGGATTGACGCCAAATTCGAGACCGTGCTCGGTCGCTGGCATGACAAACCGGTGGGCCCGCATCCACACTGGAGCTATCAGGTCGCTTTCGAACCCGATCTGTTCGCCACGCTTGTGCCCTGGCTGGCACTGAACCGGAGGGGTCTCAACATCCTGCTGCATCCCGAAACCGGGGATGCCATTGCCGACCACTCGACCCATGCCATGTGGCTGGGTGAAAGCGTCGAACTCAATCTCGACTCCCTGCGCTAGGGCCCGACCCGCGCAAAGGAACGGTTTTCAAGCTTCATCAGGCGGGGTACAACACGCGCCGAGATTTCAACGTCACGCCAGTCAGGTGTGGCAACATCCGGATACGGGAGAGAACCACCATGAAACTTTTGCGCTACGGTCCGGCCGGCAAGGAAAAGCCAGGCCTGCTTGACGACAACGGCAACATCCGCGACCTGTCCAAGGTCATCGACGACATCACACCGGATGTTCTTTCGCCGCGTGGCCTCGCCGCCATTCGCAAGCGGGACCCCAAGCGCCTGCCGCTTGTGAAGGGTCGCCCGCGCATCGGCGCGCCGGTTGTGGAACGTCGTGTCTTCGCCATTGGCCTGAACTACGCCAAGCACGCCGCCGAAGCCGGTATGAAGATTCCCTCCGAACCGATCCTCTTCACCAAGACCTGTCCGCTGACGGGCCCGAATGACCGGATCGTTCTGCCCAAAGGCGCCAAGAAGGGGGACTGGGAAGTGGAGCTCTGCTTCGTGATGGGTCGCAAGGCGCAATATGTCAGCAAGAAAGACGCGCTGAAATATGTCGCCGGTTATGCCGCGGGTAATGACGTGTCCGAGCGCAAATACCAGATCGAAAGCGGCGGCCAGTGGGTCAAGGGCAAGAGTTCTGACACCTTCGGTCCCCTCGGCCCGTGGCTCGTGACCGCCGACGAAATCAAGAACCCGCAGCGGCTCAATGTGTGGCTCGACGTGAATGGCGAGCGCAAGCAGGAAGAGTCCACGAAGGACATGATCTTCTCCTGCGCCGAGATCATCAGCTATCTCTCCAACATGATCACCCTGCATCCCGGCGATGTCATCTACTCCGGCACCCCCTCGGGCGTGGGCCTTGGCATCAAGCCGAAGCCGCAGTTCCTGAAGCCCGGCGATGTCATCACCATGGGCATCGACGGCCTGGGCGAGCACAAGAACAAGGTTGTCAGCTGGAACGGCAAATCCAAATAAGCCGGACCTACAGACCGAAACACAGAAAGGGCCGCACAATCGTGCGGCCCTTTTTTGTATCTACATCCTCACAAACTCTAAGACAAAGCCGGCATCACTTCGTCGTGGAAGATGCGGAGCGAGTCCCGCGAGCCGGTGATATCGATCAGCAGGACATACTCGATGCCGCCCTCGCGCATCTGCAGTAGCCGGTCGATGATCTCTTCCGGAGGACCAATCAGCGCACCTTCCTCGGTTGCCAGCCGCGTATCGTTGTATTGCAACATGGTCGATTGCGGGCCACCGCCCTCGCGAATGCGCGACAGGCGGGAGATTCCGCTGAGCAGGCGCGAACGCTGCTGATGGGCTTCCTCGCGTTCGGCGTCATTGCGGGTGATGTGCAGGGCACGCGCCACCGCCACATTCATCGGATCGAACACCCGCCCCGATGCCTCCACCGCCGCGCGATAGGTCGCAAACCTTTCCTGAATGGTGGTGAAGGACGCGATCTGATCAAGCAGAAGATTGAACTGGTTCTCGGCCGCCCAGTTCAGGCCGGCCTCACTGCCGGCAGCAAGCCAGAGCGGCGGATGCGGGCTCTGGATCGGCGGCGGTTCCACCACAATGTCCTGAAACGTCCAGTGCTTGCCGATATGGGTGAAACGTTCTTCCGAGGTCCAGGCGCGGCGGATCACCTCGAGGGATTCGAGGAACAACTCCTGAGCTTCATCGGCTTTCACATTGAAGCCGTGAAATTCATTGGCGCGATAGCCCTTGCCGACCCCGAAATCCAGACGCCCGCCCGAGAGCAGATCGACCGTGGCGGCCTGTTCGGCGAGCAGCACGGGATTGTGCCAGGGCAGGACCACGACGGCCGTGCCCAGCCGCATCCGCTTGGTGCGGGCAGCCAGATACGTCAGCAGGTTGAGGGATGCCGAAACCTGACCGAAGCCGGTGAAGTGATGCTCGACCAGAAACACGGAGTGATAGTCGAGATCCTCGGCTTCGACGATATAGTCGATGAAGTCCCGATAGCCCTGAGTGCTGTCGCGCGCCACGCCGCCGCGGCGCGAAGAGGCCCCGCCAAACAGTCCGAATTTCATCGCCTGGAACCTGCCCCGAACACGCTCAGTTGCGCACGCGTTCGGGCTTGCCGGACTTCGTGGACAGCGACAGAGCTTCGAGAACCGCCACATTGGCGATCCGCTCCTCATTGGTGAAGCGATAGGGCTTCTTGCCGCTGACCGCATCCGCCCAGGCTTCAAAATTCATCCGCACGGTGTCGCGCGGCTTGAAGACCTTCTTCACGCGCTTGCCGTCCTTGGTGCCGATATACATATGGGTGTCGCCGGGATTTTCTGGATGCGCCATCTCGTGAATGTCCACCCAGGCCTTGTCGCCGAAGACAGTCAGGCGCCCGTAGAACGGCGTGGCCGAGACCACATTGATCGTTCCCATGGTGCCATCCTTGAAGGTGAACTGGGTGGAGGCAACATCACCACTGGGCAGGTTGAGCACGCGGCGATCGGAGATTGCGCTGATCTTCTGGATCGGCCCGAACATGCTGATCAGCAGATCCGAAAGATGCACCCCCATGCCGGTCCAGCCGGCCGCGGGCGCATCCTTGGGATTGCCGCGCCAGTTGTCCTTCTTCATCGGGGTGAACTTGTCGTGGGAGAAATTTCCTTCCACGGCCAGAACCGTTCCGAGCTCCTTCTTCGCCGCCATCTGGGCGAGCTTTTCCATCGCCGTTTCGTAGCGGCGCTCATGGCCAAGACCGAGCACGATGCCCTTTTTCTCGCAGGCCCGCACCATGCGCTTGGCGCTGGCAGAGGTCAGCGAAAGTGGCTTCTCGCAGAAAATCTGCTTGCCTGCCTTCACCGCGCGCAGGACCAGCTCTTCATGGGTGGAATGCGGGGTCGTCAGGATCACGCCCTCGACCTCCGGATCGTCAAGCGCATCCTGATAGTCGGTGAGCAGTTTGAAGCCCTTTTCCTTCGCCAGGCGGCGAATGGCGGCGGTGGGTTTGACCTCGACCCCACGAATAACATTGATCTTCCGGCTGGTCTTGAGTGAACCCGCAACATGCGCACCCCACCAGCCAAGCCCGACAACGGCAACATTCAACATGGATTCCACTCCCCGAAATAATCCTCATTCTCGCCCGATATCGGCGCACGGAGGTTAGCATGGTGACTTTCCGACACAAACCCACCGCGCTAGATTGCGCCCCTCCTGTCGTCACCGAGACTCCCCATGCCCGGCATATCCGTCGAAGCCTTCAATCAGCTCACCACCGAAGAGCTGCCCCTCGCCACCCAGAACGGATGTCACGCCGAGGCGATTGGCGAGGGCACCGCACGGGTGCGCCTGCCCTTCAACGATGCCCTCACCCGGCCCGGCGGTACGATCAGCGGTCCGGCGATGATGGCGCTGACCGATTACGGCATGTATGCCGCTCTGATGGGGGCCATCGGCGGGGTCACGCTGGCCGTCACCACGAATCTCAACATCAACTTTCTGCGCAAACCCGACGCCGTCGACATGATCGCGGATTGTCGGGTTCTCAAGCTCGGGCGTCGTCTTGCCGTTCTCGAAGTGACCCTTTATTCCCAGGGACAGGATGACCCGGTCGCCCATGCCACCGGCACCTATTCCATCCCGCCAAAGCCAACAGCCTGAGCCCCGCGCTCAACCTGCAATTCCGGAGTTCGACATGTCCGTCATACAGTCCCGCCGCAGTTTCATCTTTTCCCCCGGCACCGATCTCTCGATGTTCGGCAAGGCCCTGGCGTCGGGCGCGGATATCGTTTGTGTCGAGCTGGAAGACGGCGTTGCACCGAAGGACAAGGACACGGCACGCGCGAACATGCTGGGCATCTTTGCCGAACCCCAGGCCGATGACGGTATCGAGCGGATCGTCCGCATCAATGTGTTGGGTTCACCCGAGGGCGAAGCCGATCTTGCCGCCGTGCTCGATGCAAAATCGCCGCCCCCGGCTCTGATGATGCCCAAGGTCAACAACCCCGAAGAGGTCCGGCGTGTGGCTGACGCCCTCGATGGCGCGGGCCTGTCCACCCGTCTGCAGATCATCATCGAAACCAATCCCGGCCTCGAGGCCGCCTACGAAATTGCTCAGGCCAGCGATCGCGTGGACGCGCTGCTCTTCGGCGGGGTCGATCTGGCCGCTGATCTGCGCTGCGAATATGGCTGGGAGCCGCTGCTCTATGCCCGCTCGCGGGTGGTGCACGCCGCCGCCGGAGCCGGGATCGACGTTATCGATGTGCCCTGGCTCGATCTTGGGGACGAAGCCGGACTGCGCCAGGAGGCCGAGGCCAGCGCGCGGCTGGGATTCACCGGCAAGGGGTCAATCCACCCCCGGCAGATCCCGGTCATCAATGAGATTTTCTCCCCCAGCGCAGAACAGATCGCCTATGCCCGCAAAGTCGTCGCGGCCTTTGCCGAAGCCGATACCGGCCTCGTGGTGGTCGACAACAAGCTGATTGAGCTGCCGGTCCTGCGCAGCATGGAACGTATTCTGGCCGTGGCTGAACGGGTTCAGAACTAGCAGCTTCAAACCCCCAGCGGCGGCGCTCCAAGGCGTTCGCGCGCCGTGCCCAGATGCTTCTCGAAGGCCCGTGCAATCGCGATGGCGCGGGCGTCCTCGTGACGCGGGCAGACAATGTGCAGCCCGACCGGCATCCCGGCGGCATCCAGCGCAACCGGCATCGTCACCGCGCACATGGTCAGCAGATTGACCGTCGTGGTGTTGCGCGCGGCCATCAGATTGGCCTTCATATAGGGCGAGGGCTCGCGCACATCCTCGATCCGAGGCGGCGTGATCGGCACTGTCGGGCCCACCACCGCATGCACATCCTCCAGCGCCGTATGTGCGAGCTGAGTCAGCACCTCCAGACGCCGGCGACGCACCAGATAATCGGCGGCGGTCATCGCTGCCATCTTGTCAAACCGGCTGCCGACCATCGGGTCCAGATCGGCGACAAAGTCCGGCAGCACATCGCTGATGAAACCGGCAAACTCATAGGCCGACAATCCGCCGGTGCGGAAGATCGTGTCGATCTCGTCCAGATTGGGAATCTCGACATCCACCAGCCGCGCCCCCGCCGCCTCGAGTTCGGCCAGGGCGGCGCGCACCCCTTCCGCAATGCCGGGCTCGCAATCGGCGAAATAGGCTTCACAGACGCCAATCCGGAAGTCACCAGCCGCCGCGCTGTCCACCGCATCCAGAAAGCGTTTCGGGTCGGGCGCCGTCTCCGGATCGATCACGGAAAACGCCAGCGCCGCATCGGCCACGGTGCGGGTGAGCGTCCCCGGCGTGTCGAGGGTCGGGCTGAGCGGTGATATCCCTTCGATCGACCATCGGGCTTGCGAGGTTTTGACCCCGACTGTCCCGGTCATGCTGGCCGGCATCCGCACCGACCCGGCTGTATCCGTGCCCAGCGCGATGAGCGCGGAGCCTTCCCACAGACTCACCCCGGCGCCCGCGCTGGAACCACCCGGCGCGCGATGGGTTTCCGCATCCCAGGGATTGTGGGGGGTGCCCCAATGGGGGTTGGTACCCAGGGCACCGAAGGCGAACTGCACCGTGTGGGTCTTGCCGGTCACCGTGGCCAGTTGCCCGCGCAGGGCGCGGATGACGAGACCTTCGTGGCGCCACTCCGGCGGCAACTCCCGCGGGCTCCCGGCGAAGGTCGGGTAGCCCCGCACCCCATAGAGGTCTTTCACCGAAACCGGAATCCCCTGCAACACACCCAGATCAATTCCTGCGGCCAGCGCGCCATCCGCCACATCAGCTTCGGCGCGCAGACGGTCGGGGTCCCAGGTCTTGTAGGCCGCGAGTACCCCACCATGGGCGTCATGATTGGCAATCGCCCATTCCGCGAGATCGCGGGCTGTGGTTTTGCCAACACGAAGATCCACGGCGAGCTCTGCCAGTGAACGGCTCTCAAAGTTCTGGGTCATGGTTGTGCCTCCTTGTCATCACAGTATAGGCGCTCACCCCCTCCCGTGGATCGGGTTTTCCGTCTATTGTGTTCCCAATCCGATTATTTCGTTTTCAGGGGGAGTACAGACATGCCAAATGACGCCATGCCGATGCATCGGTTTTCACGCGAACAGATCGAAGCCTTCATGGCGCGCTGTTTTGCCGCCAGCGGCCTGCCCGATGACGATGCAAAAAGCGTCGCAATGATGATGGCCGAGGCCGATATGCTCGGCAAGGATTCCCACGGCATCTTCCGCTTGCCCGGCTATATCGGCCGCATCAAGGCCGGTGGCTTCAACGCCACACCCAACATGACCGTGGATCGCGAATTCGCCGCCACCGCTCTGCTCAATGGCGACAACGGTATGGGCCATCTGGTGGTCAAGAAGGCGGCCGACATGGCCATCGAGAAGGCCAAGACCGCCGGCGTCGGCTGGGTCGGGCTGCATCATTCCAATCATGCCGGTGCCGCGTCGGTCTATTCGAACATGGCGCTCGAACACAACATGATCGGGCTCTATGTCGCGGTCGGCAGTGCCAATCATCTGCCGCCATGGGGCGGCACCGAAATGCTGCTTTCCACCAACCCGATCGCGGTCTCGATCCCGGGTGACCAGGAAAACGCGATCATTCTCGATATGGCCACCACCGTGACCTCCTACGGCAAGGTCAAGGTCTATGCCCAGCGCGGCATGGAAATGCCCGAAGGCTGGATGATCAACAAGGATGGCACGCCGCTGACCGATGCCAGCAAATCCGACACCGGCTTCCTCCTGCCGATCGGCGGCCCCAAGGGTTACGGTCTCGCGGTGATCTTCGGCATTCTCGGCGGCACGCTCAACGGTGCCAATTTCGGGCGCAATGTGGTCGACATGAATTCCGACCCCTCCTCGGTCACCAATACCGGACAGTTCTATCTGGCCATCAACATCGAAGCCTTCATCGACCCGGCCGACTTCAAGCGGGAAATCGATGACGTCATCCGCCAGATGCGCAGTTCGCCGACGCTCGCCGGCTTTGACCGTGTTCGTCTGCCTGGTGAATCCGCCCACACCGCCTATGCCGACCGCACGGCCAATGGCGTCCCTCTGCCCGAACCGCTGGTGAACAACTTGGCCGGGGTTGCGGCAGACCTCGGCGTGGACGAACTCGGCTGACCCCGCCGGCGTCAGAGAGCAGGCGACAACCGGTGACCCCGGTCATTCAGGCTGTGTTCTGGATGACCGGAACCCTGTTCTCGTTCGTCGTCATGGCCATCGCGGTCCGTGAACTTTCGGGTGAAATCCACAGCTTCGAGATCATGCTGTTCCGCACCATCGGTTCACTGATCATTCTGTTGCCCTTCATGCTCCGGGCCGGACCTTCGGTCTGGAAGACCACGCGGCTGGGCACCCAGATCGGGCGCAACCTTGTACATTTTGCCGCGCAGCTGGGCTGGATCACTGGTATCGGCCTGCTCACCCTCGCCGAGGTTTTCGCCATCGAATTCACGGCCCCGATCTGGGCCTCCATTCTGGCAGTGCTGTTTCTCGGGGAACGCCTCAATCGTGGCCGGATCGTTGCGCTTGTCTTCGGCTTCACTGGCATTCTGGTGATCCTGCGTCCCGGCTTCTCCGTCATCGAATTCGGTGAGATCGCGGTTCTGGGCGCGGCCATCGGCTTTGCGATAACCCTGACCCTGACCAAGTTCCTGACCCGGACGGATTCGCCCCTGACCATCCTGCTCTACATGTCGGTGATCCAGTTGCCCTTCGGCATTGTGCTGGCCGTCCTCGAATGGACCACCCCCGATCTGCTACAGCTCTTCTGGCTTCTGCTCGTCGGTGCGGTCGGCCTGTCCGCCCATTATTGCACCGCCAAAGCCCTCGCCCTGGCCGATCAGACCATCGTGGTGCCGATGGATTTCATGCGTCTGCCTCTCATCGTGATGGTGGGCTGGGCGCTCTACAGCGAATCGACCGAACTGCTGGTGCTGGCTGGCGCCGGGCTGATTTTCTTCGGAAACTACTATTCGATCTTCCGCGAAAACCGTCGCAAATCAGTGGACAATCCTTCCTGACATAAGGTTGTTAGCGCACGCTAACCACTCGAAAGGTCCGCAACACGCCGTCATGCTCTGTGACGGAGATATACTCACCCTGCACAAGGGTGTGGCGGTCGAGCTTGAACAGCGGCTCATCTTCATCGGCGGGCTCATCGTCATAATGAAACGCCCAGCCACTGCCGCGATGTACCAGATGGCCGTGCTCATCCCCCTCGCCGTGCCAGAACCACCACCTGATCCGCCGCGCGCAGCAGCGGCAAAGCATCGCGCACCGCGCGGGTACATTCGCGCCGGGGTGTCCAGGCCAGCAGAACGGTCTGCCCCGTGGTCGTGTAGCGGCCGGCTTCCGGCACCGCGAGAACCGGCGCGCCTAGTGAATGCTCAACTTCGCCAAGGTGGAAAGTTGCCCCAACGTAACTAAGGCGGCGTCAAAAATCACCCCTCCACCCCCGTCAGCCCCGTACTCCCATAGAGCCACGCCATCCGGTCGTAGTAATCCTCGGTGGTCAGCGATTGCATGATCTCGTTGCGCACCCGGGCGTGCACGCCCTCGGCGTGGAACATCAGGTCGCCTATCGCCCGCGAGCCCAGCTGCACCCGCGCGGTCCGCACCAGCCGCGCGTCCTGATAGGCCAATAACGCACCGTTCAGATCACCACGTTGGGTGTCCAGCATGTGGGACAGGCATACCGCATCCTCCATCGCCATGCAGGCCCCCTGAGCGTAGTACTGCAGGGTCGGATGGGCCGCATCGCCCAGCAGGGCGACGTTCCCGTCGACCCAGTTCTCCACCGGGTCACGGTCACACAGCACCCAGACCCGCCAGTCATCGCCGGTTTCGATCACCCGGCGAATGCGTTCGTGGATATGGGTGAAGCCCGCGCGCACCGTCTCTTTCGAAACCGGCTGGCCGGTGACCGCTTCGGGCGCATCGTCATGGGCGGTGACGACCAGATTGATGTATTTCCAGTCCGACAGGGGGTAATGCACGATGTGGCATTTCGGCCCGGCCCACAGGGTCGCTGCGTTCCAACGCAGATCTTCGGGCATCGCTTCCAGTGGAATGACCGACCGGTAGGTCGAATGGCCCGAGACCCGCGGCGCACCATCGCCCACCAGCTGGCCGCGCACATTCGAGCGCAGCCCGTCCGCGCCGATCAGCGCCGCCCCGTCAAAACTGTTCCCCGACGCCAGCAAGGCGTGCAGCCCGGTTTCGTCCTGGGTGTAGGACATCACCTCGCTCTTCACATGCAGGGTGATGCGCGGGCTGTCCTCACAGCCCCTCAGCAGCACCCCGTGTAGATCACCCCGGTGCACGACCGCATAGGGGTTCCCGAACCGGGCACGAAAGGACTCATCGAGGGGAATATGAATGATCTCTTCGCCGCTCACCGCATCCATCAGGCGCAGCATGCCCACATAGACGGCTTTTTCCCGCGCCCATGCACCCACCCCAAAATAATCCAGCGCATGAAAGGCATTCGGCCCCAGTTGGATGCCCGCGCCAATCTCGCCAAATTTCGAGGCCCGCTCGAAAACGACCACATCAAAACCCTTGCCCGCCAGCGCCAGCGCCGCCGAAAGCCCGCCGATACCGCCGCCTGCAATGAGAATGGGTTTTGAGGTCATAATGGGTTCAGGTCCGGCTCGTCATATCCATGATCACAGGAGGGGATCATAGGGCGGACGACGCCGATCTGCGAGGCTGGAGCGGGTGAAGGGAATCGAACCCTCGTCGTAAGCTTGGGAAGCTTCTGCTCTACCATTGAGCTACACCCGCCGCGCGGACGTATTTCTATCGTGAAGCCCCCCGCACACGCAACAAACCAGATTGCCGCGCGCGCCCGCTTCGCTCATAAATTTGCGCTTTGTGCCGCACTGGACTTTTGGGCCGTCATGTTGCCAAATCCGCCTGCAAGAGCGCTCCGGGTCAGATTCGGGGTCCGTGGAGCCGTCAGGTCAATGTATACGCAGAAAACAAAGAACATTTCGGTCACCGTCACCCCGATCTATCTCGAAGACCAGTCGGAACCCGATGAGGACCACTATGTCTGGGCCTATCATGTGAAAATCGAGAATGACAGCCTGGAGACGGTGCAGCTGCGCTCGCGCCACTGGCGCATCACCGATGCCAAAGGGCTGATGCAGGAGGTCCGGGGTTCGGGCGTGGTCGGCGAGCAGCCGGTGCTCGAACCGGGGGAATCCTTCGAATACACCAGCGGCACCCCGCTGAACGCGCCGTCGGGAATCATGGTCGGGTCCTACGAAATGCAGACCGATGAAGGCGATACGATCGAAGTGGACATTCCCGCCTTCTCCCTCGACAGTCCCCATCAGGTCGTGCGTCCGAACTAGACTTTGCCCCAGACTGATCCAATTGAGGTATTTCCGCCGTAGAAAATTACGGTACTCCCGCCAGCCCTGCCCAGCACGGAACAGACGATGTCAGAAGACAATCCCATCAAGATCACCACGCCCGCTCGCCGCGAGGCGGAAGCCGCCGTCCGCACATTGCTGCAATGGGCCGGCGATGACCCCAACCGCGAAGGCCTGGTCGACACCCCGGCCCGGGTGGCCCGCGCCTTCGAACAGTGGTTTGCCGGCTATCGGGAAGACCCGCTGGAATTCCTCGAGCGCACCTTCGAAGAGGTCGAGGGCTATGACGAGATGGTGGTGCTGCGCGACATCCGGCTGGAGTCCTACTGCGAGCACCATCTGGCGCCGATTCTGGGGAAAATCCATATCGGCTACATGCCCGACAAGCGCGTGGTTGGCATCAGCAAGCTCGCCCGGGTGGCGGATGCCTATTCCAAACGCCTGCAGATTCAGGAAAAACTGACCGCCCAGATCGCCAATTGCATCGATGATGCGCTGCAGCCCAAGGGGGTGGCCGTGGTGATCGAGGCCGAACATCAGTGCATGACCACACGCGGCGTGCACAAGCCCGGCGTGTTGATGGTGACCAGCAGCATGATCGGGGCCTTCCGGCAGGGTTCGGACACACGGCGCGAGTTCCTCTCCTTCATCGGCAACCCGGCCTCCCGAAACAACAGCTAAAGCGCCCGCAGCGCTGGACAGACGGCGCGTTTTCCCCAATCATCCCGCCGAACAAGCCCTGTAAGCTCGCCTTGTCAGAACAAGGATAAATGGACACGGTCCCTGCCGTGCGATGTCTCGCGTGCTCGACTTTCGACCCATCCTCTTCATTCTCGGTGTGCTCCTCTCGACCCTTGCTGTCGCGATGATGCTGCCCGCGCTGGTCGATGTCGCCACCGGCCATCGTGACTGGCAGGTCTTCGCCGCCTCGGCCGGCCTGACCCTGTTCATCGGGGTCTCCCTGATCCTGACCACCCGGGGCAGCGACATGAAGATCGGCATTCGCGAGGCCTTCGTACTGACCACGGCCAGCTGGCTGGGGATGACCTTCTTCGCCGCCTTGCCCTTCACCTTTGCCGGACTGAACCTCAGCTTTGCCGACGCCTTCTTCGAGGCCATGTCGGGCATCACCACCACCGGATCGACGGTCATCATCGGGCTCGATGCCGCACCGCCGGGGATTCTGCTCTGGCGCGCCCTGCTCCAGTGGCTCGGCGGGATTGGTATCATCGTGACCGCCGTGGCCGTGCTGCCGATGCTGCAGGTCGGTGGTATGCAAATCTTCCGGCTGGAAAGCTCCGACACTTCGGAAAAAGTGCTGCCCCGCGCCGCCCAGACCTCGACGGCCATTGGCTCGATCTATCTGGCGCTGACCCTGGTCTGTGCGCTCGGTTACTGGGTCGCGGGCATGCCGGGTTTCGATGCGGTCGCCCATGCCATGACCACCATCGCGACGGGCGGCTTCTCGACCTCGGATGCCAGCATCGGGGTCTTTGACAACTGGGCCATTGATTCGATTGCCATCGTCTTCATGATCACCGGCTCCCTGCCCTTCGTGCTCTATCTGCAGGCTGCCCGGGGGCGGCCGGAAAGCCTGTGGCGGGATTCCCAAGTGCGGTGGTTCCTGGCGATCGTTCTCGCCGTGGTCGCGCTGATCAGCCTGTCCCTCTACCTCTCTCAGGAGCTGGGCCTCGGAGTCTCGATCCGGGCCGCCGCCTTCAACGCGGTTTCGGTCATCACCGGCACGGGCTATTCCACCGCGGCCTTCGACACCTGGGGCACTTTCCCGCTGATTCTGTTCTTCGCGATGATGTTCATCGGCGGCTGCGCCGGCTCCACCACATGCGGTATCAAGGTATTCCGCTTCCAGGTGCTCTATGCCGTTGCCTCGATGCAGATCAAGCGGCTGCTGCAGCCCCACGGGGTCTTCATTCCCCATTACAACCGCAACCCGGTGACCGAGGAAATCGCCCTCTCGGTGCTCGGCTTCGTGTTCTTCTACATTCTGGTCTTCATGCTGCTCGCCCTCGGCCTGAGCACGCTCGGCCTCGACTTCATGACCAGCCTGTCGGGCGCGGCCACGGCTATCTCCAATGTGGGCCCCGGGCTCGGCTCGACCATCGGTCCGGTCAACACCTTCGCCGATCTGCCCGATGCAGCGAAATGGATGCTCTCGGCGGGCATGCTGCTGGGACGCCTGGAACTGTTCACGGTTCTCGTGATCCTGACCCCGGCCTTCTGGAGAAGCTGAGGATGGCCAGCCCCGCGGACCGCACTCTTGAGCTGATGGCCCATCTTGTGGGGTTCGACACAACGTCCCACCTTTCCAATCTCGACCTGATTTCCTTCATCGAGGATTATCTCGCCCGCCATGGCGTGCCGACCCAGCGGATCGAAAGCGACGACGGCGAGAAATCCAATCTGCTGGCCACCATCGGACCGCAGATTGCCGGTGGTGTCGTCCTCTCCGGCCACACCGATGTTGTTCCCGTCACCGGACAGGACTGGTCGAGCGATCCCTTCATGCTCGACACCCGCACGGTCGATGGCGAAGAACGACATTTCGGACGCGGAACGGCAGACATGAAGGGCTTCATCGCCGCCGTGCTGGCCCGGGTGCCCGAACTTGTGGCCGCCAATCTGAAAACCCCGATCCATATTGCCCTGTCCTATGACGAAGAGGTCGGCTGTCGCGGGGTGGGCCGGATGATTGAAAAGCTGGGAACCGCCATTCCCATGCCTGCCATCGCGATCGTGGGCGAACCCACCAGCATGCAGATCGTCACCGGCCACAAGGGAATTCGCGGGTTCGAGACGATGTTCACCGGCGTCGCTGCCCATTCCAGCGCACCCCATCAGGGGGTCAACGCGATCGTCCACGCTGCAGCGTTCATCGCGTTCCTGCACGACCTCGCAGCCGAACAGGAAGCGGCCGCAAATCCCGACAGCCGGTTCACACCGCCCTGGACGACCTTCAATGTCGGTTTGATACAAGGCGGTGAAGCGGTAAACATCATCGCCGAGCGCTGCGCGGTGCAGTGGGAATTTCGCCCGCTGCCCGAAACCGATTCCGACGCTCTCGAAGCCCGCGTCCGATCCCACATCGACAACGAGATACGGCCAATTCTCAAAGCGCTCAATCCTGCCGCTGATGTTGAAATCCACCTCCACGCCGCAGTGCCCCCCATGCACCCGGACCCGAACTCACCGGCCGAGCGGCTGGCCCGCCATCTGACCGGCGCCAACACGACGCACACCGTGGCCTATGTCGCCGAGGCCAGTCAGTTTCAGGAACACGGAATTCCCACCGTGCTGTGCGGACCCGGCGACATCGCGCAGGCGCATCAGCCCGATGAGTGGATTGCCCAAAGTGAACTTGATGCCTGCGCCGGTTTTCTGGATCGCCTGCAGACCTGGGCGGCATCCGGGGATGCCATTCCCTAGCGGATACGGGCTAGCGAAGGATAAAGGGCTGGAGGAACTGTTCGATGGCCTTTTCAAGCTCACGGTCCAGATCCTTGATCATGGATTCGGTAATCTCGAACCACACCTTGCCCCGTTGGTTCAGGGAGACATTCTCGGCCACGGTCCGGCTCCGCGTCGCGACCGCTGACACATCACCACCGCGCCGCGCCTGCGGGTCCCGAATTTCTACCGTGACCGCCAGGCGACCATCATAGCGTTCGGACTGATCCGTGGTGACAAATCCACGCACCCCCCTGGTGCGCTCAAGTTCGGTTTCCTCAACCGACGCTTCGGTAATCGTGACAACAATCTGGCCATTGTTCCCCGCTGGCACCAGCCGGTCATTGGCCCATTGATGCACGGCGACAGCCGGCGGTACGGGCATACCCTGGGAGACATCTGTGCGACCCGCGGACCGGTAGTCATCAACAACCGTCAGATTACGGGCATCCAGCTTGATCGGCGGCAGATGTGTGAAGGTCAGTTGCGGAAACTGCGGGCTTGGCGGCGGTGAGGCACAGGCCGCCAGGAAAATTGCGGAAAACGCGATCAACACACACCGTCGGTATATCGCGAACGTCATAGTGCCTCCCCAGGATTGCGACGTTGGACTGATAGAACCCCAGTTTAACTATGATTCGCGCGAATCCATGGCAGCGGTCCGGTTTTCAACAACCTCAGGCGCGAATTTGTAGGTCTCGTTGCAGAACTCACAGGTCACCTTGAGCAGACCGTCTTCCGCCAGATCATAGAGATCCTCACGCGGTAGCTGGGCAAGCACATTGAACACACGGTCCTCCGAGCAGCGACATCCCCGCGTAACTGCGCGTACAGGCGTGACCCGCACGCCCTCTTCGTGAAACAGACGAAACAGGTAACGTTCCGCAGTGAGGTCTGGGTCGAGAATTTCAGAATCGGTCCCGGTCGCCATCAGCATCATCACACGGCGCCAGGTGTCGGCCTCGTCATCGGACGGCAGATGCATATTCGGATCATCGGCGATCCGCTGCACCATCATGCCACCCGCCCGCCAGGGCGAATCCGGCGCTCCGCCCACACGTCCGGCTGATACCATGATCGCGGCATCCATTTGCTGCGACTGACGAAAATAGTGCTGGGCACACTCGGCCAGCGTGTCGCCGACCAGTTCCACCATGCCCTGATAACGCTCCGTATGCGGACCCTGGTCGACCGTCAGCGCGAGATACCCCTTGCCGAGAAGAGCGCGGGCACCGGTGCGGCCCGTGACCGTATCGGCGTTGTAGTTGGCATAGCCACGCACGACATAGCGCTCACCACCATCGAGGGTCTGAATATCAGCCAGCAATAAGGTCACCGGACCGTCGCCCTGCGCCTGAAAGGTGAAGATCCCATCGAACTTGAGGGCTGCCGCCAGAGTGACACTCAGAGCAATCGCCTGCCCCAGCAACTCGGCAACCTGATCGGGGTAATCATGGCGGCTGAGGACATCGTCCACCACCGAGCCCAGTCGCGACATCCGGCCGGTCAGACGGGCCTCGCCGGCACCGCCGGATTCGAGTTGGAACGGCTGTACAATATCGTCGGTCGGACGTTCGGAGCCACCGCGATCCGGGCTGGGACCGGAATCAGGCAAGTCCGGCATCCCCGAGCAGGCACCACAACAGGATGCTTTTCTGCGCGTGCAGACGGTTTCCGGCTTCGGTCCAGATCACCGATTGTGGCCCGTCGACAACCTCAGCCGTGGCCTCATCGCCGCGATAGACCGGCAAACAGTGCATGAAGACGGCCTTGTCCGCCGCTTTGGCCATCAATGCCGCATCTACCCGAAACGGTCCGAGAGCCGCTCGGCGCTTGGCAGCTTCGGCATCACCCATCGACACCCAGGTGTCGGTGACCACGCAATCCGCTCCGCTAACGGTGCCTACCGGATCATCGCTCACAGACACGCGTGCGCCATGGGCTTCGGCCCAATCGAGAATTCTCGTCGTCGGGCGAAACTCTTCCGGAGAAGCAATACGAAATTCAAATCCGAATTGCGCGGATGCGTGAATCCACGAATTCGCGACATTGTTGGCATCGCCACACCAGGCGACCACCCGACCAGCAATCGGTCCGGCAACCTCTTCATAGGTCATCACATCGGCCATGATCTGACAAGGATGGGACCAATCCGTCAGTCCGTTGATCACCGGAATGCTGGCCGCGTCCGCCATTTCGAGAAGATTACTTTCGGATGAGGTCCGGTACATAATCAGATCGACATATTGCGAAAGGATACGGGCGGTATCAGCAACCGTCTCTCCCCGACCCAGTTGTGAGCCCTCAGGCTCCAGTATCACCACCTTGCCGCCGAGCGTCTGCATCGCCACTTCGAATGACACCCGCGTGCGGGTGCTTGGCTTTTCAAACACCATGGCCAGGATTTTTCCGGCAAGCGCGGTTTCGTTGCCGCCGGCCTGTTTCATCCGTGCGCTGACATCCAGCATTGCCCGAAGGGTCTGCGCATCAACGCTGTCGAGATCGAGAAAGTGACGAAGCTCAGTCATGGTTCGCGCTGGCGAGCGTGGCGCAAGCCTTATCTATGGCTGCGAGAGCCTCTGCAATCTCACTATCGCCGATCACCAGGGGCGGCAACATCCGCAACACATTCTCTCCGGCCACGACGGTCAACAGGCCCTGCTCGCGCGCGGCCTCACCAAGGGCGGCATTCGTATGAGGTGCCTTGACGATCATGCCAAGCATCAGGCCCTTGCCGCGTACATCTTCGAGCACCGTATCGTATTTGGCGGCCAGTTCCTTCAAACCCGCGACCAATTTGGCGCTGGACTGCAGAACCGTATCCAGAAAACCGTCTTCAGTCAGAATGTCCAGCGTGGCATTGGCAACAGCCATGGCGAGAGGGTTTCCACCGAATGTGCTGCCATGCGAGCCCGCCGTCATCGTGTCGGCCACAGCCTGAGTCGCCAGAATCGCACCGCAAGGAAAACCACCAGCAATGCCCTTGGCACAACCCATGATATCCGGCGTGACGCCCGACCATTCATGCGCGAACAGACGCCCCGTCCGACCAAACCCGGTCTGGACTTCATCGAACACCAGCAACAGGCCAAATTCGTCCGCCGCCGCGCGCAGTTCCTTCAGATAGGCATCCTCAAGCGGCCGCAAACCACCCTCACCCTGAATCGGCTCAACGACTATGGCAGCCGTCTCCGGCGTGATCACATCACGCAAGGCATTCATGTTGTGCACTGGGACAAGATCGAACCCATCCGCGGGATTCCCGAAACCGTCGAGATGTTTGGGGTTCTTCGATGCCGACAACATGGCCAGCGTGCGCCCGTGAAATGAGCTTTCGAGGGTAATCGAGCGCCATTTTTCGGGATTCCCGTTGACGGCGTGGTACCGGCGCGCGGCCTTGACCGCGCCTTCCATCGCCTCTGTGCCCGAATTGCAGAAAAACACCGCGTCGGCAAATGACAGCTCGCACAACCGCTCGGCCAGCCGAACCTGATCAGGAATGTTGTAAAGATTCGAAACATGCCAGAGCAGCTCGGCCTGGTCCTTCAGCGCCGCAACCAGGTGCGGATGGCTATGACCGAGGGAGTTGACCGCAATCCCGGCAGCAAAGTCGAGATATCGGCGTCCCTCGGTATCGAACAAATAGGCGCCTTCACCCTTTTCGAACGAAACGGTTGGGTGACCGTATGTCGGCATCACCGCATTCATGGTCTTCACTCCAGCTTGTCTATGGACGGCACTTTGCTGCACCGCGAAAAAGGCAGTGACTATCGAAAATGACGCTGCGGAAGTCAACGCCGCAACTGACTAGCTTTTCATCCGGTAACCAATTGAAAAAAGACGATAACTCACCACCCACAGGATTGCTGCAACTCCGACACAGACCACGGCCCCGACCACCGGAGAAACTTCTGCCTGTCCGGTCAGCGAAAATCGAATGCCGTCCACAATATAGAACACAGGATTGGCCCCGTGCGACGGGCAGCAGAAAAGCAGGCAATTCGTCCAGTGAAAAGAACACACCGGAAAAGAAGACAAACGGCAGGAAGATGAATGTCTGCACCGACGTGATGTAGTCCCACTTCCGTGCCCATAGACCCGCAATCTGACTGAACAGGACCGATCATTAGACTGCCGATGGCCACGAAAAACAGCAGTGCCAACGGATTGTAATGGCAGAGCCTCCCCAAAGGGCAGCAGGGCTGCCCACACGACCACCGCCACCATCAGACTGCCGGACACAGCTGCCGCAGAAAACCCCAGCACGAGCTCACCGGGCGTGAGGGGCAGAACGGCAAGGTCACCGAAAATCCCCTCCATCTTGTCGTAAACAATCGAGAATGCCGAAGATTCCAACGCGCGCTCCCAGAGCGGCCACCGTGACCAATCCGGGTATCAGGAAGGTCATGAACGGCAATCCGCCCATCACGGCGTTTTCGTGATCGATCGCCAGACCGAAAACACTGGCAAACAACACTGCCCGAATAGCCGGTGCCGCCAGTGTGATTTTCCATATCTTGAAGTTACGCGCCATTTCGCGCCGGTAAAATGTCGCCAGACCCAGCCAGTTGAAGAGGACCAAACCGCCGGGCAACCGGAACTCCCCCAAGCAGCAGATCGGATCGATCAACCATCGCGTCGTCAGGATTTGAGCTTGTAACCGGATACGAGCATCCGATGGACGGCCAGAAACAGCAGAATATCGACACCGATCATCACCACCGCGCCAAGCCAGAACGGCGCGTCACCCTGACCGATGAAGCCATAGCGAAACCCGTCAATCGCATAAAAGAAGGGATTGAACTGAGCCACGATCTGCCAGATTTCCGGCAGGCGCTGAATCGAATAGAAAGTGCCCGAAAGGAACGACAGGGGCACAATCACAAAATTGGTGATCGCCGCCATATGGTCAAATTTTCTCCGCCCAGATACCCCCGATCATACCCAGAAGGGCGAGCATGGCCGAAGCTGTCAGGGCAAAAAACAGAATGGCCGCAATATTGTGAAACGGGAAATCGACCAGGAAAGACATGGCGATCGTCGCCGACACACCAACAATGAATCCCCGCGTCAAACCGCCCGCGAGAAAACCACACAACATTTCCAGAGGGCTGATCGGCGGCATCAGGACATCGACAATATTGCCCTGAATCTTTGAGGTCATCATCGAGGAGGAGGTATTGGCAAACGAGTTCTGCAGGATCGTCATCATGATCAGACCCGGTGCCAGAAACACGGCAAAAGGTGCATTCACCAACAGTTCCTACGCGATTTTGGAGCGCCACCGTGAAGATGGTGTAGAAGAGAAGTGTCGTGACAACGGGAGCAGCCAGAGTTTGCGTAAACACCTTGAAGAAGCGTTTGACCTCGCGGTGATAAAGGGTCCACAGGCCGCGCCAGTTCACATGCCCGAACTCGCACACCTTCGGCGTGTGGGTCCCCTGCGCCCGGATCGTCGCCGCCGCAGCTTCCTGATTTTCTGCAGTTTCAGTCATTCATCTCTCCGTCGCCGGGACATTAGGCGCGCGCTATTTGTTAAACAAGGCGTTGGCCCATGACCGAGCAGACATCCGACAAAAAACGACGCAAACCCAAGCCTGCCACCCAGGAACGGCTGCGTAAGGCTGCCCTCTATTATATCGACCGCTACGCGACCTCCGCCGAACATTTGAAATCTGTCCTGATGCGCCGGGTCACACGTTCGGCCCGGCTGCACGAGACCGACCAGCAGGAAGGACAGATCTGGATCGACGAGATCGTCGCAGATCTGGTGAACCGCGGCCTGGTCGATGATCGTGCTTTTGCCGAAACTCGGGCCCTCAGTCTGCACCGTGGGGGGGCGTCCCGACGCAAGATCGCCATGGCCCTCAAAGTCAAAGGCGTCGGAGACGAGGATATCGAGACCGCGTTGCGCGCACTCGAGGAAACCCACGCCAATGCCGAACTGGTTGCTGCACGCAACTATGCCCGTCGGCGACGGTTCGGCCCCTGGCGCAGTCCCGCTGAGCGTACCGAACGACGGGATCGCGATCTCGCAGCGATGGCCCGCGCCGGATTCAGTTTCCGGATGGCTCAACGGGTTATTGATGCGGCCGATATCGATGCGCTGGAGCGCGATGTTGCCGATCTGGACTACTGAGTGTCGGGTTTCGTGTCAGGCCCGTTTGCCGGCGGTGAAAACTCTTCCGGCGCATCTGCAGGCACGGCCTCGAGATACAGCGAGCGACTGGGGAACGCAAAAGCGGATCCCGCACCCTCTACAATCTCTTTGATCCTGTATGCCAACTGCTCCTTGACCGCCAGCCATTCCCCCCAGACCGTGGTCTTGGTGAAACAATAGACCATGATGTCGATGCTGCTGTCGTTGAAGCTGTCAATCCGCACGAAGGTGGCGACGTCTTCCGGTTTTGCAAATGCCTCATCGCCAAGGATATAAGCCTCGATGCCATCACGAATTTCCCGAAGCTGATCGGCGGTTGTGTCGTAGAGGACGCCGATCTTCCAGTAAATGCGCCGATGGGACATTTCCGAGTAGTTCACGACAGCGGTGTCCGCGAGCTTCGCATTCGGCACCTGCACTATGGCTTTATCGAACTGCCGCACCATCGTTGAACGAAAACCGATGGACTGGACGGTGCCCTCGACGACACCTTCGACGCGTATCCAGTCACCGGGATTGAACCGTTTTTCGGCGATGATCAGGACACCGGAGAGAAGGTTCTTGAACAGGTCCTGCGCCGCGAGAGCTGCCGCCAAGCCAAAGAGTCCCAGCCCGGCGACCAGAGGCCCGATCTCGATTCCCCAGAGCTGCAGCACCGCTGCGGCACCAACAACGCCGAGCAGTATTTTAACCGCCTTGAGAATCCAATCCCGCATTGTGGATGTCAGAACGTCCCGAACCCGCCCGAACAGCAGGGATATCGGTTCAACAAGCGCGATGGCTCCCCAGAACATCGTGAACACGATGAGGGATCGCGTCAGGCGCAATGCCAGCGTATCGAAGGTTCCTTCAAGCTGCAGAACTTCCGTGGCGATGAAGAATCCCAGAACGACGGGAATAAAGCGCAACGGCATTTCCAGCGCCTCAACCATCCGATCGTCGATCTGGTTTCGGGTCCGCTTAACCGCCCGTTTCAACCAGCCAATGATAAAACATGCAAACAACCCGCGCGCAATCATCAGGAAAGCGAACACGATCACGGCGATCAGAATACGCCCGAAGCTTGTGCCAAAGGCCGTATTGTCGAGAACGTCTCTGGTGATTGCCCAGAAATCGACAAACGGCATCCAGAGTTGATTGAGAAATTCCATGACTATGCTGCGCCGGGTGATAAGTGATCAAGCACACAAGCTACGATTCAGAAGGAAAAAGTCAAACCTGACGCAAAGGCAAACCAGATGCCTTAGCGATGAATGCGTACCAGAACCCTTCGGTTCTTTGCCTGATTCTCCGGCAAAGCTTCTCCGGCGCTGTTGCGATTGGGAACTTTCGGTTGTGTATCGGCAAACGCAACCGCCCGCATACGCCGTACCGGGATTTCACGAGCCGCGAACAATCGGACGATGTTGGTGGCACGCGCCGCAGACAATTCCCAGTTCGAGGCGAAACAATCATTGGAAATCGGATTGTCGTCCGTGTGCCCCTCAATCGCGATCCGGAACTTGCTGTAGACCGGTGTTTTAAGAGTTTCCGCCACACGTTCAAGAATAGGGTCGAGCCTCGGGCCGCAATGTGGCCGTGCCGGGCAGGTAGAATGCATTGGATGCCAAGTTCGAGCACGACCCCGCGTTCGTAAATATTGATATGCACCGCATCTGCAACACCTAGGGAATCGACCAGCCGGTCCAGTTCCGCACGCAATTGTGCGGCAGGACGTGCGATGGAACGCTGTCCCAGATCGCGGGCGATCCCCGCCTTGACCTGTTCAAAGGTCACGATATCCACCTTGGAAAAACTCATCAGCATGACGAAGAACGCCAGCAGCAGGGTCACAGCATCCGCAAAGGTAAGGAGCCAGGCGTGGCTCTCATCCTCTTGCACCCTGTCGAGAGGGCGATAGAAGGATTTGCGTTGCCGCATCATGAAAACTAAGCCGCCGCATTTGCTGGTTTGGCCTTTTCAGCCGACTTATCTGCAGCTTGTTCGTCTGCCTTTTGTGCTGTCCTGGCACCACGTCCCTTGAGCTAGCGATCAATGTCGTAGCGGACCGTCGGATCGAGATAGCTGTTCATGTGATCCTAGATATGTCGCGGGCTGGCGCCATCGGCGAGCATGGATAGGCCTTCCACGATCATGTAATTGCGGAATCGAAATATCTCTTCGCGTTGCTGCAGCTTCGCCGCAGCCGGCGCGAAAACCAACCGTGCAAGCATGATCCCATAAAGCGTTGTCACCAGCGCAACCGCTAGGCCCGCACCAATCTGGCAGGGGTCGTTGCCCATATTGTCGAGCATGATGATCAGGCCAATCAGGGTCCCGACCATTCCGAATGCGGGCGCCGCAATGAAAAGGCCAAATCCCACAAGGACGGCCATAAAGGTGTTTAACGACATGTCGTTCCACTCCGGTCTGCCGGGCGGGTTCCCAGCAACGGACAGGGTAGAACGGAGCGACTTGAAAAACGGTTAACGCCAATACACCAAACAGTGCGTCCGATCAGGAATGTTCATTACGCTCCTGCGTGAGGACCAGATACGCGATCCCCGCGGCTGGCAACAGATAGGCCAGAAATCCGATCATCAGCCAATCGATGCTCACACCGGCATCGAGCAGCCAGCCCACAGTCGCTGGCGCGGCCGCAGCAGCAAGGACCACTCCGGCGGTCGACATCGCCTTGATACCTCCCAGATTGGCCACGCCGTAGCGCTCGGCGAGCATTGCCGAAAGAATGGGTTGCAGCATCCCGATCCCCATGCCGAACAACGCCAGATAGACCAGCATGACCAGATCATTGTCGAACAGAAAGATCGCCAGAAATGCCACGATCCAGGGCAGACATGTCGCCGGCACCAGCCGCACCGCACCCACGCGATCAATCAATGAACCAACCACGAGAGATGTCAGGATTTTTGCCAAAGCCAGCGCCAGAAATCCAATTCCCAGCAGCTCGATCGACCACCCTCTCGCCTGTACGATGAACACTTGATGAAACAGGACTCCCGTCGCCATGTATGGGAATGCCATGAGCAGTAACATGATGGCCTGAAAGCCTCGATCACGGAGAACCTGAACCCGTGTCCAACTCCGCACGACTTTGGTTTCCGCACCGCCATTGGCCAGACGTTCGCTAAAAGCGCGATGTCGTTCGTTATGTCCTTTGAGAAATTGCGGCAGGAGCAGCAAGGCCAGGATCACAGCCGCAACAACAGTCCAGAGCCAAGCATCGCGCCAGCCATGGTCTGCAATCAGCAACAAGGTCAAACCGGGCAGCACGGCTTCTCCGCCCGCAAGCCCCATGCCGGACACGCTCAGGGCCTTACCACGATCATGGGGGAAATAGCGCGCCATGCATGTGCTCGCGATATGGACACACAGGCCCTGTCCGCAGAACCGAACCACGAAAATGGCAAGTGCAAAGAGCACCAGAGAATTCGCCCGAGACAGCAAAATCATCCCAGCAAACAGTGCTGTCAGGGTCACAGCCGTGTAAAGACGAATGTCGACCCGGTCGATGAACTTCCCCAGCCAGATCAGTGCGCCGGCCGCAACAATACTGGCAGCCGAAAAAACGGCGCCAAAATCACCGTTGCTGAGCGCGAACTCGGCTCGAATGTCAGCGCCATAGAGCGCCACATAGAAGGTCTGACCAAAGCTTGAAGCCATGGTCAGAAATACGCCGAAACTGACGAACCGACAGTTCTCTCGCAGAAATATCAGGTAGGCCATCAATCCCTTTCCAGAGGACTTTGCGTCAGTGGGATAACACGTTCTACTTCCCCCGTCGCGCATGGCAGACATGCTATAAGGCGCGCCGAAACGAGGGGCATACCCCGCCATTTTCTTTCAGGAGCATTCACATGAGTAAACGTATTGGAGTTGTCGGTCTCGGGATCATGGGTTCGGCGATCTCGGGCAACTTTCTGAAATCCGGCTATGACGTTGCAGGGTTTGATGTGAACGCCGGTCAGGCCGCCGCATTCACCGCAAATGGCGGCACCGCGCTCGGCTCCCCGGCGGAGGTGGCAGCCCAGTCCGACATCGTTCTGACATTGCTTCCCAGCATCGCCGCCCTCGATTCCGTGTGCACCGGCACAGACGGATTTACCAATGCCGGCACCACCGATTTCACGATCATGGAATGCTCGACCCTGCCCATCGAAGACAAGCAGCGCAACTACGACGCCATGACCGCGGCCGGCATCACCATGCTCGACACACCATTATCAGGCACAGGGGCACAGGCCCAGGTGAAAGACCTCGCGGTCTATCTGAGCGGGGACGAAGTAGCGGCTAATGCCTGTACCGAAGTGATCGAAGGCTTTGCCCGCGCGCATTACTATGTCGGCCCGTTCGGAAGCGGTAGCAAGATGAAGTATGTCGCCAATCATCTGGTCGCAATTCACAACATCGCCGCCGGTGAAGCCTTCGTACTCGGCATGAAGGCTGGCCTCGACGCGCAGACAATCTTTGACGTCATCGCTGACAGTGCGGGCACCTCACGAATGTTCGAAGTGCGCGGACCCATGATGGTGGCAGATGACTATTCGGAAGCGACCATGAAGATTTCCACCTGGCAAAAGGACATGGGCATCATCGGCACCTTTGCCAAAAATCTGGACTGCCCGACGCCGCTCTTCGGCACCTGTGCAGACATCTACACAGCTGGCATGGCACAGGGGCGCGCGGATGAAGACACCGCCGCCGTATGCGCCATTCTTGCAGAGTCAGCACGACTGAAGCGCTAGACCGCAGTCCCTCCAGACAAAAAGGGTCGGCAATTTGCCGGCCCTTTTTTCATGGAGACCAGACGCGCAGCCTACATCGGTACCACGATCCATTCGATGTGGAGATCGACCCCCGCATCTCGAATTAGATTGCTCACCGGACAACGTTGCTCGACATTCTTCTTGAGCTTCTCGATTCTATCAGCCGGCTCATTGGTCTTGATCGTTTTCTGCACAGTCACCTTTTCGAAATACGGTCGAACACCCTCCACACCGCGCACACCGCGTGTATCAATTTCGGCATCGCAGACATACTCGATCTCGCCATATTCGAAATCGAGCAATTCGGCGACCATCCCGGTGATAACAGAATCGCAGCCCAGCAATCCTCCCATCACGGTTTCAACCGGAGTCGGCCCGGCATTCATGCCACCGCGGCTGGTGGGCTCATCGGTCACCATACCCGGCGTGTCGCGCACCGAAATTTCGGTTCGACTGCCACCAAAATTGCGCCCCACCACATTGCGATACGTCAGATTCCGGGTGTCAGGATCAACGGTCGGCTCAATAAAGTCAGCATCACTCATCAGACTCTCCTTCGGCATGCAGCATCCGGGTCTTGCACCCAGGCGCCGCGCTTTGCATGGTGGAACACACCAACACTACCACCATAAATCGAAGGCGGCACATGGCCACGACCTACACAGATCTTATTCTGAATGTGCAAGACGGAATCGCGACGATCACCTTCAACCGGCCCGAGGCCCGAAACCCGCTCGGCGGTGTGTTACGCGACGAGTTCGCCGATGCAATCAACGAAATCGGCGAGCAGGCAGGGAAAACAATTTCGGCGGTTATCCTGACCGGTGCCGGTCCGGCCTTCTGTGCCGGCGGTGACATACGCGTGCTGCAAGAGATGACCGAAAAAGGCCCGGAGGCCATGCGGGCCCGCATGAAGGAATCCCACGAAACGCTCGAACGCTGGCTCGACCTGCCGGTTCCGACCATTGCGGCAGTCAACGGGGCCGCCGCCGGTGCAGGCTTTTCCCTCGCCCTTGCCAGTGACTTTGTCATCGCGGCCCGACGGGCACGGTTTGTCATGTCCTTCGGCCGAATCGGGCTCGTGCCCGATTGGGGCGCCATGTATCTGTTGCCCCGTATTGTCGGACTGCAACGGGCCAAGGAACTCGTTCTCACCGCTCGCATGGTTGACGCCGAAGAAGCGCGCGATCTCGGCTTTGTCCTCGAGATCGTCGATGACGCGATCCTGCTCGATCACGCCCGAACCTTCGCAGCACGTTTTTCGGATGCATCACCCGAAGCGGTGCGTATGGCAAAACACGTCATGGGGCAGACATTCGAATCGAACCGGACAGACGCTTTGGATGCGGAGGCCGACGCGCAGGCCACCGCCAATGCCAGCCTCTATCACAAGGCCGCGCTCGAACGGTTTCTCGCCAAGGAACCGGCTCTGTTTGACTGGGACCGTGCCGACTAGTCAGCCCGCAACCGCGCAACCACATGAAACACGTGCCAGTGTTTGGTTTCGCCGCGTGGTGTTTCCGAATCGTCCTCTTCCTCCTCGAAGAGCTCGATTTCGAAATTCGCGAACAGCCGTTCGACCTCGGACCGCGTATGGAACGTCATACCCGGTCGCCCTGCCCAGCTGTCCCGTTCGCCGTACAACTGTCCTGCGAATCGCCCGCCTGGCAGGAGGCTCCCCACAATCTTCTCCCAGACGGCAACAAACTGGTCCGGCGCACAGAGCGGCAGGGCAAAGCTGGAATTGACCAGATCGCATTGCGGCCAATGCGCATCCTCAAACTGTGCCGTGCGGGTCTCCAGCAGCGCGCCATCTGGCAAATCCTGCCGTGCCCGCAACGAGTCGGCCGCCGCCGCCTCACCATCAATCGCGATCACCCGCCAACCACGCTGCAGAAACGCAATCACATCCCGACCGCCGCCAGCGCCCAGATCGACCACCAGACGCGGTGCGGCGTCGGGCTCCGCATCAAATCGATCCAGTGCAAACACCGCCGTTGGCCGCGGCGGACGTTCCCCGGTCTTTCGGTAATAGGCTGCCCAGTCTCTCGGTCCGCCGGATGTCAAACTCATCCCGCTGCTGAAAGCCGGATATCGCCAAGATTGATGCTTTCACCGAGCTGAACCTCGCGGGTCACAGCCGCATAGCCACCGGCCGAAACTTCGAGCGTGTATTTACCGCTGTCGGTCTCCAGACGATCAATCTTGAAATCGCCATAACCGTCGCTCTGCACAGAATCGATCTCCGTTCCGTCTTTTCGCAGAACCACCCGCGCGCCTTCCAGACATTCCGCGATCCCGTCACGTTCCACACTTACCGTCCCGGCGACAAAGCTCCGATTGAACCGCCAGAGATTCTTGTAATGCACACGCGGTTTGGTGTTCAGGTCCGGACGCAGCGCTTCAAGATCTTCGTCCTCTGCCACCTTCTGCATCTGCGCGGCATCCACCTTGATGGCGCGCAGGGCACTGGTCGGACACACGTTGACACAACGGGGTGCGGCCCAGCCGGTATCCAGCAGATGTGCGTCAAAGAACCAGTGCTGAGGGATGTCCAGATCTTCGTTCCAGAACACGGCATCGTACGGACAGGCATCAACAATCTGTTTCTGTCCCTTCGCCTTGTCCGGATCAATGACCACAATTCCATCGGGGCGCTTGGCTACAGCGCCATCGTGCGCTGCAGCGATGCAGGGCGCGTCATCGCAGTGCTGACACATGGTCGGTGCATAGGCGACATCGACCATGGTTCCCTGACCACGTTCACGGCGCTTGATGTCGATCCAGTGATGGCCATGTTTGGGCATCTCGGCGGCATAACCCGGAAATTCGTTTCCGACATGCTCGTCTTGAATTGCCAGTGTGCACAATTGGCAATTGGTGCATTCGGCGACATCCACGATCAGATTCCACTTGCTCATTCTGCTGCCTCCGCTGCCACGGCCTGCCCCTCGGTGAGCGGCTCGATCCGCTCGAAACTGATATCACCATCCCAAAGGACCACCTCCACCATCGCGGTGCCGTTGGACATGGAATGCGAGTTCTTGACCTGGGAACGCCGGGGCGAGAGCAGGTTCAGACAACCACCGCGATCCACCGAACGCCCGGGCTCTCCCATCGGTTCGTAGACGGCGGAGGATTCGTAACCTTGTGCCACGCCTGTGCGCAGGCGCTCAGTCAGCAATGCGGCGCACAATACCGCGCCCCGACCATTGAACACCTTCACCAGATCACCGGTCTTGATTCCGCGCGCAACGGCATCTTGCGGATTGAGGCGCAGCACCCAGTAGTAATGACCGTCAATCAACATGCGATGATCGGCAATGTCATTGAGGAAACTGTCCTTGCCGTCGCCCTGACTATGAAAACTATAACGCGAATGCGGCGTCATCAGTTGCAGCGGATACCCCTCAAGCCCGGGTATGTCAGCACTTTCCCAGGATGGCGTGTACTTCACGATCGGCGGACGTTCGGGATCATCGGGCGCATAGCGCTTGAGGCTGGAACTCTCGAACTCGAACTTGCCGGACTGGGTCTGCAAACCCTCGAGGAACTGTTCGGTATAATCGCCGGGCAACGGCATCGCCTCGGGCAGATCCTTTTTCCGACCTTCGGCAAACCAGCGATAAGCCGTTGGCGCGCGATGTTCGGGTTTTTCAGATGGAACGACGAAATAGCCCCGCTCGACGAACTTCTTCCAAGAAATATGCTGCGGCAGATCCGATGCATCGAACATGCGCTTGACCCAGTCAATTTCCCGCATGCCTTCGGTGTAATAGGAGCCCAGCCCCAATCGACAGGCCAAGGCCGAGAAGATGTCGTAGTCGGAACGGGATTCCCCGATCGGCTCGATGCATTTGGCCTGATAGGTGATGATCCGGTGATTGATCTGCGAGTTGAAATGCGCACCATAGCCACCGGCATTGGCCCACTCACTAATATCCTCACGCTCCAGATTGGTGCAAGCCGGCAGGATCACATCAGCGAACTGCACATCGCCTTCGTTCCAGATCGACTGGTTGACCACGAATTCGAGATTTGGCGACCGGTACATGGCCACATACCGGTTGGCGTCATTCAGGGTTCCCAGAATTGCCGTACCATAACGGTACAGCATGTGCACATTCGCGTGCCCCTGCTTGGGATACACAATCTTGGAGAACTGTCCCTCCATCGTTCGGGCGTCCCACAAATACCCTTCCGCATGCCCATCGATGATGGCTTCGGGCAGACGCAGACGCGGGATGAGCTGGGTCGAAGGGTTCATGGTCGGCAATTGGGGCATCCGCTGGTAGAGCGCAGCCGCCATGGCCGTGTTGTTCAGATCGCCCGAAATGCCGCCATCGGCATAACCGGGGAAATAAAAGCTGAAATCGAGTGGCACACCAAGCTGCAGGTTGCCGACATTTACACCTGGCTTGCCCAGCCCCTGCATGCCCATGAGACAGACCATGGTGCGCGTCCACTGGGTGCCATTGGTGTTCCGACAGGCACCGCCAAAGGTGTTGCCCATGCCCCCAACCGCCAGATAGGTGCGCTTGCTGCCCCATTTGCGTGCCAGTGCCCGTACATCCTTGGCCGGAACTCCGGTTTCCGATTCCTGCCATTCCGGTGATTTCGCCACACCGTCCCCGGATCCCAGAATGTAATCACGCCATGCATCGAATCCCTTGGTGCGCGCCGCGACATAGTCCTTGTCGTAGAGTTCTTCGGTGATCCACACATGCGCAATGGCCAGTGCCAGCGCCGGCGATGTTGTCGGCCGCGGACTGATCCACTTGCCGCCGAGAAACTGGGCTGTGTCATTGAAATAGGGATCGATATGGACAAGCTCGATATCGAGATCACGTAACCATCGGCGACGGATCGTGCCCTCCTGACCGCCATAGACACCGCCTGTGGCTTCCGGGTTACTCGACCAGAAGACGACCATCTCGGCATTCTCGAGGCAATCTTCGATCGTGCCGAAGAGCTCACCGCCTCCGACGCGCAGGCTGCCGCCCCAATGATGAAGCGCCCCCCAATACCAGCCTTCCCAACTGTCGGGATTGTGGTGCACCTCGGTTGTCCCGATGGCATTCATGAAGCGCAGTTTGGCGCTCAGGTAGTAACCGATATTGCCCCAGTTGTGATGGGAGCCATTGCTCGACGCGATGGCACCGGTTCCGTAGTCGCGTTTCATCCGCTTGATTTCGGACGATACGATGTCGAGGGCTTCGTCCCAGCTGATCCGTTCGTAACCGGATATCCCACGGTTCTGGATATTGCGTTCGCCATTGGGGTCGAAATCAACCCGCTTCATGGGGTATTGCAGCCGATTGGGTGCATAGACCATGGACTTCCAGTTCATCGCATGGGGTGAAAGCGCACCACTGCGCGGTGGTGTGAAAACCTTTCCGCGTGCCTCTATAGACCAGGATTGCGGATCGTCGGAATCGAAGTCGACCGGCGTGGTGCGAATGATTTTGCCATCACGCACATATACGAAAAGCGGTCCGCCATTGGTCATGGTGCAGAAGCGCTTGGTCCCGTCCGGCATGCTGCGCCCGATGCGCCATCCCGCCGACATGGCAGCCATGACCGTCTGCGCGAACCAGACGGCATTGTCATCCGGCCCTTCAAGGCGCACGAGAAAATTCTTCAATGCGTCGATCTGTTCGAGCTGATCAATCGGCGGCATGAGCAATTTTGCGCCGATCGCTGCAGTCTTGAAGATCAGCGCCACGGTCGGATTGTCATGCAGACCCGCGCCGGATCGAATGCGTCCATCTTCGAAGACGATATACCGTCCTGCGCCGCCATCAGCGGTCTGGATCTGGACCACCATATTTCGTTCCGCCAGGCGCGCCTGGTATTCCGGGAAACGCCAGCGGGCATAACGAAAGACCCATGGGAGGGCCCAGAGTATCAACTTGAACATCATCCGATTTCCCCAGGACTCGTGACATTGACGACGGCGAGTTTTCCCATCAAGCAGTGTTCGATGGAACCGTCATCCAGCCTAGCGCGAATCCCCCTTTGCGGTCACTCGGCCGTGTATCCACCATCGATATAGAGCGTGTGCCCGGTCACATAGTCCGATGCGGGTGACAGCAGATAGAGCAATCCCCCCATGAGATCATCGGTTTCGGAAAGTCGGCCGACGGGCACCCGCTCGAGCATGGCCTCACGGGTGGATTTTCCGGGATCCTCTTCCGAGAACATCCATTCCGAAAGTGGTGAGCGGAAAACGGTCGGACCAATGGCATTGATGTTGATCCCCTTGCCGCCCCATTCACAGGCGAGCGCGCGCACCATGCCGTCCAGCCCGGCTTTCGAAGCGCAATAGCCCGTATACCCTGATGGCAGGCCATGACGGCCACGGGTTGAAGACACAACAACAACCTTGCCGCGTCCACGATCATCGGACTGTTTCGCAAATTGCCGGCCTGCGGCCTGACACGCCAGCCAGTAGCCGTCGAGATTTGCATTCATCACGGACCGCCAATTTTCATAGGGCTGGTCCTCGATAAAACCGACATCGTTCAGACCCGTGGCCACGAACATCATGTCGAGCGCGCCATAAGCGGCGACGACACTGTCGATAATCTTCTGCGCGGCGGCTTCGGAATTGGCAATTTCAGCAACGATCGCCACCTGTGCACCCTCTGCCCGGAGTTCCACCGCGAGTGTTTCAAGCTTTTCGGCGTTCATATCGGCAATGGTGATGTCACATCCCATTTGTGCCAGCGCCCGCGCGCCCGCGCTTCCGAAAGATCCGGTGGCACCAATAACCAGGGCGGATTTTCCTGACACATCGAACAGGGACAGAGGTGAAGTCTGGGCCATGGAAGCTTCCAATACGTTTGTTGCTGATTGATGCCAATCTACATCAAGTCCCGTTCCATCCGTACAATTTCGCATAGCGAAAAGGGTTGCTAGGGTTTGCGAAACCGCCCAGCAATGACTCGAAATGATCATGTCCGGATTACAACCCATTCGTGCGATTGAGCGTGGCGTCTCCGTAATGCGGGCACTCGAAACCCACGGCGCAGCGACACTGCATGATCTCCACATCGCAACAAAACTTCACCGAACCACTTTGTTGCGCATTCTCCTGACGCTCGAACAACAAGGCCTCGTACGACGTGGGCTGTCCGACGGACTGTACCGAAACACATTCGAACTACGCCGGATGACCGACACGCTCGATGAATATGACCGGCTGGCCGAGATTGCCGGTCCCGTGCTCGGTCGTTTATGCGCGCGTGTCAAATGGCCAACTGACCTGATGGTGCGCAACGGCAATTTCATGGAGATCAAGGAAACGAGCCGCTTGCAATCACCCTTCATGGTGAACCGCGATGAGGTCGGATACCGGGTTGGTTTGCCTATGACAGCCGTTGGACGGGCCTATCTGGCATTCTGCCCCGAAACGGAGCGCGCCGAAATCTTAGCAGCACTCAGAAAAACCGGCCACCCGGCCGATCACCCGGTAAAGAATTTGCGCGATTTTCATGGGGTGCTCGAAACGATCCGGGCACGGGGTTATGCCATGCGCGATAGCAGCTATCAGGGCGGCAACTACGCTGATGGTTCGTTTTTCGACGATGGACTGAACGCCATTGCCGTAGCCCTGCAAGGGCCGGACAAGGTTCTGGGCTGCATCAACCTGCTCTGGGTCCGACAGGCCGTACCATCAAAACAATTCGTCGCTGACAATCTCGATGATCTCGCGACCGCTGCCGAGGAAATTGTCTCCCTCTATCTCGAAGGGTGACCCCTTACCGCTCCGCAAAAGCCAGACGCAGGGATGCCGCAACGGGGCGCACCATGAAGCTCAGAAGCGACTGCGTTCCGGTATTGATACTTGCCTGAACCGACATTCCCGGCATCACTCGGCGTCGATCCAGTGCATAGGATAATTTCGTCGCTTCAAGGGCCACCCGTGCCTCGTAGAACACACGCCCCTGATCATCGGCATTGCTTGTTGCGGAAACCCATTCCAGACGCCCCGGTACCGATCCATATCGCGATACATCAAAACCGCTGATGGAAACATCAGCCATCTGACCTGGAGACAGGAACCCCACGTCACGGGCTGCAACTTTGACTTCAGCCATCAGGGCTTCATCCGATGGCACGATCTCCATCAGACTTTCCCCCGGTGCAACAACCGCACCTGCCCCGGCGACTGTGAGCAGATTTATCGTTCCCGCCACCGGCGCCCGCACTTCCAGTCGCGTCACCCGGTCCTGATACAATGCCACCGTGTCATGGACTTCATTCAATTCCGACATGACAGTTTCAAGCTCGTGCTCACGTTCACTTCGCCAACGGGAGCGGTGTTCACGAATGGCGGTTCCAGCTCCCAGCGCAGCACTTTCGGCTTGGCGAAGCCCGAAACGAGCCTCGCCGAGAGCCCCGCGAATGCGCGCCGTCTCGCGCTCGGTTTCCAGCAATGTGATCCGGGAGCCAATCCCCTTCTTGAACAGGCCTGTCCGGATTTGAGCCTGTTCCGTGATGGCCGCAAGCTGATCCACCAAACTCGACGTCTGCTCTCGCAGGGCTTCAACCTCGAGACGACGCTGTTCCAGGCGGTTGCGAAGAATGCTCTGCTCGTCGTCATAGCTTTGACGGGCCGCACTCAGCAGCCGCAACTGGTCTGCAATCAGGGTCTCGTCACGGTTCCGAAATTCGGCAAAGGATTCAGGATGCCCCTCGATTTCAGCGCGCAATCTCAACGATTGCGCCGACAGCATCATGCGCCGCGACCCCAGCTGATAGAGGTCAGCCCCACTGGCAACATTGTCGAGCCTGATGAGCAGATCTCCCGGTGCAACATGATCGCCATCACGCACCAGAACATCGCGTACAATTCCACCTTCCAGATGCTGAACGGCATAGATGGCACCTTTGGGCACGATCGTCCCCGAGGTGCGTGCAGCAGAGGTCACATTCGTCACGCCGGCCCAGGCAACAGCGCCGGCAACAAACATCGCCGCAACGACAATCACACCAGTCAGCAATTTCGGCGGCACTGGTGATGACCGCCTCAGTGGCGGGGCCGGTGACGACCGTCTTAGCGGCGGGGCCGGTAACGACCGTCTCAGCGGTGGTGACGGAAACGACACCCTGATCGGAGGAGACGGAGAAGACCAACTCTATGGCGGCGCTGGAGATGATCTGTTCATTCTTGAATACGGAGGAAACACGGATGTTCATGGCGGCAGCGGATGGACCGATACCATGGACCTCAGCAACATGGTCGATGCCGGACCAGACGGCGGCGATTGGACCATCTCGCTCGACAACAGTTCGGCCATTGAAGCCAGCGGCAGCGACTTTCTTTCCCTGACAGAAGATGCATCTGGCACCATCACCATGGACGATGGCAGTGTAATCAGCTTCGACGGCCTTGATCGCATCGAATGGTAGGGTTCCGAAGAAATTCAGCCCATCTATTCGGGAGCAAACACCAATCGTCCCAATTGGGGCAACGTTGCCAGATCGGTCTTTGACCGGCCTGAAACCTCAAGAATCATCTTCTTGAGGACCGCCTGCTCAAAACTTGTGGTTTCATCAACGGTCACAACAAATGCGCCGGTACCACCGATGATCTGATCCCGGAACTCGGCCTCCAGAGACATCGCACGAAGTGGCCGCGTGCTGCCCGGGCGGCTGATGGCGAGACCGTTGATCGTGATTCCACTAGAAATCGCGCTTTGCCTCGCCACCGACAACGGCACCCCACCAATATTGCCGGCATCCGCGGATATATCGATCACCCGACGTAAGCCACGAAACGGATTGGTCTCCAGCAGATTCTGCGAATACACAATCGCATTGCTGATCGAGTTGTACCCCCAGGCCTGACGCGGGGCGTCTACCAGCGCCTGACCAAATGCAGCGGCAGCATCCGGGCCATCGATCACTGTCCAGTCAACAATCGTATGCTGAGATTGCGCACTTCCCCACTCCACATAGGCGATCACGCTCTTGCCGTAGATTCCCCCGGTCAGGGCTTCCAGAACGCGGGGGTTGCGTACGGCCCGCGCGTAACCTTCGCGCTGAAGGCGCAATTCCGCATCATCGATCGATCCGGACCCGTCCGCCGCCAGAACCAACTCAAGATCGACCGGCTCCTGTGCCTGCGCGTTGTTGAGAACAGGTGACAGAAACATCACGCCACACAGTGTCACCAATATTGCAAAACCTTGCTGGACCGACATCGTTCAACCTCCCGAATGAATCACACAGAGCTTAGCGCGTGGGCAAATGTTCCGCGAACACGTCCCGATAGATATCCAGCACCGTCAGGAATACGGCCGCCAGAATGGGTCCAATGACAATTCCAACAACACCAAAACCGGCAATACCACCAAGAATGGAAAGCAGGATCAGCAAATCCGGAATCTGCGCTTCCTCGCCAACCAGTCGCGGTCGCAGGATATTGTCGACCAGACCCACGACAAGGGCACCCCACAGAGTCAGAGCCACACCAGACCAGATCTGATCAATCGTGAACAGGTAGATCGCAGCCGGAACCCAGACAATGGCCGACCCGAGCCCGGGAATGGCAGACAGGATCAGGACCATGGTGCCCCAAAAGGCTGCCCCCTCGATCCCCAGAACCCAGAACGCCAGCGCCACCAAACTCCCCTGCAGAACACCAATAATCAGAATGCTTTTGAGCGTCGCCTTGGTGACGGTCAGACCGCGATCAATCAGCGTGTCACGATCCGGCTCATCAAGTGGGAAATAGCGCAGCGTGGAATCCAGCAATTCAGGACCCCGCATCAGGAAAAAGAACATCGCATAGAGAAACACGAACAGATTGAGCAGCACGGCAAATGTACCCCGCGTCACCTCGCGAATGCTCTCGAAGAAGAACTTTCCAACTCCGCCTGCTGCCTCACCCAGTTTGCCGAAAATCTGCGTCTTGTAGGGCTCTATATCAGCGCTGAAAGGAATCCAGGCCGGAAGCTGAAATGCCAACGCGCCATCGCCGCGCAATTGCCCCTGAATCCAGGGTGATACGGCTTTACTCATGGTCAGCGCTTCCGTCGCCACAAGCCCCGCAACCGCCACAAGTGGGATACCCACGGCCACCAGCACAATCAAAATGACGAGCGCAGATGTCACCGCCGGACGCGCGCGCGTGATGGCACGCACCCGCCGATAGACCGGATGAAGCAGGGCGCTAAACACCACGGCCATAAGAACAGCCAGCAGGAAATTCCGGATCAGCGACGCAAACGCTAAACAAACGACAAGCGTGAGAACAAGGACAAAGGCCATTCTGTAGCGTTTGTGCGCATCTTCCGGGCTTGACGTCATATCTTCGACTTCGCGTGAACAGAAATCAGTTCACACAGCTTATCACGACAATTTCGATTTCGACCCGCGATTACAGAGCGAGACCAAACTCTCTGTGCGCTTTCGTTCGAATTCGGTTCGGGTGTACAAAAAGCAAAACCAATCAGGGATATCCCTATGTCCGACCATGAGAAAAAAAACGACGAAACCAACTCAGCCGGCGGTTCGGGCATTCGCTACATTTTCATCGTATCATTTGTGCTAGCACTCCTCGGCGTCAGCCTGATCTGGTTTCTGGCACCATAGTCAAACTTCAATCACCACAGTCTCAATCAGAGGACTTCACCATGCGCATACCTGCCACCGATCCGGACAAACTGAACCCGGAACAGAAAACCATCTATGACCGGATCGCTGGCGGTCCGCGCGGTCAGGTTCGCGGCCCCTATCATGCATTCCTGTTGCACCCCGGTGTGTGCGAGGGAGTGGAACGAATGGGACATTACCTGCGTTTCGCCGCAATCCTGCCCGGCAATGTCCGTGAGCTCGCAATTCTTGTGGTGGGCTGCCACTGGCGCTGCGAGTTCGAGTGGTTCGCCCATGCACCGATCGCCATTCGCGAGGGTGTTTCCGAAGATGTCGTGGCATCTCTCGAAGCCGGTGAAACCCCGAACTTCACCGATGACACGGAAGCCGCCGTCTACAATTTCGTCCGCACGCTTTTGCACACCAGTCGCATCGACCAGACATCCTATGACGACATGAAGGGGCGTCTGGGCGAAGACGGGATCGTCGAACTCATGGGCATCATGGGCCACTACACCGGCGTCGCCATGGCGCTCAACACCTTCGAGATCGTTCCCCCGGACGGCGAGCGCCCAAGCTTCGGGGATCAGAACTAGAAAACCTCGAACAGGCCCGCCACGCCCATACCGCCGCCGACACACATCGTGACGACGGCGTGTCTGGCGCCGCGGCGGTGCCCTTCGATCAGGGCGTGACCCGCCATCCGGCTACCGCTCATGCCATAGGGATGGCCGATCGAAATCGACCCGCCATCCACATTGTATTTCTCGGGATCGATGCCCAGCGTGTCGCGGCAATAGAGTGCCTGAACTGCGAAGGCCTCGTTGAGTTCCCAGAGATCGATATCATCGACCGTTAGCCCGTTTCGTTCCAGTAGGCGCGGCACGGCAAAAACTGGACCGATACCCATCTCATCGGGCTCGCAGCCGGACACGGCCAGACCCACAAAACGCCCCAGCGGTTCCAGACCACGCTGCTCGGCCAGTTTCTCGTCCATCACTACACAGGCGCTGGCGCCATCGGACAGCTGACTGGCATTGCCCGGCGTGACCGAGCCGCCGTCCCGCACCACGTTCAGTGAGGCCAGGCCCTCGGCATTCGTCGTCGGGCGATTGCATTCATCCTGTGACAGGGTCACGTCCTGTTCGCTGAGCTCGCCGGTCTCGCGGTCCTTGACCAGCATCGTGGTTTCCACGGGGATGATTTCATCATCAAAACGCCCCGCCTGCTGGGCCGCCGCTGTCCGCATCTGGCTCGACAACGCGTATTCATCCTGGGATTCACGGCTCACATTGTAGCGTTTGGCCACAGTCTCGGCCGTGTCGAGCATGACCATGTAGATTTCAGGTTTGACCGCACGCACATGGTCGTCTTCGACGCGCATATCGGCCTGATGTTCGGGCGGCAAAGCGCTGATCGATTCAATCCCGCCCGCGATCATGACTGGCACCTTGTCCATCACCACCCGGTTGGCGGCCATGGCAATCGACTGCAGACCCGAAGAGCAGAACCGGTTGATGGTCGCCGCGCCCGTCGTCACGGGAAGCCCGGCCCAGAGTGCGGCATGGCGGGCGAAGTTCTGTCCCGTGGCGCCTTCCGGCATGGCACAGCCCATGATCACGTCCTCCACCTCGTCCCCGGCCAGACCGGCACGGGCAACCGCGTTCTGGATGGCGATACCACCGAGCTTAACCGGGGTCGTGTTGTTGTAGGCGCCGCGATAGGCCTTCCCGATGGGGGTCCGGGCGGTGGACACGATGACTGCACTGCTCATGCAAATTCTCCTTCAAGGTCCGGCCTAGACGTGGCCGAAACGCCAGCGTTCAATGGTCAGACTGCGGCCGTCGGGACCACGGGACAGGGGTTCATCGGCGACAAACGCATCCGCTGCAACGCGGTCCGCCACATCGATGACATAAAGCGCACCCGTTCCGGTCTCACCGTCATCCGCGGCGAGCATTCCGGCAAAGATCAGATGATCCGCATGACGTGCAAGAAACCCGGCCATAGGAGCATCAGGCGAACAAGACACGGAAATCGGATCGGTGCGTGACACGATCACGAATTGCGCATGGCCGTCAGTCTGCGTGTGGCCACGCTGGCGCAGATCGGTATAGGGAAACACCCGCTCGATATCGATCGACTTGAATATCTCGGCCTGAGTGTAGGGATCGGTCTCGATATAGGTTGTGGCCTCATCCCGGGTCGGAAAGTCGATAATCCGAAAACTGCCATTGGCGTTCGACCCGTCCCCCACCATCATTGGTCCGGAATACCAGGTCTCAACCTTGAAATTGTCGAGATGCTCAATATGCGCCTGAAGTGTCGCCGCCCGGCGTTCCACCGTGTCCGGCTTCGAGACACATTTTATCATCCATTCCATGACAACTCTTTCATCACAGTGTTTCGCGAAGCTGGAATCTAGGCCGTTTGCGGAACCGCTGCCGCCAGACGCGGCGCCATCTCCGCCATATGTCGATCATAGCCCGGCGCGCCCGCGAGCAGCATGCCGATCGGCATCTCACCCGCACCAAACCCGGACGGCATGGAGACCACCGGGCCGCCCAAGGCGGTCCAGGGTGCGATGAAACGCCGATCGCCTGTCCATTCGAGGCCTGCGGGTGCCGTTGTCGGCGCCGATGGCCAGAGCACGATATCTGTCGGCTCCGCAAGGTTATAGAATGCCGCGCGCATCGCATTGATCTCGTGACGTTCCTTCCGATAGATCTCGTCGGTGATCTCGGCACCATCGATCACAGCCTGACGCAAAACGCTGCCCACCTGATCCTCGGGAAACTCCAGCAATGCCGCATGAACACGCGCCAGTTCGTAAACAGTCGTGTGCCCCTGTACATCGTTCAGGGCTTCCATGGAGATCGGCGAAACAATGTGCTCGACCGTATAGCCAGCCTCGCGCAGCTGGTCTGCCACCCGGTCCCGCGCGGCGATGATTTCATCATCGGCTTCACCCAGAAACGGGTCATCCAGAACAAGCACGCGCGGCGCGGTATCCCGAACCTCGATGGCATGGGCATGCGGCGGGCAGACCGCGTTGTAGACCGCGACGGCATCCGCCACGCTCCAGCCATAGACACCAGGCGTATCGTACATCGGAGCCAGCGGGGCAATGCCATAGGCGCTCATGCTGCGGGTGGATGGCTTGAACGCCGACACACCGCAATAGGCGGCCGGACGATTGACCGAAGCCACGGTCTGGGTGCCAATCGCAGCGGGAACCATCCCTGCACCCAGAGCCGCGCCCGAACCACTGCTCGATCCGCCGGGCGTGTGATCGGTGTTGTGCGGATTGCGGGCCGGCGACGGGTCATAGTACGCGAATTCAGTGGTGTGGGTTTTACCCAGAATGATCGCGCCGGCATTGCGCAGGGCCGCAACAATATCCGCATCCGCTGTGGCCAGACCGGCATTGGCGCGAGTGGCGCTGTTGCAACGGGTCGGCCATCCGGCCACATCACAGATATCCTTGATCGCGACCGGAACACCATGGAGCGGTCCGCGAAATTCTCCGCGGGCGGCCTCACGGGTCATCTCACTGGCAGCGGCGAGCGCGCCGGCATCATCCACCGACACCCATGCCTTCACAGAGGAATCGACAGCTGCAATACGCTCCACGCAGCCCTGCACCACATCGCTCGGCGTGGTGTTGCCCGCGCGTATATCGGCGGCGATTTCCACCACACTGCCCGGCGAAGCGGCAAAGGATTTGTTGCTGTTGTCGTTCATGTCAATGATCCCCTATAGCAGCCAGACGCTAGCATATGTGCTGCCGAGCATGCAGAATTGTGACAACAAAAACGATATTGGTACATGCTGATGCAACTTGCGACACTGGACACCGGCGACCTCGGCCATGCGGCCGTGCTGAGCAGCGAGAACGAGCTTCTCGATCTGGTGAGATCGGGTCTGGCACCCGATGCGCCTGCCGCAGTGAAGGACATCCTCGGCCGTGACTCCGCCATGGATGCGGTGCGCAAGGCGCTTAATTCTCTGGCAGCTCTGTCCGAAGACGAACGGCAATCGCTCCGACAGTCCGGCGCGCTGGTCGCGCTTGAGTCCGCCGAACTGCTGGCCCCGGTTCCCCGCCCCAGCCTGATCCTCTCGGTCGGCCTGAACTACCATCGCCATCTGGCCGAGATGGAAGGGACACCCGCGCCTGCCCTCCCATCGGCCTTCATGAAGACCATCGCCTCGCTGAACGGTGCGGGCAAACCCATCGTGATCCCGCCTCAATGCCCGGACATGATCGACTACGAAGCCGAGCTCTGTTTCGTCTTCGGCCGCACCTGCCACAATGTGAGCGCTGACGACGCCATGGACTATGTCGCGGGCTACACAGTCGCGAATGACGTTTCGGCACGCGACTGGGTCGGCGACGTCTTTTCCGCCACCGAACCCTTTCCCGCCATCCTGGCCTGGGAACGCAATGTCATGGGCAAGCTATTCCCCGGCTTCACCCCCTGCGGTCCCGTGATCACCACGAAGGATGAAATCCCGGACCCCCACGATCTGCTGCTTGAGTTCCGATTGAATGGCGAGGTCATGCAATCCACACGAACCGATGACCTGATCTTCAACATTCCC
>CALSML010000013.1 GCA_943787445.1 uncultured Alphaproteobacteria bacterium
ATCGATGCCTTTACCGCTGATACCGGCTTCGACTTTCGTGACTTCGTCGCCGCGAACTGAGGGGTAATGGCATGGCCGAATTGAATGCATTCAACTTTCAGAAATGGATCGATGCGCATCGACATTTTCTCAAGCCGCCGGTAGGCAACGCGGTGGTATGGGAAGATACCGACTTCATCGTGATGGTGATCGGGGGGCCGAATGCGCGCACGGATTATCACGATGATCCGTTTGAAGAATTTTTCTATCAACTCGAAGGAAACATGACCCTGAGGGTTCACGAAGACGGAAAGGCGCGTGATATCCCCATCAATCAGGGTGATGTTCTGTTGTTGCCGCCCCATGTGCGGCATTCCCCGCAGCGGCCCGAAGCGGGGAGTATTGGTCTGGTGGTTGAACGTCGGCGACCGGAGGAATTGATGGATGGCTTCGAATGGTTTTGCCCGGAATGTCAGGCATTGGTCCATCGGGTCGAAGTCCATGTGGGGAACATTGTCGTCGATTTGCCGCCCCTGTTCGATGCGTTCTACAATTCCGAAGATTTGAGAACCTGCCCGGATTGTGGTGTGGTTCATCCCGGAAAAGGGTAAAAGGGCGAAGCATCACATACGGTGATACCGGAAACATCCTGTTGTAATAAAATGATATTTTCCATTATGCTATAACCTTGAATATATGCAGTATCGGATACTGTTCAATTTATTGGTGTGGGCGCAAGCGGTACAGTCAGGAAGGGACAGACCATGTCTTTCGCGGATGACAAAGTGGCCGAGAGCACATCCAGACATCGTTCGATTCTTGTTGTTGACGATGAAAAACTCCAGCGTGAACAGCTTGTGGACAGCCTGTCTGATCTTGATGTCGGCAAAGTGCATGCCTTCAAGTTTGTCACGCGTGTAGCCCGTGATCTCCAGCATCTTGTCGTTCATGCGCAATCAGGTTCCGTCCATGGCAACGTGAACAACGCCCACTGACGCGGTATCGAAACTGCGTTGATAGAGGAGGGCGTTCTGTCGTCCCTTGTTAAGCGCAATGCCGAGCACAATGACCATGACGGTCAAGAGAACCGTGCTTGTGGTCAGGAGCGTTGTCGACATTTCCATGGTGAAGACGCTATCTGCCGGTTATTGCATCGGTATGAAGACGATCAAGCATGTCTAGTCACCGCCAGTACCATCGTGCGCAACAATGGCGGGTGGTGTATGAGCGGTGATGGCGGGGAGATCACCGTCATATCGTTCCACCTGTACAAGCGCGCTATGGGCGATGGGCCCCTGTCCCAGTTGTGATGTCCCCTTGTCGATGGTCAGCACGTTGGGGTTCCCGTGTTTGTCGAGGCTTGAATCCGCGGCGGGGTCGATCGGGTCGTACCACGCTCCGGTGGCCAACTGGATGACGCCGTTGCGCACCTCTGGCGTGACCCGCACACCTGCCAGCAGGGCGCCGCGATCATTGAAAACACGAACAATATCGCCATCAATCAGCCCACGCTCTGCAGCATCGTGCGGACCGATCCAGACGGGTTCCCGTCCGTTGATCTTGTCGTCACGGCTCACCCCGGCCATTATCGAGTTGTCCGTGCAAGCGCGTGCGCGGCTGATTGGAAATCATGTGCAACGGGTAAGTCTGCGCTGTCGGACCGCCGAGCCATTCGATCGGTTCCCGCCAGACCGCATGTCCGGGACAGTCGTCATATCCAAAGCTATCAACAACTTCAGAGAAGATTTCGATCTTGCCGGATGGGGAAGGCAGCGGGTTCGATCTGGGGTCGCGACGGAAGGATTCAAACATGACCACCGGCTTGTTTGGGCTGGGGATTTCCACATGCCCGGCCTCCCAGAAGTCATCGTAGGACGGCATGGTGATGTCCAGTTCCGTAGCACTCTGGCGTGCACGGTCATACATATGTCGCAACCAGTCTTCGGGCTCGCGACCTTCAGTGAATGCATCCTGTGTGCCCAGCTGTTCGGCCAGTCCGCGGAAAATGTCAAAGTCATTCCGTGCATCGCCAACGGGTTTCGATGGTCTGATCCATGGCAAGGACAAAGCGGTCGCGCGAAGACGCGCCGATATCCTTGCGCTCGAGGGTTGTGGTTGACGGCAGCACGATATCCGAGAACTTGGCGGTGGCGGTCCACCACGGCTCGTTGACGATCACTGTTTCGGGCTGACGCCAGGCGCGGACCAGGCGATTCAGGTCCTGATGGTGATGGAAGGGATTGCCGCCGCACCAATAGACAAGCCTGATATCGGGATAGGTCCGGGTCTCGCCATCGAATTGATAGGTTTCGCCGGGGTGCAGCAGCATATCGGCAATCCGGGCGACCGGAATCCAACTGTCGGTTTCATTCTTGCCGATCGTCAGGGCCGGCGAGGGCGAGGACTGGCGCGGATTGCCGATATTTCCCATGCTGCCATAGCCAAATCCGAACCCCTGTCCTGGCAGTCCGATTTTGCCAAGCATGGCGGCCAGCGTGACGGTCATCCAGAAGGTTTGCTCGCCATGATCCCCGCGCTGGAGAGACCAGTTGGTGTTGATCAGGGTACGCGATGTCGCCATGCGGCGCGCGAGTGCACGGATTTCGTCCGCAGGCAGTTCGCAAATGGAGGCTGCCCAGTCGGCGTCCTTTGAATTGGCATCGTTTGTGCCGAGCAGGTAGTCGCGAAATTTGGGGAAGCCGACACAATAGGTGTCGAGAAACTCGTGATCTGACAGACCCTCCGTTTCCAGCGTGTGCGCCAGACCGAGCATCAGCGCAACATCGGTGTTGGGGCGGATCGCCAGCCATTCCGGACTCAGATGATCGGCGATATCATCCCGGATCGGCGACACATTCACGAACTGGATACCCGCGGCATGAGCCTCTTCCAGATAAGGACCGGTCATGTGCTGGCCGGGTCCCTCCTGCAGCGACCTGAGCGTTCTTCAGGGGAATGCCACCGAAGGCAACGACAAGCTCGCTATGGGCGATGATGGAGTCCCATCCTGTGGCCTCTGTCATCGCCGCGCGGGCGGTTCCCAGAATATGCGGCAGGATCGCGTAGCCGGCGGCGATGGAATAGGTGTGCACCTGATCGGTGAAGCCGCCGATCGTGTTCAGGAAACGCTGTAGTTGGCTTTTGGCATGGTGGAACCGGCCGGCGCTGGACCATCCATAGGAGCCACCGAAAATGGCGGCATTGCCATAGTCGGAGCGTACCCGGTCGATCTCTGCCCCGACCATGTCGAGGGCTTCGTCCCAGGGCACGGCCACAAAGGGGTCAATCCCCCGATTTTCAGGTGAGCCACCGGTTGCGCGTTCCAGCCAGCCCTTGCGGAACATCGGCTGTGTAACCCGGCTTTCATCGTAGACAGCATCCGGCAGAGATTGCATGACGGGGGACGGGTCCGGGTCCAGCGCAAAAGGGGTGATCCCGGTCAGCCTTCCGTCCGTAACGTCCGCTGTGAAGGTGCCCCAGTGCGAGGTGTGACGGTGCGATGTTTTCGACATGATCTGGCTCCCAGTGGCGAACATTGCGCTGACATGTGGGCACTGTCAAAGCGCGTAGAACCGCGTAATATCCAGAGAATAACGAACTTGGGAGAGAAAACCATGGAAGTCCGTCTCGACGGCCGCACGGCCGTCATCACCGGTGCAAGCGAAGGTCTGGGTCTGGCAATGGCGCAGGAATTCGCTGCATCGGGTGCCAATGTTGCGATGATCGCGCGTTCAGCCGATACGCTTGAGGCCGCGCGTGAAAGTGTCGTGTCGGCAATTGGCAGCAACAGTGTCCGGGTTGAGGCATTCCCGTGCGATGTCACGGATGTTTCCCAGATTGAAAGCACTTGGACTGGCATCACGGACGCATTCGGCGAGGTCGACATTCTGGTGAACAATGCCGGGGCGCACGCCATTGGCCCGTTTCTGGAGTGTTCCGACGAACGCTGGCAGGCCGATCTCGACCTCAAACTGTTTGCGGCCATTCGGCTTTGTCGGCTGGCCATGCCGGGTATGGCGGAGCGGAAATGGGGACGGATCATCAATGTGCTTGCTGGCAGTGCCAAGGCACCCGGCGCCGGCAGTGCGCCGACATCCGTGTCCCGCGCAGCGGGCATGGCTCTGACCAAGGTCCTGGCTGGTGAGGGCGCACCCGACAATATTCTGGTCAACGCCCTTCTGGTGGGGCTTATCCGTTCGGGACAGCACACGCGGCGACACGCCAATCAGGCGCCGGACAAGTCCTTCGATGAATTCATTGCACCCAAGGCCGCCGAAATTCCCATGGGGCGTATCGGTGAGGCTGAGGAGTTTGCCAATATGGCGTGTTTCCTTGTTTCCGATGCGGCCTCTTATGTGACTGGTTGCGCAATCAATGTTGATGGCGGTCGCACCCCGGTCGTCTGATCGGCTAGCTTCTCGTTTTTTGCAGACCGGGGGAGGATGTTCTATGTCGGGTGATGTAACCGTAGATGCCGATGCGCTGGCCGCGCTGATTCATGAAATTGTCCGCCTGGGCGGCAGCGAGGAAAATGAGTGCCGGATTGTCTCCGAGCATCTGGTCGGGGCCAATCTAGCCGGGCATGACAGCCACGGCATCGGCATTGTCGCGACCTATATCAAGAACCTGCAGCGCGGGCTGCTGGTCCCCGAACACCGCAGCGGATTGCGTGCATGACGATGGACCGTTCCTGCAATTCGACGGGCATAAGGGCTATGGGCAGCGGGTCGCCGAAGAGGTGACGGCGGCGTCCATCGCCCGGGCGCGGGACACGGGAGTCTGTGTCGCCACCCTCAAGAACTCGCATCACATTGGAACGGGTGGGAACATATGCAGAGATGGTCGCTGCGGCTGGTTTCGTGTCCATCCACTTCACCAATGTGACCGATCACGCGGCGATGGTGGCGCCCCCATGGCGGGGCCGAAGCCCGGTTTGGGACCAATCCGGTCACCATGGCCATGCCGACGCCGAACCCGGAAGAGCCGATCATTCTCGACATGGCGACCAGTGTTGTGGCGATGGGCAAAATCCGTGTCGCCCATGATTCCGGAAAGACCGTTCCCGAGGCCTGGCTGATCGACGCGGACGGGCAGCCATCCAGTGATCCCGGTGTGATGTTCAATCCGCCGCTCGGCGCGCTGCGTGCCTTTGCCGAGCACAAGGGCTATGCGCTGTGCCTGCTGGCCGAACTGATGTCGGGCGCGTTGTCGGGAGGCGGAACGATTCAACCCGGCAACAAGCGGCTGGATGGCATCATCAACACCATGACCACGATCGTAATCGATCCGGTGCGTCTGGGAGATGCGGACTGGATCAAGCAGGAGGTCGCGGATATGGCTGACTACACAAAGAGTTCCCGGCCTGCCAATCCCGACAAGCCGGTGCTGGTGCCGGGCGATCCCGAACGCGCCGCCCGAAAGGCACGTCGTGCCAGCGGGATATTCATTCCCGAACGGACCTGGACCGGATTGCTCGCAGGCGGTGCGCTGCTCGGCCTTGATCGGGACCGCGCGCTGGAACTGTCAGGCCTGGCCTAGAATTTCCGCCAGCGGGATCGAACGTCCTTCTCGGGAAGACTGAACCGCGCCCAGTACGACGGCAAGCGGGTTGAGGGCATCTGTGCCATCGTGATTCAACCTTTTCTGGAAGTCCTGATCTCCCTCAGTGTCTTACACCGTCGAACGCCCGCACAGCCGCGGGTGCGAATGTCACTTGCGACGAAACGGAACGATTTAGATCGCGCCGGAGTCCCGAAGGGCATTGATCTCGGCATCGGTCTTGCCGATTTCGCGGAGAACTTCTTCGGTGTGCTCGCCCAAGGTCGGCGGTGCGCGCCGGATGGCCGCCGGACTGTCCGAGAAACGGAACGGAATACCAGGCAGATCGATCTCACCCTCGACAGAGTGAACGGCCTTGGTCACCAGACCGCGCGCTATGGTGTGCTCGGCCGTAAGGGCCTGGGCGACCGTGTTGATCGGGGCACAGGGACACGCCAGCGGATTGCAGCTTGTCGAGCCATGCCTGCGTATCGTCGGTTTTTCAGAAGCGCGGAGATCATGGTATCGCAGGCGTCGCGGTTTTCGACCCGGTCGCGGTTGCGCGCGAATCGCGTGTCGTCCGCCCATTCGTCCTGACCGACGGCATTGCAGAAGGTCTGGAACTGGCCGTCATTGCCAACGGATAAGGCGATCATGCCGTCGCGCGTGGGATAGGCGTTGTAGGGGACGATATTCGGATGGCCATTGCCGTAGCGTCCGGCTTCCTTGCCCGAGGCCAGGTAGTTCGCCGCGACATTGGCCAGCAGCGAGACGCCGGTGTCATAGAGCGAGGCTTCGACATACTGCCCCTTGCCGGTGCGATGGCGTGCCTGCAGGGCGGCAAGAACCGATGACAGGGCGTACATGCCAGTGCACAAATCGACGATCGCAACACCGAGCTTCATCGGGTCGCCATCGGCTTCCCCGGTGATGCTCATCAGCCCGCTTTCGGCCTGCAGCAGGAAGTCATAGCCGGGCAGACCCGCGCGCGGGCCCGTGGAGCCATAGCCGAGGATGGAAGCGCGCACGATCTGCGGCGCGTGCTCTTCGTACCAGGCGTCATCAAAGCCGTGCCGGGCCATGGTGCCCAGCTTGAAATTGTCGATCACCACATCGGCGTCACGCAACAATTCTTTGAGCACCTCGCGGGCCTCCGGTCCTTGAGATTGAGTGTCATGCCCGCGCTTGTTGCGGTTGGCCCCCAGGTAATAGGCGGATTCTTCGCCAACGAAGGGCGGTCCCCAGGCACGGGTGTCGTCACCACGTCCGGGCTGCTCGACCTTGATCACATCGGCGCCCATGTCGCCGAGCATCATGGCGCAGAAAGGGCCCTGCCAGCACCCGCGTGAGATCAATCACGCGGATGCCGTCGAGTGCGCCGGGGGCCTGGTTGCCGCTCATCGTTGCTGGCTCAGCTCTATTTGAGCTGATTGCGGTCATTGGCCAGATCGTCAAGATACTGGTCGACCACTTCCTTGTTCTTCATGCGGAACTTCATGAAGTCCGGCTTGCGCTTGTCGAGGAAGGCCTGCATGCCCTCCATGGATTCTTCGCTGCCCCAGACATGGGCCAGAAGCTCCATGCCGTGCTGCCAGGAGGCATAGAGCTCGTCGGATTCGTGATTGAGGGACTTCTTGGTCATGCGGATCGTCTGACCGCTGTGGCCCTTGATCGTCTCGCACCACTTTTTGGTCTCCTCGAGCAGGTCGTCATGGGGCACGACCTTGTTGATCAGGCCGATGTCGACGGCTTCCTGCGCATTGAAAGTCCGGGCCAGGAAGATCATCTCGCGGGCCAGACGCTCGCCGATGATGCGCGGAATGTACTGGGTGGCACCCACGGTCGGGCAGGCGCCGACCTTGGCACCGGACTGCCCGAAATGGGCGCGGTCGGACGCAATCACCATGTCGCACCACAGGGCGAGTTCATGTCCGCCGCCCATGCACCAGCCATTGACCATGGCGATGACGGGGATCGGCAGACCGCGAATGGTCATGGCTGTGCCGAGCATCCGGTCGTTCCAGTGATAGGCATTGGTCCAGTTCAACTTCATCATCGCGCCGAAGTCGCCGCCCGCCGAGAAAGACTGATCACCGGCACCGGTGACGACCGCACAGGCGATCGAGGCGTCGTTGCGGGTGGATTTGAAGGCATGGATCAGTTCGTCGAGGGTGTGCTCGCGGAACGCGTTGCGTGTGTCCGGTCGGTTGATGGTGATCCAGGCGACATTGTCTTTGACTTCGAACAGGATGTCTTCGAAATCGTCGGATGTGGGCATTGCGGTGTTCATACGGGCCATGGTTTCGGGGCTCCTCTCGTTGTAAATGTCCGATTTCGTCGGGTTTTCATTCGGCCAATCAAAAATCTATTGGTCGAATCCCGGCGGGACTGTTGATTTTGTCCGGACATATATACAGTCCGCGCGGGCGCGACAATGATTACGCGCCGCTGTAATTTCAGGGTACGATAGATACCGCCAGTTAGGGGAATTTCATGACAGGCAGAAAACCGATCCAGATAGTTCTCATTTACGGTTATGGCGTGATGGGAAAGGGCGTTTCCGCAACATTTGCGGACGCGGGATTCGAGACCATTGTGAAGAGCAGCCGGGCCAGTGAGCTGTCCGATCTGCCCAATGGAGTCACAGCCGTGGCCGATCTGCCAGAGACGGCACCGGATCTGGTGATCGAGTTTGTGCCCGAGGATGCAGAGATCAAACAGCGAGTTTTCGCCGAAATCGAGGATGCCTATCCCGACGACGAAGTGATCATCGCAACCGGAACATCAGGCGCGTCGCTGGTTGATCTGGGTGCAAAGCTGAAACGTCCTCATCTGTTCACCGGAATCCACTATTTCATGCCGCCGACACCACGGCGGTGGCCGAAGTCATGGCGGGGCCGGAAGCGCCGGTCGAAGTGGTCGATGCGGTTGCTGAAGCCGTCAAACGCACTGGCAAGGAAATCGTCACGCTGTACAAGCCGATTGTCGGGTTCCTGATCAACCGGCTGCAGCACATCATTCTGCACGAGGCCTATTATCTGGTCGAAGAAGGCGTTGCGACACCTGCCGATATTGATATGGCCGCGCGCAAGATGCTGGCCCCGCGGATGTGTCTCAATGGCCTGATCGAGCAGAAAGGACACCTCGGGGCTCGAGATCCATGCGCTCGCCCAGTCGCTCCATCGTGCCCGAGCTGCATCCGGTCGACACCCCCAACCCGCTGATCCAGGACATGGTCGCACGCGGCGAGGTCGGCCTGTCCGCCGGCAAGGGCTTCTATGACTGGGAGGGCTGCGACGTGGATCTCGTCCGCAAGCAGTCGTCGGAACGACTTGCGCAAGCTCGCGCAAATTCCTCGATGATGAGGTTTCGGATTACGCGCCGGGCACCAAGCCGAAGATCTCGCGAGCTGAAGCGCGGCCGCTAGAGCAACGCCCCAAAGCACCGCCAGGGCTATAAACCCGGCGAAGAACGGAACGGAGACGCAAAATGAAGATCACGAAAATCGAGCCGTTATGGCGGCCGACCTGCCCCTGTGCACGACCCGTTCAAGATGTCCGGTGTCGAGATCGCGACGTCCGAGAACGTGTTTCGCCCGTGTCGAGACCGATGAGCGGCCATGGTCGGTTGGGGTGAAGCGTCGGCCGCGCCGTCGATGACCGGCGAGACCGTCCAGAGCATGGCTGCGGCGAGTCGAGTATCCTGGCGCCGTTCATGGATCGGCCGCGATCCGGCTCGCGACTTCGAGGCTAATCTCGCGGAGATGAACTGGCGCATGTATGGCAACGCCAGCGCCAAGACCGTGCATGGAGATGGCGCTGTTACGACGCGGCCGGCAAGGCGCAGCAGAAGTCCATGGCGCGGAGCTTGCTCGGCGCGGTGCGCCGCACCCAGGAAATGCCCGTCCTCTACATGCTCGCCACCGGCGATATCGATGTCGATGTTGCCGAGGCGAGCGAGCGCGCGCAGGCGGGCGTAACCCATATGAAGATCAAGGTGGGTGGCAAGCCGGTTGAACAGGATATCGAGCGGACCATCGCCATTCGCAGGGCTGTCAATGGCGGCGTTCAGCTTTCAGCGGACTGCAACCAGGGCTGGACCCATGAAGAGGCGCTGGCCTATGTCGGGGCCGCCAGTGAATCCCTCGATTTTCTGGAACAGCCCATCATGGGCTACGATGTTGAGGGCATGGCCATGATCGCCGCGGCCTCTGCCTGTCCCATTGGTGCCGATGAAGGGCTCCACAGCGTGGGCGATGTCCACAAGCACAACGATATGGGCGCGGCCAAGGGTGGCAGTCTGAAAATGATCAAGCTGGGTGGTGTCACCCGGGCTTATCAGGCGGCTGAATTGTTCGACGAACTGGGCATGCATGTGAACATGGCCGGCAAGGTTGCAGAATCCAGCGTTTCGAGCGCGGCCGTTCTGCAACTGGCTGCGGCAGCCCCTTCGATTGAGTGGGGTGTCAGCGTGACTTGCCAGTATCTCAAAGAGGATGTGTGCAAGGATTCGCTACGACGTTGTGAACGGTCAGGTGACAGTTCCGACCGGTGCGGGCCTGGGTGTCGAGGTCGACGAAGACGCCTTGTCGAAATTCGTCAGGAACTAGGCGAGCGGCACGCGAAGCCGTCAGTCCGGGGTGAAAGCCGCGGCGTGATCGGTGATGAAGGTCCCCAGCGTGCGCGGTGGATGGCCGGTGATGTCGTGGGTCGCGGTTGTGACGTAGGAATAGGCACCGTTGGCCGCGAAACCGATCATCTTGACCTGATGCTCGATCAGCCATGACGGCAATCCACGTTTTGTCACCATGTCTTCCCAGACATCCACATCGACGACGTTGTAGCGGATGTCGCGATCGAGAACGCGGCTGAAGGTCTCTGCCACCTGATCTAGGCTGGGGGCCGTACCGGTCTGGTAGTGGCCCTGACCGTCATGTTTATCGTCTTCTGCCAGCACCGTGGCCGTCAGATCGGCGACGTCGCGTGGATCGGTCATGCTGATGGTCACGTCCCGGGGAATGGCGCTGGTAAAACTGTCGCCTTCCTTCAGACCCGCTGCGACATAGAGCAAATTGGTCATGTAGAAATTCGGTCGAAGAAACGTGTATCGAGTGCCGCACGTCGCGATCTTCTGTTCCAGCGCCTTGTGGGCCTCGGGAATGGGGGCAGGTGAATCGATGTTGCCCGAAAGTTTTACGATGCGCTCGCATCCAGCGTTGATGGCAGCTTCGATGGCGTTGGTTTGCTGTTCTTCGAGGACCGGACTGTGGCCTGAATTCAGATAGAGCGTGTGCACACCTTCCAGAGCCCGGTCCAGTGAGGCGCGATCATCGAGATCCGCGCTCACCAGATCGAGCCCGTCGCCCAGAGTCTGGCGTGCTTTGTCGATATCACGAACCAGATAGCGGGTGTTTAGGCCGCGTGCGGTGAGGCGGGGCGTGAGATGCTGTCCGGTGACACCGGTCGCGCCGGTGATCGCAATCAAATGTTCGCTCATATCTGCCTCTGTTCGTGCGTGGCTGTCGGATTTGTTGCTGTTAGATTGCCGTCCAGTCGCGTGTCATCTCCAGAGAATAGACAAACCGGCCTTCGGGATGGACGCTGACGGTGGTCTCGAACACGCGTTCATCCTGCGCGGTATATCGCCGAATGATCGTCATGGCGGCACTGCCGGGCTCCACATCGAGCCGATCGGCGAGCTCGGGGGAGACCTGACTGGCGGTCATCTCCAGCTTTGCCTTGGCGATCACCTCCTTGTGCGCGCTTTCGATGATGCGGTGAACCGGCCCATGTTCGGTCAGCAGCTGTCGCGCGGTCACTTCATATTCGGGAATGACGAATATTTCCTGCCAGCAAATCGGCTGTCCGCTTTCGGTGGATCGGCGGACGCCGGAAATTCGGAACCAGTTTGAGCCTGGCGGGAGAGACAGACGCTTTGCATTGGCTGGCGTGAGGGTGACCGTTCCGGAATCGCTCAGTTCAAAGGTGGTGTTGGGATATCGCAGCAGCTCGGACAGTGAATTGACCGATTGCACATAAGTGTCTTTCGGGGCGATCGCGACCACGCGGGTGCCTGAACCGCGTCGCATCGAGACAAGACCCTCCTCGCGCAACTGGCGCAGGGCGGCACGAACGGTGTAGCCGACTGACATCGTAGCGAGCGCACAATTCCATCTCGGTGGGCAGCGTGGCGCCGACTTCCAGCGTCCCGGACACGATTTCGGTACGCAGTTCGGTGGCAATCACCTGATAGCGCGGCAAACCTTCATTCTGGGCAAGAGACATGATTTTGCAGGCGATCTGTAGCTGAACTGGTTGAATTATAGGGCGTGTCAGCGAAAGTGCGAATCTTCGGCTGCGCAAATCGTCTTGGCCGGTCCATGGATCGCTTTACAGCGGTTGTGATCCCCTCCTAATGTTCGGTAACAACAAAACGAAGTGGGGGAAGTCATGGCGTTTCCGGAAGGGCAAAGCTTTTCAAAGAATGTGACCGCGATCGGTTACACCGATTGCGACAAGAAGCCCGCATTCAAGCTCGCGCTGCATCGCGACGGAGACCGCTGGTTCCTTTATGTCGGTTTGTTCTGGCAATCCGGGTTTTCCATTATCGAAGTGACGGACCCCGACCAATCCGCGTTTTGTGCGTTATGTCGAAGGTCCCGCAAATACCTGGACACTGCAGGTGCAGGTTGCCGATGGGCTGCTTGTGACCTCCCAGGAAAAGATCATGGAAGGCTGGGGCCATGTCGAGGGCCAGCCCTGGGGTGAGGGTGTCCTGATCTGGGATCTGAAAGACCCCGAGAATCCCGAGCTGCTGAGCCATTGGAAGACCGGTGGGGACGGGACCCATCGCAATTACTACGACGGTGGCCGCTATATTTACGCGACAGGCCTGCCGGACGGATATCAGGGCAACATCCTGCAGATCCTCGATATCGAGGATCCGCGCAACCCGGTCGAGGTTGGTCGCTGGTGGATGGAAGGCCAGCATATCGCCGGTGGTGAAGAGCCGGCAGCTCGCGGCGTGATGCTGCATGGCGGCGCTTATGTGAAGGGGGATTGCGCCTATCTGCCATACAGTTCGGGCGGTTTTGTTGTTCTGGACATCTCGGACAAGACAAACCCCACAAAAATCAGCGATTTGCCGTTCTGTCCGCCGTTCCAGACATTCATTGCGGTGCATACCGCAGTGCCGCTGCAGGGCCGCGATCTGGTGATCGTCAACTCCGAGGCCATCAAGGAGAACTGCGAGGAACCATTGGGCTATGCCGGGATTGTCGATGTCTCCGACGAGACCAATCCGCGTCTAGCATCGCTGTTTCCGTTGCCGGTTCCGCCGGAGGATGCGCCCTATCGGACTTTCTGTGAGCGTGGTGGACGGTTCGGGCCGCACAATCAGCACCAGCCCCAGTATCAGGATATCCTCTACCAGGGCGAGGATCTGTGCTTTCTGACCTATTTCAATGCCGGATTGCGTATTTACGACGTCTCGGAAGCTACCCAGCCACAGGAAGTCGGATATTTTCTGCCGCCGGACCCGACCGAGCGCCTTGGCCTGCTGCCGGCTTCAAAGCTTGTCGCCCAGACCGAGGACGTAATCGTCGACAACCGTGGGAATATCTTCATTTCCGATAAGAATCACGGGATTTACGTTCTTCGCTACGACGGTCTGAACCCCTGATCTGCTGCTGAACGCAGGTGAGGCGACAATCCAGAGAACGGGTGTTCAATGTCTTCCGGCACAGCGTTTTGTGTGTCTGGCTGGCGATTGTAATCTTTCCGATCTACTGGATCGTTCTGATCTCGTTCAAGGGGCCGGCCGAGTGGAATGTCTGGCCGCCGACCTACTGGCCGGACAGTCCGACCCTGTTCAACTATGTGCAGGTCTGGGTCAACGATCTGGCCACCGGCAGCGGCAATGGCGGGCTTGCCGATGTGATCGGCCCTTGGGAATCTCTGACCAACACCTTCGTGATTGCCCTGGTGGCCTCCACGCTTGCGACGGTTGCCGGTACCATCATTGCTTATGGAGCGTCCCGGTACCGGATCCTGACGGATTCTCAGCTGCTCTATTTCCTGATATTGCGCATGGTTCCGCCATTTGTGGTCGCGGCCCCGATATTTCTGTGGTTTTCGGCAATCGGACTGGTCGACACGGTGCTGGGGCTGACCATGCTCTACACGGTGACCACGCTGCCCTATGCCATGCTTGTGATGAAAAGCTTCATCGACGAAATTCCCCGGGATATCGAATACGCGGCTGAAATGCTCGGCGCGGCGCGCTGGCAGGTGTTCCGGGAAATCGTGTTCCCCCTTTTGCGTTCGGGGTTGGCGGCGACTTTCATGTTTCTCTTCATCCTGAACTGGAGCGAGTATTTCCTGGCGCTGATCCTGTCAAAGACCGATGTGTCGACCCTGCCGGTCCATCTCAATCGCTGGGCCGGAAACTCCGGCGCAAACGGGTATCAGGCGGCTTTGTCCGTGGGCTCGACATTGCCCCTGATCGTCATCGGTCTGCTGATCCGCAAACATCTGGTGCGGGGGCTCACATTCGGCTTCGCGGGCCGTTAAACCCGTGGTCTCAACATTCGAACGTTTTTGATGCGCATCGGGACATTTCGTGCGTCAGTTGGTAGTTTCTGAACAGATGCGCAGCAGATATCCCGGTTGCGCAAGCGGATGGACCGGAAGGACAGATAAGCAATGAAATTTGGATTGTTTGGTGGTGCACAGGCGGTACCCGGCGAGGTGGTGACAGAGGCCGCACTTGGCTATCACGAATATGGCGAATACATCCAGGCGGCGGAGAAGTTCGGCTATTCCAGCGCATGGCTGGTGGAGCACCATTTCACCGGTTTTTCTCAATTGTCGGCCACTCTCAGCTACATCTCCTATCTATCTGGAATAACATCAAAAATTCGACTTGGGAGCGCAGTCGTTGTGGTGCCGTGGCACAATCCGATCCTGCTGGCGGAACAGGTTGCGACCATCGATCAGCTGTCCAAGGGACGGTATGATTTCGGGGTTGGCCGGGGCTACCGTGCGAATGAATTTCAGGGCTTCGGGCTGGATATGGCGGACGCTCAGGACATCTTCGAGGAATCGATTGCACTGCTGAAGCGATCTTTCACCGAGACCGAGCGCTGGTCCTACAAATCCGATCGCTGGACCTTCAACGACATCATCGTCGAGCCGCCCGTGGTGCAGACGCCCCATCCGCCCATGTGGGTGGGTGCGGGCAGCGAAGCTTCCATTCGCGGGGTCGCGCGCAACGATTTCAACCTTCTGCTCGATCAGATGTCGCCCTTTGAGGCCATTGGCGAGAAAATCCGCATTTATCAGGATGAACTCGACAAGCTGGGCAAACCCTATGATTGCGAGCGTGTTGCGGTGACCCGGGGCATGATGGTCGCGAACAACGACAATCAGCGTGCCGAAGCGCATATCCTGCGCGGTAAGTTCATATCCGAGGTTCAGGTCCTGACCAAGGACAAGAAGGAAGGTCCACGCGCCTTCAGCCCTGTTTCTGTCTCCGATGACATCGATGCGATCTCCAACAACGGCGCCGTGCTCGGCGACAGTGACGAGATGGGCGAGCGGGTGGAGCGCCTGCGTGAGCAGGGGGTACACACGATCCTGTTGCACGATCTCAGCGGTTCGTTTGACGGGTTGCAGCAGTTTGCCGAGGACGTCATGCCGAAATTTGCAGATGATGACGCTGTTCGGGCAGCTGAATAGCGGAAGATTGAGGAGAAAACGATGAAGTTCGGATTGTTTGGCGGTGCACAGGCGGTACCTGGTGAAGTCGTGACGGAAGCCGCACTCGGCTATCACGAATATGGCGAATATATTCAGGCGGCGGAGAAGCACGGCTATTCCAGCGCCTGGCTGGTGGAACATCATTTCACCGGCTTCTCGCAGCTTTCCGCGACGCTCAACTACATCTCCTACCTCTCTGGTATCACTTCTAAAATTCGCCTTGGCAGTGCGGTTGTGGTGGTGCCGTGGCACAATCCGATCCTGCTGGCCGAACAGGTTGCGACCATCGATCAGCTGTCCAAGGGGCGCTATCGATTTCGGGATCGGGCGCGGCTATCGTGCCAACGAATTCCACGGCTTCGGACTGGAGATGGCGGATGCGCAGGAAATCTTCGAGGAATCGATTGCGCTGCTGAAGCGGTCCTTCACCGAGTCCGAGCGCTGGTCCTACAAATCCGACCGATATCAGTTCAACGACATCATCGTGGAACCGCCCGTGGTTCAGCAGCCCTATCCGCCCATGTGGATCGGTGCGGCGAGCGAGAATTCGGTGCGCGGGGCTGCGCGGAACGGCAACAATCTGCTGCTCGCCCAGGTGCCGACATTCGAGACGATCGGCGAGACCGTGGCCATTTATCGCGATGAGCTTGACAAGATGGGCGTGGAGTTCGATGCGTCCCGTGTTGCCGTGACCCGGGGCCTGATGGTTGCCAACAATGACAATGAGCGCGCCGAAGCCCATGTGTTGCGCGGCAAGTTCCTGACTGAGGTTCAGTCTCTGGCGACGGATCCGAAGTTCCAGTCGAAGACCTTCGTGCCCGCTGAGCGTCACAAGAATCGCGGAAATCCGACCGATGTTTCCGAAGCCGGCGCCATTCTGGGCTCTTCGGAAGAGATGATCGAGCGGGTTGAGAAGCTCTATGAGCTTGGCGTGCGCAATATTCTTTTGCACGACCTTTCGGGATCCTTCGATGCCCTGCAGCAATTCGCCGAAGAGGTGATGCCGCATTTCGCAGGCCGTGAGGGCGACGCCGTTCAGGCTGCCGAATAGGTACCTGACTGCGGGTGGCCGGAACCCCGGTGATGCCGGAGTTTCCTTTGTTTGATGATGCGGTCGGTTCCGATGCACCGATCTGGTATGACCACGCTTTCATGGTGGTGAGAGCGATATCCTTCTGAGGAGTGAGTTTGTGGACGATATGATTTTTGGAACCGGCCCCAATGCCGTGAGCCAGCCTGTCACCCGCACGGAAGACCCGCGTCTGCTGCGCGGCAATGGCGTTTACACCGACGACAAGAACCTTGCGGGCCAGGCCTATGCCAGCTTCTTGCGGGCTTCCGTTGCCCATGGCGAGATCACGAAACTGGATGTCACTGCGGCGAAGGCGGCACCCGGTGTTTTGGCGGTCTACACCGCCGGTGATCTCAAGGCCGCGGATCTGGGGAGTCTGCCCAACAATCTGCCGGTCAAGAGCAAGGACGGCACGCCGCTGATCAAGCCGGTCCGCCCGATCCTGGCCACGGGTCGGGTGCGACATGTGGGGCAGCCGATTGTCGCGATCATCGCGGAAAGCGCTGCTCAGGCCCGTGATGCGGCCGAACTTGTCGAGCTTGATGTCACTCCCTTGCCGCCGGTCACCTCGCTGGAGGAGGCCGTCCGCGAGGGCGCGCCGCAGCTGCATGACGAAGCACCCAACAATGTGTGCCTGGACTTCCAGATGGGGGATGCCGCGGCCACGGCAGCGGCCTTTGCCGAAGCCGCCCATGTGACCCGGCTGCATCTGGACAACAACCGCTGTTTTGTCTCGGCGATGGAGCCGCGCGCCGCGGTGGCCGACTTCGACACCGAGGACGATCGTTACATCCTGCATGTGTGCTCTCAGGGCGTGATGGGAATGCGCAACATCCTGGCCGGAGCGATTTTCAACGTGGAGCCCGAAAAAATCCACGTGTTCACAAGCGATGTGGGGGGCTCTTTCGGGATGAAGGCGATGCCCTATCACGAATATCCGGTGATCATGCTCGCAGCCAAGCAGCTCGGTCGCCCGGTCAAATGGACCGCGGATCGCAGCGAAAGCTGTGTGTCGGACCATCAGGGGCGCGCCAGCCAGTTCGAAGCCGAACTCGCGCTGGACAAGGATGGCCGGTTTCTGGCCGCCCGGGTGACCGGACTGGCCGATATGGGTGGTTATCTGACCGGCACCGGTCCGCTCGCCCAGTCGGTGAATATCGGCAAGAACTTGCCCTGCATGTATGTCACGCCGGCGATCGATGTGAACATGCGCTGCGTCTTCACCAACACGGTCTATGTGGGTGCCTATCGCGGTGCCGGACGCCCCGAAGGCAATTTCATCATGGAGCGCCTGGTCGATACGGCGGCCCGGGAAATGGGCATCGATCCGATCCAGATTCGCCGACGCAACCTGATTCCAAATTCGGCCTTTCCCTTCACCGCGGCCAGCGGTCAGGTGATCGACAGCGGCGACTTCGAGGCAATGCTCGTGCAGGCCGTTGCGGCCAGCGACTGGGTGGGATTTGCCGGACGTCGGGCCAGCTCCGAAAAACGCGGCATGAAGCGCGGCATCGGGGTGTGTTCCTATCTCGAGGTGACGGCGCCGGCCGGCAAGGAAAATGGCGGCATTCGCTTTGGCGAGGATGGCCGGGTGACCATGGTATCGGGCACGCTCGATTACGGGCAGGGGCACCGCTCGACCTTCGGCCAGATCGTCAGTGCCCGGCTGGGCATTCCGTTCGACCGGATCGATCTCCTGCAGGGGGATTCCGACGAATTGCTCGTCGGGGGCGGCACCGGCGGCTCACGCTCGGTCATTGCTGCCGGTGGCGCGTTCTACGAAGCCGCTGCGGAGGTCATCGAGAAGGGCAAGGCGGTCGCCGGTCATGTGCTCGAAGCCGCGGTCGAGGATATCGAATTCGCGGATGGCGATTTCCGCATTTCCGGTACCGATCGGTCAATCCATCTGCTCGATCTGGCGGCGAAAGCACGGGAGCTGGCGGGCGCCAATGGCTTGCCCGACAGCCTGGAAGTACAGCTGGTACACGACACGGCACCGTCCGCATTCCCCAACGGGGTGCATATCGCGGAAGTCGAGATCGATCCGAACACCGGGGAAACCAATGTCGTGAAATACACCGTCGTCGATGACTTCGGGAATGTCATCAACCCGTTGCTGGTGGGCGGACAGGTCCATGGCGGCGTGGTGCAGGGAATCGGTCAGGCGCTGATGGAGAATGTTGTCTATGACCGCGATGGCCAGCTCATCACCGGTTCCTACATGGACTACGCCCTGCCGCGCGCCGATCAGGTGCCCGATATCGAGTTCCTTGATCATCCGGTGCCCGCGAAAACCAATGTGCTCGGCGCCAAGGGTGCCGGCGAAGCGGGTGTGAGCGGAGCGCTGCCCGCGGTCATGAACGCCGTGGTGGATGCGTTGGCCGAGTTTGGGGTCGAAAGCATCGACATGCCAGCAACGCCCGAGAAGGTCTGGCGCGCCATACATGGATGATCTGACGACGCGAGGGCCCTTCCCATGTTGGTGAAGGGCCTGAACGCGCGACTTGAAGCGATCCCGGCCGGGGTGCGTGGCGTGTTGCTGGTGGTGATCGCCAGTGCCTTTTTCGCGACCATGCACAACACCATTCGCCATGTGACCCATGTCGAGGGACTGCACCCGTTCGAGGTTGCGTTTTTCCGCAATTTTCTCGGGCTGCTCGTGTTCATTCCGATCTTCCTGCGGATGGGTTTCGGGGGTACTTCGCACGCCAAAGATCCACTGGCATGTGGGACGCGCCTTTCTGAATTCGGCATCGATGCTGTCCTGGTTCACCGCGCTGAGCCTGATGCCGGTGGCCGATGCCACGGCGGTGAGCCTCATCGGGCCGGTTTTTGTCGCGTTGCTGGCGATGTTCTTTCTCAAGGAACATGTCGGCCCGGTGCGGTGGCTGGGGATCGCGCTTGCGATCATTGGCGGGCTGATTGTGGTGCGGCCCGGCTTCAATGAAGTCAGTTCAGGCGTCTGGCTGGTCCTGTTTTCCGCCATCGCCGTCTCCAATTCCAAGATTGTGGCGAAGATCCTGACCCGCACCGAAGGCGCGGCGACGATCGTGGCTTATCTGACCCTGCTGATGACCCCGATCACCCTGATTCCAGCCCTGTTCGTCTGGCAAAACCCGACACTGGAGCAACTGGGCTGGATGGCGGTGATCGGCATCTGTGGCACCACCGGGCATCTGCTGTTCGTGCAGGCCTACAAGATGGCCGATATCAGCCTTGTCGAACCCGCCATGTTCACCCGCATGGTGTGGGCTGCGATCATTGGTTACGTCGTGTTTTTCGAATTTCCGGAGTTCTGGACCTGGATTGGCGCGGGGGTCATCGTGGTCGGCACGACCCTGCTGGCTCGTCGCGAGGCACGGTCGGAACCGCGCGTGGTCAGCCCGGTCAGTTCCACGGTCAATCCGACGGTCGGAGATTAAGCTTTTGTGCAGATTGTCATGCTTTAGACTGGTTAGGGCGGTCGAGGCGACCGGATGTATCTAGGGGATCTATGAAAATGCGATTTTCACTCGCAGCTGCGGCGCTTTCACTGACATTTTCGATGCTTGTCGCCCCTATGGCGCAGGCACAGCGACTGGCCATTCCGGGGTTTGATGTGCCGGTCTGTGAAGGAAGCATTTCGACCTTCGTACTCGATGCTGTGCCCGGAGACGGATTTTACTGGGTCGATATTTTCGACAAGACCGATGAAGCCCTGGCGTTTCGTGAAACCTTCCTGAAGACCTTGCGGGCGGACGGGCGCAAGACCAACGAGGATGGCGGTCTGGTGTTCAACTTCGAATCCCAGTCTGCATTTTTGGGGCTGAGTTCGCGCGGTGGGATCGACAAGGCACAGGGAAGTGGCGCACGGGATAGCAGATCATCAGGCGATATCGGCCTGAGCGAATTGCGCGACACGATCCGCGAGGGCAATCCGAGCCGACGGAATCGCACATCGCTTGGCCAGACTATTGATGCCAAGGCCGAACTTCGCGACAGCAAGACCGGCCGGGTCATGTGGTTGGCCACATTGTCCTGCCAGCCTCTGACGGGAGATCGAAAACTGCTGATGCAGTTCATCTCGAAAGTCATCGTCGACAGTCTGGCGCGCGAGGGTGGCAAGACGACCTTTTAATCGGGGCTGCAAAAAAGCCACTGGGATAACAATTTCAAAAGAGGGATGGGAATGTCTGAGAAAAAGCAACTTGGTTTGGCCGTTGTTGGCTGCGGTGTCGTGGGGCGAATGCGCGCCACGCTGGCACGGGATTTCCCCGGGATCGGCTGGATCGGGCTGAGCGACGTCAATGAAAGTGTCGGGCACAAGCTGCGCGACGACATCAATGCGGATTTCTACTCCAATGATTTTCGTGAACTGATCGCGCGGCCCGAAGTGGATGCGGTGATCATCGCAACTTCGACCTGGGCCCATGTGGAGCCGACACTGGCTGCGGTCGATCAGGGCCATATGCTCTTCATTGAAAAGCCGCTGGCGACTGATGCACGGGAATCAGCGCAGGTGCTGGCTGCCATCGAGGCCGCCGGGATTGATGCGGTTGTGGGTTACACCCAGCGTTTCCGGCGTCGCTTCCTGGTTGTGAAGCAGCGTATCGAGAACGGCCAGATCGGCGAGTTTACGGCGGCGACCGTGCGCGCCTTCATGAACCGGATGGCACCGACGGGCGAAACGCGTTTGACCCAGGACCGGCGTTTCCTGTCACCGATGGTGGTCTCGGGAACGCACAGTCTGGATATGTCCATGTGGCTCATGGGGGAGGCGGCCAAGCCGGTCTCCGTCTATGCCCGTTCGACCGAGAAAATCCTCACTGATCTGGGCGTGAAGGATGCCACCTTCGGCCTGTTTCAGATGGAAGATGGCGGCATGTTCTCCATGAACATCTGCTGGGCACTGCCGAAGGTCTGGCCGGGTGCGGTCTATGGTCTGGAGATTGGTATCGTTGGTACCGAGGGCGTGATCGATATTGAGGACACCCATCGCGACGTCATTCTGGCTTCCGAACATTCTCAGGGGCCGGCCTACAATCCCGAAGGTCTAAATCTGGAAGCCCAGCGCAATGTGGATTTTCTGACCAGCTTCCCGCCGGGTGATGTCTATGCCGGGGAGCTCTGGGGGCCCATGCGCGAGGAGACCAACAACTGGTTCCAGCGCATCTACAACAAGAAGCAAACCCCTCATGCCACGGCTGCCGAAGGTCACCGTAACCTGATTCTCACCATGGCGATGGATCTGTCGGCCAAGGAGAAGCGCGAGATCGAGTTGCCGATCACCGCTGATGAACTGATGGAACGTCTGGAAGCCTGACGGCACGCGGGCAACCGTTTCTGAGGACAGAACATGACGGAAGACAGCGGACAGGATCTGCAGGCCTGGGTCGGTCGCACGGAAGAGCGGCGCGATGTAATTCAGGTGGAGCGTTGCGTGGCGTTGCAGGCCGCGCTGGATGACGGCAGTAAACCGCTTGGAGGCGGTGATGCGCTGCCGCCGCTCTGGCACTGGCTGTATTTCTGGGATATTGCGGCGCGATCCGGGTTGGGTCGGGACGGCCATCCCGCACTTGGGGGCTTCCTGCCACCGGTCGGTCCGGCCCGGCGGATGTGGGCGGGTAGCCGTGTGTCGTTTTCAGGCCATTTGCGACTGGGCGAAGAAGCAACGCGCGTTTCAACTATCGAAAGCGTGGCCGAAAAGTCCGGGCGAACGGGACGGCTGGTGTTCGTCACCGTGCGTCACGAGTTGTCCGGCGCGGAAGGCCCCGCCATTGTCGATGAGCACGATATTGTCTATCGCGAGGTGACCGGGGAGGGCGCGTCGAGCCGACCCGGCGAACCGGCGCCCGAGACCGCCCAGTGGCGCGAGACTGTTGATCCCGATCCGACCCTGCTGTTCCGATATTCTGCACTGACCTTCAACGGTCATCGCATTCACTACGATCGTGACTATGCGCGTGATGTGGAAGGCTATGAAGGGCTGGTGGTTCACGGACCATTGCTCGCAACCCTGATGGTCGGACTCGCCGGTCGGTCAATTCCGGACCGGCAGATTTCGCGGTTCGAGTTTCGCGGGATGCGCCCGGTTATGGACACCGAGACGTTCACCGTGAATGCAGACCCGGACGGAGATGACGCGGTCGCGGTCTGGGTTGCCAATGGCGATGGGGACTATGCGATGCGCGGGCGTACGGAATACGCCTGACGTTGTCCTGTCCTTCCTGTCGCTTTGCCACGCTTCATCGTTCCCGCGAGATCGCGACCAAACATTGTCATGGCCGGACTTGATCCGGCAGTCCACGTGGATATAGCGCGTGACCCATTGACGTTTGGGCCCGCAACAGGTGCGGGCATGACGAAAGTTGTGCGTGGTCGCCTAAGTCGCCACCATCTCGCGAATCAGGTCGAGGTTTCCCGGGTTTGGTAGCAGTTCGCCGCGCCGGATACGCTCGGTGATCTCCACGATGGCCGTATTCGCCGGAGCCGCGTTGGCGCGTCCCGCGAGTGTCTCGACAACCGCGCCGTTGACGTCACCGGTTTCACTCTGCCGGCCCTTCAGGTGATCCATCAGGACGGTTGTCAGGGTATTGGGGCGGGTGAAGGACATCAGTTTATCGTGTAGCAATTCCAGCAACTGATTGGTGTTCTGCATATCCTCGGGTTTCAGGCCGAAGATGGGTGTGATCGGGTGTCCGCGAAATTCACCTGCGGCCAGCGCTTCCGCACCGGCCTTGAGCATCAGGTCACGCATGCCCGGCAACTCGACCGCTTCGTCGATAGGCAACCCCACCAGCGCGGTTGTAGCGAGGGTCATGGCGTTGCTGACCAGCTTCATCCATTTCGCGGCTAGAATATCGTCGGAAATCTCGACAACGCCCGCATGGCCGAGCACCTCGGCGATTTCGGGTTCGCGTCCGGCTGTTGCCGGGTGCGCGCTGCCGATGGCAAACCACGAGCCACCGTCGCGGGGTGAAGACCGCTTGATGATGCCGGGTTCGTGCAGTTCGGATGCCACCTCGATCACGCAGGCCATTGCCCGTTCCGCGCCGACGGCCTCAGCGATGGCTGCGTAGCTCATGCCGTTCTGCACGCCGACGAGAATCCCGTCTTCGGCCAGACAGGGTTCGATCAGCCGTGCGGTCCATGGCGTGTCATAAGCCTTGAAGAGCATCAGCACGATGTCGAAGGGCTCGGTAAAGGTTGCGACGTCACACAGGTGATACGCATCGACGGCCTGCTCGATAGTCTCGTCCGGCAATTCGATCCGCGCACCATTGGCGCGCAGAGCTTCGACATGGGCCGGCCACTGGTCGATCAGCGTGACGTCGAGACCGGCCCGGATCAGATCAACCCCGATGGCGGTGCCGTTGGCACCCGACCCGAGGATGGCGATTTTCTTGCTCATGGGAACTCTCCGAACTAGGCGAGGGCTTTCCCGTAGCGCCAGCGAAAGATGTTGATCTCGGAAAACACGCCGGCCTTGGTCATCGGTTCATTGCCTACAAGGGCTTCGGCCGCAGCCCGGTCTGCAATCTCGATAATGAAAAGACTGCCAAGCAGGGTTTCGCCGTCATCGCTGCGCAGCGGGCCATGGGCGACGTACCGGTCGATGATCGATCCCTGATAGGTGTGATGAGCGGCAGCGCTTTGCTTGCGTAGGGCAGGTGCATCCGGACCATCGAGGCACTCGCAGACGAACATCTGGAGATCCGGATCAGGTTCCCGGTCCGCCTGGGTCAGCCGTTTGCTGCTGATGAAACGAATGATTTGCGGCGGCTGTAGCATGCCGGCCTGTGCAAAGCCGTCCCCGGCCACAAAGGTCTCTGCTGCCTTGCGATCGGAGACGATTGATCACGGCCATGGTGCCGATTGGTGCACTGGCATCGTCAGCCAGAAGCGGTCCGGAAAAGGACACCTGACCGGCGTGGCTGCGCATATTAGCCAGATGCACATCCATTGCCCCTTCGCGCAGATGCAGGCTGTCGGGCTTGTAGAGGCTGCGGATGTAGAATTCCGGCGGGCGTGACAGGTAGTAATCCAGCAGGGCCCGGCCCGACAATCCGTAACGCGGATCGTCGGGCCGGTAGCCGCCCGGATTGTCGGGGCTGCTCACGCCTTACTCGGCAGCCGCACTGGCACCATCAAAGAACCCGGCCGAATAGGCTTCACGTCGTTTGATGCCGGCAATGAACTCTTCTGCAAAATTGTCAGGCACCGCACCTGTGATCCGCTCATCGGACAAAAGCGTTTCCGCCCACGCCTTTGTCAGCGGGTAACCATCGATAATGTTGTTCTTGAGGACCTTGTCTATGAACAGGTGGCGCTGGAAGAACGGCGCATAGGCGGCATCGACGAGCGCAATATCCGGGCCGTTGAAATAGGGACCATCGTTACCCCGGCCGGCCAGAGCGCCTTCGACCTTGGCGAGTTTGTCCTGAGCGCTGGCGAGAGCGGATTCCATGTCTTCGCGGGTCTTCGAATAGTGGATCGATGTCAGGGCGCTCGCAAAGGTCGGCACGAAATCTGTCCAGGCACGGTTCTTGGCGCGTTCCAGAGGGTCTTCGGGATGCAGCCGGGGCTGCACGACCTCGTCCAGATATTCGGCAATGGCGTTGGACTCGAACAGAATCTCATCACCAACCTTCAGGACGGGGACCTTGCCGTGGGGCGAAATGTCGAGAAACCAGTCAGGCTTGTCCTGAAGGTTCACATAGGTCACGTCGAATTCGATGTCTTTGGCACGCAAGAGGATCACGGCGCGCTGGACCCATGGTCAGGTGAATGAGCTGATCAGATGATATTTGGTCGGTCATTGGATATCTCCGGGAGTGATGCTGCGATCATAGGAGCGGTGGGGTTCCCGGTCAAAGTCGAGTGAGATGAAGCGCAATTGTGTCATGGCCGGATTTGTTCCGGCCATCAACGTTGGAGGGTTGCTTATCTGGTCCTGAGCCAAGGAAAGACGTGGATACCCGCAACACGTGCGAGCATGACGATGATCCGGTGGATCGGGTTGTGCTGACGAAGTTGTGAGACCTTCACGATTGTCCGTGTGCGGTCCCGGCCTAGATTCGCGGTGGTTCAACATTGGGAGAGTGAGATGCACAAAATCCTGAAACCGGCACTCATTGGCGCCGCAGTTCTGCTGGTCGCGGTGGTTCCTGCCAGCGCGCAGGATATCAAGGCCCTGAAGGACGGCATTCATGTGATCACAGGCAAGGGCGGCAATATCGGCGTTTCGGTCGGCGCTGATGGCGTGTTCATGATCGACGATCAGTTCGCCCCGGCGACTGATGCCATCCTCGCCCAAATCGAATCCGTGACCGATCAGCCGGTGCGCTTTCTGGTCAACACCCATCACCATGGGGATCACAACGGTGGCAATGAGAACCTCGGCAAACGCAATGTGCTGATCTTTGCCCATGACAATGTGCGCGCGCGTCTGCTGGCCGCCGACAAGCCGAAGGCCGCGCTGCCCGTGGTGACCTTCAATGACACCACGACCTTTCAAATGAACGGCCAGACCGCGCAGGCCTTCCATGTGGCGGCGGCACATACGGATGGCGACGCGATGATCCATTTTCGCGAAGCCAATGTGATTCACATGGGAGATACCTTCTTCAACGGTTTCTACCCGTTCATTGATTTCAGGTCCGGCGGGTCGATCGACGGGGTGTTTGCCGCGATCGACAAGGTGCTGGGCATGTCTGATGCGAACACGGTGATCGTGCCCGGGCATGGGCCTGTCGGTGACCGGGATGACCTGATTGCCTATCGGGATATGCTGATCAAGGCCCGCGATGGTATCCAGCCGCTGATCGCTGATTGCAAATCCGTTGAGGATATCGTGGCTGCGAGGCCCACTGCTGAATTTGACGAAGGCTGGGGTGGGGATTCCTCAATCCGGAGCGCTTCATCCGGGTGATGCACGCGGCGCTGACAAAATAGCCGACGGCAAGGGTGTTGCGGGTCAGTCCCGCGGTATACCCACCATCGCTTCGAGTACAGCCAGTATCGACGCCGCATCTTCCTTGCTGCGCCCCTGAGACGCTGCGGCGATGTAGTAGGGCATCGTCGCGTCAAACAGCGGTGTGGGACAATCCAGATCGGCGGCAAAGTCGCGGATGACGTCCTTGTCTTTCAACTGGATCGCCAGTTCGGCGGTCGGGTCTTCATAGTCTCCGGTGATCCATTTTTGGGCGCGCACTTCGAAAATCTTCGAATAGGCCGCGCTGTCCATCACGGCGTCGGCCATCTGCTGTAAATCCAGCCCGGCTTTACGGGCCAGAAGGAAGGCTTCAGCGCAGGCGAGATTCTGAATTGAGATCATCAGGTTGATGACGAATTTGATCTTCGTGGAGACACCATAGGCACCCACATGGGTCACGCTTCGACAAAAGCTTTCCAACGCCGGTCGGGCGCGCGCAAAGGCATCCGCATCACCGCTGACCAGCATGGCGAGTTCACCGGTCTCGGCCTGAGGCCGGGCGCCGCTCACTGGGCAATCGAGCAGATAGATGCCGACACGGGCGAGTTCTTCATGGGCGGTTTCCTTTTCGGCGAGCGGAAAGGTGCAGAGATCGACAACGATCAGGCCCCGGCGACCGCTGGCGCTGATGGCGGCCAGCGAAGCACGCCAGGCTGGCAGAGTGGCCACGGCCAGCACGACCAGATCGGAGCGTTCAGCGACTTCGGCCGCATCGATGGCTTCCTGTGCACCGGCATCGGTGATGCGGTCAGGGTCCAGATCAAACCCGACCACGCCATGGCCGGCGGTGGCGAGGTTGCGCGCCACGCCGCCGCCGATATTGCCCAGCCCGATGACGCCGGTGTCGAGCGCCATTACTTCCTGCGTTTCGCAGGAGCGCGTTTCTTGCGCGGAATGTCAGCCATCTGTTCGTAGATGCGGGTCACCACACCGGGGTCTTCACTGCCATAGCCCTGCGCCAAGGCTGCATAGGCGGTGAACATGCTCGCCTGGAAGACCGGGACCGGTGCATTGTTGCTCTTGGCATAGTCCTCGATCAGGTTGTTGTCCTTGATCATGACCGTCAGATCGGCGGTCTTGACCTTCGGGTCGGCATACTCGTCGGCCAGCATCAGCGGCCCGCGATATTCGATCACCCGGGAATTGCCGGCGGATTTCTTGAGAACCTCGCCGAAGACTTCGAGATCGATGCCCGAGGCACGGGCCAGCGTGATCGCCTCCGCAAAGGCTGCGCCGTGGACGCTGATCAGCATGTTGATCAGCATCTTCAGCTTCATGCCGTCGCCAAACGGTCCGACGTGATACTGCAGCATGCTGAAACCTTCGAGCACTGGCTTGACCCTGTTAAAGTCCTTCTTCGTACCGCTGACCATGATCGTGATTTCGCCGGTCGCGGCTTGCTTGCCCGCGCCGCTCACAGGGCTGTCCATCAGGATGGCACCTTTTCTGGCAAGGGTCTGACGTGCCTGATCCTTGTCGGCCGGGTCGAGGGTGGAGGTCTCCATCACGATGAGCCCCTTATGGGCGCCCGCCAGAATGCCGTCCTTGCCCGACACAACCGCTTCGAGAATTTTGGGTGAGGTGAGGGAGGTCAGGATCACATCCGACTTACGGGCCACATCAGCCGCGCTCTTGCCCGCCTTGCCGCCGGCTTTCACGAGTGCGGTGACCTTCGACTTGACCGGATCGAACCCGGTGACCTGAAAACCGTTCTTCACAAGATTGGCGGCAAATGCGCCACCCATAATTCCCAGTCCGATGACGCCAACACGTAAGCTCATGATGTCTCCCCTCTCAAATTCCGATTTGTTCGCGCAGCGCGCATTGCCCAAAAGTATAGCGGGGGCTGTGGGGCACGGATAGCGCACGGCCTATATGTTCCGCAGACGTGTGTTTTCTCAAGAAATACGCGTGAAAGGGCGCAGACTTTTCTGACATTGGGCCATATCATGTGGCTTCATTTTGATTTTGTAACAGACGAATTTGGGGAAGATGATGGTCAATGCAGCAATTGTTGGTCTTGGTTGGTGGGGCAAGGTTCTGGTGGATTCGGTTCAGGGTAAATCCGACACCATCCAGTTCACCCACGGCGCCACACGGACGAAGTCCAAGGCTCAGGACTATGCCGATGAGAAGGGGATTACCCTTGTCGACAGTTATGAAGACCTGCTGAGTGATGAAAGTGTTGACGCGGTTGTGCTCGCCACGCCCCATTCGGCCCATCGCGGACAGATTGAGGCCGCGGCTGCGGCCGGCAAGCACGTCTTTTGCGAAAAGCCACTGACCCTGACCAAGGCCGACGCGGAAGCTGCCATCGCCGCGTGCGAGTCCGCCGGCGTGGTCTGTGCCACGGGGTTCAACCGTCGTTTCCACCCGGCCATCGCGGAGGCCAAGGCTCTGGTCTCGAACGGCGCGATGGGTGAGCTAATGCATGTGGAAGGCACCATGTGTGCACCTAATGGCATGTTTCTGGCCGCCGATGCGTGGCGGGCGGACAAGAACGAGACGCCAGCGGGCGGGCTGACCCCGATGGGTGTTCACCTGATCGATGTCTATATCCATCTTTTCGGTGAGATCGACGAGGTCTATTGCCAGTCCTTCCGCCGCGCGGTGCCCAATGACACCGACGACACAACCTCGATCCTGTTTCGCATGAAGAACGGGATGTCGGGGTATCTGGCCAATATGCTGGCGACGGCTCCGAGTTTCCGCGTGCAGGCCTTTGGTCTGGGCGGTTCTTTCGAAATCCGCAAACCGGATCTGTCTTCCTTCGAGTTCATCCCCAATGGCGATGGGCCGATCACCGGCGCGACCGGCAAGGTGGAATCCCAGTCCAAGGATTTCTCGGGCTTTGACATGGTGAATGCCGAGCTCGAGGCCTTCGGCGGCGCCTGCACGGGCGGGCCAGCCTATCCGGTTCCGCAAGCCGATGTCGTTCATGGTATCGCGGTACTCGAAGCTGTGGTGAAGTCCGCCGAAACCGGGCAGCCGGTCAAGGTGGGTTGACCAACTCTTGATGGGCGATACTCCCACCATCGAGGGCCTTTCGGCGGTGACGTTGGGTACCCATGACATGGCGCGTGCGGTCGCATTCTATGAGGCGCTGGGGTTCGGAATTCTGCATGGCGGACCGGATGCGTCCTTCACGTCCTTTGCGGCGGGCAACGGGTTCATGAACATCATCGCTCAGCCGAAGGATGTGACGCTGTCCTGGTGGGGGCGGGCGATCTTTCAAGTCTCGGATGTGGATGCGATGTTTGTCCGTGCTGTGGAGGCCGGGCTGGAGCCTGAAACCGTACCGGCGGATGCGCCTTGGGGGGAACGGTATTTTCATCTGGTCGACCCGGATGGCCACGAACTAAGCTTTGCCAGACCGCTCGCTCGGCAAGATCAAACGACACAATAAAAGGGGGAAGAGCCATGAAGGCCATGGTGATGACAAAGTTCGGCGGATCAGATGTGCTGTCCTATCAGGATATTGATACACCAGAACTCGGGCCAGACGATGTGCTGGTGGAGGTGCGCGCGGTTTCGGTAAACCGGACCTTCGATATTTATCTGCGCGAGGGCACCTATGCCCACCAGCCTGAACTGCCCCATATCCTTGGAGTCGACCCGTCCGGCGTCATCACGGCTGTTGGCGAAAATGTGACGGACCGTAAGGTGGGTGACCGGGTGTTCTGCAGCCTGTTTCAGCCAACCGACAGGTCTGATCCCTACATGACGATTCCCGGCCTTGGCCCGGTGGATTTTCTCGGTGTGACCATCTGGGGCGGTTACGCCCAGTATGTGCGCAGCAATGCCGCGCGGACGGTGCCGATCCCCGACAATTTGGGATTCCACGAAGCGACCGTGATTGGCCGACATCTGGCCACAGCAGCAAATCAGGTTGAAAACGTGCTCGGAACCCAGGACGGCGACTGGGTGCTGGTGATGGGCGCCACCGGTGGCCTGGGCGCGGCCTGCATCCAAGTGGCGAAATGGGCCGGTGCCAATGTGATCGCTGGCGCGGGGTCCGACGAAAAAGCGCAAGCCTGCCTCTCTATCGGGGCCGACGATGTCGTCAATTATCGCAAGCAGGATCTGACTGCCGAAGTGCGCAAGCTGACAGACGGGCAGGGCGTGAACGGGGTCTGTGACAGTGTTGCCGACCAAGAGCAGTTTCCCAAGGTTATCCATTCCATGGCGCGCGGCGCGAAGCTGGTCACAGCGGGCAATGCGTCCGGTGCGGCCGATGTGCCACTCGATGTGCGGTATCTCTATCTGCACCAGCTCCAGATCATCGGCGAGCCGCGCGAGGCACCCGGCGGTCTGCAGGAGGCCTTTGCACGCGCAGGTGAGGGTGGCGTGAAGGCCCTGATCGATGGTGTCTACCCGCTCAGCCAGGCGGTGGAAGCCCAGGCACGGGTGGAAAGCAATGCCGGCATCGGAAAGGTTGTGATCGATCCCACTCTGGACTGAGGAGAAGACCGTGCAGTCTGGACAAGTTGACTGGATTGCGCTGATCGCGGCGTTTGTTGCGAGTTACGCATTCAGCGCGGCATTTTACATCACGCTCTCCAAGCCCTGGCTGGCCGCGATCGGCAAGACCGAGGCAGCAGGTGCAGGCCGAAGGTGCCGGGCCCGTCGCCTATGTGGTCGCCATTCTCGGCCAGCTGGTCATCGCCTATGTGCTGATGAACCTCATGGCCAGCCTCGGGCTGGTGGCATCGGTCGGTGGCGCGTGTGGCTCTGGCCGTGAGCCTCTGGCTCGGCTTCGTCGTGACGACCATGCTGATCAACCACCGCTTCCAGGGGGCCTCCTGGGCCCACTCCATCATCGACGGTGCCCACTGGCTGTGCGATGCTGGTGATCCAGGCCGTCGTGATCTCGCTGGTCGCCGGCTGAAGCCGGTCCGTTCTCGGATGCCCGGGTTTTCCCGTTGTGGTCCGTCTCGTCTCGGCCCGGCCTGTTTCCTTGGGTGCTATGAATGCCGCCAATCGTATCGGGACGAGGATATTTTGGTATGACGGATCAGGCTTACGCGCGGGCTGACAGCGGCTCGGCTGTTCTCGAGGCCCTGCAGGCGCTGCTGGGGGAGCGGATTTCAACCTCCATGGCGCTGCGCGAGCAGCATGGGCGCGGCGAGGACTATTTCAAGCCGGTGCCCTCGGACGCCGTGTGTTTTCCGCACTCCACCGAAGAAGTCTCCGAGATCGTCAAGATTTGCGCGGCGACACCACACGCCGATCATTCCTTTCGGCACCGGCACCTCCCTCGAAGGCCATGTCACGGCACCCTCATGGCGGCGATCACCATCGACATGAGTCAGATGAACGAGGTCATCGAGGTGAACCCGGAGGACCTCGACTGCCGGGTGCAGGCCGGGGTGACCCGCAAGCAGCTCAATGAGTATCTGCGCGACACCGGCCTGATGTTTCCGATCGATCCCGGCGCGGATGCCTCGCTTGGCGGGATGACCGCGACCCGGGCCAGCGGCACCAACGCCGTGCGCTACGGGACGATGAAGGAGAACGTGCTGGGTCTGACCGTCGTCATGGCCGACGGCCGCATCGTGAAGACCGGCGGCCGGGCCAAGAAATCCTCGGCCGGCTACGATCTCACCCGCATGTTCGTCGGCTCCGAGGGCACGCTGGGCGTGATCACCGAGATTCAACTCAAGCTCTACGGCATTCCCGAGAAGATGGCCTCGGCTGTCTGCCAGTATCCCTCGCTGCAGGAGGCCGTCGACAGCGTCATCCTGACCATTCAGGCCGGGATACCCGTGGCGCGGATCGAGATCCTTGATGCGCTGATGATGGACTGGACGATCGATTACGCGGACCTCAAGGGCTACGAGGTCAAGCCGACCCTGTTCTATGAATTCCATGGCACCGAGGCCAGTGTCGAGGAACAGGCCAACACCGTGCGCGACATTGCCGATGATTTCGGCGGCTCCGCGTTCCGCTGGACGGCCAATCAGGAAGAGCGAAACCATCTGTGGCAGGCGCGCCACGATGCCCTCTACGCTGCCCTGGCCAAAGCGCCGGGCAAGCAGGCGCTGTCCACCGATGTCTGCGTGCCGATTTCCCGCCTTGCCGAATGCCTGCTGGCGACCGAGCAGGACACTCGTGCCTCCGGCTTCGAAGTGCCCATCGTCGGCCATGCCGGGGATGGCAACTTCCACTGCGTGTTCCTGCTCGATCCGGACGACAAGGAGGAGCTCAAGCGCGTGAAGGACTGCACCGAGCGCTCTGGTCCACCGCGCCATCGCCATGGGCGGCACCTGCACCGGTGAGCACGGCGTGGGCGCGGGCAAGATGGACTTCCTGGTCGCCGAGCACGGGGAGGCGGTCAGCCTGATGCGCACCCTCAAGCTGGCCTTCGACCCGGACAACATCATGAACCCCGGCAAGATTGTCCGGGTCTAGAGTTTTGCAATAGCCTCATGCTGAGCGTGTCGAAGTATGAGGTGGCTCGGTAATTCTACACCCTCATCCTTCGTCAGGCTCAGGATGAGGGCCTCAGAGAGTGGAGATTCAACAATGTCCTCAAACGTGGTTCAACTCCGCGACGTGCCGTCCGTGCGTAACAGCGTCAGCCCTGAAGAGTGGCAGGCGCGCGTTGATCTGGCCGCCGCCTACCGTCTGGCGCATCTCTACAACTGGGCGGATGCCATCTACAATCACATCTCGATCCGGGTTCCCGGCGAGCCGGACTTCTTCCTGATCAAGGCGCATGAACTGCTCTACGACGAGGTCACGGCGTCCAATCTGGTGAAGGTCGACTCCCGCAATGACGACGTCGATGAGAGCTTCCATGTGAACAAGCCCGGCTTCACCCTGCATGGCGGGTCTGATGCAGGCGCGCCCGGACATCAACGCCGCCTTCCACACCCATATTCCCGAATGCATCGTGGTCTCGAACCAGCCCGATGGCCTGTTGCCGCTGGCCCAGTCCGAGCATGCAGTTCTGGAACAATGTCGGCTATCACGACTATCAGGGCATCACCGACAATCTCGGCGAGCGCGCCGCCATTGCCGCAGGCGCTGGGGGACAAGCACACACTTGCTGATGCGCAACCACGGCCCGGTCACCGTCGGCAAGTCGATGCGGGATGCCTTCATGCTGATGCGCGAACTGGAGACCGCCTGCAAGCTACAGCTTCAGCAACAGGCTGCTGGTTCGGATTTTGCGATGCCGTCGAAAGCCGTGCTGGATCACTATGCTGAGCAGCGCAAATCCCACAATGCCGGGCGCGGGTCGGCCGACTGGCCCGGCCTGGCTGCGCCGCCTGGACCGGATCGACCCGTCCTACGCCGACCTAGGATTTCCGCGCGGCTCATGTTCCGGCTTCTGCGCCTGATCAGTTCTCGCCAGCGATCGCGCTGCTGGTTGCGATCTGGCTCAGCAACCGTATCGAGGCCGCAACGCCGAGCGTCAGCAGTACTATTTTGATTGAAACACACGCCAAAGGACGTCTTCCATGATCATCGACCATCGCACCTACACAACCAAGCCGGTTCATACCGGGAATTTTCTGGAACTCTGGGAACGTATGGCGCTGCCCTATCAGATGAAATATCTCGGCGGTTTCGTCGGCATGTTCACATGTGATGTGGGCGATCTGAGTCAGGTGGTGCATATGTGGCGCTACGAGGATCAGGGAGACCGGGAGCGCCGTCGCGCCGGCTATGTACGAGGATGCGGGCTGGCTGGAATATGTGAAGGCGCTGAAGGACTCCGAATTGATCGTGAAGATGGAAACCAAGATCCTTAAGCCGGTGTCCTTCTCGCCGCTGCAATAGGGGTCAGGTCGCGGGGGTGCGTCCCCGGGTCATCAGGAAGACACCGCCGATCACCAGCACCATCGCGATCAGATGGAAAGCCTGAAAGGCCTCGCCCAGCAGCACGACTGCCAGCAGGGCCGTGAGCAACGCCCGCATGTAGTTCGACATGCTGGCCTTGTTGGCGCCGATCCGGCGGATCACGACACTCATCAGTCCGACGGCAATGGCGGTGACTGCGATGCCGACCCAAAGGATCGATCCGACGGTGACCCAGGTCACGGGCACCGGGCGTATATAGATGGTTTCCAGAATATAGAGCGGCAGGTTGATCACTGCGCCGGCGACCAGCACGATCACCATCAGCTGGGGAACGGGGATCTGCTCGGGCACCTTGCGGATCAGCACGTTGTAGAGGGCGGCAAAGGCGATGGCGGCGAGCATGATCAGGTCGCCCTTGTTGAACTCCATGTTCAGGATGGCCAGCGGGTCCCCCCGGGTGATGATGGCAAGCACTCCCAATCCGGCAATCACGATCCCGATGCCCTGCTTCCAGTTGATCACATCCCGGAACATCAGCCAGGTCAGCAACACGGTGATCGCGGGCTGTGATGCGGACACGACTCCACCATTGATCGCGGTTGTGTAGAGTTAGGCGGTGTAGATCAGACCGTTGCCCAGGGGCACGAAGAGCAGACCCATCAGAGTGAACAGTTTCCAGTGCTTGAAGATCAGATGGCGGTTGGCAAACAGACCGAGGGCGGTGATCGGCAGCAGGAACAGCGCCCCGACCACCATGCGCCAGAACACCATGCCCATCGGCGGTACGATGCCACCCAGATAACGGGCGAGCACATGGTTCGATGCGATGATCAGCGCCGCCAGAACGATCAGCAGATAGGGCAGCACATTGGAGGTGCCCCCTCCGGGTTTCGACGATGTCGCGGTTTGATCGGTCATTGTGCCATTTTATGCCGGTTAACCCCGCGTTGAGACATCGTCAGACGAGCAGCAGACCTGCATTTATCGCGCACCGGCGATTGCGCTGCGTCCGCGCGACATCAGCAGGACGCCGCCGATCACCAGAAACAGCCCCACCGCGTGGAAGGTCTGGAAGGTTTCGCCCAGCAGCAGGATGGCGAGGATCGCCGTAAAGCCGGCGCGCAGATAATTCGCCATACTGGCCTTGTTGGCCCCGATGATGCGGACCGCGGTGTTGGTCAGCCCGACCGCGATGGCAGTGACGGCAATGCCGATCCAGAGCAGGGCCGCGATGGCGTCATAGGTGACGGGCACCGGGCTATAAAACAGGGTTTCGGCAAGATAGAGCGGCCCGCCGATGAGCAGACCGAACAGCTGAACGGCAAGAAGGAGTTGCGGGGTGTTGATGTCTCCGGGCACCAGACGGAGCAACACATTGTGCAGGGCGACAAAGCCGATCGCGCCGACCATCATCAGATCGCCGATATTGAAGCGCAGCGTCAGCAGGGCGGCCGGGTCACCACGGCTGATGATGGCCAGCACGCCGCTGGCCGCGATCAGAATGCCGATACCCTGTTTCCAGTTGATCATGTCGCGGAACAGCAGCCAGGACAGGACCACGGTGATTGCCGGCTGGGAGGCCGAGACCACGCCGCCATTCAGGGCCGTGGTGAAACTGTAGGCGGCATAGATGATACCATTGCCCAGCGGTACAAATAGCACGCCGAGAATGAGAAATAGCTTCCAGTGTTTGAAGATCAGCGTGCGGTTGGAGAAGAGTCCCAGCCCGGCGAAGGGCAGCAACACACAGGCGCCGATCACCATGCGCCAGAAGACCATGCCCATGGGCGGGATCACCCCGTTCATGTAACGGGCGACGATATGGTTGGAGGCCAGGATCACCGCCGCGATGATGATCATCGCGTAGGGCATGGCCGGATTGGTGTTCTGACCGTAACCGGAGGGGGCGTTCAAATTCGTGACCCGCGCCTCAGCCGGAATCCGTCAGGCGTTTGCGCAACAGATCGAGGGCTGTGATCACCGCATAGTTGCGCATCCGCGACAGGACGCCGGGCAGGGCGACGGTTTTGGCTTCGGCACGGTCCGGCAGCGCGACGGCAACAAAGACGGTACCCGGCGGGTGTTCTTCGCCGGCCAGCGGAGCCAAGGCGGCGATCCCGATATCGGTACCGATCATCTCGCGCACATTCGTGGCGGCCGCCATGGCCCGGTCTTCACCGGACATCGCCTGTGCATTCTGGTTCGTGCCGTGGGGGGCGATGGTTGCGCCCCGGAAAACTTCTAGATTGGGGTCCAGTGCAGTCATGCGGCTGGACAGAATGCCGCCGGTCAGATTTTCCGCGGCGGCAAAGCTCAGGCCCCGTTCGCGCAGCAGATGAGCACAACGGTTTCCATGCTCTCGTCATCGATGCCGAAGATGTAGTCGCCCAGCAATTCGCGGATGAGGGCTTCCTCAGCCGCAATGATGGCCTCGGCGGCTACGTCATCGGCTGCTTTCGTGGTGATCCGGACCTTGATGCCCTCGATACCACTGGCCTGAAAGGCGATGGTGGCGTGGCCGCTCTCATCCAGCGCGTCGACCCGATGTGCCAGGGTTTCGGCAATGGCGGATTCACCGTATACCCCAGGTGCGCAGCACGCGGGACCGGATGACTGAGGCATCGCCACCACGGCGACGCAGATCGTCGAGCACTGTGCCCTGCATCATCTCGCGCATTTCATGGGGCACGCCGGGGACGGCATAGATCACCTTGCCGCCGATCGGACAGACGAGCCCCGGTGCCGTGCCGGGCATTTGTGCGATGGTGCTGGCCCCGGCGGGTACATCGGCCTGACGCAGATTGTTCTCGGGCATCACCCGACCACGGCCTTCGAAGATATCGCGAATATGGGCTGCGATGGCGTCGTCGCGCACCATCTCCACGCCCATGATTTTGACGATCACATCTCGTGTGATGTCATCCTGGGTCGGGCCCAGACCACCGCAGCAGATCACCGCATCGCTGCGTTCGAGCGCCTGCCGGATACAGAATTCCATCCGGTCCGCATTGTCGCCGACCTTGGTCTGAAAATGGGAATCGATTCCCGCGAGGGCGAGCTGTTCCCCGATCCAGGAGGAATTGGTGTCGACAATCTGTCCGAGCAGCAACTCGGTGCCAACGGCAACGATTTCACAACGCATGATGTGTTCTTTCGGCTGGTTTGTGCGGCCTAGACCGGCATCGGCGGTTTGCCGGCCTCGCGCAGGGCGCGTTCATAAACGGGGATATCAGCGCTTGGCTGCATCTGATCGGTCTGGCCGAACATGTCGGAGATCCAGCCGCGATGATAACTGCCATGGGTGACCAGATGGGTCAGGCACATGGCCCGGGACATGGACCCCGTATTGCCACCAATCAGTTCGTAGTCGATGATTTCGGTCAGTTCTTCCTCGCTCAGGGACGCAACATATTCGGAAAGTGTTTTGTCCATCTCGCGGCGCGCAGCCCAAAGCTCGTCGAAATTCTCGATTTCCACATCGCGCAGGGTCTGGAAGCTGTGACTCTTGCCGGTCATGTGGCCGAGCCAGATATTATCGACGTTCAGCAGATGGTGCAGGCTCACATAGATCGACTGGAGCGGGGTTTCCCGCTTCTTTGTAACTTCCTCGGGTGGTAGTTTCGAGACATCCGAATAGGTGACCTCGTTGGCCCAGGCATTGTAGTCGAACAACGTACTCAGATATGTCTTGTCGCGCATTCTTGACTCCTCCAGACAAGCAGATTAGCGCCCCGTGGCGGTCCTGTCGAAGGGTGAGCGCGTGATGACGAATCTCTCCGTCATGGCCGGGCGTGTTCCGGCCATCCACGTCGGCGTGTCACGCCGCGTCAAGACGTGGATACCCGCAACAGGTACGGGTATGTCGTGGGGTGCGGGGTCAGGACGCGGACAGACCCGCCTTGAACTTCCGGTCCTTCTTGATCGCCATCTCCCGCCGCAACGCGTCGCCATGTGGCAGGGGGCCTTCGGTGTGGATGATGCTCCACGGTCCGCGGCCGCGTGTGAACTTGGCGCCGGTTCCAGCGTTGTGGTTGGCCAGCCGCGTTTCTACATCAAGCGCGATACCGGTGTAGGTGATGCCGGCATCATTGCGCAGGACATAGATGAAATAGGTCGCCTCGGACGCCATCGTCTCTAATAGTGTGGCGGGGGCGGGTCGTCGGGGGCCTTGTCATTGACGACTTCGGCAAGCTCACCCATTTGTCCCGACAAACGCCGAACCTGTTCACGCAGCAACTCAACCAGATTTGCCTGTTCCGCAACGACGGATGACAGCTCGTCCACTGTCTGCTCCTGATGGGCGAGACGGGTTTCCAGTTCAGCGATGCGTTCGGCGTCTGTGGTCATGAGCGGTTCCGTTGTTGGGCGGAGTTTAGACAAGTTGATTGAGTCCATCTAAATCCGTCATGCCCGCACGTGTTGCGGGCATCCACGCCCATCAGCCCTATTGGCCTAAGTGCGGGGTACTCCGACGTGGATGGCCGGAACAAGACCGGCCATGACATTGAGCAGGGTGGTTGCTGACGTTACCACCCCAGCACGGTCACCACGGTTGCGGCTTCCTCAATCCCGAAGAATCCACCGCCGTTTTCAGCTGCGGCGATCCGGGCGCCTTCCACCTGGCGCTTGCCCGCTTCACCACGTAGCTGGGTGACCAGTTCGTGGATCTGCATTGCCCCCGTCGCGCCGATGGGATGACCCTTGGAAAGCAGGCCGCCGGAGGTGTTGACGGGAATGCGTCCGCCCAGCCGGGTCTCGCCGCTTTCGGCTAGCGCGCCGCCGTCACCCCGCGCACAGAAGCCCATATTCTCGACCTGTACGATTTCCGCATAGGCCGAGGCGTCATGCACTTCGGCCACGTCCACATCCTCGGGTGAGACACCGGCCATATCATAGGCCCGGTCAGCGGCGACTTTGCCCAGATGGTGATCGAAATCGTTGGGGTCGCGTTCGGACCCGCTGACGAGCGAGGTCCCCATGATCTTCACGGCGCGGGATTTGTCGAACCGGTCGAGCTGGTCCTCGCGGGCCAGCACCAGCGCCCCAGCTCCGTCTGACAGGGGCGCACACATGGCGCGGGTGAGCGGCCAGGAAATCAGCCGGTCGTTGAGCACGTCATCCACACTGAAATCCTTCTGGTACTGAGCCAGCGGATTCATGGTCGAATGGAAGTGGCTCTTGGCTGCCGACGCCGCGATCTGGCGCTGGGTGGTGCCGAAATTCTTCATGTGCTGGCGGGCGAGTGATGCATAGATATCCATGAAGACGCTGCGTTCGCCGCTGTCCGCCAATGCTTCGGGGGGCAGTTCAAGGCCTTCGCCCAGCGCCAGCAGATTCGCTTCGGTTTCGTCCTGGGTATGGACGTCCCAGCCCCCGCGAAAGGCCTGAAACATCAGGTCGCGTTTTCCCGGATAGAACATCTTCTCGCTGCCCGCGACCAGCGCGACCCCGGACATGCCCGCCTTCAGATTGGCATAGGCTTGGTTGAGACCTGTGGAGGAGGAACAGCAAGCGTTTTCCACATTCACGATGGGGATCGACTGGAACCCCATGGAGCGCAATGCGCATTGCCCGCGCACGGTGTTCTGTCCTTCCATCATTCCCTGACGGGTGTTGGAGAACCAGGCCGCTTCGATATCGTCCATGGCCGCGCCGGCATCGGCCAGTGCGGTCGAGACCGCCGCATTAGTCAGTTCCTTGACCGACTTGTCAGGGAACTTGCCCAGTGGGGTCATGCCAATGCCAACGATGTAGATATCCGTCATGTCTTTGATCCTTGCGCGATCTTTGTGCGATCCGAGCTGCGAGATCTGCAATTTAGGACTGTCTGGTGCGATCACACCAGTTTGGTGTTGTGGTTTCTCGCACTGTAAGACGAATGTGGATCGATTTACGGCTCAGGGCCGGAACGCTTAAGGTGATTGTCTGAATTTGGGGGAGAAGTTTGAATGCCAGTACGTATTGGGGTCGTGACCCCCATGGACAATGCGATGGATGCGGTTGCCGAAGCCTTCGCAGATATCTGGCCCGATGCCGAAGCGATCACCCTGCTCGATGAATCCCTCTACGCCGATTACGGCGGCGGGAAGGGCGTGACGGACGAGACTTATGAGCGGCTGGCTGTGCTGTTGCGCTACAGTCAGGACAGCGGTGCGGACGGGATTGTGTTCTGTGGCTCCGTGTTCGGACGGGTTGTCGAGGCGGTCCGTAAGGATATCTCGGTTCCGGTTCTCAGCGCCCAGGAAGCAATGATCGAGGAAGCCTTTGCGGCAGGATCGCGGTTTGGCGTGCTGACCACCGTGTCAGGATCCCTGCAATGTCTGCTCGACGATATCGAGCGATATTCTCAGGAACACGAAAAGCCCTACACGCTGGTCCAGCATGTCGAGGATGCCGCTCGACCGATCATTCTGGCCGGTGATTTGGAAACCCATGACCGGATGGTCGCCGATGCCGCTGACAAGATGACCGAATGCGATTGCTTGATGCTGGGGCAGTTTTCCATGACCAGCGCGGTGAAGCGTTTTGTCGATATTCCCGGTCGTCCCGTGCTGACGGCACCGCACACGGCTGTTCGCAAGCTCAAGCGCCTCTTGGCAGCATAGGAGATAGCGATGAGTGCCTCCCAACCCCGGATCGGTGTTGTCTCGCCCACGGAAGTGGCGTTCCCGACCGTGCGCGCCGCTTTTGCCGAACTGTGGCCGGAGGCCGAAGCGGTCTGCGTGCTTGACCAGTCGCTTTATGCCGATTTCATCAATGACGACATGACCGTGCCCGATGTCATGCCCGAGGAATGCTATGCGCGGATTGCGCATTTGCTGCGCTACAGCCAGACGAGCGGTGCGGATGGCGTGATTTTCTGCGGGTCTGTGTTTGGCCGTCTGGTGGAGGCCGGGCGCGAGGGGATGGATATCCCGGTGCTGACCTCTTACGAGGGCATGATCGCTGCGGCCTTCGAACAGGGGAACCGGCTGGGCATTCTGGCGACCACGCCGGGCACGATCAAATGTCTGTCTGACGACATCACCAGCTATGCCGCGGCCAACGGGCTGACATATGAGCTGATCTCGGATGTCGCCGATGGGGCTTTTGAAACCCTGCTCGAGGGTGACCGCGACGGACATGACGATCTGGTGGTTGCAGCAGCGGCGAAGATGACCGATTGCGACAGCCTGATGCTGGGTCAGTTCTCCATGGGACTGGTGCCACGCAAGATTACGCTTGTGGAAGGGCGCCCGGTCTTCACCGCACCTTACACGGCTGTTGCCAAGATCAAGTCCATGCTGGGCGCCTGATGGCCAAGGCCGTCACCATGCGGATGACGCCTGTCGAGTGGCTGCTGCTGATTGTTCTGGGTCTGTGCTGGGGTTGCACATTCTTCTTCAATGAGATCGCCGTGCTGGAGGTGCCGCCGCTTTTGATCATCCTGTTTCGGGTGAGTCTGGCCGCGGCCATTCTCTGGGTGGCGGTCATTGTCAGCGGTGCTCCGGTGCCACGGGAAGGAAGTGTCTGGCGCGCCTTGCTGGTCATGGCGGTGATCAACTCAGCCGTACCCTTTTTCCTGATTGTCTGGGGGCAGGTGCATATCACCGGGGGGCTGGCCTCGATCCTGATTGCGACGTCACCCTTGTTTGCGGTGATCGCCGCACATTTCTTCACCACCGATGAAGGCTTCACCCTCGGCAAGGTACTCGGTGTGCTGGCCGGGCTGACCGGTGTCGTGTTCCTGATCGGGCCGGAACTGCTGGGCGATATCGGCAGCGATTTCCTTGGCCAGCTCGCATTGCTCGGGGCGGCGTTTCTCTATGCCATTTCGGCGATTTACGGCCGTCGCTTTTCAGCCCGAAAGGTGAAGCCCCTGATCGTTGCCACCGGACAGATGACCATGTCGGTGGTCCTGCTGCTACCGATTGCCCTGATTTTCGAGCCCCCCTGGGCGCTTGAAAGTCCGGGGATTCCCGCCTGGGGTGCGATGATCAGCCTCGCGGTGATCTCCACTTCATTTGCCTATCTGATCTATTTCCGGATTCTGGCAACGGCGGGCGCGATCAACATTCTGCTAGTGAATTTTCTGGTTCCCGTCAGCGCGCTCCTGCTCGGGATTTTCATTCTCGGCGAGACCCTGACCACCGAACAGATGATTGGCATGGCGTTCATTGCCCTGGGTCTGGCCTTGATTGACGGGCGCGTGTTTCAGCGCTCGCGCGGTGGAGCCTAGGCGTCAGCCCTCGGCGATCTCGTTTACCAGCACGCCCACATTCTCGATATGGATTTCGCAGGTGTCACCCGGCTGCATGAAGACCTGCGGCTCGCGTGATTGGCCGACGCCCGCCGGAGTGCCCGACGCAATCACGTCACCCGGCTGCAGTTCGAGCATGTTCGAGACATAGGAGATGCAGGTCACAACATCGAAGATCATGTCCTTCGTGTTGGCGCTTTGCATGGTCTCGCCGTTGAGGACGGTCGAGATGTCGAGCACCTGGGGATCGGGGATTTCGTCGGCGGTGACCATCCACGGACCGAAAGCCGCCGGTCTTGGCGAAGTTCTTGCCGGGCACGACCTGGGCGGTGTGATATTGCCAGTCGCGCGCGCTGCCTTCATTGAAGCAGGAATAGCCAGCCACGTGGGAGAGCGCGTCTTCCTTGGCGATGTGGCGTCCCGGCTTGCCGATGATGACGGCGAGTTCGCACTCATAGTCCAGCTTGTGGACGAGAGGGGATTTCATCAGATTTTGCTTGTGCCCCACCATGGTGTCGGCATAGCGCCCGAAGATCATTGGATGTTCCGACTTGGACCGGGGCAGGCCGGCATCGATCGCCTCCTGCAGATGGTCCATGTAGTTCACGCCAACGCACCAGATATGATCCGGGTCGGGGATGACCGGCAGGAAGGTCACATCGTCCAGCGCATGGTCGGCGGCGGCGCCGGCATGAGCAGCCATCGCGTCAACCTTGCCGTCGGCGATCAGGCCACGCAGCGAAGTCACACCTGCATGTTTGGTCAGGTCGACAATTCCGGCCTCGTTGACGAGGCCCACGCGTGCGCCGTTCCCGGCATCAAAAGTCATCAATTTCATAATCTGTTTTCCTGTTCAGGCATCTAGGACTTCGCGGGCCTTGGCGACCACCCGCTCGGTTGTAACCCGGAATTCGTTTTCCATGGACTCAGCATAGGGGACGGGCATGCGCGGCGCACCAATACGTCGGGGAAAGGTTTTCAGGTCTGTCGTGCAATTTTCGGTCACATCGGCTGCGATTTCGGATGCAAAGCCACCAACCTGCACGGATTCCTGAGCGACCAGCAGACGGCCGGTCTTGGCGACAGAGGCATAAACGGTTGCCTTGTCCCAGGGCCATAGCGTTCGCAGATCAATAACTTCGACGGAGGCGCCATCACCGGCCAGCGTGTCTGCGGTTGCGAGCGCCTGCTGCGCCATCTTCGACCAGGACACGATGGTCAGGTCGCTGCCATCGCGCAGGATTTTCGCTTCGCCAATTGGTACCACGCCCTCGTCGTTGGGCACCTCGCCCTGTGCACCCCAGAGGTCCTTGTGCTCCATGAACACGACCGGGTCATCGGCACGGATCGCCGATTTCAGCAATCCGCGTCCGTCTGCGGGCGTTCCGGGGGCTAGGACAACGAGGCCTGGCGTGTGCACATACCAGGCTTCGGTGGATTGTGAATGCTGGGCAGCCGCACCCTTGCGCACGCCGATGGCCTGCCGGACCACCAGCGGCACACGCGCCTGTCCGCCGAAACATGTAGCGGATCTTAGCGGCCTGGTTGACCAGTTCATCGACCGCGCACATCCCGAAATCAGCCATCCGCAGATCGGCCACCGGACGGGTTCCCGCCACGGCCGCGCCGACAGCGGCGCCCATGATGGTGTTTTCCGAGATCGGCGTGTTGACGATCCGCTTTGCGCCGAACTCCTCGATCAGTCCCCGATATTGATTCGCGCTGGTGCCGCCATGGGCGGTGGACAGGTCTTCACCCAGTGCCCAGACCAGCGGATCACGGCGCATTTCTTCAGCCAGTCCCTCGCGAACGGCATCCGCAAAACTCATCGCGGTCATGACGGATCTCCTGTCGTCACCCAGGGTTCGGGGGGGCCGAAATCCTGAACGTCTTCATAGGCCAGCGCGGCATCCGGGAAGGGGGCGTCCTTGGCGGCTGCGACGGCCGCATCGATCTTGGCATAGGCATCTGCATGAGCGGCGCGCAATTCGCTTTCGTCCATACCGTTTTCCGCCAGCCACGCCGCACAGTGTCCCAGCGGCTCATTCTGCCAGTTCTCTTCGGTTTCGCCGTCCCGGCGGTAGAGCAGCTTGTCCCGGGAGATATGGCCTTTCACGCGATAGGTGCGGGCGTGCAGGAAATGCGGGCCCTCGCCGCCGCGCACACGTCCGACCAGGTCTGCTGCCAACGCATCCACGGCCACCACATCATTGCCGTCGACATCGAAGGCGGGCATGCCGAAGGCTTTGGCGCGTGCGACCGGCCCGTCGCCTGCGGTCACGCTGCTGGTCAGTGTGGAGGAGGCGTAGGTGTTGTTCTCGCAGACAAACAGGATCGGCAATTCATAGACCATGGCCCAGTTGAGAGCTTCGTAGAACGGGCCGCGATTGGTGGTGCCGTCGCCGACGAAGACAGCGACGATACTGTCCTCGCCCTTCAGGCTGATCGCCTGTGCCGCACCGACCCCCATGGTCAGACCGTCGGCCAGAACACCATTGGCACCCAGCATGCCGACGGAGAAATCGGCGATATGCATCGAGCCACCCTTGGCACCACTGGTGCCGCCCACGCGCCCCATCAGCTCCTTCATCATCGCTTTCGGATCCGCGCCCTTGGCAATCGAGTGACCGTGGCCACGATGGTTGGAAAGTATATAATCGCTGCGCCGCAGGTTGGAACAGACACCGGTGCCGACGGCTTCCTGGCCGATATACTGGTGGATGGAGCCATTGACGAAACCGTCATCGAACGCGATCTCGGCGCGTTCCTCGAAAGCCCGGATCAGGCACATCGTCTTGTAGAGATCGAATATGCGGGCGGGGCTGTTGTCCCGCTGCTCGGTCTGTGCTCATGCCTGTCTCCCTCATGCGATCCGGATCCCCCTTCTTGATGGGGGCGGTCCGGTTGTCCACGCCGGGTAACATTTTGCCGGCATCGCGGGTGACAACGATATCGATCACATTCGGCTTGTCGCGGTTTTCCAGTGCCGTGCGGAAGGCATCGGCCAGCTGGTTCGGGTGTTCGACGCGAATGCCTCGGCAGCCTAGGTTCTCCGAATATTGGCGTAGTTCAGGTCCGACAGATCGGCCGACTGGTAGCGACCACCAAACATGGCGTGCTGCAGGGCCTTGATATAGCCGGACGCGGCATTGTTCACGACCAGCACGGTCACCGGCACCTGCAGGCGGGCTGCGGTTTCCAGATCACCCAGTGTCATGTTCAGCCCGCCATCGCCGGTGAGTGTGAAGACGGGGCGGTCGGGTGCTGCGAGCTGGGCGCCGATGCCGCCCGAGACGCCGTAGCCGATAGAGGCCATGCCGCGATCAGGGATATAGCCGCGCCCGGCTTTCTTGGTGTCGTAGATCAGGCCAGTCCAATGGGCGGCGAAACCGCCATCGGCCACCAGAATGGCGTCTTCGGGCAACACGTTGTTCAGTTCGTGGACCATGCGCGCCATGTTGACGGGCACCTCGTCCGAAGTGAGACGTTCCTCGACCTCGGCGCGCCACTTCGCCTTTCCGGCGCTGACTTCGGTGATGAAATCCACCCGCGTGGCGCGGCGCTTCTCGGCGCCATCGGACAGGGCCTCGCGCAGTTCGCGCAGGCTCTCGCGGGCATCACCGCACAGGGCCACATCGGTCCGTGCCCAACGACCGATTTCCTCGGCCATGATGTCGAGATGGATGATCGGAATGCCCGGGCGGGGGACCGTATAGCGTTTCGTGGCGATTTCACCGAGCTTGCAGCCCACCACGAAGATCGCATCCGCCGTTTCGAGCACATCATTGGCGGTGCGCGAGTAGCGGCCGAAGAGGCCCAGCGAAAGATCATGTACACAGGCGATGGAGCCCTTGCCTGACAGGGTGTGGCCGACCGGGATCGACTGCTCTTCGGCAAACGCCGTCAGTTCGTTCTGGGCGCCGGATATGTGAATGCCGCCACCGGCCAGAATCACCGGGCGTTTGGCATCGGCCAGAAGTGAGGCTGCACGTTCCAGATCGTCGCGCGCCGGACGTGTGCGCCGGGACGGGGCGTGGGTGGTGGTCGGGTCAGCGAAAATATCATCCGCATCGAATTCGAACACGCCGTGACAGATGTCTTCGGGCACATCGAGCAGCACCGGGCCCGGGCGCCCGGTGGTCGCGATCGTATAGGCGTAGCGAATGTGTTCGGGAATCCGCGTGCCGACCTCGATCCGGATGACCTCCTTGACCGCCGGCCGCAGCATTTCGACCTGTTTGGTCTCCTGGGTCATGTTCTTCCAGGCATGCTCGCGGTTGGTATCGCCGATCATCGCGATCAGCGGAATGCCGGCATTGAGAGATTCCGTCAGGGAGGTGAGCAGGTTGGTCGCGCCGGGTCCGAGGGTCGCGTCGCAGACACCGGGGCGACCTGTGACCCGGGCCCAGGCATCCGCCATGAAGGCGCCGCTGCGCTCGTCATTGATCAGGGTGTGCTGCATGCCAAGCTCGCGCACCGCGTCGTAGAAGGGCAGCAGCTGGAACCCGGCCATCCCGAACATCGGTCCCACATCGTGCAACTTGAACATTTCGGCGATGGCTTCGCCACCGGACATTTCAATTTTGACGTTGCCGCCATCTGCCGCTGTGTCGGTCATGCTGAGCTCCCCGGTACGTGCCGTTGTGACGATGATGTTGTCATTGTTGGCCTGAAACTTACGCGACAGCGTGATGGTCTGCCAGCGACATGGACTCATTTGTCCAGGCTCTGAGACCGAAAAGCCGTCGCGTTACCTTGATCTGTGACAAGACTTACACAAGTTCTGGGCACCTACAGATTTCTCCTTGATGCACCTGCTTGAAGAAAGACCGCATAAACATGGAACTTGGATTTTTCACGATGCCGTTGCATCCGGCGGACCGTCCGCTCAGCGAGACCCTGCGTGAGGACCGCGAGGCCTTCATTCTTGCCGACGAACTGGGGTTTTCCGAAGCCTATATGGGCGAGCACGTCACCGACCGTTTCGAGCCTGTGCCGAACTCCCTGATGTTTATCGCCTGGGTCGCCGAAGCCACGAAGAACATCAGGCTGGCAACCGGCACTGCGAATCTGGGCTCACCATCACCCGGCCGCGCTTGCCTGGTGAAGCTGCCATGGTCGATCACATGCTCAAGGGCCGCTTCATGCTCGGCATCAGCCCGGGCAACCTCCAGTCCGATTCCGAGGTCTTCGGCACGCTCGATATTGATCGCAATGAAAAATTCGAGGAGGCGATCAATCACATCATCGCGCTCTGGACCGAGGACCCGCCTTACAACCTGGAGGGCAAATACTGGAATATCTCGACGGCCAAAACCCATCAGGAAGATCTCGGACAGGGCTATATTCTCAAGCCCTATCAGCGCGATCCGCATCCCGAAATCTTTGGAACGGTCGTGGCCCCCTATTCCAAGGGGGTGATCGAGATCGGTAAACGCGGGTGGATTCCCGTATCCGCCAATTTCCTGCAATCGAAATGGGTGGCGACGCACTGGCCCAATTATGCCGAAGGCTGCGAGGCGGTCGGGCGGAAGGCGGATTCGTCGGTCTGGCGGGTCGCGCGGTCCATCTTCGTCGCGGATGATGACAAGGTCGCACGGGATTACGGCACTGGTCCGCAATCGCCCTATCGCTTCTACTTTCAGCAGCTTGGGGGAGAAGCTGCGGCGCTCGGGCAAACTGGGTCTGTTCAAAACGTCCCGGGATCAGCTCGATGACGAGGTGACCACCGATTTCATGGTGGATTCACTCGTCATGGCTGGCACCGTGGACAAGATCGTCGATGACCTTCTGGCCTTTCGCGAGGAAGTGGGGGACTTCGGGACCCTGGTCTATGCCGGGCATGACTGGGTCGATCCGGCGCTGGGCAAACGCTCCATGGAATTGATGGCCACAGAGGTCATGCCACGGGTGAACAAGGCCATCCGCTGACAACGTCACGCATTCACTCCTGGCTCGAAATTCTGATGCTCTCGGCTTTACCGCGTTCAATTTTGCGCGCGATACTGCCGAAAGAGTTGCGGTCTGCGAGCCGGGGGAGAATGGTGTGACGAGCAATTTGACAAATGAGTCGGCCCGTGTTGCGGCGATGTTCCGCAAGATGCTGGTGATCCGGGCCTTCGAGGAAGCCGCCGGAGAAAACTTCTTCGCCGGTTATGTCCGGGGATCGGTGCATCAGTATATCGGCGAGGAATCCATTGCGGTCGGGATCTGTGAAAATCTGCGCGACGATGATTATTTGACCAGCAATCATCGTGGCCATGGTCATTCCATCGCGAAGGGTGCGGATCCCCGCGCCATGATGCTGGAACTTTTTGGCAAGGTCGGTGGCACGAGCGACGGCAAGGGCGGGTCGATGCACATCGCCGATTTCTCCGTCGGCATGCTCGGTGCAAATGGCGTGATCGCGGATGGCTGCACCATCTCGGTGGGTGCGGCTCAGGCAGTGAAGCTTCTTGGACAGGACCGGATCGTCGTGAATTTCATCGGCGATGGCGGCATCAACCGCGGGCCGTTCATGGAAGCGCTCAACTGGGCCAAAGTCTATGAACTGCCGGTTCTGTTTGTTTGTGAAAATAACCAGATCGCGGCCACGACGACCACGCGGCTGGTGACCGCCGGTGAAGGGATCGCCAGACGCGCCGAGAGCTTTGATGTGCCCGCGGTGACCATCGACGGGAATGACCTGTTCACGGTTGACGGCACGGCGGCACGGGTAATTTCAGAAATCCGCAATGGTTCGGGTCCGCAGCTCATTCAGGCTATGACCTATCGTCTGCGCGGGCATTTCGCCCATGACGACGCGGGATACCGCGAGCCGGGTGAAGCCGAAGCCGCGCTCGAACACGAGCCCATCCGGCGCACCGAATCCTGGTTGTGTGAGAACGGACTGAGCCAGGACGAACTCGATGCCATGCGGGCGGAGGTGACGGCTGAGATTGCCGGCTATGTGGACGACGCCATGCAGGCGGACTGGCCCGACCCGTCACTGGCGTTCACAGATGTTCAGGATGTCGGGGCGCCGAACATGCCGGGAGCAATCTCATGAGCGAGATGACCTATGCACAGGCTGCGCGACTGGGCCTGCAGGAAGAAATGCGCCGGGATCCGACCGTCTGGGCGCTGGGCGAAGACCTTGGCTACGAAGGCGGTATGGCGGGGCAGTACAGTGATCTGCAGGCCGAATTCGGAGCGGACCGGATTGTCGACACGCCCATTTCGGAATCGACCATCATGGGTGCTGCGGTCGGTGCGGCGCTGGCCGGAACCCGACCCATCGCCGAACTGCGATTTTCGGATTTCGCCATGTGCGCGGTGGACGAGCTGGTCAACCAGGCCGCCAAGGCGCGGTACATGTTCGGAGGTCAGGCGCGGGTGCCGATGGTCGCGCGGATGCCCATTGGAATCCGCGGCGGCATCGCCGCACAGCATTCCCAGTCACCGGAGGCCTGGTATACCCATGTGCCGGGGCTGGTCGTTGTGACGCCGGGTACACCGGCGGAAAATCGCGGTCTGCTCAAGGCGGCAATTCGGTGCGATGATCCGGTGGTCTATATGGAGCACAAGGGTCTGTGGGGCGTGACAGGGGAGGTTGATGAGAATGATCCATCCGAAATTCCCCTCGGCGTTGCCCGTACGGTTCGCGACGGCCGCGACATCACCATCGTCAGTTGGGCTGCACAGGTGGGGGTTGCGGCCGAAGCCGCCGAAGCCCTTGCCAGTGAGGGCATATCGGCCGAAATCATCGATCTGCGTACATTGTGGCCATGGGATCGGGACACGGTGATGGCCTCGGTTGCGAGAACCGGCCGCCTTCTGGTGGTGCATGAAGCAGTTCGTGTCGGCGGCTTTGGTGGCGAAATCGCGGCCGAGGTGGCAGAGGAACTCGGCGTGCCCGTGGCGCGTCTGGGAGGTGAGCGGATACCAATCCCGTTCTCGATCCCGCTGGAGGAAGCATACAAGATCAAGGCTGACCGCATTGCTGCCCGGGTCCGGGAGATGCCGGCCTAGTCGGCACTCTGTGTGCTGTCGATCATCTGTTGCACGAAATCCCGGCAGGTCATCCGGATGCGGGCGCCGCGGCGGCGGGCGGTTTCGTTGATATGTGAGATGATGCCATCCTCATAGGTGGAGCGGGCATCGCCAATCCGTGCGCTTTCGGCCGACACTGTCGCACCGGCGATATTGCGGGTGTCGAGATCGGGCAGGCGCGACGGGTCGCTGGCACCCGCATCATTGAAAATTGCTGCGAGCGCGTCCGGGCGTGAGCCCCAGCTTGGCGAGTCCCGCAGAAGGTCCCCATGGGATGCGGTGACGACGATCTGTCCTTCGTCTTCAGGTTGTACCAGCGAGGTTGAATCACAGCCCATGACCTTCGGCCCCTCCGGCGTGTCCTGCAAAACAAAGCGGGCCTCGGCATAGCCCGGCACTTCGCCTCCGGCGCCTTTGGCGGTCTGCATGGCCCGGGCGCAGACCATGGTAGGCTGGCCTACGGCACAACCGGCCTGACTGGCAGTCTGGTTCACATGGCTGATCACACCTGTTTCGGCCATCGCCTGACCGTCGCCAATCCGTGCGGTTCGGTAGTCGATCGTGGCCCCGGCAATGCTCAGCCCATCGAGATAGGGCAGTGCGGATATCCCGGCCTGATCCTTTCCGATTCCGGCATCGTGCAGGATGATTCCGCGAATTCCCACACGTGCGGCAAGATATCCGGCATAGGCGCCGCCATGAGACGCGGCGATGGCAATTTTTTCTGAAATCGCGCCGTTCGAATTTTGTTACCGAATCAAGGATGAGGACTTCATTTTTATTCATATCGGACTTCTGGCGGAAGATGTGGGGCACGGGAAATGGTTAGCAAGTTATTAAAACACCCTGCGTCAACGTATGACCTGCCCCCACTGACTGGTCCGATTTAAATGTTAGTGCATCATTCTTTTGACCTCCATAGGCATGATGCTTTCCGGTGCCGGTGGCCTGTATCCGGGGGCTGAGTGTGGGCGCTTCGTGTTGTAGTGCCGTCGCCACTGCTCAATCACGTTCCGGGCTTCATTGAGGCTGTAGAAGATCTCTCCGTTCAGGAGCTCGTCGCGGAACCGGGCATTGAAGCTCTCGCAGTATCCGTTCTCCCAAGGTGACCCCGGTTCGATGTAGAGCGTCTTCACGCCCACCTTCGGCAACCAGTCCCGAACGGCAAGGGCCATGAACTCGGCACCGTTGTCAGATAAGTTGCCGGTCGCCACGATGCACGAGAAGGACATCGAAGAGGCGACCCATCGCCCGACATTACACAGCGAGCGAGAATTACCTCCATACCCTGTTGGCAATATTGCTAAAAAATTGCCAACCACCTCGCAACGTCTTGCGCCATGCAGTGCGATCGAAGGCTGTTAGGGGACAGCTAAGATAAAGAAGGGCTCTGCAAATCCAGGGGCTATTCACTAGACACCCTCAAATCGCCCTGATTGCGAACTAAGTTTCGCCCAGCTTTGGAAGTTTTATGACGTCCTCACACTAGAGGACATTGCATGTTGAATTACACCGCCCTCCGCCCCTCGGTTCTCAGCCGACCAGATCTGTCCGGCCCCCATCGAAAATTAGCGCGCGGCATTCGCCTGACAACGATTGTCGCCGGCCTAGCTTGTGACGGTCGCGATCCTTGCCGCACTGACCAGTGTAGCGGTCGCGCAGACCGCACCAACCTCGGAGAAGCGGGCCTGTCGGGTTGTTCTTTCAGTCAGATCTAACAACGGACATCTTTGCCGCACCAACGTTGTCCTCGGATGTCGTGATCGACATTTCTGGCGAGATTGCTCGGGTGAACATCCGGCAGAGGTTCCGCAATCCATCGGAAGTGTGGCTCGAAGGTGTTTACGTCTTCCCCTTGCCCGAACGCGCAGCCGTTGACCGGCTTACCCTGCGCATTGGTGCACGTGAGTTCGAAGGCGAGATCTTCGAGAAGAAAGAAGCGGAGCGTGTTTATCGTGAAGCGGCTGATGCCGGTCGACAGGCGTCTCTGCTGTCTAGCGCCCGCCCGAACGTCTTTTCGACGCGCGTGGCAAATATCGGTCCGGGCGAGGAAATCGTTATCGAGATTGAATATCAGGATCGCATTCGCTTTGACGATGGTGCTTACAGCTACCGGTTTCCCCTTGTTGTTACCCCGCGCTACACGCCTGGGACAACGCCCGACCTTGTGGTGGTTCCACCCGCCCCGCGCGAGGACAAATGGCCGGAGATGGAAACAATTAAGTTCGGGGTAGGTAGATCTGATCAGCCGAAAACTTCTCCCCGAGACATCTTCGGGCCGGTGCGTAACACTGAGGACGGTTCTATCAATTTGGTGTCCCTAGCGGTCCTGTTGGACGCCGGATTTGGGCTCGCAGAGATCGGCGCGCCGAACCACGACATCACGATTACCCGAGACGGCGAAACACGGGCGATTGTCACATTGGCAGCTGGCAGCGTTCCAGCTGCTCAGGATTTTGTTCTTAACTGGACGCCAGTAAGTAACAGCATGCCAATGGCGGGTCTGTTTACGGAAACTGTCGACGGCTCAACACATCTGGTGACCACCGTCCTGCCGCCGCAGAACATCGACCCGACCATCACTATGATCCCGCGCGACATCGTGCTCATTCTTGATAAATCCGGCTCAATGCACGGAACAGCTATCACACAGGCAAAACAGGCTATTCGGCTGGCGATTTCACGGCTTCCTAAAGACGCGCGCTTCAACCTTATCGCTTTCGATAATGCCGCAAGCTCGGTTTTTAATAGTTTGCAGCCAGCGAATGAGAAGTTCATCACTAGGGCTTTCGAGGCACTCGACCGGCTCGAGGCTAACGGCGGGACAGAGATGCGCGAGGCGCTCGATCTTGCGTTGGGTAGCCCGCGCCAGTCCGGGCGCCTGATGCAGGTCGTCTTCCTGACAGATGGTGCGGTCAGCAATGAACGCGAATTGTTGGACCTGATAAATCGCCGACTGGGCGATGCCCGACTCTTTACGGTAGGCATCGGACCAGCTCCCAACGGCTTCTTCATGCGTCGAGCGGCTGAAGCAGGACGTGGCACCTTCACCTATATTGACGACCCGCGAGAGCTCGACGATCGCGTTTCTTCCCTGCTTCGAAAATTGGAACGTCCCGCACTCACGGATCTGAGCTTGACCTGGGACCTGCCCGGAGCGGATGTCCCGGAGACCTACCCTGTCCGCATTCCTGATCTCTATTACGGGGAACCCATCACCTTTGCGACGAAGCTTGCCGGAACGAATGTGGCAAGTCTTTCGGGAACACTAAAAATCAAAGGACGCCGTGGCCAGGAGGATTGGACGATGGATCTCGACCTTGCGGCATTGCGAACTGCAAAAGGAGTTGCCGCTGTGTGGGCGCGCTCCAAAATTGCTGACCTAGAGGCACAGCAAGGCCAGACAGAAGCCGAACGGGACCGTGCCCGCGATCAAATGGTAGAGACCGCGCTGACCTATCAACTGGTTACGCAGTTTACGAGCCTTGTAGCTGTGGACGACACCGAGGTCGCGCGCCCGCAGGGGGCGCCGCTGGCGCAGACTGAAATCAAGCGAAACCTTCCCGTAGGCATGAGTATGGACAAGGTGTTCGGTACAAAAGCCTTCGGCAAAGGTGGCATGACGCCTGTTCAGGACAGCATGTTTCAGAATACCGCCTTTCGTCAGGCCGTCGGGCTGCCGGTTACTGCAACCCCCGCGACCCAGATGGCGATTTCTGGCGGTCTCGCAATTGCGCTGGCGCTACTACTGCTCATACTTCGTCGGTATCGTATCGGCAGGCGCGCAGCGTGAGGTGGCGTGGCGTAGGGCGACGCCATGCATATATCGTCGCTGTTGCGGTTTTGCTGGCTTTCGGAGCCTGGCAAGTTGGCGGCGCTGTCTGGATACACGGGAAAGCTTTGGTGGCGCAGATGCTTCTGGAGCGCGGTTGGAACGCTCGTCTTGCCGGGCAGGATGAAAACGCCGCCAAACCCTGGCCGTGGGCGGACACTGCCCCGATCGGGCGACTGCATGTCCCACGTCTGAAAATCAACCAGGTCGTTCTAGCAGGTGCAAGCGGCCGAACATTGGCCTTCGGTCCCGGCCATTTGAGCGGCACAGCCTTACCCGGAAGCCGGGGCCACAGCATCGTATCTGGGCATAGGGATACACATTTTACGTTCTTGCGGGACCTGATCCCCGACGATGAGGTGCATATCCAGCGAAGCGATGGTAAAATCGTTATCTACCGCGTCACAGGTCATCAGGTAGTGGACGCGCGTCTGGCTACGTTCACCGACACCCCTGACCGGTCCACGCTGACACTTGTCACGTGTTATCCGTTTGACGCACTCGATACGAGTGGTCCGCTTCGCTATGTCGTTTTTACAGAATCCGTGGAGCCATCTGATCAAGAATGGTCCAGAACTTGGGGGTTAGACAGCTAGCTTGGCCGTCACAGGTGAGGGGAGCCGATATTTTGATCGCGACCTGATGCTAGTGGCTTGCTGGCCCATCAAGGCAGCACGGTCGCCGTCGGACACCCAGTCGCCCTGGCGAAACGCCTCAACCCCGTCCTCATAGCTCAGAAGTTCGACCGCGCGGGTCCAGTCCGTGCCCCACATGCAGCGTTCGACGCCGAAGCTGTCGAGAATCCGGTCGCACGGGCTCGCGGATATCCGTGCAAAGGGGAAAGCCTCCCGTGACAGGGTGCCCGCGCCGCTGATCTTGACGCTGACGTTCTCGAATTCGGCCAGCGCCAGCAGATTGGGGCAGCTCGGCCCAGCCATCGGCGGGGGCCGGCGGGTGGAAGGGTTGGACGAGACCCATGTGATCCATCGACCAGCGCAGACATCGGGGAATTGCGCGGCGAGGCGGGCGACCTGCGCGTGGCGCTGGGTGCAGTAGACGTTCACCGGTACATCGTGGTGGCCGGCGGCTGCGAGCAGGCGGGCGATGCCGGCTCTCTCCAGCCGGCATCGGAAATACCGTGGGCCAGCAGCAGGCGAATCCCGACGGTGCCGTCCTTCGCCACCCAGTCCGCGACCTTCTCCCCGACCGCGGGGTCCGCCGCGTCGAAGGGCGTGACCAGCCCGAACCGGCCGGGATATTTGGCGGCATGGACCTCGAGGGCGAAGCTCGGGTCGTAGCGATACATGGTGTAGGCCGAGACGAGGATGGCGCCGTCGACCCCGACCGCGTCCATCGCCGCCACCATCTCTTCAGGACCATTGGCCGAGGGCGGTCCGGTGAGCACGGCGGCCCACGGCCGTGCCGGGATGGTCGTGCCTCGTAGGCGTGCACCTGCGCATCGATGATCGGCTTTTTGTCGTCTGGCATCGCGTCGTCTCCTCTGGCCGTCTCAGCGGTCTCGACGGAGATCCTGCAGGATGGCCCGGGTCGTGAAATCCGAAATCCGGTGATCGGCGTGGCTTTCGTCGATCAGGACCTCGAACCTGCCTGCCATTGCCGTTTTCGACGTGACCGCATTCTGGACTTCGCTCTTGTAGAGGTCGCTGCGGATACCGTTGAAGCAGCACCGGTCGTAGCGGTTGAACACCTGAACCTGCGCGCGCTCGGCGCCGGCCGCGCCCAGTGCGAACATTTCGAGATGGTTCGCGGCCGCCATCAGGGGCGGATAGGACGGCGGGCTGTCGGGCAGGATTTCCTGCCCCCGCCGCATGAAGTTCGGGCAGACCCCCGCAATGGGGTAGCTGCGTTCGATGTCCGGGAATGACCGCCGCCGACAGCATGGTCAGAAACCCGCCCATCGAGAACCCCGACCATATCCACCGATTTCGTAGCCATGAATTTCGTCGCGCATAGCGTCCAGCGCGCCGACGATCGGGTCCAGGTGATATTTCAAGGGGCCGCTCGAAAGTGCGACATCTGATGGAAGATGTTCGACTTTGCGGGACCGGCGCGCCGCCGGAAGCACGCCGTCCTGATCGGAGTCCACAAACGCCAGCGTGCCGCCATGGCCTCAGAGCGTTGATGGCGAGAACATCGTACCCGTCGGCCAGCAAGCGCGCTGAGGAAACCGGACATGCGGTCGATGGGGTCTCCGAAGCCGTGATGGTAGATCACCAGCCGGTTCCGAGGCGTTCGGTGATCGCGCCAGATACGGCCAGGAGCTCAGCCCCAGACCCGGTTCGAAATATCAGTTTGGATCAGCTTGGGTGCCGTCGGGCAGGTCGCCGAGAAACATGTCCCGGGTACCGGTCTCGACTCTTTGTCGGGGCCACGGTGCCCGGGTAGCCGTCATGCGCCCCAGATCACTTCGATCAGTCTCGATCGTGTTGCCTTCCGGGATTGCCGATCACGTCGGGTCGGATGAGGCTGGCCACATTCGTCTTGCGAAGCTCGGGGTCGATGCTTCTCGTACAGATACGAGATCCGGGCGCCTTCAGGCGTCCGATACACCACCCGGGTCGGGTCGTAGTGGTGGATGGCAATCTCGACGATGCCCGCCAGATATCGCGAGACCCAGGACGGTGAGCAGCGACGCGTCGCCAGAACGTCTTCGACTGGCAGGATGGTTTTCATATGCGTCAGGACGGCTGCGTCCGGGTTCACAGGTCATTCGAGATGCGCCAGTGTATCCCGGATGACGGCCAAACCTGAATGACGCCGCGTGTCAGGCTTCGCTGGCGGACTCTTTCTTCGTGTATTTCGCCGGTCGGGTCACCGTGCGGTTCCGTCTCGCCCATGATGAGCTGGTCGAAGACCGTTCCCACGTTTTTCATGCGGGCGACGTATCTTTCCCGCTCGATGCAGCCGCAGCCGTATCAGCTTCCATGATGTCGTCGTGCTTGCCCTGACGGATGTCGAGAACGGCCCGCTGAATGCGGCGGTCCGTCATGTTGCCGCGCTTGATCTCCTCGCAGACCAGCAGCACCTGGGCTTCGAAAATCGTGTCGTCGGTGCCTCAGGGCCCGCGTGCATCGTCGGGATTGTTGGCAACCCAGTCCTGAATCAGCGCCGCGCAGTCTGCATGGAGCTTTTGCGGATCAACCGGTGAAGCGGTGGCAGATGTGTCGGGCATGGTTTCGGCGGATGTGA
>CALSML010000014.1 GCA_943787445.1 uncultured Alphaproteobacteria bacterium
TTTCATCATCGCGGGCGGACAACGGCGAAGTTCGGTCAGCCCGAGATCACCATCGGCACCATTCCGGGCGCCGGCGGCACCCAGCGCCTGACGCGCTTCGTCGGCAAATCGAAGGCCATGGAGATGGTTTTGACCGGCCGTATGATGGACGCCGAGGAGGCCGAGCGGGCCGGGCCTCGTCAGCCCGGGTCGTGCCGTTGGCAGATCGACCTGATGGACGACGCCATGCAGGACTGCCGATCGCGATCTGTGAGCCTGTCCCGCCCGGTCGTCATGCTCGCCAAAGAGGCGGTCAACCGGGCTTACGAGACGCACCCTGTCCGAAGGGGTCCGCGTTCGAACGTCGGCGCCTCTTCCATTCCACATTTGCAACGGAAGACCAGAAAGAGGGCATGGCGGCTTTCGCCGAAAAGCGCCAGGCAAACTTCAAACACCGTTAGCCCGCATGCCGGGTGGGCGAAACCCGGCGGAAATCCAGTTGGTTGCGCCTTGACGGCCCTGAGAGGCAGGTCTATATGCTGCGGCCAAATGCAAACAAATTCGAGATCAGACATGGCCAATCATCATTCCGCAAAAGTGCGCATCCGCAGAGCAGAACGTCGCACAGCGATTAACGGCGACCGCCTTGGTCGTGTGCGCACCCATGTGAAGATGGTGGAGAGTGCCATTGCATCCGGTGACAAAGCGGTGGCCGAGAGCGCCCTTCGTGCCGCGCAGCCAGAGCTGCAGCGCGGTGCCCAGAAGGGTGTGTTGCATGCCAATACGGCGTCGCGAAAAATCTCTCGCCTGTCGGCTCGCATCAAGGCGATGGGCTAACCCACGAACACATTTGAGTTTTTTCGAGCCGCGCCCTTCGGGCGCGGTTTTCGTTTGCCTGAAGGGTCATGTCGGCGGACGAAATTTTCGTGTTTTTTTATCGATTCAGCCTTTTGACCAGTTGCGGGCTTGGCCTTGTCGCGCTATCGTCAACTCGCCTTTCGGGATTGAGAAATAATAAAACAAAATACTCGGTCGGACGAATTAACATTCAATACGCGAGAAAAATTAACAAGACTGGGAAAATTGAATAAAACCCAGTAATTAGGGAGACGTGTGCGCATAATCAAAGTAAAAGATCGATAATACCAAGAAAAAAAAAGTAATACTTGGTACAAAAATACGGGATGGTGTTAGGAGTTGGTTGTCGCGTTTCTGTCTTCGGTGTTGCTTCGAAGAGTTTTCGTTTTGAATGTTTTTCCGATTTCTCTCGAGAGGCGGGGGTGGACAGTGGCGTGTCCTTGAAGTGTTTTGCCGACGACATTGTGTGTTGTCCAATGATTGAATTGACGGTGGTCGCGATGCGCGATTTCGGTCACACAAGTGGTCATGGCGCGTATGGGATTCCTGGCGGATTCACGTGTTGATAAGTAACGAGTTGTGTTTACGGAGTGTTTCGCCAGATGGGTGAACAGTGGGGCCAGACCGACGGATCTTTGACGGAGCAATGGACACGGGTGCGCGCACGGCTGCGGTCCGATGTCGGGGATGCTGCTTATAACAGTTGGCTCAAGCCGCTTACGCTCGGGGACTTCAATGCCGGTCGGCTGCGTGTGGCCGTTCCGACCCGGTTCATGCGTGACTGGATCGAGCAGAATTACGGACCCCGTCTCGGTGAGCTGTGGGCCGATGAAAATGACGGGGTCAAATCCGTGGAGATCATTGTCGAACCAACTCAGACGATCATTCAGCCGGCCGGGGCGCCGCCGCGCCAGCCGCTGGTGCAGCGCATCGAGTCCGAGGCCGCCCCGCGCAGCGCGAATGGTGGCGGCGTGGCCGCCACAACATCTGGCGAGGGTGGTGATCCATCTCTGGAGGATGTTCGCGCCATCATTGATGAGCGTTTCAAGTTTTCCAATTTTGTGGTCGGGCGCTCGAATGAGCTGGCCCATGCTGCGGCACGCCGTGTCGGTGAATCCAAGACGGTCCCGTTCAATCCGTTGTTCCTCTATGGTGGGGTCGGACTGGGAAAGACCCATTTGATGCATGCAATCGCGTGGCACATCACAGAGCGTGAGCCCAAACGGCGCGTTCTCTATATGTCGGCTGAGAAGTTCATGTATCAGTTCATCCGTGCCCTGCGGTATCGCACGATCATGGATTTTAAGGAGCAGTTCCGCTCGGTTGATGTGCTGATGATCGACGACATTCAGTTCATTGCCGGCAAGGATTCGACCCAGGAAGAGTTTTTTCACACATTCAACGCTCTGGTGGATCAGAACCGGCAGATCATTGTGTCTGCCGACAAGTCCCCGTCCGATCTGGAGGGCATGGAAGAACGCCTGAAGTCCCGCCTTGGCTGCGGTCTGGTAGCCGATATTCATCCCACGGATTACGAGTTGCGACTCGGCATTTTGTTGGCCAAGGCCGAACATGTTGGGGCAGATATTCCTGACAAGGTGTTGGAGTTCCTTGCTCATAAGATCACGTCCAATGTGCGTGAGCTCGAGGGAGCACTGAATCGGATCGTGGCTCATGCGACCCTGGTCGGGCGGGCGGTCACGCTGGAAACAACGCAGGATGTATTGCACGACTTGCTGCGGGCCAATGATCGCCGGGTGACCATCGAGGAAATCCAGAAGCGCGTGGCCGAGCATTTCAATATTCGTCTCGCCGATATGCATTCGGCGCGCCGGGCTCGCGCGGTGGCGCGTCCGCGACAGGTGGCGATGTATCTGGCCAAACAGCTGACATCGCGTTCGCTTCCGGAGATCGGGCGCAAGTTCGGCGGACGGGATCACACCACGGTCATGCACGCGGTCAAGAAAGTCGAGGAATTACGCTCGACGGATGTTGGATTTAATGAAGATGTAGAGCTGTTGCGCCGCATGTTGGAGATTTGATCCACCGGCTGCATGTTGATGCCAACTAAGGCATTGAAGTAAAACAACAAATTATCTTGTTCTCCCGGCGATGTGCGGGCCGAAAGGTCTGACGAATCACCGTGATTCTGCTATAGTCAATCACTGTCAGAATTTTCACCGATTCAGCGGGATTGCGGCGATTTCCCGAAGAGTCTTCCGGGCTATCCCGGGATATTCGAAATCTCCGCCGAAGACCCGTCCGGGATGAAGAGGAACAAGAAGAATGAAGCTGACGATCGAGCGCGCGACCCTGCTCAAGGCACTGGCCCATGTGCAAAGCGTGGTGGAGCGCCGTAACACAATTCCGATTCTTGCGAATGTTCTGCTCGACGGGCAGGACGGCGCTTTGACGCTCACAGCCACCGATATGGATCTGGCGATCACTGAGACGGTGATCGCAGATATTGGCCAGGCTGGTGCCACGACGGCACCGGCACACACGCTGTACGACATCGTGCGGAAGCTTCCCGATGGCGCGCAGGTGGAAATCGAAACAGATGTATCCGCCGACCAGTTGCTGATCCGGGCGGGGCGTTCAAAGTTCAATTTGGCCACCTTACCGGTGGAAGACTTCCCGACCATGAGTGGTGGCGATCTGCCGAATACGTTTTCGCTGGAAGCCGAAGAACTTCGCACGCTTGTGGATCGCACGCGTTTCGCAGTCTCGACCGAGGAAACCCGTTATTATCTGAACGGTATCTATCTGCATGCGGCCGAAGATGATGGCGGGACGATGTTGCGCGCCGTTGCGACCGACGGACATCGTCTGGCCCGTGTACAGTTGCCCATGCCCTCGGGTGGGGCGGATATTCCCGGCGTGATCGTGCCGCGCAAGGCAATCGGCGAATTGCGTAAGCTTATCGACGAAACCACGGATCCGGTTGAGGTTTCGCTTTCGGATACGCGCATCCGCATGAATTTTGACAATGCGGTGCTGACATCGAAGCTGATCGACGGCACCTTCCCTGATTATGAACGCGTGATCCCCACTGGAAACGACAAAGTGTTGTCGGTCGACCGCGGAACCTTCGCCCAGGCCGTGGATCGCGTCTCGACCATTTCCTCGGAGAAAAGCCGCGCAATCAAACTTGCTGTCGGCAATGGTCTGCTGAATTTGTCGGCCACCAGTGCTGAAAATGGCAGTGCGACTGAGGAGCTCGAGGTGAGCTTCGAGCATGACACGATCGAGATCGGGTTCAACTCCCGTTATCTCTTGGACATCACTGCACAGATCGAGAATGACAACGCCGAATTTGTGTTCGCCGACGCGTCGTCACCGACCATCGTGCGCGATGGCGGCGATATGAGTGCGCTTTACGTGCTTATGCCGATGCGCGTCTAGGCGCGCATGGTCCGGACAACCACCACGCCGGTTCTCGCCACGGGATCCGTCCTGCCGGATCATGGCGCACATGCGCTGACCTCTCACGTCTCCCGCCTTGATCTGACTGGTTTCCGAAATTATGCCGCCCTGCGCCTGGATGTGGCTGCCCGTCCGGTTGTGCTGACTGGGGCCAATGGTGCAGGCAAAACGAATTTGCTCGAAGCCCTGTCGTTCTTTGCGCCGGGTCGCGGGATCCGAAAGGCCCCCTTGCCTGAAGTCGCCCGGTTGTCCGGTGGTGTGTCAGCTGTTGGCTGGGCAGTGGCTATCCAGATTGACGGTCCGGATGGTGTTGTCTCACTGGGCACTGGATTGGAGGCCCGCGCCGAAGGCGGTGCAGCGCGTCGGTCCGTGCGCATCGACGGCGAGCCCGCGCGCGGGCAAGCGGCCTTTGCGGAACATCTGTGTGTTGTCTGGCTGACCCCGGATATGGATCGTCTGTTCATGGAGGGCGGATCGGCGCGGCGCCAATTTGTGGACCGCATGGTTTACGGTTTTGACGCCGAACACGCCCGACGTCTGGCAACCTACGAACAAGCCATGCGCGGGCGTCAGCGATTGCTGCGGGACAATGTCGGAGATTCGGCCTGGTTGTCGGCCGAGGAAGAGACTATGGCCGCCACCGGGGTCGCGCTTGCGGCGGCACGACGTGAGGTTGTCGCACGATTGGATGCGGCGATTGCCGAAGAAGACAATATGCGTGAAGCGCCCTTTCCGCGGGCTCGCCTTTCCTTCGAGGGGGAGGTTGAAGGCTGGCTGGATACGGGCCCGGCGCTGGAGGCTGAGGATCGCCTTCGTGTTGCGCTTGCGGCGGGCCGGGCTCGAGACAGTGAAGCAGGCCGAGCACTGCACGGCGCGCATCGCAGCGACCTGATTGTGCAACATTGCGGCAAGGATATGTCCGCCGCGCTGTGTTCGACCGGTGAGCAGAAGGCATTGCTGATTGCCATTGTTCTGGCCCATGCCCGCCTTCTCGGGCTGGCACGTGGCGCTGCACCGGTGATTCTGCTGGATGAGGTTGCCGCTCATCTTGATGAGGGCCGGCGGATCGCGCTGGCCGAACGCATTCTGGCGCTTGGTGCGCAGGCCTGGCTGACCGGTACCGACACTCGCCTGTTCGAGGCCTTCAATGGCCAGGCACAGACATTCGAAGTTTCATCCGGCAGCGTGCGTCAGATCTGATGCGCTGCGGATATCAGGAGAGCTCTCATGAGTGATACCCCCGAGGACGTGGAAGCCATCAGTGGCGAGAACACCGATTATGATGCGGATTCCATCAAGGTGCTGCGCGGGCTGGATGCCGTGCGCAAGCGACCTGGCATGTATATCGGGGATACCGATGATGGGTCCGGCCTGCATCACATGGTCTACGAGGTCGTCGACAATGCGATTGATGAGGCGCTTGCTGGTCATTGTGATACGGTCAATGTCACGCTGAATCCGGATGGATCCGTCACGGTCGTGGATAACGGTCGCGGTATCCCGGTTGATATTCACGAGGAAGAGGGTGTTTCGGCAGCGCAGGTCATCATGACCCACCTTCATGCCGGTGGAAAATTCGACCAGAATTCCTACAAGGTGTCCGGTGGATTGCATGGGGTTGGCGTTTCGGTGGTCAATGCGCTGTCGAAATGGCTGGAGATGCGAATCTGGCGCAACGGGAAAGAACACAAGCTGCGTTTCGAACACGGGGAATCTCAGGGTGATCTGGAAATTATAGGTGATGCGCCTGATGTTGATGGCGCACCGCTCACCGGTACGGAGATCACGTTTCAGCCCTCGGAAGAAACGTTCACCATGGTTGAGTTCGACCGAGATACGCTTGAACATCGCCTGCGCGAACTGGCCTTCCTGAATTCCGGGGTATCTCTCGTGTTGACCGATGCGCGTGGCGTGGAGCCGGTGGTCACCGAATTATTCTACGAAGGTGGGCTCAAGGCCTTTGTTGAATATGTGGACCGAAACCGTCAGGGCATCATGGGTGAGGTCATCCATGTCACCGACGAGAAGGACGACGTGGTGGTGGAGGTCGCACTGCAATGGAACGACAGCTATCACGAGACGATGCTGTGTTTTACCAACAACATTCCGCAGCGCGACGGCGGGACCCATCTGGCTGGTTTTCGAGGTGCGCTGACACGTACGATCAACAATTATGCCAATGAAAGCGGTCTGGCGAAGAAGGCCAAGATTGCAATCTCCGGTGACGATGCCCGGGAAGGGTTGACCTGTGTGCTTTCCGTGAAAGTGCCCGATCCGAAGTTCTCCTCGCAAACGAAGGACAAGCTGGTCTCCTCGGAGGTGCGGCCGATCGTTGAATCGATCGTTGGTGACAGGCTGGGACAGTGGTTCGAAGAGCATCCCGCCGAGGCACGTATCGTGATCGATAAAATCGTCGAGGCTGCCGCGGCACGCGAGGCGGCACGCAAGGCGCGGGAACTCACCCGCCGCAAGGGTGCGCTTGATATGGCCTCCCTTCCCGGCAAGCTTGCAGATTGTCAGGAACGTGATCCCTCCAAGGCCGAACTGTTCATCGTCGAGGGCGATAGTGCGGGCGGGTCTGCCAAACAGGGCCGTGATCGGAAATCTCAAGCGGTCCTGCCGTTGCGCGGCAAAATTCTGAATGTGGAACGTGCACGTTTCGACAAGATGCTGTCATCGGCCGAAATCGGAACTCTGATTACAGCCCTGGGCACGGGCATCCGTGACGATTTCGATATTGAGAAACTGCGCTATCACAAGATCATCATCATGACGGATGCGGATGTGGACGGCTCCCATATCCGCACGCTGTTGCTGACCTTCTTCTACCGCCAGATGCCGGAAATCATTGAACGCGGGCATCTCTACATTGCCCAGCCTCCGCTCTACCGGGTGCAACGCGGAAATTCCGCTGTCTATCTGAAGGACGACCCGGCGATGGAAGGTTATCTCATTGACACCGGATTGGGTGATGCCGTCCTGCAGATGAGTGATGGCGCTCAACGCTCGGGTGAAGACCTGCGTGCGCTGGTCAATACGGCACGGGAAGTCCGCCGTCTGACGGAACCCCTGACCGTTCACCTGCCCAATCCCATGGTTGTCGAGCAGGCGGCCATTGCGGGTGCTCTAGATCCCGAATTGCTGTCAGATAGCGGCAATGCCCAGGGCGCAGCGGAATATATTGCGCTCCGGCTCGATGCGCTCGCGCCGCCTCTGGAACGAGGCTGGACAGGTCTGTTCGATTCAAAAGACGGGTCTCTCGCATTTGAACGGACCTTGCGCGGTGTCCTGACCCGGTTGGTGATTGACCAGCGGATCATCAACTCTGCAGAGGCCCGCGGTCTGAACGCGCTCAGCAGTGAATTGCAGACCAACTTCGTCCGGCATTCCACGCTGGTGGCCAAGGATGTCGAGCACCAGATCGCTGGTCCGTTGTCCTTGCTGCGCGCCGTTTTTGAGGTTGGGCGGAAAGGCATGTCCATGCAGCGTTACAAAGGACTGGGTGAGATGAACCCGGATCAGCTCTGGGAAACGACACTCGATCAGAATGTTCGAGCGTTGTTGCGGGTACGTGTGGCTCAGGCGGATGCCGCTGGCAATATCTTCGAAACCCTGATGGGGGACGAAGTGGCGCCGCGCCGTGAGTTCATTCAGGACAATGCCCTGAAGGTTGCGAATCTCGACGTCTAGCGCGCGACCGGTCTTTCGCCACAATTTCCCCAAGCCTGTACAGCAGTCTCCGCGCCCATGAGCAAATCCAAGGCAAAGTCCGGGACGAAATCGCGCGGCAAGGCATCCAAACCCGCTGCACGCCGAAAGCCTATCCCGAGGGCTGTTCCCGCACAACGGTCCAGTCTGTTGTGGCGTATCACCAAATGGTCGCTGGTCCTGGCCATATGGGGTGGGCTCGTTCTTGGTGGGGTCCTGGTCTGGTTCGCCTGGGATCTGCCATCCATCAACGATCTGGGTCCGGCGGCTGATAAAACCCGTCGACCGGGTGTCACCATACTTGCAGGTGATGGCTCTCTCATCGCCGGGTATGGGGATCTGTACGGGCGCCGCCTGACCGTGAACGAACTGCCCCCCGAACTGGTTCAGGCAGTGATCGCGATTGAAGACCGACGTTTCTTTGAACACCCCGGCGTCGATTTTCGCGGCCTTGCGCGGGCGATGGTGACGAACCTGCGCGCCGGCGGAATCGTTCAGGGTGGTTCGACCCTGACCCAGCAGCTTGCGAAGAACCTCTTTCTGACCCCGGAACGGTCCTACACCCGCAAGATCAAGGAGTTGTTGCTCGCTCTCGCCCTTGAACAAAAATTCCAGAAAGATGAGCTTCTGACGATCTATCTGAACCGGGTCTATCTGGGGGCGGGTACCTATGGTGTTGAAGCTGCCGCGCAGCGTTATTTCGGAACTTCCGCCCGGGATGTCGATACCTATCAGGCGGCGGTGCTTGCCGGATTGTTGCGTGCACCATCCCGTCTCAATCCGGACAACAGCCCGCAAGCGGCCCATGCGCGGGCGCGCACTGTACTCGCGGCGATGGTCGCGGCCGGGTATCTGAAACCGGAGGAGGCGGATAAAATTGGGAAGACCAGCCGCCCGGGTCGCGGAAATGCGGCAACGCCGCGAGCCCGAGTGAAGGGCGAGACGCGTCGGTACTTCTCTGACTGGGTGCTTGAACGTGCCGCCGGATATGCCGGCAGCACAACCACTGATCTGGCCGTGGAGACAACGCTCGACCCGCGTCTGCAGGGTCTTGCTGAAGCGGCTGTGGCAAAGATCGATTCCAAGGGTGCTCAGGTTGCGCTGGTCGCCATGCGTGACGATGGTGCGGTTCTGGCAATGGTTGGCGGCAAGAGCTACGGCGTCAGCCAGTTCAACCGGGTCACGCGCGCATTGCGCCAGCCCGGTTCGGCCTTCAAGCCGATCGTTTATCTGCCCGCACTGGAAGCCGGTATGTCTCCCGATAGCGTGGTGCGTGATGCGCCGATTACGGTTGATGGCTGGACCCCCCGGAATTTCTCCGGCCGTTATCAGGGGGATGTGACATTGCGGGAGGCTGTTGCACGTTCGCTCAACACAGTCGCTGTCCGGGTGTCCGAGGATGTTGGCCGTACGCGGGTTGTGCAGGCCGCCCGTCGGCTGGGCATCACCGCCCCGCTCAAGCCTCACCCCTCGATTGCTCTGGGAGCCGGAGAGGTATCCCAACTGGAATTGGCGGCGGCCTATGCGGTCTTTGCCAATGGTGGTTTTGCTGTCGCGCCATACGGGATTTCAGAAGTTCGACAGGGTGGCGACGTTATCTTTCGACGTGCGGGCGCGACCACGCGGCGGGTTGTTTCGGAAAAGGCCGCAGCTCAGATCACAGATATGCTACGCGCGGTCATCGATTGGGGGACGGGCAAATCTGCCGGATTTGGTGTTCCGGCTTCCGGCAAAAGCGGTACCAGTCAGGATTTTCGTGACGCTTGGTTTGTCGGATATGTCGGCAATCTCGTGACTGCAGTCTGGGTCGGGAACGATGATAACTCTCCGATGGACCGGGTGACAGGGTCGACCATTCCGGCTGCAATCTGGCAGGCGTTCATGGCATCCGCGACAAATGTGGGTGTGGCCGATGTGAAACGCACGACGCCATCGCGTCAGGGAGCGGATACCGCATCGACGCCGCGGCGGGTGCCCGAGCGGGTTCCCACGCGGTTGGATTCCGAATTCATTCTCGATCAGCTGGACTAGGGGTCACCGCCGCATTGGCAGCCAGATCATGGTGGCGAAGATGACAAATGCGAAAATGCCCGCGCCTCCCATCACCGTTGCCAGCAGCAATGTGGGATCAAACGCAAAAATCCCGATCACGATCGAGAATATTCCCGCCGAAACATATTGTGCCAAACCCAGCAGGGACGCGGCTGCACCGGCCATGTGCGGGAAGGGCGAGATCGCGCCAGCCTGAATATTCGGCTGGGATAGGCCCATGCCAAAGAAATAGATCACTGTCGGGATCATCACGGAAGCTGCGGTGACGGTGCCGCCCCAGATCAGCGAGAGGATTAGGGTGCCGGCAAGGGCTGTGAACGCGGTGCCGATCAGGCACATGCGCTCAATACCAAGACGCCGGACAATCCGGCTGCCCAGAAAGGCGCCACCCATGAAGCCGACAGATGCCCCGCTAAAGGAAATTCCGAATTCCAGTTCGGTCATGCCCAGTTCGCCCACCAGAACAAATGACGCGCCGATCAGATAGGCGAACAACCCCCCGAAGGTTCCCATCACGGTGAGCAGGTAGCCAAGATAGGCACGATTGCGCAGCATCGTGGCAAAGTTTATGAGCATCCGGCTGAACCGTGTTGCGGACGGATCAGGGACACGATTGGTTTCGGGCAACAGGAAGATGACCAGTAGCATGGCTGTGGTACCGAACCCAGTCAGCACCCAGAAATTGGCGCGCCAGCCGAGCCAGACCACGATCACGCCACCAAGGACCGGTGCAACCACTGGCGCGATTGCCGTCACAGTGGTGACCACCGCGTAGGTTTTGGCCGCTTCTTCCCGGGTAAACATGTCACGGACAACCGCGCGTGCCACCACTGGCGCCGCGGCGGCCCCAATGGACTGGAACAGACGGAATATGATCAGTTGCTCGACGCTGGTGGCTAGGGCACAGGCGACACTGGCGATGAGATAGACCGAAGTACCGATCAGAATGGTTGGTTTTCGCCCGAAGCGATCGGAGATGGGGCCGAAGAATGTTTGTGCCAGCGCGAATCCGACCATGTAGACGCTCAGCGTGAGCTGCATGGATTCGGTGTTGGTCATGAGATCCGCGGTCATGACCGGGAGCGCCGGCAAATAGAGGTCGATGGTTATCGGCGCAAAGGAAACCAGCAGACCCAGAAGCAGTGTCAGGGTCAGACGATCGGAATTGCCCTTTATGGAGCCGGCCCGGGTCAAATCAGTTCCACCACGGTTCCGCCAGCTGCCACGGCATCAGCAGGGTCATGGGTCACCAGCAGGGTGGGAATAGCGTTGGCGCGGGCATGCGCGAAGACGAATTCGCGCACCCGGGCGCGAAGATCGGCGTCGAGCTTGGAAAATGGTTCGTCCAGCAGCAGGGCTCGGGGACCGGATAGAATCGTGCGCATCAGCGCCACGCGCGCGCGCTGGCCTCCCGAAAGGGTTGCCGGATCCCGATCTGACATGCCACCCAGATCGGCATCGGTCAGTGCGTCCTCAATCTGTTTCCGGCGCTGGTCGCGGCCTCGAATTTCGGGCGGGAGCCCGAAAGCAAGATTGTCCCCGACCGAAAGGTGGGGGAATAGCAGGTCATTCTGGAACAGGATACCGACATGACGTTCTTCGGGGGGTAAGGGGGTTATATCTGTACCGGACAGTCGTACTTCGCCACGGGTTTCGAAGACCGGTTCGAGGGTTCCGCAGATATAGGCCAGCAGGGATGATTTTCCACATCCGCTGGGGCCCATGACGGTCGTTGCATGACCGGGATGGACCGCGATGGAAAGCGGCGAAAAGAGTTGCGCTCCTTTGATGGATAAGGACACGTCGCGGAGTTCAAGCGCGCCATCTTCGTGTGTGGGCATATGTGGAAGAGTCCAGGTTGGCGACAGCAGATGTTTCACAATACCGGCCCGCGCCGAGCGGTAAAGGGATGATCCACGTGTTGGCGGAATGGCTGTCCTGCGCGACGTGGGTTTACGGACTGCAGGTTCAGCGGATAAGAGTGTAGTGCACCGGACTCGCTTGAGTTTCGTGCCTTTGGGGGATGGAGACAATCATGCATGAAAGTGGAGGAATCCTATCCGGTATCCGTTGGGTGCCACTGGTGATGTTGCTCGTGCTTGGCGCTGTCTGGGGCGGCAACCCGGCCTTCTCCAAGGCGTTGGTCACAGATGGGTTGTCTCCGGCTGCTGTGGTGTTCTGGCAGACCTTCATTGCCGGTCTGTTTCTGAGCATTGTCTGTGTTGTGAAGGGAATCCGAATCCCGCTGAGCCGCCGTGCCATCATCTATTATTGTGTGATTGGTCTGGTGGGCATTGATGTTGCCTATATGACGTTGGTCTTCGTGGTGCGACATGTTCCGGCAGGATATGCCTCGGTGGTGGTTCTGCTCTCTCCGGTCCTGACATATATCTTCGCCATCCTCATGCGGCTGGAGGGCATCAATCCCGTCCGCGCCATCGGGATTGTCGTCGGCTTCATTGGTGCCGGTTTGCTGGTGTTCCCGCAGGGAAGCTTGCCATCCCCCGAACTTCTGCCGATTGCCCTGATCGCGTTCATCACGCCGGCGGGATATGCGTTGGCCAATGTCTATTCGGAATGGGGTCGCCCTGCAGGCGCGGACAATGTGGCGCTGGCGACGGCGACGATGTTCGCCGCGGCGGCTGGAGCCGCCATTGTGGGTGTGCTGGATGGCACCTTCCACCCGATCTGGATTGAACCCGCCACGCGCGAACTTATCCTTGTCGCCTATGCGGTGGCGACCGGCACGGCGTTTCTGCTGTTCTATCAAATCGTGACACGCGCCGGGTCCGTCTATCTCGGACAGGTGGGCTATCTCGTGACCCTGTTTGGTGTCGGCTGGGGTGTGTTGTTTTTTGATGAGACCACGACCATCTGGTTATGGGTCGCCATTCTGGTCGTGGGAGCCGGGGTTGCCATGGTCAATCTGGGAAAACGTAAAACCAGGGCAGCGATGGAATCCGGGTCCGATCAGGGCGCAGCATGAACGAAGTTCCGGCCAGAACCACGGGCAAAGTGACCCATCGGCTGTTGCCCATCATTCTGCTTCTGGTGCTGGGCGCGTTCTGGAGCCTTGGGCCTTCGGCCACTAAATTCGGTGCGACCCATGGTGTTCCGCCGATTGGGCTGGTGTTCTGGCAGACCTTCATCGCGGGTAACCTTCTCTTTCTGATCTGCCTGATCTGGAAAATTCCGATCGGCTTTGATAGACGCCATCTGAAGTATTACGCGGTGATGGGCACGATCGGCGTCGCGTTCCCGAATTCAAATATGGTGTTCGTGATGCGGGATCTGCCGGCGGGTCTGATGTCGGTTCTGATCGTCACGGCACCGCTGATCACCTATCTGATTGCACTGTCGGTGCGGCTGGAAAGATTTCGGTTGATGCGCGCCGGAGGTGTTTTGCTCGGCCTGTCAGGGGTTGCCGTGCTGGTGCTGCCCAAAGGCAGTTTGCCATCACCGGAATTGCTGCCGCTGGCCTTGCTGGCGATCGTGACGCCGGCGCTGTGGGCGGCATCCAATGTTTTCGCCGAAACCGGACGTCCGGCAAAAGGCAACAATATCTCGCTCGCCATGGGCACCATGTATGTGGCGGCCGCCACCAGTCTTTTGATGGCCCTGTCGACGGGGAGCTTTCACGAAATCTGGATTGACTTCGATGCGCCGGATTATGTGATCGTCGGCTACGGGATGGTTACAGTCGCCACCTTCGTGCTGTTCTATACGATCGTCTCACTTGCCGGTGCCGTCTACCTCGCACAGGTCGGATACATCGTGGTTCTGTCGGGCGTCGGCTGGGGCGCCCTGTTCTTCGGGGAACGCCCTTCGGTATGGCTCTGGGTGGCGGTGGTCCTAGTGTTCGCGGGCGTGGCCTTGGTGAATGTCAGCCGTGACAAGACGCCCAAACCGGCTGACTAAGCCGCCAGTTTGAACTTTGCCGCTGCCAGCCGCGTGGTCGCTGTGGCCAGCTCTCCGGCTGTTGCCGGCAGGAATGGCGGGCGAACATGGGCCATCGCCGAGTCACCATGTTCCTGGGCCAGATATCCCTTCATGACCGGGATCGCGGGCAGGTCCTTGAACCCCATGCGCAACTCGGTGAGATGGGTCTGCAGGGCGTCAGCCTGGTCGGTCTGCCAATTGGCATAGACGGCCTGGGCCTGTGGTGCGTTGATGTTGACCGTTGCGGAGATACAGCCCACTCCTCCCAGGCGAAGCCCGGAGAGCAAAAATTCCTCAGAGCCCGGGAACAGCCGGAAGCCGGGGAATTCTTTCAAGGTGTGCTCCATGCGCGGCCAGTCACCCGAGGAATCCTTCGAGCCGACCACGGTGTTCGGATAGGCTTCGATCAGGCGCCCGATCAGGCTCAGCGGCAGCTCGAACCCGACCTGCTGGGGGAAATTGTAGAGGTAGATCTGTAACGCCGAATCGCCGACCCGTTCGATCACCTCCGCATAGGCGGCAAACAATCCGTCCTCGGAAGGCGCCTTGTAATAGAAGGGTGGGAGCATCAGGACGCCCCCGGCGCCATTGGCCAGGGCCTTTTTCGTGAGGGTGACCGTATCGGGGATTGCGGTGCAACCGACTCCGGCAATCAACTGGGCACCCGTGATCCCGGCATCGGCCAGTGAGTCGAGCAGCGCGAGGCGTTCGTCGAAGCCGAGCGAGTTCGCTTCACCCGTGGTACCCAGGGGTGCGACACCGTCACACCCATTCGCCAGCAGCCATTGATTGTGCGCTACCGCACGGGGCACATCGATTTCCAGATCTGCGGTCATCGGTGTCAGGGAGGCAGCGAAAACGCCGCTGGGCTGGTTGGTCATCTCGGTTCTCCTGTAAAGACGCCATCGTTTTATACAGTCGGGTGCGCCTGCGCACTACTTGCGGGGTGGCCGTGTTGCGGGGTTGGGCAGGGGCGGAATGCCGTCACGTAATTTTCGGTTCAGTTCCTCGATCACATGATCTTCCAGATCATCGACCATGTCCTCATTGATGGCCTTACCGCGTACGGAGGCCCCGGCGGTGTGCACGGATTCCGGGTCACCGGAGACAAGTGGGTGCCACGGGAAGAGTGGTTTTCCCTCTGCGAGAAGCCGGTAGGCACAGGTTTCGGGCATCCAGCGCAGCTCGGCGATGTTTGTGGCCGTCACCTTGACGCAGTCGGGAACGTTGCGCTGGCGGTTGGCGTAGTCACTGCACTGGCAGCTGTCGTGATCGAGAAACCGGCACGCCACATTGGTGAGGGCATATTCGCCGGTATCGGCATCCTCCAGCTTGAACAAACAGCACTGGCCGCAACTGTCGCATAGGGATTCCCATTCCGTGTCCGACATCTCGGCAAGATCCTTGGTTTCCCAGAAAGGCATGTTGACTGTCATGCCGTGGTCCGGTCGATGAGGTGAATGAAGGAGCCGGCAGTCGATCCGATCGCAGTTCCGGCGGTCCCCAGATCGTCCCCACGGGCATTTTCCGTCGCGAATAGGGGCGTCGCATTGTCTTCGGTCAGGATCGACGCGTAGTGAAACTCGTGCCCGCGAAAGACCGTACCTTCCGGCCCCAGAGGGGACGGTGCGGTGGTGGTGACCTGCCGATAACCCAGATGCAGTCGGCGGCTTGCGAAACTCGTCTCCACCGGCAGAAGTCCTGTCATTTCGTGGCGATTTCCCGCAGCATCCACAAGTCCCTGGCCGAGGACCATATAACCGCCGCATTCGCCAAAAACCTGTGCATTTCGACTGGCCGCTGCGCGCAGTCCGGCTTTGAAATTCGTTGCGCCTGCCAGCTGTGCGGCATGGAGTTCGGGATAGCCGCCGGGCAGATAGACAGCATCCGCCTGTGCCGCCGGCGCCTCGTCGGCCAGCGGCGAGAAGAAGTCCAGCTCGGCCCCGTCGCGCTGCCATTCGGCGAGCACTGAGGGATAGGTGAAGGCAAAGGCGTCGTCGCGGGCAATGACAATTCGCTGCCCCAACGGGTCGATCTGGGCATGGCGATCGGAATTTTCGGGACGGAGGGAGCAGGGTCGTGTCGCCGTTACCAGCGCGTCCAGATCGACAGCCTCGGACAGGATTCGTGCGGCACCCGCGATGAAGGTTTCGATTTCCGTATGCTCGTGGGCGGGAACGAGCCCCAGATGGCGCTCCGGCAGCATCAGTTCGGCGTTGCGGGGGATCGTGCCCATGACCGGAATGTCTGGCAGCGTGACGGCCATGGCGTCTTGGAGAACCCGGGTATGGGCGGGGCTACCAACCCGATTGAAGATGACCCCGCAAATGGTGATGTCGCGTCGATGGTTCGCGAAGCCGGAAACCAGGGCTGCAACACTGGCGGCCTGGCGTGCTGCATCCACCACAAGCAAAACCGGCCAGCCGGTCAATGCCGCCAGATCAGCGGTGGAACCGGTATCCGGTTGGCCCGGCAGGTTGGCGCCGTCAAACAGCCCCATCACGCCTTCGGCAATTATCATCTCGCCGCCGCGATGATCGGGTTGTACAAGCCGTGCGATCGTGTCGTGGCGCATTGCCCACGGATCGAGATTGAAGGCTGGCTGGCCGCTGGCAACAGCATGAAACAGCGGATCGATGTAGTCCGGTCCGGCCTTGGCGCCAATAATGCGCTGGCCGCGATCCCGCAAAGCCCGGAGCAATCCGAGGGTCACAACGGTTTTGCCGCTGTCCGAACCGGGTGCGGCGATGATCAGGCCGGAGGTCTGGGTCATGAGGTTATCAGGGTCGCAATGCCTGCGATCATCACCGGCCAGGCCACAACGGGACTGGCGAAAGCCCGCATGTGCCGCCCCTGCGGCACCACACCAAACAGATGAAACAGGCCGGCCAGCACGCCCAGAACAATCACCGCAGCATTGAATTTTTCGGGCAGGGCCATGTCGCGGCCGGTGAGGATCGAAAATCCGAACACGAAGAGGATCGAACAGAGAACCAGCGCGGCCGAGATGATCCGGGTAATCATCGTCGGAGAATCAGGGTTTCCCAGCGGGAAGGTAGGATCAGCCGGCATCGCGCACATCACCATGGCGCAGCGGGTCGTGATCGAGCACCTTGCCCGACAAGGCACCCAGCCAGTCGAGCCCGTCACGCAGGCGAACAACCTCTCCCACCACGAACAGGGCCGGGGGTGACATGCCTGCGGCGGCTTGCGGCGCGTCGCCAAGGCAGGTTTCCACGATGTGCTGGCGCTCGGTCGTGGCATCGGCGATCAGTGCGGCAGGGGTTTCGGGCTGACAGCCAGCAGCGAGTAGCCGCGCGACGATCTCGTCAATATGCTTGAGCGCCATGTAGAAGATGAGCACCTGAGCCCCGTTCGCCAGAGCGGCCCAGTCGAGGTTATCGGGCACCTTGCCTGATAGGTTGTGCCCGGTGACGAAGGTGACGGCCGTTGCGGTGGCCCGATGAGTCATCGGGATGCCGGCATAGGCCAGCCCGCCAACCGCAGCCGTAATTCCGGGGATCACCCGAAAGGGAATCTCGGCCGCCACCAGGGCCAGCGCTTCTTCGCCCCCGCGCCCGAACAGGAACGGGTCTCCGCCCTTGAGGCGCAACACCTTGCGCCCGGTGCGGGCCAACGCGACCAGTCGCGCTGAGATGTCGGGTTGTTTGGGAGATGGCTTGCCGCCACGTTTGCCTGCGTAGATCAACTCGGCATTGGGGCGGGCCATTTCCAGAATTCGCGCATCCACCAACGCATCGTGCACAACGATATCGGCGCTGCGCAGTGCATGCAGTGCGCCCACGGTCAGCAAGGCCGGATCGCCCGGGCCAGCGCCCACAAGCCAGACCCAGCCACGCTCGAATGGCGGCAGCGAGAGTTCGTTTAAATCCATTCTTAGAAGCTAACGCCGGACCGCTGGCCGGGCAACCACATGGGGGGCTACGATGGGTGGATGGAAGATACGAGTTTCAATGAAGATCAGGATACCGGACGCCTCAATGGCGCGGGACTGCGGCGTGGCTGGACGACCGGTGCCTGCGCGACCGCAGCCGCGAAAGGGGCTTACGAGGCATTGCTGAGCGGGACCTTTCCCAATCCGGTCACCATTCGGCTGCCACGCGGACAGCGCGCCGAATTTCGTCTGATCAAGCCGGAGCTCGGGACTCATTCTGCGACGGCGACGGTGATCAAGGATGCTGGTGATGATCCTGATGTCACACATGGCGCGGAAATTTCCTGCACGGTCACGCCGTGTCAGTCGGGAGCCGGGGTGCAGTTTGCTGCCGGGCCGGGCGTGGGAACGGTCACGCTTCCCGGCCTGCCGATCCCACCGGGAGAGCCCGCGATCAATCCCAAACCCCGTGAGATGATTACGGGTGCCCTGACCGAGATTGCCGCGGAATTCGGCGTGCGGGCGGACGTTCTGGTCACCGTGTCGATCCCGGACGGGGTGGCACTGGCGGAGAAGACGGCGAATCCACGCCTTGGAATTGTTGGGGGGCTGAGCGTGCTGGGGACGACAGGTGTGGTTATTCCCTATTCCTGCGCGTCCTGGATTCATTCCATCCACCGGGCGGTGGATGTTGCCCGTGCAACCGGAATCGATCACGTGGCCGGCGCGACCGGCCGCACGTCGGAAACGGCTGTGGAATCTCATCACGGGCTGGAGACGCGCGCGGTGATCGATATGGGCGATTTTGCCGGTGCTCTTCTGAAATATGTGCGCGCTCATCCGGTGCTCCGCCTGACAATTGCAGGTGGGTTTGGGAAGTTGTCGAAGCTTGCCGAGGGTCATATGGATCTGCACTCCAGCCGATCATCGGTCGATGTGGGGGCGCTGGCTGAGAAACTGGCGCATGTGGGGGCGGCACCTGGGATCGTTGCCGCGGCACGCAGCGCGGTTTCGGCTGGCGCTGTTCTCGTGATTGCGCAGGAGGCAGGACTGGGTGAAGCCCTGTGTGCGCATATCGCGCGTGGGTCGCGCGAAGTGTGCCGGGCAGCCCTGGCGGGTGCGGCGGATGTTGATGTGCTTGTCGTGGCCCGTGACGGGACCGTTTTGTCATATGTCGGCCCCTGAGTCTCCGAAGGTTCTGATCCTTGGCGGAACCGCCGAGGCCGCTGCGATCGCGCAGGCAATTGTCTTACATTGGGGGGACAGCGTTCGGGTGACGACCTCTCTGGCAGGCCGGACCCTTGCGCCACCGGCTCTTCCGGGTTCGTTGCGTGTGGGCGGGTTCGGCGGGCCTGACGCAATGGCAGACTATCTGCGTGAGGAGGGGATTGCTGTCGTGATTGATGCCACCCATCCCTTCGCTAGCCAGATTTCCGAAAATGCCCGGACAGCCTGCTTGCAGGCTAAAGTGCCACGACTTCTGTTTGATCGACCGCTCTGGCAGCAACGTGCAGAAGATCAATGGCACATGGTGGAGAATGCCGGGCAGGCTGCAGCCCGGCTGCCCGAATTCGGGCAGCGGGCATTCCTCACAATCGGGCGAGGCGAACTCGCTGCGTTTGCGACCTGTCAGGACACAAGGTTTCTCGTCCGCATGGTGGATATGCCGACAGATCCGCTTCCACTGGTGAATTGTGAGTTGATTGCTGCACGCGGCCCCTTCACCGTGGATTCCGAACAGTCCCTGATGGAACGCCATAGAATCGACGTACTTGTTTGCAAAGCTTCGGGTGGTGATATGACGCAGGCCAAGCTTGTGGCGGCACGTGCATTGGGCCGACCTGTCGTCATGATTGCCCGACCGAAACCTTCAGAGGGACCCACTGTCCGGTCGGTCGAAGCAGTCATGCCGTGGCTGCTGGAAGTCCTGACTTGACGAAGGCAGGTCAGCGCGCGAAACAGGGATCGTTATGAAAATACACAAACTAGTCTTCGGTCCGGTCCTTCTCGCCAGCCTGCTGTTTTCGTCTTTTGGGACAGCACAGACCAATATTTTTGCCGAAGATCCGCTGATTGTGGCTGTCTATGAGAATCGCATCGAAAAGGTGCGCGAACTTATCGTTCGTCAGCACCCCATGTCACGGGCAGACACAGAAGGCCGGACGGCCATGATCTGGGGCGCCATTCAGGGCAGCTATGAATCGCTGGAATTGATTCTCGAGGTCGGGGCGCAAACCAATATTGTCGACGACCTCGACAACAGCGCCCTCTATTACGCTGCGTCCAACGGTCATGATGACGTCGTGGAGTTGTTGCTGTCCTACCAGGCCAGCATCAATCGTGAGAATCGTGATGGCCGGACACCCCTCATGGCCGCGACTGAGCAAGGTCATGATCGTATTGTAGCGAGGTTGATTGCGGCAGGGGCGGATGTCGGGATTTCCGATTTTACCGGCCGGACCGCACTGGATCTGGCGCGCGAAGGCCGGTCCCGCAAGGTCATCCAGCTCCTGCAACAGGCGGGTGAGCGTTAGGCCTTTTTCTTTGTGTGCGGACGCAACACATGGTGATGGCTGGCGCTGTAGAGCTGGCTGTCCGTGAACGCCTCATCCGACATTTCCTCGGCAAGGACCGGGCCGACCAGGATCAGGGCTGTCCGCGTGATTCCAGATTCCTTGACCAGATCGCGAATGGTTTCCAGTGTTCCGCGGATGAACTTTTCATCCGGCCAGCTCACACGATAGGCCACCACGACCGGGCAATCCGCTCCATAATGCGGGGTCAGATCCCGAACCACATTGGCCAGATTGTTGATCGACAGATGCACGGCCATCGTTGCGCGTGATCTGGCGAGTTCGGAGAGTTCTTCACCATCCGGCATGTCTGACGCGCGGACCGAGGTGCGTGTCAGAATGACCGTCTGACTGACATCAGGCAGGGTGAACTCCCGGCAGAGTGCCGCTGACGCGGCCGCGAAGGCCGGAACACCCGGCACAACCTCATACGGGATTTCTAGAACATCCAGACGGCGCATCTGTTCACCGATGGCGCCATAGAGGGACGGGTCTCCGGAATGGACGCGTGCCACATCCTGACCGATGGCGTGGGCACCGGCCATATGGGCGATGATCTGATCGAGATGTAGCGGCGCCGTGTCAATGATCGTGGCGTTGTCGGGCGCATGGGCCAGTATTTCGACAGGCACCAGTGAACCGGCGTAGAGGCAAACAGGGGCCTGTGCGATCAGGTCACGGCCACGCAATGTGATGAGGTCGGGCGCGCCAGGACCGGCGCCAATGAAGAAAACAGTCATGCCCATGTCTTACATCCCGGCGCGCGACTTTGACTAGGCCGGAGTCGGGCCTATGATATTTCATGAGAAATTTGAGGCGACAGATGCGGAAATGTCACTTTCTGACGGTTGTCGGCGGCTTGTTGCTGACGGCCTGCGCACCGGGGACCGAATTTCAGACGGTGGGCGGGTCTAAAGCCTATCTTTCCGACCCGGTCGCGGTGGATTTGGTCGAAGCCAATTTCAATATTCCCTTCTTTCTGCCGCAGATCGACAGTGTCCAGCGAAGCCTGCGGTACAACGGTTCGGTGGTTCACGAGGCTTACTTCGCCGGTGAATCGCGCGTGGCAATGGTCGAGCACCTTTTTGATTCCTGGTTCAATCACATCTCGATCGACAGCGCGCGCGATGAAGTCGCCTTTCGCTTGTTTCTTTCGCAGACGCCCGTGCAGGCGCGCGATCCGGTCATTCTGGAGGCCGGAGGTGAGAGAACCTTTGGATTTCTGGCGACGGATGGTGGTTGTGTCGCATTTCGCTTTGTGAAGCGGATCAAAGGCTCAACCGGCTATGATTCGGACAATCAGGATCCCGATACTTTTGTGGCCGGATATGCCTGTGACGCCGATGGAGACAAATTTGTCCGGATGTTCGGTTTCATGAGCGCCCGCGACAGGGCGCGAGTTGATCGTCGCAACAGTATCTGAGCGTTTAGCTACCGGTTTTCCCGATGTTCTTTTGGACATAGCCGCGCGGCGTATAAGCCCAGCTCCGCCCCACCAAAGCCATTTGTCTTGATTGCGAGTTTCCGATTATCACCACGGTCAGCATGTCGATGGATTCTACCTGCAGTTCCGACAGAGGCATGATCTCCACGGATTCACCCTCTCGCGCCAGATTTCGGGCAATGATCACGGGTGTGTCGACGGGCCGGTGGGCCAGGAAAATGTCGCGGGCTGTTTCGATCTGGTGATGACGCTTGCGGCTGCGCGGGTTGTAGAACGCAGTCACGAAGTCGGCTTCCGCCGCCGCCCTGAGCCGTTCCTGAATTGTCGGCCATGGCGTCAACAGGTCGGACAGGGAAATGGCGCAAAAATCATGTCCCAGCGGCGCACCGGCACGGGCTGCGGCAAGCTGCATTGCCGACACACCCGGATGGACATCGATGGAGATGCGTTGCCAGTCCGGATGGGCCTCCTGGTCGAGCAGTTCGAAAACCAGCGTGGCCATGGCAAAGACACCGGGATCACCGCTGGATACAAGGGCGATATCGCGTCCCTGTCCGGCCAGGTTTAGGGCGTGACGACAGCGATCAATCTCCGCGCCAAGACCGAAATCATGACGTGTTTTGCCAGCAATCGACGGGCCAAGAAGATCAAGATAAGGCCCGTAGCCGACGATATCCTGAGCCCTGGCGATAGCTGTGTCCGTCGCGGGGGTTCGGTGGGCTTTGTCGCCGGGACCGGTGCCGACAATGGACAAATGGCCTCGCGACCGCCCGATCTGGCGTACGTCGATATGCGGGCCGCGGGCAACCGCACAAGTGGCGCGGCGGGATTTTCTTTTTGCGACGATCAGCATGCCCTTTGGGCCTGTGGCGGCGAGCGCGGCCGCTTCCGAGACGCCATGCGCACCGACTTCGCGGAAGACAATGTCGGACGGGTTTTCAAGACGGGGTGATTCCGCCTCCAGTTCTGCGGCATTGAAAAATCGTGCCGGAACGCCGAGACCTTCGGCCAGAGTGTGGACGGCTGGCTCATCGGCTTTCACGTCGATGGAAACAATCGCTCTGACGGATTGGGGAGCAAGCCTGGCATCTGCGAGAGTTTCCACAACCAGTTCACGAAGTTCATCCGGTGCGCAATCGCGCTCACAACCCACACCGACCACCAGACTGGGCGGGTGAATAAGAAGTTCATTCGGGTTGGGTGTAATGGAGCGATCCGAGATGCGGATCATCCAGGTGCCATCATGGTCGAGTGGGATTGGTGACAACCAGTCCGGCTCACCGGATTCAATTATCAAACTGGGTTTGCCACCGGCTAGGATGTCGGCCATAACATCCTTGGCGCGGGCAGGATTTGCGACTGTCCAGCCCGGTGGCGGATCATCGAGTGCGACCCCCAAAAATCGTTTCCCCCGCGGTTGTTAGTGCGGCGATACCGTTGGTCAGCGTGGCAATGTCCCGGGCCAGACGATTGGCGCCATGATGTCCGCCGAGGAGGGGAACAATGTTTGCGCCGTCCGGAGAGATTGCAATCACCGGTGGTTCGATGTGCTTGTTCGAGAGGCTCGTGCCCAGGCCCCTAATCAGGATGCCGGCCGCGCAGATACCGATGATTGCATAGCCGTCGTGAAACAGGGCTCTGAGCGCTTTACCGGTGTCCGTGAATGTGGTGTCACAGTCTTCGACACGTCCGGATAGCCCATGAACCTGCGCATCGGGCAGCCCGCGTTGGATTTGTTGTGCCAGTTTGCCGCCTGCAGCCGTCAGGGCGATGATTGCGATGGGTGTTTCTACGCCCATGCGGCCCCCCGGTGATGAACCAGAATCATCGAGAAATAGGGTGCTTTTGCATCTTCGAGTTCGGACAGCGGGCTGTGTTTCTCATCGGCCATGGTGGCATGCTCGATATACTCGGCGTGACCGGCCAGACCCAAATCGTCCAGCACGGCGCGGACCCGCGGCAGGTGCCGGCCCACCTTGATGATGGCCGCAGCATCGGTGACGGCCAGTCTTTCGCGCAAGACGTCATCGGGCAGCGTGGCGGGCAGGACGGTCAGAACATCGTTCAAGGCGGCCAGCGGCTTGCCTGAGACGGCTGCACAGGCGGTCAGCGAGGATACGCCGGGCACCACATCGACCGGCCAGTGCTCGGCTAGTCGGGCGAAGAGATACATGAAGGATCCATAGAAGAAGGGGTCACCTTCGCAGAGGATTGCGACATCACGTCCGTTTGCGAGATGGCCGCTGATCTCGTCTGCGGCGCGGTCATAGACGCTTTCGACGGGAAAGCGATTGGAGGAAAGCGGCATTCGGATGGCGATCTCGGTCGCACTCGGGGGCAGATGGGCGGCCGCGATGCGGCGTGCGAGACTGTCGCCTGTCTCTGGGGCCGGATAGGCCACGACAGGAACAGTTGCGAGAATTCGCGCGCCCTTGAGAGTCATGAGTTCGGGATCGCCGGGTCCGACACCAATCCCGATTGCCGTACCGGTCATGATTTCACGACCGACCACTGGGTGACCGGCATTGCGGGCCGCCAGCCGGTCAGGGCGCCAACGGGCTCTGCATGGCTGACAGAAATCCGTGTGAGTTCACCGCCGAGCTTTGCATGGGACTCCAGCAGTGTCCGTTCGCCTTCGAGGGTGACCACATTGGCAACGAGGCGCCCACCGGTCCTGAGCCGTTCCCAGATGGTCTCGACTAATCCGTCTCCGGACGCGCCGCCACCCAGGAAGACCGCATCGGGATCATCAAGGTCCGGCAAGGCGCTGGCGATCTCGGCGGTGACTATGTTGAGGAGCGGAACGCCGAGCCGGCACGCATTCTGGGCCATCCGGGTGCTGCGCGATGGCATGCGCTCGACCGCACTCGCCCGGGCGCCCTGACCCTGAACATCCTGTGTGGCCCGCAGCCATTCGATGGCCACTGAGCCGCATCCGGCGCCCAGATCCCAGAGATGCTGACCGGGCAGGGGCGCCAGGGCTGACATCGTCGCGGCCCGGACAATGCGCTTGGTGAGCTGGCCATCATGCAAAAATGCATCGTCGGGCAGTCCTGCCACGGGGGTATAGAAGCGCGCCGCCGGTCCGGCCTGACATTCAACGGCGATGGTATTCAGATTTTCGATATCAGCCGCATCCCAGGATTCTGCGGTGCCTGTGCGAACAGATGCATTTGCTGCGCCCATGTTTTCAAATACGGTCATCAGGCTCGGGCCGAACCCGGCACGGCACAGGGTCTCGGCGACTTTCCCGGGGGTCGTGCCGTCATGGCTGAGAATCAGCATGCGCCGATCGGGCAGCACGTGATAGTTCAGCAGTTCAAGGGGGCGCCCGTGAAGGGTGAGGCAGGTGCAGGCATGGAGGGGCCACGCCATGCGTGCGGCGGCCAGACTGAATGCGCCGGGCGCGGGGATGATCGTCATGTCGCCGGGTGCGAAATGTCGGGCAAGTGTGGAGCCGATCCCGAAGGACATGGGGTCGCCCGTGGCCAGAACCACCACACACTGATCGCGGGCGGCCCTGATCTCGTTCACAATTCCGTCGAGCGGAAATTTCCAGGCAAGTTTTCGGGCCGTGTCGTTGTCGCCCATTGAAAGATGCCGTTCGCCGCCGACGAGAAGTTCGGCGTTGGCGATCAGCGCGCGCGCCGGGCCGGGAAGATCCTGCGGACCCCCGGCACCGATCCCGACGATGTTGAGCCAGGCGCTCATGCCGTATTCCCCGCATTACGTGTCAGGGCGTTGATGGTTGCCGCGGCCACGGCGCTGCCACCACGGCGGCCCTGGAGCGCGATGAACGGCGTCGGGGCTGCGGCAACCAGCGCGGCTTTGGATTCGGCCGCCCCCACATACCCGACCGGCATGCCGATGATCGCAGCAGGTCTGGGTCCGCCCGCCGCCAGGTTTTCCAGCAGCCGGAAGAGCGCTGTCGGCGCATTGCCGATGACAACAACGGCACCTTCGAGAAAACTTTCCCACAAATCCACTGCGGCGGCGGATCGCGTCGTGTGATCGCGCACGGCATTTCCCGCCACATTGCCCAGACCAAGAGTGCAGATCACCCGATTATCGGCTGGGAGAGAGCTGCGGATGATGCCGTCCGCGAGCATGCGCGCATCTGCGATCACGGGTGCACCTTTGGACAACGCTTCGCAGCAGGCGGTTCCTGCCCCGTCCGACCAGACCAGATCGTTGATGGCTGCAACATCGCCAATGGCATGGGCCACCCGCAAGGCAACGTCGTGCAAATCATCCGGGATGGATGTGAGGTCTGCCTCGGAACGGATGGCGGCGAAGGATGCGGCATAGATCGCTTCGGGATCTCGAATATGGTCGTAGCTGACATTGGTCATGGCGTGCGCGTCCGGTCCCCGTTAGTCGCCTTCGGCGGGGAGAGTCCTGGGTCCGTGCGGGTGATCGGCATGGGGATAGGGATGATGGCCGTGATCATGATTGTGGTCATGATCGTGGGCGTGGGCGTGACTGTGCCCGTGATCATGGTCGTTGCCGGTGCCGATCCCCTCGACATGGTGATGATGGCTTTCCTGGGCCAGCCCGACTTCGGTCTCGAACCCGAGGACCTGCTCGCGATACTTGCACATCTGGCAGTTCATCAGATTGGTGCCTTCACCGATTTCGATGACCCGGTCGGCGAAGGTTTCGAGCACCTGCGGGTGGTCGTTCAGATAGGGCGCTTTCACAAACTGGATATCCGGGTGGTTCGCTGCGACCATGTCCGTGTGATCATAGATGCGCTTGATCAGAATGCCGGTGAACAGGAAATACGGAAACACCACGATCCGCCGGTAGCCGAGTTTGACGGCGTGCTCGAGGGCTGGCTGGACGAGCGGAAAGGTCACACCGGAATAGGCGGTTTCGCCCCAGCCGAAACCAAGGCCTTCGCAGAGCATGCGCGAAACCTTGGACACATTGGAATTGGCGTCCGGGTCCGAGGCACCACGTCCGACAGTCACCAGCATGGTCTCGTGCAGTGGAATCTCGCCCTGCTCGGCATTCGCAGCCGCGACGGCCTCCATTACGCGATCCCCGGCAGCGCGGATCATCTTGAGATCGATGCCCAGTTCCCGGCCATAGATGATATCGACCCCGGGATTCTGGGTCGCATAGGTGTTCAGGACCGAGGGAATGTCGTTCTTGGCGTGCCCGGCGGCAAACAGCATGCCGGGGACCGCGTAAATGCGTTTCACGCCTCTGGCGACCAGCTTGTCGAGCCCGTCGCGAATGATGGGGGTAGCGAATTCCAGAAAGCCGTGCTCGACATGCTGGTCTGCGAAACGCGCCCGCAGAGCCGCGGCCACAACCGCAAACTCCCGTACTGCACCTTCGTCACGGCTGCCGTGACCGCACACCATAATTCCGAAATCGTTCGCCATAATTCTCTCCTGTGAGAGGGCAATAGACCATGTCCGAACGACCGGGCCAAGGGCACGAGGATGAATAAGGTGGTTCGGCCGGGCCCGGGCACGCGATTGACGCGGCGCGACTCCGGCCTCGCAGGATGTCGCCATGATTTTCAGTCCGGACACTGCGGGAATCGCGCTTCCTGTCATCCTTTTTCTCGCGCTGCTTCTTGACGCGGTTGTGGGGGAGTTCGGGTCCTTGTTTCGTGTGTTACCCCATCCGGTTGCCCTGCTGGGGGGTCTGACGGGCTGGTTCGACAGTCGTCTCAACCGGGAGAAATCGCAGCGCCCGCACACGGTTTGTCCGCGGTTTGGTGGTGGCCGTGTTGATGATCGTTCTGGCGGTCGCGATCGGCTGGGGCCTCCATGATCTGGCGCGTCTGTTTCCGCAAGGCTGGATCATCGAATGGGTCGCCGTCACCTTTCTGATCGCACAGCGTAGCCTGTTTGATCATGTCCGTGCGGTCGCATGGGTACTCGATCGCGACGGTCTCAAGGAGGGGCGTGCCGCCGTGGCGATGATTGTCGGGCGCGACCCGGATACACTTGATGAACATGGGGTTTCGCGGGCCGCAATCGAAAGTCTGGCCGAGAGTTTTGCCGACGGGGTGGTGGCGCCGGTGTTCTGGTATCTGCTTGTTCGGCCTGCCGGGGCTGCTGATTTACAAGACGGTCAACACCATGGATTCGATGATCGGCTATCGCACGCCACGTCATGACGCCTTCGGGAAAGCCGCCGCGCGGCTGGATGACCTGCTCAACTACATTCCCGCCCGGATTGCGGCCGTGTTGATTGTGCTGGCCAGCGCCTTTGTTCCCCGGGGGCGTCCGGGTGCATCCTTTCGGGTGATGGCGCGGGACGGGGGCAAGCATCGCTCCCCCAATGCGGGCTGGAGCGAAGCGGCGATGGCTGGCGCGCTGGGGGTCGCGCTGTCGGGGCCACGAAGCTACAACGGCAAAACCACCGATCAGCCCTGGGTGGGCGGGGAATTTTCCGCCCGCATCGGGAGCGCGGAGATTCGTCGCGGCCTCTATCTGTTTGTGGTGGCCTGTCTGCTCGAAGCGGTGATCGTGGCGCTCATCGCCACGCTTGCGCTGGCTGGCCAGATTGGTTTTTCCTGAGCTAGCCCTTGGCGGCTTTTGCCCAGGCGGTGACTTTCTCCATTCAGGCTTTTCGGGGCGTGTAGAAGGTGTCCTGCCCAGCGCCGACCTCGAGAACGATTTCCTCAAATGCGAGTTGGGCCGACTTGGCCCCGGTCTCCTTGCAGGAGCCCGAATTCTTGTCCTTTGAATCATAGATCGACAACATGCGCCCGCTCATCTTGCTGGCATCATTGGCGAGGAAGTTCTCATAGGCCTTGCGGAACTGGCCTTTGCCACATCCCGCCATGTTCACGATGTTCAGTTTGGGCTGTTTGGCCTGAGTGGCCACGATCAGGGCCATGAGCCCGCCCTTCGAGAAACCCGCCACCGTGATGTGATGGGCCGGAACGCCTTTTGCGATCAGGGCCTTGACCTGTTCGAGGGTGCGCGTGCGCGCATAACGGCGGGGATTGGTTTTCTCGATGCGCAGCTCGGAAATCACCTCGAGCCCGCCTGCGGCGAAGGCCGACACGATCTTGTTGTATTTGAAAATCCCGCGGGTTGGATGGGGTTCGGACAGGGGAAAGCTTTCTGGCCGGGCACCATGGAGATAGATCAGATAACGCGCGTTGGGGTCGACGGTTTCGGGCACGTCGGTGTGGACGGCGCCCGCCGATGCCGGTGCGGCCATACTGAGAACGAAAATCGCGGTGGCGGCGAGAGAGTGAAGAAACCGGGTCATGGACGTATCCTCGGGTTCAACGCGGTGTTCGGGGTGTTCTTGCACGCAAATGCGGCGAAACGAGGGTGCTTACGCCTGGTTTCAGGCGCCACCCCGGCGGGCAATGTGCAGAATGCCCGCTGTATCGAGATGTTCGGCGAGATGGTCGGCCAGTGCGTCGAGTGTGACATCAATCTGGCTGTTCCAAGGAGCCCCATTTCTGTGGTGCGGGTTCAGTTGTGCGAGAAACTCTGCCCGGAACGGGTCTTCGGCAAAAAGGCCATGTACATAGGTTCCGGCAATGCGTCCGTCGCTCGATTGTGCGCCATCCATTCGGCCATCAAGAAATTGTAGGAACGGCAGGGTCGTATCTTTGCCAGTCGTTACACCCATATGCATTTCAAACCCTGAAAAATTCCTTTCCAAGGTCAGGGCAACGCCGGATGCAGGAGCGAGTTTTTTCTCAGAGGACATGACGGTGTCCACATCCAGCAGACCCAGACCGGGGGTGACTCCGGGGGCGCCCTCGACCCCGTGGGGATCGTGGATTGTGCGCCCGAGCATCTGATAGCCGCCGCAGATCCCGAAGACGTGTGCGCCTCTGTGGGCTGCGGCCTGAATATCCGTGTCCCAGGCGTTCTGGCGGAGAGTGTCCAGATCGCCACGGGTAGATTTGGAGCCGGCCAGCAGGATGAGGTCTGCATCCGAGGGGAGAGGGTTGCCGGGTTCGATGAGTTTCAGAGCCACATCGGGTGCCTCGGCCAGCGGGTCGAGGTCATCGAAATTGGCGATCCGTGGCAGCAGAGGTACAGCGATACGGATCAGGGCGCCGGACCAGTTGTCCGCCGTGTACCGACCTTGAAGGGAAGCGGTGTCCTCGGCGGGAAGGTGCCGCGCCTCATCGAACCAGGGGATCACGCCGAGTGAATTCAGGCCCGTATGGGCAGCAATGATCGGCGGGGCATCATCAAACAGAGATATGTCGCCACGAAACCGGTTGACGATGTAACCCTTCAGGCGGGCCTGCTCGGCAGCCGGCAGCAAAGTCCATGTTCCGACCAGCGCGGCAATCACGCCACCGCGTTCGATATCCCCGATCAGGGCCACAGGAATATCAGCGGCTTCGGCAAACCCCATATTGGCGATATCGCCCGCGCGCAGGTTCATCTCTGCCGGACTGCCCGCGCCTTCCACAAGGATCAGCTCGGCGTCTTCGGAAAGCCGGTGATAAGCCGCCAGAACGGCGGCCAGAAGATCGGGTTTCATCTTGTGATAGGCGCGGGCATCGGCATTTCCGATGACCCGTCCGTCGACCACCACCTGAGCCCCTATATCGGTTTGTGGTTTGAGCAGGACCGGGTTCATGTCGGTGGACGGGTCGATCCCGGCCGCCCGCGCCTGCAGCGCCTGAGCGCGACCGATTTCGCCATAGAGACCGCCCGGCCCTAGCGCGGGCGCGGCATTGTTGGACATGTTCTGGGGTTTGAACGGCCTGACGGCAATACCCTGACGCGCGAACAGGCGCGCCAGCCCGCCGACGACCAGTGATTTGCCGACATCCGAACCGGTGCCCTGAAACATGATGGTGGCGGTCATGGCAGAAGCCTCAGAACTCGATGCCCTTCTGGGCTTTTACATCATCGCGGAAATGGTGTTTCACCATGGTCATATCGGTGACCATATCGGCGGCTTCGATGAGTTCGGCCTTGGCGTTACGGCCGGTGACCACCACGTGCAAATCCTCGCGTTTGGCCAGCAGGCCCGCCACCACCTCGTTGATGTCCAGATGATCGTAGCGCAGCGGGATGTTGAGTTCGTCGAGCACCACCAGACCAAAAGCGGGATCTGCGATCATTTCCCTGGCCATTTCCCATGCGGCATTCGCGGCGGTGATATCCCGCTGTCGATCCTGAGAGTCCCAGGAAAACCCCTCGCCCATCACCTTGATTTCGATCTGATCTGGAAAGGCTTCGAGAACCTGACGTTCGCCGGTTTCCCATTTGCCTTTCACGAACTGGACAATGCCCACTTTCATGCCATTGCCAATGGCGCGCATGGCCAGACCCATGGCGGCGGTGGTCTTGCCTTTGCCCTTACCGGTGTGGACCATCAGCAGGCCCTTTTCCCGGGTTTTCTTCGCCAACATGCGGTCCCGCGCGGCCTTCTGTTTACGCTTCTTGTCCGCCCATTTCTGGTCAGCGCTCTGGGCATCATCATTCACGTGTTCGGGAGTGTCGTTCATGCTGTTTTCTCCATGGGCCGGGCCGCCAGTTCGCTGAGACGAGCATAGGCCGAGTTGGACCTTGCCTGCCACAGCCCGCGATCGATGGCTTCGAGGAAGCGCGCGGCCATCTCGCGCAGTGCGGCCGGGTTGTGTTCATCGAGGAAGTCCCGCACCGCATCTTCAACCAGAAAGGCCTGATGCACGGCGTCGAACTGATCGTCGCGCACAGCGCCGGTTGTGGCAGCAAAGGCGAAGAGGTAATCGACCGTGGCCGCCATCTCGAATGCGCCCTTGTAGCCATGGCGCATCACGCCGGAAATCCATTTCGGGTTGGTTACCCGGGCCCGTACGACGCGCGAGATTTCATCTTCCAGTGTTCGTATCCGCGGTGCGAAGGGCCGGGAATGATCGTTGTGATAGACGGTCGGCCGTGTGCCCCGGATTCAACTTCCACCGCTGCGGTGAGGCCCCCTTCGAACTGGTAGTAATCATCGCTGTCGAGCAGATCGTGCTCCCGGTTGTCCTGATTGTGGAGAACGGCTTCGACCCCTGACAGGCGTGTTGCGAAGGTGCGATGGGCTGGTGTGCCATAGGCATTGGCAGCGCCGGTTCCCGTGCACGGCCCCGTAGGCCCAGCCGCCCCAGGCGATATAGGCATTGGCCAGATCCACGGTCGTGTCCCAGCCCTGTTCGTCGATCAGGGCTTGCAGACCGGCGCCATAGGCCCCGGGCTTGCGATCCGAACACCCGAAAACTGGCGGTGCGACGAGCCGCATCCGCTGCCGCACCGTCGGCCACGAGCTGTGCCGTTTCCGTGGCGACCCTGGCGGCGAGCGGGTTGTCTGCTTCGCTTTCGTCGTCGATGGCCGCGATCGCGGCCACGGCGCTGTCGAACAGATCGATCAGGCCGGGGAAGGCGTCGCGGAAGAACCCGGATACCCGAAGTGTCACATCCACCCGTGGGCGGTCGAGCACCGATACAGGCAGAACCTCGAACCCGGTGACGCGGCGCGAGGCTGAATCCCATGTGGGACGCGCGCCGATCAGGGCGAGCGCCTGAGCGATGTCATCGCCGCCGGTTCGCATGTTGCTGGTGCCCCAGGCGGACAGGGCGACGGTTTGTGGCCAGTCCCCGTGTTCCTGGCGCATGGGTTTCCATCAGCAACTGGGCCGACATCCAGCCGAGATGCCATGCCGCGGGCGTTGGCACGGTCCGTGTGTCGACGGAATAGAAATTCCGTCCGGTGGGCAGCACATCGGGGCGTCCCCGTGTGGGCGCGCCGGAAGGTCCGGGGGTCGACAAAACGCCCATCGAGCCCGGTCAGCAGGCCCTGAAGCTCTGCGGCTCCGGACATATCGATGGACGGTCCCAGGGTGGACTCGATCTCATCCAGTACGGCGCGGGTGTGGGTCCAGCTTTCGTCAACTGCGCGACGTCCGGTGATGAGGTCAGCAGACAGGTCTTCCAGTTGCGCGACGACATCGACCTGCGGTGCGGGTCGGGTCGGGTGATGACAGGGCGGACGGGTTTCGCGCCCGTCCATGGCATGGCGAAGTCGCAATCGAGGGGGTCGAAGGCAAGCCCGAGATCGGAACACAGCGCCCGCAGCAGGGATGCGTTCGCGCCGTCTCCGTCGCCTCGTGGCATACGGGCCAGCGCCACGAGCAGTCCGGTCCGAAGCGCGCCGTCGGGGGACTGGCCGAAGATGTGCAGCCCGTCGCGGATCTGCATTTCCTTGAGCTCGCACAGATAGCCGTCCAGACGATTCAGGGCATCTGCATCGGTCAGATCGGCATCCGCAGCGAAGCCCAGATCACGGTCCAGACCGGTTTCGCGGACCAGTTCCACAATCTGGGTGCCCAGCACGGCGAGCCGACGAGGGTCTACATTTGCTGCTTCGTAATACTCGTCCACCAGCGCTTCCAGGTCGCGCAGGGGGCCATAGGTTTCGGCGCGGGCGAGCGGGGGTGTCAGGTGATCGATGATCACGGCGCTGGCACGACGCTTGGCCTGCGTACCTTCACCGGGATCGTTGACGATGAACGGATACAGATGGGGGATCGCGCCCAGCGTGGCCTCGGGATAGCAGTCGCGCGACAGGGCCACCGCCTTGCCGGGAAGCCATTCCAGATTGCCGTGTTTGCCGAAATGGGTCACCGCATGGGCATCGAAACTCCCGCGTAGCCAGGCATAAAAGGCAAAGTAATTGTGCGGCGGGACCAGATCCGGATCGTGATAGGTCGCTGTCGGATCGATGTTGTAACCGCGGGCCGGTTGCAGTCCGATGGCGATGTTGCCGCACCGAAAGGCCGGGATCGCGAACGCTCCGCAATCGGTGTGTCCGGCGAGAAACATCGGATCGGCACCTGGCGGCCCCCCAGCGTTCGGTCACGGCCATTCGCACGGAATCGGGAAGCGCGGCAAAGAAAACCTCATAGTCCGGGAGTGGCAGGCTTTCTTCGATCCGGCGGGCCGCGATGCCGGCATTGGTTGGGCCCTGCTGGAGCCGCCGGACCAGTGTGTCGCCATCCGCGGGTACATCCTTGACGCTGTAGCCCGCTTCGATCATGGCGTTCAGGGCGCTGACGACACCGGCCGGGGTGTCAAGGCCAACCCCGTTGCCAATCCGTCCGTCGCGATTGGGGTAGTTGGCGAGCACCAAAGCCACACGCCGGTCGGCGGGCTTGGTCTGCCGGAGCCGGGCCCAGGCGCTGGCGAGGTCGGCTGTGAAGTCGATCCGATCAGCTACCGGTTCATAAGCGACGATATCCGTTTCGCTTGCGTCATCACGCCGTGCCGCGCCTTTGAATGACACTGCCCGTGTGAGGATACGCCCGTCGACCTCCGGCAAGGCCACATTCATGGCGATATCCCGGGCCGACAGACCATTCGCACCGGATTGCCAGCGTTCCATATCCGATCCGGCAAACACCACTTGCAACATGGGTGCGTCGGTGTCCGTGAAAGGCCCCCGGTTTGTGTCAGCGCCGGGCGCAGACAGCGCGAAACCGGTCGCGTTCAGGGATGATGTCCGGGGGAGCACTTGCAAAGGTTTCGGCCACCATGGCAGCTGCAACCGGGTCTTTCAGACTGGTGGCGTGGACGGGCAGGGGGTTGAGTCCGCGGTCACGCAGGGCGGTGATCAGGGCGTCGATGGGTGCCAGATTGGCCGCCTGCATCAGGGCGCGATAGAACACCAAAGCGGCCACCGGTGAGGTCGTTGTCCCAATGGGCGCTGACAGTCTTCAGTGTGGTTTCGCCCGCACCGGGCCAGTAAAGCCCTGCCCGGAGTAAGGGAGCGGGTTCCTGCCAGCTGGTGTCGGTTCCGATCAGGGACTGGGCGAAGTTCAGAAAGTTGCTGGCATTCGAAATTCCGCCATGCACCAGATACTGCCAGAGGCGATGGGTGGCGTCTCCGTCCAGTGTGGTGAGCGCGGAAAGTTCGGCATCCGGCTGATCGTCACCGGGAAGAAAGGCGACAGGAATGCCGGCTTTCCGGCAGGTCGCTGCGATTTCGTCGACGCCATAGGGCCAGTAGCCACGTCCGCCAAGTAGGCGGCAGATAACCAGTTGGGCATTCTGCACAATGTCGTCGATATAGAGATCGACCGACATGTTGTGACCAAGACGCAGATAGTTGGCCAGACGCAGGCTCGGAGCTGCGGGGTTGTTCTCAAGCCGTGCGCGATTGGCCAGTGCCAAAGCCGTGATCTCGGTATCAGCCGCTGTCAGAATAACGATGTCGCCGGAAGATTGACCGAGATCGACGGCCTCGGATCCGTCATCCACCGCCCCGGGCGCTGCGGCAAGAAGATGCATCAGCCGATCATGGCTGCGATGGCATCGCGATCCATGCCGGATTTGCCGATCACCCACCAGCTCGGTGCGCGGGGTTTCGGCAGATTCCCAGTCCCGATCGAAGTAGCGCTGGAACCGCGATCCGACACCCTGCAGCACCATACGCCGTGCCTTGCCAGGAATATGAATGAAGCCCTTGATCCGATAGATGTCATGGGCAGCGACGGCACTGGTCAGTCGCGCCTCCAAAGCGTCAGGGTCGTCGATCGCGCCGAGCGAGATGACAAAACTGTCAAAATCGTCATGGTCGTGTTCGTCCTCGCCGTCATGGACGCTGGGGCGTGACTCCAGATCGTCTTCGGCGCCCGCATCCAGTCCGAGCAGGATTGCCGGGTCGATGCGTCCATGGGTGGCGTTTACAGATTTCACGCCGGGACGGCGATGGGGGGCGAGGGCGGCCTCGATTTTCGTTCCATCGCCGCTGATCAGATCGGCCTTGTTGATGACGATCAGATCGGCGCAACTCAACTGGTCGACGAATAGCTCTTCGAGCGGGTTGTCGTGGTCGAGCGAGGGGTCTTCCGCGCGGGCGGCCTCGACGGCATCGGGGTCGTCGGCAAAGCGGCCGTCCAGAACGGCACCGGCGTCAATTACGGTAACGACGCCGTCCACGGTGGTGCGGGTGCTGACTTCCGGCCAGGCAAAGGCCTTCACCAGCGGTTTGGGCAGGGCGAGGCCGGAGGTCTCGATCACAATATGGTCGGGTGGGGTCTCGCGATCGAGCAGTGCAGTGATTGTCGGCAGAAAATCGTTAGCCACC
>CALSML010000015.1 GCA_943787445.1 uncultured Alphaproteobacteria bacterium
TCCACGCAGCCCTGCACCACATCGCTCGGCGTGGTGTTGCCCGCGCGTATATCGGCGGCGATTTCCACCACACTGCCGGCGAAGCGGCAAAGGATTTGTTGCTGTTGTCGTTCATGTCAATGATCCCCTATAGCAGCCAGACGCTAGCATATGTGCTGCCGAGCATGCAGAATTGTGACAACAAAAACGATATTGGTACATGCTGATGCAAACTTGCGACACTGGACACCGGCGACCTCGGCCATGCGGCCGTGGCTGAGCAGCGAGAACGAGCTTCTCGATCTGGTGAGATCGGGTCTGGCACCCGATGCGCCTGCCGCAGTGAAGGACATCCTCGGCCGTGACTCCGCCATGGATGCGGTGCGCAAGGCGCTTAATTCTCTGGCAGCTCTGTCCGAAGACGAACGGCAATCGCTCCGACAGTCCGGCGCGCTGGTCGCGCTTGAGTCCGCCGAACTGCTGGCCCCGGTTCCCCGCCCCAGCCTGATCCTCTCGGTCGGCCTGAACTACCATCGCCATCTGGCCGAGATGGAAGGGACACCCGCGCCTGCCCTCCCATCGGCCTTCATGAAGACCATCGCCTCGCTGAACGGTGCGGGCAAACCCATCGTGATCCCGCCTCAATGCCCGGACATGATCGACTACGAAGCCGAGCTCTGTTTCGTCTTCGGCCGCACCTGCCACAATGTGAGCGCTGACGACGCCATGGACTATGTCGCGGGCTACACAGTCGCGAATGACGTTTCGGCACGCGACTGGGTCGGCGACGTCTTTTTCCGCCACCGAACCCTTTCCCGCCATCCTGGCCTGGGAACGCAATGTCATGGGCAAGCTATTCCCCGGCTTCACCCCCTGCGGTCCCGTGATCACCACGAAGGATGAAATCCCGGACCCCTCACGATCTGCTGCTTGAGTTCCGATTGAATGGCGAGGTCATGCAATCCACACGAACCGATGGACCTGATCTTCAACATTCCCCGAGATCGTGTCCTATTTTTTCGCAATGGTATCGCTTCGAACCAGGTGACATTGTCACCACCGGCACACCCGCCGGCGTGGGGGCCGGACGTAAACCACAGGTCTTCATGAAACCCGGCGACCGCGCCGAAGTCACGCTGGAGGGTGTCGGCATCCTTTCGAACATGGTCGTGGCAGGTTAGAAAACATCCATCAAACGTCTCTCTGGATACTGCGGAATGTTCACCACCAAAAATCGTGTCCCCAAACCTGCGCTCATCATCCTTTCGGCTGGCCTCGCGCTGCTCGCGGCATGCACGTACACCGGTTAATGTGACGCTCACCACTGGCAACAGAACCATCCGTATAACCTGCACCAAACTCGGGCACACGCCCAACACCGCGACCGTTTCCAGCATCTTCCGTGATGGTCAAAAATCCTGCAAAACGACCTGCGTCATCGCAACGCGATCCCGAATGGACAAAAAAACCGTTTGCTCGACGCCGCACGCGATGAAACGATTCATCGAGTTCAAGCTTCGACCACATGGTGGCACACCAGCATTTTGTCGCGCTGCTGGGAGATGAAAACACACACAAGGCCCGACACGTCAAACAATCGGGCCAGCTAATCGACATGCATGACCGTCTGGAAAAAAACCATCGGCGGGATGCTGGCACGTGGCCGGGAGAGTGTTGTCTTCAAACGGGATGTCGATCCGGTCGAACTCTATATCTCCATCGCGTCGCTTTGCTTTTTTACCTCTCCAACCGGTACACCTTGTCGACGATCTTCGACCGCGACGTCACAGGCGAGGAAGAGTTTGCCCGCCGACGCACCCATGTGGTCGACATCCTGATGAGCTATCTCACATCCGCACCGACCTAGTCCCAAAGCGCATCACGCATCCGCACCAAAAATCTCCTGGTGCCGCGCAATAGCCACCCCGATCAATTCATCCGGATCCCACCAGACATAATAAGCATCCACAATCAGTGCGGTCCCCGCACCCAGTTCCTTGCAAACGGCATTGGCCTGCCCCAGCGTGCTCCAGACACAACCGGTGACAACCCGCATCGGGTGAATGGCTTCAAGTCCCAGCGTCATGCCCCCGGCTCGTGCTTCAGGCAGCAACGCGGCCAGCGCGTCCCGGGCGCGGGCGCGCGCACCTGCCAGATCACGTGACCCGGCCGGCGGGCCGCTGGAGATCATGGCCAGATTGGTCCCGCCCAATTCTGCCGTCAGCGCTATGGCGAGGCGGTTTTCATCGTGGTTTGCCGCGATCCGGATGGGGTCATTTTCGGTGAGCGATGCACAGCGCGACACGCCCGAGCACCTGCAAACCAGCATCAGAAATCAACCGGGCCGCTTTCGCGCTGCCATAATCCTCAACGAGTGCGCGGCGCACCGTCAGCGCGCGGATTCCATGACGGGCATACCCCTCGACGGAGTCTGCAAAACCCCACTGACGCTCCGTGGTGCCCTGATGAATAGCAAATGACGCTGGTGCCTCCATGAAGGATTTAGTCGTCCTTCAGATGATGGTCACGACGTTCATACAGATCCTTGTCCGCATAGCCCATGGTTTCGGGCTGGTCACGACCAAGCATCACCTGAAACCAGACCGGCTCTAGGCTGGCATTGTCATAACCGTGGATCACCCCCGGCGGACAGGTAATGCACTCCCAGGGCCCAAGCCGGGTTTCCAGGCGACGGCCATCTTCATCCTCGACAAACACATCGAGCAATCCCTTGAGGACGAAAAACGTCTCTTCAACCTCATGAGTGTGCGCGGCATTCCCCTGTCCCGGCTCCACATACATGATGCTCAGCGTATGGGCGCGGGCCGGAATTGCATTGGGGTCGCCATGCTTGCCGGAACCACCGGCCCCGATAAACCGGTGCTGCGCGCGCTTGTAGCCTTCTATCTTGGCATCCTCGAACGCTTCCCAATCGGGCACGCGATCGCGAAAGCGGGCCACATAGGTATCCATGATTTCTTCGAGCGTGGCATCCACAAGCTCGGGCGGGCGGGGGTGTCGGGCAACGCTCACAGCGTTCCTCCCTCTTCATTGCGAGTCCGACCCGAAGCCAAGCATGCAGGCTGGCAAGGGTCAATCGAGCGGATGCTATCTGGAGCGGGCCGCGCCCCTTCGGGCTTCGGCGAAGTTGCCGGCATTAACGCCGCCACCGGGCTTGCGAATGGAATTTGCGCCGGCGTCAAACTTCCCGGCCTTGTTTTCCGGTTGCGCGGCACTGGCCGCCGCCTTGCGCTTCTGCGCCTTCTGTCCGGCCTTGGCTTTGGCACGCTCGCGCGCTCTGGCTTTGCTCATTGCAGCACTTCCTCACAGGGGTCGCGGTATACCGCAGAAGATCACCTATACCCCTGCGTCACTCGATTGGCGACCCACCGTGCCGTCAAACCACCTGTCCGCAAGCAAAACCGGACGCCCAAGCCCATTGAAAATTGAAACCACCCAGATGCCCCGTCACATCAACTGTCTCGCCAATGAAATAGAGACCCGGCCGGGATCGCACTTCCATTGTCTTCGATGACAATGCGCGTGTATCGACCCCACCGACCGTGACCTCTGCCGTCCGCATTCCCTCGGACCCGGTGGGTTTGATCTGCCAGCGATTGATGTGATCCCCCAGTGCCCGAAGCGACATGTCCGGAGTTTCCGCCAGACGCCCGCCGCAACCAGTCCACACCGCCAGTCGTTGCGCCAGGCGACGCGGGAGCATCTGCGACAGAACCGTGCTCACCTCCTTGCGTGGTTCGCTCTGCTTGAAGTCCTTGAGGGTCGCAAAGGCGTCGATCCCGGGCAGCAAATCCAGCATGATGGCATCGCCGGGATTCCAGTACGAGGAAATCTGCAAGATGACCGGGCCACTCAGCCCGCGATGGGTGAAGAGCAGAGCTTCGGTGAAACTGGTTTTGCCATGGGCCGCGGTCGCATTGACCGACACACCGGACAGACCTTCCATCCGCGCCTTCATGTCCGGGTCAAAGGTCAGCGGCACCAGGCCCGCGCGCGGTGCGATGACCTTCAGACCGAACTGACGCGCTATTTCATAGCCAAATCCAGTGGCCCCCATCTTCGGAATCGATGGCCCGCCCGACGCAATCACAAGTGCGCGCGCGGCATAGGGGCCACGACTTGTTTCAACAGCGAACCCGGTACCGTTCGCGGAGACTCGCTCCACAGCCGTACCCGTCTGAATGACCGCATCGCGAGCTTCATCGCGCAGCATGTCGATGATCTGTTGCGCGGAGTCATCACAGAACAGCTGACCATGGTCACGCTCGTGATAGGCGATCCCGTGCTTCTCCACGAGCGCAATGAAATCATGCTGGGTATAGCGCGCCAGAGCAGAGACACAGAAACGGGGATTGTCCGAAAGATAGTTCTCCGGTGACGCATGGAGATTGGTGAAGTTGGCGCGCCCGCCCCCCGAAATACGAATTTTCTCGCCAAACCGGGATGCGCGCTCCAACACAAGCACCCGTCGCCCGCGTCGGGCGGCCTCGCCCGCACACATCAAACCGGCCGCGCCGGCACCAATGATGATGGCATCAAAATCCGTCATCGGCCCTCACTCGACCACACCCGACGCGCTAACGCTTCTTGGCGCGCGGCTTCTTCCGCTTGAGAACGGCAAAGCCGCCTTCTTCCGTCTTGCCATCCTTGCGGCGGCCGGTCGTCGTCTGCTGGTCGTACTGATAGGCCGGTTTCTTTCCGGGCTTGTCGGCAAGCTCCAGCTTCTTCGCCGGACCGGACGGACGCTTCGGCGCATTCGACTTGCCCTTGTACTTCTTGCGCTTCTCCGCACCACGTCCCGGCGCCGATGTGACCGACGCCGCATCCGGTTTCCGTTTCGGCTTGCGGGGTCGTTCGGGGCCTTTGGCCGAGGCATCAAACCCGAATTCAGCCTGCGACACTTCAGCCGGGCGCTCTTTCTTTACATAGGGCTTTGCTTGTTTTGGTTTTGGGCCTGATTTTGAAGCAGGTGCAGGAGATCGCCCAGGTGCCGGGGCTCGCGGCGCAGCATCGCGTTTGACCCGATCATCCGTCGGCTTGCCGACAGGCTTCTCCTCAGCCCATTGCGGTCGTGGCGCGTCAGACTGCTTGACCCGGTCTTTCGCCGGTTTGGCATAGGGTTTCTTCTCATACGGTTTCTTCGCGTATGGCTTTTTTTCGTATGGTTTCTTCTCGTAGGGCTTTCGCGGCCCACGGCTCTCACCACCATCGCGCCTGTCACCGCGCTGGGCGACCGCCGGCGGACCGTCAAGACGCGTGAGCGAGACATTCTTTTCCAGCTTCATGTCGGGACCGACCGATTCCAGAAACTTGTCTGCCACCCCGGAGGCAACCTCGAAACTGGTCTCATCGGATTGTATCTTGATGGAGCCAATATCCTGACCGCTGATCTGACCAACCCGGCAGAGCATCGGCAGCAGCCAGCGCGGTTCGGCATTGTCATTCCGGCCCACCGAAATCGAGAACCAGACACCATCGGTGAAATCCTCCCGACGGTTTTTCTTCGGTGCCCGAACATCCGGATCGATCAGCTCTTCCGGTGCCGACTGACCCGAAGCATGAGCACGCAGAAACGCTGCAGCAATCTGCTCGGGATTGTGGCGCTCGAGAATCTCGGCGACGAAGGCCATCTCGTCATCGGTGATCGGCTCGACAAGCTGCGGGTTCTCCAACAGGCGCAGGCGGTCGCGCTGCTGAATTTCCTCAACCGATGGCGGGCGACCCCAATCCGCAGTGATCTTGGCGCGATCCAGCAAACGCTCGGTACGCCGCCGTTCGTTGTGCGGCACGATCAGGGCACACACGCCCTTGCGACCGGCACGGCCCGTCCGGCCGCTGCGATGCAGCAGGCTTTCCGGGTTCTTTGGAATATCAGCGTGGATCACCAGTTCCAGATTGGGCAGATCGAGCCCACGCGCCGCAACATCCGTGGCGATACAGACCTGTGCACGCCCGTCCCGCAGGGCCTGGAGCGCATGGCTACGTTCGTTCTGACTGAGTTCACCGGACAGGGCCACCACGGCAAACCCCCGATTGGTGAACCGGCTCATCATGCGATTGACGGCGGCACGGGTGGAACAGAACACCAGTGCATTCGTCGGATTGAAGTAGCGCAGCACATTGATGATCGCGTTTTCCCGGTCACTCGGCGCCACGTTCATCGCCCGGTATTCAATATCCACATGCTGTTCGCGTTCGGCCTTTGTCGTCACCCGGACCGCATGGCGCTGATACCGGGTGGCCAGTGAAGCAATGGAACGCGGGACCGTGGCCGAGAACATCAAGGTTCGGCGAATCTCAGGCGCGGCCCCGAGGATGAACTCCAGATCGTCACGGAAGCCCATATCGAGCATCTCGTCGGCTTCATCGAGGACGGCAGCCCTGAGATCACTCATGTCCAGCGAATTGCGCGCGATGTGATCGCGCAGACGCCCCGGCGTGCCCACAACGATATGCGCACCACGTTCGAGCGCACGTCGCTCCATCCGCATATCCATCCCGCCAACGCAGGACGCCACGGATGCCCCTGCACCCGAATAGAGCCATTCGAGCTCCCGCTTCACCTGCAAGGCGAGTTCGCGTGTCGGTGCGACAACCAGCGCCACCGGCGTGGCGGCGTAGGAAAACCGTTCGGCCTCCCCCAGCAGGGTTGGGCCGAGTGCGATGCCGAATGCCACGGTCTTGCCCGATCCGGTCTGTGCCGAAACAAGTAAATCCCGATCAGCAAGCTCGGACGCAATCACGGCCTCCTGAACAGGCGTGAGCGTGTCATAGCCGCGTGCCGTCAGCGCAGCGCCAAGCGTGGGAACCACGCCTTCAAAATCTGTCATGTGTCTCGTTCCGGCTACCCAGCCTGCGATGGAGAACGCTGCGCTCTTGATATTCCCGCAGCGCGCTGCGTCGATAGGCGGGTTCTAGCACCGCATGGGCTCACCCGGAAGGGGGGACGCTAAATCCCTGCGTACCACTCATATCCGCGATCCGGCCAGAAGCCGCCCTTGCCCTGCCCGATATGGCTCAGGGAGTCTGTCACTTCGATCCGCATCAGATACTTGGCGTACTTGTATCCGAGCTGTCGTTCGACCCGCAGACGCAGCGGCGCGCCATGGGCCACCTTGAGCGGCGCGTCATTCATGGTATGGGCCAGAATTGTCTGCGGATGGAAGGCATCGAACAGATCGATGCTTTCGTAATACTGCGCCGAGCCATCCGCAGCCTCGTAATAGTCATCGGCGCAATGAAAGACGACGAAGCGGGCATTGTCGGCCAGACCGGCCTTTTCCAGCAATTGTCCAAGCGGAACACCCGTCCATTTGCCGATGGCACTCCACCCTTCGACGCAATCATAGCGCGTGATCTAGGTCCGCTGCGGCAGACGTTTCAGATCGGCCATGGACAGGCTGACCGGGTTTGCCACAAGTCCATCAATCGTCAAACGCCAGTTCGAGAAGCCATTCCGGACCATGGCCTGATAGGCCTGGTTCTCCGGATTGGTGGTGCCATTGGCCTTGAAGGTGGGCGACATGTCGGCCGCGCTGAACTCACGCGCGAGAGGCTGGTTCGCCAGCAGGGCGCGCTGGGCATTGAGCGTGGCGTATTCCGCCGATTCCAGAATGCGCAGCGCGTTCGGTCCGATCAGCGTGCGGTACCCGGACACCGTGAGGCCACCCACCGCGGCAACCGTACCGGCGGTCAGCAGGGAACGACGGGTGAGAAGCTTTCTGGTCATGACTTTTCCTCCGGCGGCAACACATAGCGGCCCGTGATCATGGAGCGAATTTCATTGATGGGACCGGCCAGCAGGACCATTGCCAGATGCACGACTATGAATGCGACGGTCAGACTTGCGAAGATAAAGTGAAGGGTGCGCGCGGACTGACGCCCGCCGAAGACATCGAGCAGCTAGGGCGCCGCGGCATTGAAGCCCGGTGAAATGGTCAGCCCGGTCAGCACCATCAGGAGCATGAGCACGGTCACGCCCAGATAGGCGCCCTTCTGCAGTACATTGTAGTGCTTGGCCGCCTCCCCCTTGGGCAGTTTCAAACGCATGTGATTCCAGATGTCCTGCAGAATATGCCGGGGTCTGATCTCGTCGCGTTTGGGCAGAAGATCGCGCCGCAAATGACCATTGACCAGGCTGGCGCCAACATAGAGCAGACCGTTAATCACAAAGACTCAGGCGAAAAAGAAATGCCAGCGCCGCCCGGTTGCCAGATCACGAAAGCTCGGCAGCGTTGCCCAGGCGGGCATGGCGATGGCGCGGGCATCCCCTTCACTGCCTTTGGACACGCCGAACAATCCGGTGGTGGTCATGGTCAGCGCGCCAATACGCGTGTGCCCGACCAGCTCATCACCGTCACGGCTGGCAAAGAATTCGATGAAGGCCCGATCATTATCCGCGCCGAATTCGCCCCAATAGAGCGCCGGATGGGCGTTGAGAATCTGCAGACCGCTCATCAGAAGCACGGTGAAACAGACAGCATTGATCCAGTGGGTCACGCGGGTGGTGATCTTATGACGATAAATGACCTCGCGGGACGCCGGCTCAGGCGTTTCAACTGCCGATGAAACCGTCTCGGTCATGTGTATCCTCCGCGGCAGGTGGGGCCAGAAAACGCTGCGGCCGCTTCTGGGATACAAACACCGTTGCGCGCCGGATCATTCCCTCGGGATCAAAAAAAGCCGGGCGCGCGCCCAACAACCTCTGAAACCCGGCCCTATCGCGTCAACCGCACCACATGGTCGAGCAACTCCCCGGCGCGGGCGGCAAGTCGGATCGCCGCCACATATCGGTCCGGGCGCAGCAATATCGCGCGATCGAGATAACCCGACAAAGGCGGATCGCTGAAATAGCGCGACACGTCCCGCACAACCGGAAATTCATCGCTGACCGGGTTCATCCATTCCGGCGTGAGCCCCACAACCGATGCGCCCGCCGCGGCAAATCTGTCGGCCAGTGCCGTGTCCAAGAGTCGGTCGGGGTATTCCGAGAAAACCAGCACGACCGGGCCCTCGGGCAGAACCGCATCCAGCAATTGGGGGCTGCGATCCGACATCTCGACAACCGGTTGCGGGAGAAGGCGCCCGACCATGGAGTTTCCGCCATCCCCGGCATCCGGCCAGATCAGCCCGGCCTCGAAACGCGGCGGTGGCTTGAAGCGCATCTGTGCGAAATAATCCCGCACCCGCGGAACGATTCCCAGCACCCGAAACGCCCCGCGCACCAAAGCGCCCTGCAGCACGGATGTGGGCATCATGATCCGGCCCAGGGTCAGGGCAAGCTGGATCATCGCCAGGGTATGGGGCTTTCGCTCCACTTCATAACTGTCGAGGAAATCCTCCGAGACCGCACCGCGCACGGCCGCCGACAGCTTCCAGGACAGATTGTGGGCATCCCGCAGGCCACTGTTCATGCCCTGACCGGCAAAGGGCGGCGAGAGATGTGCCGCATCTCCCGCCAGAAAGACCCGGTTCTCGCGCCAGCGCTCGGCAACCCGTGCATGAAAGGTATAGACCCGCTTGCGGCGAATGGGGGCATCCCCGTCCGGCCCCGCGTCACGCAACAGGTCACGCACAAACTCTTCGCTGGTGGCGAGGTTCTCGTCTTCTTCCGCGCGCAGGAGAAATTCGTAACGGCGGATCCCGTCAGGTCCGGGCAGGGAGATATTCGGTCGCCGCGGATTGCACGACACTTCCGTGTGGCGGAACCGATTGGACGTCGCGGACATATCCACGATCAGCCAGCGCTCAGTAAAAGTCGAACCGACCAGTTCGATGCCCAGTGACTTCCGGATATCCGAACGCCCCCCGTCACAGGCGACCATGTAGTCCGCCGTCACCTGCACCATCGTCCCGTCATCACGCCGTATCTCGGCATGGACCTTGTTGGCAGATTGCGTGAAACCGACAAGCTCATACCCGAGACAGCACGACACATCGTCGAACCGCGCCAGACCATCCAGCAAAACCTGCTCAAGCTCGGGCTGCTGAAAGGCATTCCGCTTGTCGAAACCGAAAGTTTTCGAAACCGGGTCGACCAGCGCGAAACAATCACCATGGGGCCCGAGATAGCGCGAGCCATAGCCGCGCGCGACGATGGCCTCCACCGCGGCATCGAGCCCGGCGGCCTGCATGGTGCGCATGGATTCATCATCGATGGAAACCGCCCGCGGTTCGTCCACCGTCCTGGAATTGCGTTCGACAAGGACGGTCCGTGTGCCGCCTTTCCCCAGCAGATTGGCCAGAGTCAGTCCCGTCGGACCGGCACCGACGATCAGAATTCCGGTTTCCAGCTCCGTGACGGGACCCTCCATCAGCCGCGTTGCCCGAACAGGACGTTCCGCGCATAGAGGTCATCCACCGTTTCGGCAGACATGCCAAGCAGATCACCGAGCACACCGGGCGCGGAACTACCAAACGGCGCCACCCAGCTTTGCGCGGTTGAAGGTGCATCACCAAACGCAAAGGGCGGGTTGGGCACCTGAAAACTGCCCGCCCCGTCCGTGACCGTAGCGAAAGCCTCCCGATGGACCAGCTGCGGATCGTCGAAGAGTTCGTGCAGTTCGCGGTAGCGCGCACAGGGGACCTTGCCCGCCATCAACACCCGTTCGCACTCATCGGCATCGCGGGTGGATGTCCAGGCTTCGACCAGCGCCATCAGATCGGCATAATTCCTGTTGCGATCGGGATGGGTCAGGAAGCGTGGATCCTCGATCCATTCGGGATGTCCCATCGCCCGGGCCATGTTCTCGAAGGTGACCTGCCCGCCCGGCGCCACCATGACAAAGCCATCACGGGCGCGTACCGGCTGATAGTATCCGCGCAGATGTTCGGCGCCGACCTGCACCGTCTGCATTTCATAGACCAGCAGCCAGATCACACTTTCGAGCAGCGAGACATCGATGAACCGGCCAACCCCCGTGCGCTCACGCGCAAACAGCGACGCGTTGATCGCGCCAAAGGCCTGCACAGCCGCCATGACATCAGCCAGAAAGATGCCGATCGAGCCCGGCCGGGTCATTTCGGGCTGCTGCTGCATATAGGCCATCTCGTAACCCGAGGCCGCCTGCACCACCGGCGCATAGGCCGGGTTCCGGGATGCCGGCCCGGTCTGCCCGAAGCCGGAAATCGAACAATAGATGACGTCCGGGCGAACCGCGCGAATGGCAGCATGATCGAGCCCGAGACGGGCCATCACACCGGGACGCGCATTCTCCACCACCACGTCACAATGGCGCGCGAGATCGAGTGCCAGCGCGCGACCCTCGGCTGACTTCAGATCCACCGCCAGACTGTGCTTGCCGCAATTGAGGTGGCCATAGACGGCGCTTTCCCCGTCCCGGATCGGAATGGCGCGCCGGTTCTGTTCGCCGCCGGGGGATTCGATCTTGATGACCTCCGCCCCCATATCGGCGAGCTGGCGGGTGCAGTAGGGGCCCGCCATCATCGTGGTAAAATCGAGAACCCGAACGCCGTCGAGCAAACCCGCTGTGGTCACGCCGCTATCTCCGTCGTCATGCATGGTGTTGCGCTATTTCAAAAGATCGCGTGCGATCAGCATGCGCTGAATCTGGTTGGTGCCTTCGAAGATCTGCGTGACCTTCGCATCCCGCATCATGCGCTCCACCGGGAATTCCTTCATATAGCCATAACCACCCAGAATCTGGACGGCATCGGTGGTGACCTTCATGGCCGCATCGCTGGCCAGGGTCTTGACCATGGCCGACAGCCCGCCATAACCCTCCATCTCGCCGGCGTCGTAGCGCGCCGTGACCTCGTAAAGCAGCGAACGCGCCGCTTCGATCTGCATCGCCATATCCGCCATCATGAACTGCAATCCCTGAAATTCGGCAATGGGCTTGCCGAACTGCTCACGTTCCCTGGCGAAATTGACAGCCTGTTCAAGCGCCCCCTGAGCGATGCCCACCGCCGAAGCCGACATGGCCGGCCGGTTGAACTCCATGCACTTCATGGCGATCTTGAACCCTTCGCCATCGCCACCGATCATCGCATCAGCCGGCACGCGCACATCCTCGAAGAAGAAGTCGCAGTTCGGGGTCGCGCCGTTGTAGCCCATCTTCCTGTTCTTCGGCCCGCGGGTCACACCCGGCAGAGACGTGTCCACGATGAAGGCAGATACACCCTTGGCGCGCGGCGCATCATTGCTGCGCGCAAAGACCAGCACATATTCGGCAACCGGACCGCAGGTGACAAAAATCTTGTTGCCGGTGATCCGCCAGTCATCGCCGTCACGCACCGCGCGGGTACGCAGCGCGGCCGCGTCCGATCCGGCCTCCGGTTCGGACAGGGCAAAGGCCACGATCGTCCGCCCTTCGGCCAGCATCGGAAAATATTTCTGCTTCTGGGCTTCGGTGCCGCCAAACAGCAGAGGCAAGGCCATGCCATTGCCGTTCTCGCCCACCATCACCGAAAGCGACAGGGAAAACCGCGCCAGCTCCTCCCGCGCGATGCAGAGCTTGGTCAAGGAACCTTCCGGCCCGCCATAGGCCTCGGGCACGCTCCATTGCAGCAGGCCCATATCTCCAAATTTGGGAATCACTTCTGCGGGGAAACGATCCTCATGATCGATCTCATCAGCGATCGGCGCAACCTCACGCTCGGCAAACCGCCGAATCTGATCCCGGAAAATCCGGTCATCCTCGGTAAAATGAATCGGCGTGAAAGCCATGTGTCATCCCCCAACCGAAGCGCTCGCTGCGCCTTCATCTAATTGATGCCCCAGTTCTGCAAGCCCTGAACCGTCGGGGTCAACACAATTCCAAGTGACTGCCCCGGCATGTCTGATCCTAAAAAATCTCAGGCTCCTCGATCACCGCGCCCGCCTGAAGATAATCGAAGTCGCATCCCTTATTGGCCTGAGTCACATGCTGAGCATACATGGACACATAGCCACGCTCGGGGATGGTCCGGTGCGGTGTCCAGTCGACGCGCCGGCGCGCCAGTTCCGTCTCATCCACCTGCAGGTTCAGAATCCGGCCCTGCACATCGAGGGTGATCAGATCGCCATCCTGAACAAGCCCGAGTGTCCCGCCCACATGGGCTTCCGGTGCCACGTGCAACACACAGGTGCCGTAACTGGTGCCCGACATACGGGCATCGGAGATCCGCACCATATCGCGCACGCCCTGCTCGAGAATTTTCTTCGGGATCGGCAGCAAACCCCATTCGGGCATGCCCGGTGCCCCGACAGGACCGGCATTCTGCAACACCAGAACGGAATCCGGCGTGACCTCCAGATCAGGGTCATCCACCCGGGCTTCCATATCTGCCCGGTCCTTGAAGACGACAGCCGGACCCGTGTGATTCAGCAAGGCGGGGTCGGCCGCACTCTGTTTGATGACGCAGCCATCAAGGGCCAGATTACCGAACAGCACCACCGTGCCCCCATCAGCGCTGAGGGCGCTGTCCACCCGACGGATCACATCATCATTGTGGATCTCGGCACCGGCGCAATTCTCACCCAACGTGGTGCCAACAACCGTCATACAGCTCCCGTCGATCAGATCACCCAACTCGGCGATCAGCGCCCGCAACCCGCCGGCGTAATAGAAGTCCTCCATCAGATGTTCACCGGAGGGGCGGATATTGGCGAGCCAGGGCGTGGTCTTCGAGATTTCGTCGAACCGCGTCAGGGGCAGGTCCACATGCACACGTCCGGCCATCGCCACCAGGTGAATGATCGCATTGGTCGAGCCCCCAATGGCCATATCGACCGTGATGGCGTTCTCGAAGGCCGCACGGGTCATGATGTCGGAGGGTTTCACATCCTCCCAGACCATCTCGACAATCCGTCGCCCGGTCGCCGTCGCCATCACCGCGTGATTGGCATCGGGTGCCGGAATGGAAGACGCGCCCGGCAGGGTCATGCCGAGGGTTTCGGCCAGAGACATCATCGTCGCCGCCGTGCCCATGGTCATGCAGGTGCCCGCCGACCGTGCGGTACCGGCCAGCACCTGATCGACGGTTTCCGCCGAGACCTTGCCGGCGCGAAACTCGGTGTAATACTTCCAGTGATCGGTGCCGCTGCCCAAGGTCTGACCGTTCCAGTAGCCCCGCAGCATCGGTCCGGCGGGCACATAGATGGACGGGATGTCCATTGAGGATGCGCCCATCAGCAGGGCTGGCGTGGTCTTGTCGCAGCCGCCCATCAGCACGGCACCGTCGACCGGATAGCTGCGCAGCAACTCCTCGGTCTCCAGCGCAAGAAGGTTGCGATAGAGCATGGTGGTGGGCTTCATCAGGATCTCGCCCAGCGAAATCGCCGGCAGCTCGATCGGGAAGCCACCCGCCTGCAACACGCCGCGCTTGATCGCCTGCACCCGCTCGGGGAAATGCCCGTGGCAGGTGTTCATCTCCGACCAGGTGTTGACGATCCCGATGATCGGCTTGCCCGCATAGTCGCCGGGCTCAAAACCAAGCTGCCGCCAGCGACCGCGATGGGAGAAGGCGCGCATACTCTCGCCGCCGAACCATCGGTGGGTGCGCAGGTCTTCAGGGGATTTTCTCTCTCTGGTCATGGACCCGGTCTCCGGCAGGAACATCAAATGACACCCAGAATGCGCGAGCCCGCCGCAAATAACCAGCCATGGTCGCTTGAGACTTGAGGGGCTCGCTTGCGGCCCCTACCATTCTGTTACAACCGGTTTTCGAGGATCATCATGTCAAACCCCATCGCGCCGAAACTCTCAGCCCACGGCGCCGAAATGCCCACCCTTGGCTACGGCACCATGCTCTTTCCCGAACCCGAGCATGCGATCGAACTGATCCTTCACGCCCTCAATTCCGGCTACCGCCATATTGACACCGCCCGCAAATACGGCTCGGAGCCATGGGTCGGCGAAGCCATGCGCGCATCCGGTCTGCCGCGCGACGAGATCTGGGTCACCACAAAGGTGACCGAGGAAAACGCCAAGGCCGATGACTTCGCCCGCTCGGTCGATACGAGCCTGGAAGCCCTCGGCCTCGACCATGTGGATCTGCTGCTGATCCACTGGCCCCAGCCTCGCGTACCTTTGGAGGAAACTCTTGGTGCGCTCGCCAAGGCCAAACGCGATGGTCTGGCCCGGCATATCGGCGTTTCGAACTTCACCATCCCCTTGCTCGACGAAGCGATGGCCAAATGTCCCGAACCGCTGATCACCAACCAGATCGAGTACCACGCCTATATCCGCCAGGACCGGCTGATCACGGCCTGCCGAAAACACGGCCTGCTCGTGACGTGCCATGCGCCCCTCGCCCGCGGCGCCATGCTCGACGACCCGGTGATCGTCGACATAGCCAGCACCCACGGCAAGACCCCGGCACAGATCGCCCTGCGCTGGCTGGTGCAGCAGTCCAATGTCGCGATCGTGCCGCGAGCGCTTGAGATTTCGGAGATTGAGGAAAATATCGGCATCTTCGATTTTGCCCTCAGCGAGACCGAAATGGCCCGTATCGTTACCCTGCAGGACAACAATCTGCGGGTTATAAATCCCGAAGTGCGACGTCCCGTCTGGGATGAAGCCTGATCCGGCTACCGGAAATGGCGGCGAACAAAAAAACTTGATGATGCCTGTGGTTCAGGACCGAAAAGCCCAGATCTGCGCGTTGCTCAAAAGCATCGAAACCGGAGAGCCGGAACCGATCGCTGTCTTCAATCAGCAACAATATATCCAGCACAACCCGCATACCCAGGAAGGCAGTGAGGGGCTGGAGGAATTGTTCAAGCGCCTGTCTCAGACCTCTCCCCGGGTCAACATCGTGCGCGCCTTCGAAGACGGCGACTATGTCTTCGCCCATACCGAATACGACTTCGTCCGGTCCAATATCGGATTTGGGGTGTTTCGGTTTGAGAATGATCACGTCGTTGAACACTGGGACAATATTCAACCGCGCCAGGACCCCAACATTTCCGGCCTGACCTTGGTCGAGGGGCCGAGCGAGGCGACAGATCACAACCTGACCGAAACCAATCGACAAACCGTAAGTGCCTTCGTCGAAACAGTTCTTGTGCGCCGACAGTTCGCGCAACTGGAAGACCATTTCGAAGGATCAGAACTTATTCAGCACAACCCGCAGCTATCCAACGGGGTAAAAGCATTTCGCGCGGCCCTGGAAGAACGCAACGGTGCAGGTTTTACAATCGAATACACCCGCCTCCACCGCGTGCTGGCCGAAGGCAATTTCGTCCTCAGTGTTAGTGAAGGATCGCGGAATGATGTCCACTCGTCATTTTATGATCTCTTCAGACTCAGCAAGGGCAAGCTCGCCGAACATTGGGGCACCATCGAAGACATCCCACCGCACAGCGCCTGGAAGAACGACAACGGGAAATTCTAACCGAGACCTTCGGTCCATTTCGGCCTCAACCACTGCCCCGGTCAACAAAGGCCTCGCTGCCCAATTCGACCGGATCACCATGGGGCGTCGACAGATAGGCCTCCGTCCAGGCAGCACGCAGATCATTCAGACTGTCCCGGTCCGCGTGATTGCGTTCGATGAGCATGGTTTCCAGCGCCACTAGCCAGACATCGTAGTAATCCGATCCATCCTCCGGACCACCTGCCTGCAGCGCCTGATCGAGAGCAGCTCCGAAATGGGTGCCCCATTCCGGCCAGGTGAAAATGCCCGCATTGGCCAGCGCGTGGGTCAGGCCGAATATCTGTGCATGCCAGGGCTCGGCAAAGGGGCGTTCGGGCTCAAGTGGCTGCGATTCAGGTGGCTGAGACAAGATAGCTTTCCCAGAGATCGGCCGTCACCGAATGACCCGGCTCGGCTGCTTCACCCCAGATTTCACCGCCCTCAAACCGCACCGCATAAAGATGCTGCGGCGCGTCCCCAGCCATGGTCGCGCTGACATCGGGGAACACGTGAGCCCCGTGATGCAGCACGATTTCACCCACCCGGTCGCGCAGATAGCGCGGCAATCGTGTGTGCCCGCCATGCATATGTCGGGCGGTACGTACCCGATCTCCGGGTGCGAAAGCCGGGGCGGCTTCGAGGTCTCGATCCGCCGGGCGGCCTTTCGGCAAAAACGCCAGCACACCCGCCGCGTCCACAGGCGGGGTTCGTGGTTCCGCATCCGCGGCTGGTTGCCCGGTGCACAGCTCTTCCCGGGTGAGCAGGCCTTTCTCGACAGAAAGATTCACCACACCAGCGGCCCATTTCTCGTAATAGCTCATGGCCAGATATTCACTGGGTGGGAGCCGCTCAAGGGAATGCCGGTTGCCGTCAATGTTCCACAATCGCCAGAATCCCATGAGGAACCGCATCCCCATAACCCGACCTTCCCATGTTTCATGGAATACCGGTTCATCGGCTTCGATCGGAATCGGCCCGAAACCTTCAACCCCGCCAAGATCGTGAACGCTGTCCATTATCCGGCCTCCGGGCTTTTGGCGAGACCTGTGCCAATCATGGAATCACGGGTGACCAGATCGGCCAGACCAGCTTCGTCCAGAGCCTCGGACCCGTCCGGGCGCTGGGGAATCACGAGATAGCGAATTTCCGCTGTCGAATCCCAGACGCGAATTTCCACATCATCAGCAAGCGTGAGACCGAATTCGGTGAGGACGGCGCGCGGCTCGCGCACCACACGAGCGCGATATTCCGGCGATTTGAACCAGACTGGCGGCAACCCCAGAACCGGCCACGGATAACAGGAGCACAGCGTACACACGACGACGTTATGGACCCGGTCCGAATTCTCGACCGCAACCATGTGTTCACCCTGCATACCCGAAAAACCAAGCTCAGCCATCGCCGCTGTGCCGTCAGCCAGCAACCGCGCCCGGTACTCCGGGTCGATCCAGGAACGGGCAACGACCTGCGCGCCGTTGCGCGGCCCGATGTCATTAGAAAACGTATCGACGATCGCATCCACCGCAGCCGGATCGACAAGCCCCTTGCCGACAAGCAGCGTTTCGATCGCCTTTGCCCGCAAGGTCGGATCCGATGGCAGGAGCATGTGGGCATGATCGTGTTCGTGATGCTCTTTTTTCGTCATATCAAATCCTGCAATCCCGTCCCGGTTTCCTCGCTGGTGTCCCGCTTTACGCCGGGAAAACCCGGCCGGAGAGCGCGTCATGTTTACTATTCATCAAAACCACGCCAAATTCAAAAAAGGCGCGGCGGCCACCGCAAGCTGCCTTCTCTCAGCCCGCAACCGGGACGACCATGCTGCGCTCTCTCTCCGATCCCACCATCCGCCGACGGACCACCGTGCTCGCAGCCTCGTTGCTGTTCATGCTGATCGGGACGGGCAGCATCTATTTCATTGTTATAGCCCTCAAACCCATCGCTGCCGACTTCGGATGGCCCCGCGCCGTACCGTCAATCGCCTATGCGCTGCAATATGCCGGTGCAGGAATCGGCGGCATCTTCATGGGCTGGTGCCTCGACCGGCGCGGCATGGGCGTTCCCGCCATGGTCGGTGCCAGCATGATTGGTCTCGGCGGTATCCTCACCAGCTATGCCTCCAGCCCGTTCGAACTCTACCTGATCTATGGCGGGATGCTGGGGTTCTTCGGGCGTTCGACCCTGTTTGCGCCGCTGACGGCCAATATCACCCGCTGGTTCGAACACAATCGAAGCTTTGCCGTCGGCGTTGTCGGTTCCGGCCAGGGTCTTGCCGGCATGATCTGGCCCCAGATCTTTCACCACATGATCGCGTCCGTCGGCTGGCGCCAGACCGCGTTGTATTATGGCCTGTTTGCACTGGCCACGATGCTGCCGCTGGCCATGATCCTGCGTCAGACACCACCGGTTGCGCGCAAACCGGCCGTACAGAACGCACCGGCGGCACCGCTGATGAAACACCCGCCCATGTCGCCGCGGGCCTTGCAACTGACACTTTCGACAGCGGCGATTGGCTGCTGCGTCGCCATGTCCCTGCCGCTGGCGCATATCGTCAGCCATGTGAGCGATCTCGGTTTCGACCCGGCACGCGGGGCCGAGACCCTGTCCCTGATGCTCGCCTGCTCGGCGCTGGCCAGCTTCTTCGGCGTCGGATTTCTGGGCAGCCGCTTTGGCGGCCTGCGTGCGATCTTCGTTTTCTCAACGGGCCAGGCAGTTCTGCTCTGTGCGCTGGCGTTCGTCGAAAGCCTGCCCGGACTCTATATCGCCGCCGCAATGTTCGGGCTCGGATATGGCGGCATCCTGCCCTGCTATCCGGTGATCGTGCGCGAATTGCTGCCATCGGCCGAGGCCGGACGTCGGACCGGGCTGGTTCTACTCTTTGCCGGTGGGGGCATGGCCCTGGGCTCCTGGCTGGGCGGTGCCGTCTTCGATGCGACCGGCACCTATCGCACCGCATTTCTGATCGGTGTTGCCTTCAATGCCGGGAACCTCGCCATCATCGCCAGTCTGATCGCACGCACCCCGCGCTTCCGCCCCGCTTACGCGTAACGATGTGCGCGAGCGTCATCACAGCCGCCTCGCAACAGTCGAAATCCGGTCCTTTGGTAGGATATTTGAAGTCCTTGGCGCGCCCGGGAAGATTCGAACTCCCAACCTCCTGATCCGTAGTCAGACGCTCTATCCAGTTGAGCTACGGGCGCTTACCAAAGGCGCGCGGAAGCTATCCAATCGCCTGCGCGATTGCAAGGCCTCGAAAACCGACATTCACGGTTAATATTTTCCTTGCGAATCCGGGCCAAAAGCCGCTTGCCGCGAGTCCACCCAATCGGTAACATCGCCCGCAACCGATTGGCTAATCAGCAATTTTTGCGCTCCCGCCGCGCGGGCCAGCCCATACCGGGCAAGCGCAGGGGCACCGAGGGACAAGGGATCGGATGAAAACGAATCGAACCTGGTCGGCATTCGCCGGCGTAGCACTACTGTTGGCGGGCTGCGGATTTTACGATAATACACTTATTCCTTCACTGACGGGCGACAGCCCTTCGGGCGGGGATCGCGTAGTGATACCGGCCAGCGCCGCGGAGGCCAACCCGCTTCCCACGCTCGGCGCCAGCAACTTCCAGCCCGAAGGTGTGACCGCCGGTCAGCCCACCGGGACCGAAGTCGGACGCCGGGTGGATCGCCTGCGCGACGATCTCGGACGCATGCAGCTCAGTGTCAGCAATGATAATTCCGAGCTCCAGAATCTGCGCGCTCAGACCATCGCAGATGCCCGCGCCTATCAGGAACTGACCGCTAGCATTCGCACACCCCTGCAGGTCGGCACCACGCCGGGCAATCCCAATCTTGTTGCCGGCTGGAATCAGGCTCAGGTAACTCTGGATCGCATCGCCAACAGCGTCGGCCAGATGGTTGCCCTGTCGAGCAAGGTCGCCAATGACAGCGCGCTCTCCGCTTTCATTCTGGAATCCGTCCGCGCCACCTATGGCCTGACCGGCGCCGTCGATGAAGACCATCGCCAACTCGCCGTGCTCGAGGACGAGGTCAACCGAACCGTGGTTCTGATCGACCGCCTGCTGAACGAACTCAACGAAGACATCGCGCGCCAGACCAATTACGTCAGCCGCGAACGCAGCGACCTCACGGTTCTTTCCGTGGCGGTCAAGAATGGCGAGCTCTTCGGAACCAGCCTGGCCAATCGCGCCTTCGGCACGGCCGCCGCACCGCGCGGCTCCGCCGGGACCGTCGGCAATCTGGCCAACCGGCGTCCGCTCGTCGTAATCCGTTTCGACCGCCCGAACGTGCCCTATCAGGAACCCCTGTTCACGGCCGTCAGCGAAGCATTGAACCGTCGTCCGAATTCGGTGTTTGATGTTGTCTCGATCGTGCCCCAGCGTGGCACGCCGGCACAGATTGCACTCAACGCCAACCAGGCCCGGCGCAATGCCGAGCAGGTGGTGCAGAACCTCTCTCAGATGGGTCTGCCAAGCGACCGTCTTTCGCTGAACTCCACCTCAAGCGGTGCCGTCGCCAACAACGAAGTTCACATCTACGTCCGATAACGGATTTGGATTGAACCTCGATCAGGCGTCGCGCTCGTCGAGCGCGTGATCGAATTCTGCCAGCTGTGCTGCTACCCGACCATAGATCGTGTCGGCGGGGTATGCCCCTTCCGCATCCGGTGTGCCAGCCGGAATGCCAGTGAAGAGCTCAATGGCTTCATCCAGATGCGCCACCGAATAGACGTGAAAGCGATCGGCTTCGATATCGGCAACGATATGGTCGTCGAGCACCAGAGCAGGCTCGTTTGAGTGCGGGAAGACCACACCCTGAGTGCCCGTCAGCGCGCCGGCCTCAACACAGGTCCGGTGAAAGCCTTCGGCCTTGTTGGTCAGACCGCCAATGGCCTGAACCTCTCCATGCTGGTTCATGGAGCCCGTGACCGCCAGATCCTGACGCAGCGGTACCCCCGAGAGATCTGACAGAATCGCAAGAACCTCGGCGATGGACGCACTGTCCCCCTCGACCCCGCCATAGCTCTGTTCGAAGGTGATTGACGCGTTGAACGACAGGGGCATGCGGCGGGCAAAGAGGCCGGCCAAAAACCCCTGAATGACCATCGCGCCCTTCTGCTGGATCGGCCCGCCGAGCATTGTCTCGCGCTCGATATTCGTCACCCCGCGGCGTCCGACCGAGGTGCGCGCCGTGACCCGCGACGGTGCGCCAAAAGCGTGGTCGCCCATATCGCGCACTGTCAGACCGTTGACCTGTCCCACCCCTTCACCGGCCGTCGAGATCAGCACACTGCCGCGCTGAATACCTTCATGGGTACGATCTTCCATCCGGGCATTCCGGTTTCGACGGCTGGCCCTTGCGGCCTGAATGGAGGCCCTGTCCACGGTCTTGTCACCGGCGGCGCGGGCAGCATAGATCGCCTCGTTCACGATATCCTCGACCAGTTCGAACCGGGCAGAAAGCTTCTCACGATCAAAGGCCAGTCGGGACGCATAGCCAAGCAGATAGGTGATCGCCTCGGGTGTACAGGTGGTGGCTCCATGCTTGTTCGCAAAACCCTGAAGCAGCCCGGCGTAACAGGCCAGATTGTCAGGCGTCGCGTCCATCTCTCCATCGATTTCGGCCTTCACCTTGAAATAGGCCTGATACTCCGGGTCGACGGAAAAGAAGGTGTAGTACCAGCGTGGTCCACCGACGATCACCATCTTGACGTCGAGCGGCACCGGGGCTGGCTTGGGTGCTCCAGCCACCGGCACACTGCCGGACCTGTATTGTTCCTCCATGCGAATGACACCGTCGCGCAAGGCCCCCTTGAGCTGGTTCCAACTGTTGCCCTGAGCCGCGATCGCATCGGCGCGGATCACCAGAATACCGCCATTGGCGCGGTGCAAGGCGCCGGGCTGGATCAGCGAGAAGTCTGTTTGCAACACACCGCCCACCTGGCGGTACTCGATACGTCCGAACAGATTTTCATAGGTCGGGTTGCCCTCCAGCACGATGGGCGGACCCGAGATATCAGAATTGTCGACAAGAAGATTGACGGCATAGCGTTCTTCAGGTGTGGGCTTTGGCGGTCGCGGCATGCCCGGCGGCAACTCCGCGCCTTCATCCGCCTCCCGGAAGAGCTCGATATTCTCGATCACATCAACCCGAAATGCGACCAGCCAGCGATTGAGACCCTGGTGCTCCTGAAACCCTGACGCCAGCTCGTCGATCAGACCGCTGACAGCAGTTTCAGCCACATTGCTGTTCAGGGCATTCACCTGCTCAGCGAATTTCGCCTGATGACGAACTGCTTCGCGATTGACCTCGGCCAGCATCCGGCTGACCTCCTGTCCGGTTTCCTCCATCGCCTTGCGTTCAGCCTCGGGAAGATCAGAGGTATCTCGAGGTTTGTCGTCTTCCCCGAGCAGGACAACCATGAGGCCCTGCGGGGATTGCACCAGCGACAGCCCGGCCACCTCGGCAACCGCACGCGCAGCCTCGATCCCCTTGCTGACATCGGCGCGCATCGCCATCTCATGGGCATTGATACTCTGCTGATACTCCTCCCGTCCGAAAGCCTGATGCAGCGCATCCCGAAGCTGGGGCACCAGTGCTGTCATGGCATCGCGAAACTTGCGGCCTTCGCCCGCAGGAAGGCGAACGGCCAAAGGCTCATTGGTACGTTTGAAGTTGTTCAGATAAATCCAGTCATCCGGCCGCTTGCCACCTGCCAGAGCCTCTTCCAGATAGGACAGGGTCGCGGTCATACGACCGCTGCGATCCTCACCAACAACGAAGATATTGAAGCCCGGGTCACGGGCGCGAAGTCCGAAGTCCAGCGCTTCGCGGGCGCGGGCATGGCTTGAGAGATCGAAGACAACACCATCGGATTGTGTGGCATCATCGGGGACTTCGAACGCCGGGAGTCCGGCATCTGCTGCTTCAATTTTCCGGATCGGCATCAAACTCTCCCAAAATCTTCAAAAACTAGAACCGCTAACTCCCGGCGCGTCGCGATGGTATCAGGCGCCTTTCACTCATATAGTCATCGCATGCCCATATTCCGAGATATTCTCTTCGGGTTTCTGATCACGATCTGCGGCGTGACAGCCAGCCTGGCCGACACACCGGGCAATGCCTTCCGCCAGGTGATCGAAGGCCAGATCGAGGCTCTGTCCCGCGACGACGGTGTGACGGCGTTCGGTTTTGCGAGCCCGGACATCCAGAAGACCTTTCGCACACCCGAACAGTTCATGCGGATGGTGCGCTCCAGTTTCAAACCGGTGTACCGGCCCCGCTCCTATTCCTTCGAGGCCCCGATCCTTGTGGAGGGGCACCACACCCAGCCCGTGCGTTTCATCGGACCGGACGGTCGCGGTGTTGTCGCGCTCTATAAGATGGAACGCCAGGACGACGGCAGCTGGCGCATAGGCGGCGTCACCCTGCACCCCACTGGCGAACGGGGCATCTAGTCCCCATGATCCCCAATTGCATGACCGTCCCTCCGGCGCTTTAATGCGCCATCTTCTCTATTTGCGCAGGACATCCTCCCATGGCTCTCTCACAACATGATTACCCCGTCTCATGGGAACAGCTTCACCGCGATGCCAAGGCCCTCGCCTGGCGCCTGGCCGAGATACAACCCTGGCAGCGCATCGTTGCGATCACACGCGGCGGGCTTGTCCCTGCGGCCATCGTGTCGCGCGAACTCGAAGTCCGGCTGGTCGACACGATCTGCGTCTCTTCCTACGACCATCAGGCTCAGGGTGATCTCACCATTCTCAAGACCATCGAAGGTGACGGCGAAAACACGCTGATTGTCGATGATCTGGTCGACACCGGAAAAACGGCAAAGGTCGTCCGGGACATGCTTCCCAAGGCCCATCTGGCAACGGTTTATGCCAAACCGGCAGGCCGGCCCCTGGTTGATACATTCGTGACCGAAGTCAGCCAGGACACCTGGATACATTTCCCCTGGGATCTGGAACTACAATTCGTCAAACCTATCGCCGCGAACAGCTGAGGCAAGAGCCTCAGCCAACCGGTTCAGTGCGCAGACGCGGGTCGAGAATATCCCGCAAACCATCGCCGAGCAGGTTCAGGCCAAGAACCGCCAGCGCGATCGCCAGTCCCGGCAGGATGGCCAGCTTCGGGTCGATCGACATCAATGTCTGGGCATCAAACAACATCCGTCCCCAGCTCGGCGCCGGAGGCTGGGTGCCCAGCCCCAGATAGGCCAGCGCCGCTTCGGCCAGGATCGCGACGGCGAACTGGATAGTGGCCTGCACGATCAGCACCGAGAGAATATTGGGCAGAACGTGGTCCCGGGTGACCCCCAGACCACTCTTGCCGATCGCCAGCCCCGCACGGGCATACTCCATGCCCCAGACCTGCAAAGCTGCGCCGCGGGTGACACGTGCAAAGACCGGAATGTTGAAAATTCCGATGGCAATGATGGCATTGACCGCCCCTGGCCCCAGCAGCGCCGTGATCAGAATCGCCGACACGATCGCGGGAAACGCGAAGACCACATCCGACCCTCGGGCCACGAGTTCATCGACCCAGCCACCACGTGCCGCAGCCAGAAGTCCCAGCAGCCCACCGGCAACGAGCCCGATACTCACCGCAACAACGCCAACCGAAATGGAATTGCGGGCACCAACCATCAGACGAGTCGCGATATCACGCCCAAACTGATCGGTGCCGAGCCAGTGGGCCGCGCTGGGGCCCTGCATCCGTTCGGCAACCGAGATGGCGTCATAGGCATAGGGAGTCCAGATCAGAGAAATCAGTGCCGTCAGACCGAGCAGCCCGGTGAGCAGCAGACCCAGCACGAATCCGGGATGACGCCCCATCACCCGGCCCGCCGCGCGCGCGGGTCGATGACCCCATAGGCAATATCGACCAGAAAATTGATGACCACGACAAAGGCCACCAGAAGCATCACCACGTCGCGGACCACAACAAGATCACGCTGACTGACCGCCTGAAAGATCAACCGGCCCAGACCGGGCAGGGAGAACACGCTTTCGATGACGATGGAGCCGGCAAGCAGAAACGCAAACTGAAGCCCCAGTATCGTGGTCATGGGAATCAGCGCATTGCGCAGGACATGGCCCCACAGAACCCGCTGCCGGGTGAGTCCCTTGGCATGTGCCGTGCGAACATAGTCGGCCCCGAGGGTTTCAAGGACCGAGGCCCGGGCGACCCGCGCGAGGATCGCTGCTTCAGGCAGCGCCAGAGACAGCGCCGGCAACACCAGCGCCCAGAGCGCCACGCCGAAGCCCGCCTCCCATCCCGGAAATCCGGCCGCCGGAAACCACCCCAGCACCACAGCAAAGACCAGAATCGCCATGATACCGAACCAAAAATTCGGGATCGCCATGCCGATCTGACTGAACCCCATCACGCCAAAATCACCCCATCGCCCACGCCGGACGGCCGCCAGCATGCCCATCGGGACAGCCAGCAGGGTCGATGTCACGAGGGCCATGAGTGCAAGGGGGATCGTCACCACCAGACGCTCGCCAATCAGTTCAAAGACCGGGACCGCATAGGTGTGGCTGATCCCGCTGGTGCCTGACACAAGGCCACCGATCCAGGCCAGGTATCGCACGGTCGGAGGCCGATCAAGACCCACCTGAGCCCGCAAAGCCGCCAGAGTATCGTCCTGAGCCTCAATGCCGAGAATCAGCAATGCCGGGTCCCCCGGCAGAATCTCGAGGGTCACAAAAATCGCGAGGCTCGCCATGGCCAAAGTGACCAGCAGAATCAGCGCCTTGCGCGCGATATAGATCAGCATCGCCTGCCCAGCCCGCGAAACCCTATTCCCAGCGCACGCCGGTTATGTCGATGGCCTGCACGGGCGCATTCCGCCACATGCCCTTGAGACCCTTGCGCCAGACCCCCAGTCGGGCCAGCTGAAACATGAACCCGTTCACCGCATCAACCGCGACAATATCCTGTGCCACCGCCAGAAGCGCGTTGCGTGCTGCCGGATCACTGGTGGCGTTGAGACGTTTGATCACGGCCTTGAATGCCGGGGAATCATAATTGAAGTAGTACTTGTCCCGCGCATAGATGCCGATATCGAGCGGCTCCGTATGTGAGACAATCGTAAGGTCGAAATCATCACCCCGGAAGACCTGCTCCAGCCACTGCGCCCACTCGACCGGCACAATCTCGACCGTAATCCCCACTTCCTTGAGTTGCGCAGCGACGATCTCTCCGCTGCGGCGGGCATAAGCCGGAGGCGGCAGTTTGAGAGTCACCGCGAGATCCGTCACACCGGCTTCCGCGAGCAAAGCACGTGCTTTCGCCGGATCGTGGGGATAGGTGCCGGTCAGATCCACATAGGCCGGATGGTGAGGTGCAAAATGCGAGCCGATGGGCGTGCCGAAACCGAACATGGCGCCATCGATGATCGCCTTACGATCAATCCCATGGGCAATTGCGCGGCGCACCCGGACGTCATCGAGCGGTGCGCGGGTGTTGTTGATCGACAGGATGGTTTCACCCTCGGTCGTGCCAATCGCGACCTCGAAATTCCTGTCCGCCTGAAATGCCAGCACCGCCTCGGGTGCATTCAGGTTGGTGGCAGCATCAATATCACCGGCCTTCAGGGCCGCAACTTGAGCCGACGGATCCGACATGAACCGGAAGGTCGCCTTCTGGATCGGAGCATCTGGCGCGACGGCCACAAGTTCGACCCGGTCGCCCTTGACCCAGCGCGAGAATTTGAACGGGCCGGTTCCGACAGGACTGGTCTTGTTTGTGGCAGCTGATTCCGGCGCCACGATCACCGCATCACCCCAACCCAGATTGAACAGTAGCGAGCCTTCCGGACGCGACAGGGTCACCTTCACGGTCATGGGATCAGTCGCTTCCACCGTCTCGATGGCCGCAAAGAGCGCCTTTTGCGCATTCACGGAATCCCCGGCTCGGGCCCGGTCAAACGAGAACACGACATCTGACGCCTCGAAGCTCGTGCCATCATGAAAGGTCACATCGCGTTTGAGATTGAAGGTGTACACCAGCCCGTCATCGGACACGGTCCAGCTCTCTGCGAGTTGCGGCTGGATGGCACCGTTCTGGTCGATCCGGGTCAGGCCCTCGAACACATTTGCATAGACCGTCTCGTCGATCGCCGCCGCAGCGCCAGCCGTTGGATCAAGATGCGGCGGTTCGAGCGTGACACCAATCATCAGGCTGTTCTTCGACTGGGCGTTTGCGGAACCGACCGTGAGACCGGTGATCATGAGGAACACCACAACGGCTGTCCCCAGCAAAAGCTTGTTCATATCGACCATTTCCCGTGTTTTATGTGCGTCAGAACCTAGCAAATCGGCCTAATCAGCGCCATTCCCGCCACCATAAGTCGTGGCATAGGCGTTCCAGACATCGTCCAGAGCTGCTGCATGAAAGACGCCCCGGGCGACCGCACGCGCCAGACAATCTGCTGCCGCCATGCCAATACGTGCCAGCTCGCCGGTATCTACAAGCGGCTGCATTCCCGTCGACAACGCGAAGACCACATCACCATCCATGGGCGTAAAGATCGGCCGGATCGCGCGCGCCAGCCCTGCCTGCGCCATCATCGCGACCCGCCTGGCCTGGCGCTGATCCAGCGCGGCATCTGTCGCGACAATGGCGAGGGTCGTGTTGCCGCTTTCAGCCGGCGTGCCGTATTTGTCGAGCGGGTGTTCGAAGGTTTCGAGTGAGGCCGGACCGCCACGTCCACCGAACTCGTCACCCTGTTCATAGGCGCCCGCCAGAAACTGACCCGATGCATTGGCCACCGCCGACCCCACCGCATTGACGGCGGCCAACGCGCCCACTGTGATCCGGCCGTCAAGCACCGCCGATGCCGAACCCTGGCCACCCTTGAGCCGACGTCCATCATGTCCGGTCGTGGTCGCCCCATACCCGGCACCGACGGCGCCATCCGAAAGCTCCAGACCGGCCGTTTCAGCCGCCTGTCGTGCCGACGCACGATGGGGCAACGCATCGTCGGACCCGCTGGCATATCCGGTCTTGTCGCCGCCATTGAGAAGATCGAACAGAATCGCCGTGGGAACCAGCGGCACCCGCATCCCGCCCACTGGAAAACCACGCCCATGCTCGGACAGCCAGCCGGCAACACCATCAGCCGCGGCCAGCCCAAAGGCCGAGCCACCGCTGAGCACCAGCGCATCCACGGTATCGATGGTACCATCCGGGCCCAGCAATTCCAGATCGCGTGTTCCCGTCCCGCCACCTCTCACATCGACTGCGGCCACCGCACGATCATCGGGCAACAAAACCGTCACACCGGTCCGTACCATCGTGTCATGGGCAGTACCGATCTTCAGACCCGGCACATCGGTGATCGTGTTTCGGGGACCGGTTTCAATCATATCTCGCCCTGCAGCAAATCGAGGGTCACGCCGGCCATCACCTGCGCCGACGCCACCATATCGTCGACCCCCACATACTCGTCGGGCTGATGAGCCAGCTCCAGAATACCCGGTCCATAGGCCACGCAGTTTTCCAGATTGCCGATCCGGCGCACATGCTTCTGATCATAGGTCCCTGGCGACGCGACATGGCGCGCCTCCTGCCCGAGAATATCGAGAATGTTCCGGTCCAGAGCCCGCACCAGCGGGACCCCGGGATCGGTCATGGTGGGGGGAACGGACCACAATTCCTTGAGTTCATATTCGAAATCCGGCCGCTCCCGACGCAGGGATTCCAGAATCGCAATCACCTCGTCGCGCACATCGTCTTCTTCCTCTTCCATCAGATAACGACGGTCGAGCACAATGCGGCATCGGTCTGCGACCAGTGCGGCGGGGAAACCGTCGCCATAGGCCTGCTCCGGCAAGCCGCCATGCAGGGAATTGAAGTTGAGAGTCGATTGCCGGGCAGCATCCGGGATCACCGGCATGGCCGTGCGGCGCTGTTCGAGCCGGGGATAGAGTTCACGCTCCAGCTTCTCGATGAAGGTCCCCATGCCGCGAATGGCCGAAACACCCAGAAAGGGCATCGAGCCATGAGCGATCCGACCTCCCACCTCGACTTCTGCCCACCAGACACCACGATGCCCGAGGCAGACCGCATCCTTGTAGAGCGGTTCGGGAATGATCACATGATCGACCCGCGGTTGCGAAAAATGCCCGCGTGCAGCAAGCCAGCCGACCCCGGCATAGCCGCCGGATTCCTCATCCACGGTTCCTGAAATCTCGATAGCACCGGGAAATCGGATACCCGAATCCAGCAACGCCTCCACCGCAACCACGCTCGCCGCAAGGCCGCCCTTCATATCGCAACTGCCGCGGCCATAGACACGCCCGTCGCGGATATCGCCGCCGAACGGGTCCACGGTCCAGCCTTCGCCGGCTGTCACCACATCAATATGGCTGTTGAAATGCACACAGGGGCCCGGACCCTCCCCTTCGATCCGGGCGACCACATTGGTGCGCGGATACCGATCGCGATCCCCGAGAGCCCCTTCGGCACGCAGATACTCGACGTCAAAACCGCGCGCGGCCAGCCGTTCCCCCAGATACCGGGCACAGGCGTCATACATCTCGCCGGGCGGGTTGACCGTGGGCATGCGCACCAGCTCCGCCGTGAGCGCAGCCATGTCATCTCGGCGGTCGGCGATACGCCGTATCAGTTGATCGCGTTCGTTCTCGGACATCCCCGCAAGTTAGAGCGGGTCACTCCAACGGGACAAGGCCTTATGGCATGTTAGCGTTTGGCTTCATCCGTGGCTGCATTCAGGGACCAGTCATAGTCATAACCGCCAATGTCCAGCACGAGACGCAGTCGGGCCTTGAGGTCCGGGGCCGCGAATTCACGCAAATGCGCCAGAACACCCGTTTCGCTGTTCCCGAAATCTTCCTGAAACCAGTCACAAATATTGGAAACCCAAAGCGCGCCACCCTGAAAATAGACACCGCGCGGATGGTTCACATACGCGATCGCATTCTCTGTAAGCAGCCTATCGACCGTCGCGGACGTGTAGACGACAGGCAGCAAATTGGGACAACCGATGGACGCACAATTCACCCCATAGTGAATCCGCGGATCTTGCCAGATCGGCCGCAGTATTCGGTGTTCGATGTCATCGAGGGATAGCGCCTCACCTTCAACCGTGACTAGTTTCTTCCCTCAGGGTCCAATGGCAAAGAACCCGGGAGAAACATTGATCTTCAGGATCGAGCTGACCGGATAGTGATCCAGCACCACCTGCACGGTCAGGGCGTTGTAGAAATTGATCCAATACGCGAGTTGCTCGTCGCGATTGAGCAGACCGACAGGCGTTCCGGCCAATTGCGCGATATAAGCATCGAGCGCCGGACGGTCCGCACCGGCCAGACCTGCATAGTCGAAGCGTGTGACACCATCCTCCGCCGGGCGCGTATACACACTCAAAAGCCGCCTCCAGCTCCCGTGATCAATCACGATCTGCGAAGTCGGATCATGTGCCTCCCAACGCGGCCAGAGTTTGGACTTCGGTGCGGCCATCGCGCTGGAAATCGCCAGAAGTATCGCAACCAGGGCAAAGACCAGTCCCCTAGCAAGCCGCGGCAGATGCTCGTTTGTATATGGAGAATGGCTCATAGACAGAATGTTGGGACGCCACGGCAAAACAGAATATGTGTTCACGTCGAAGTGACACGCGCGCTGCGCGCTCAGTCGCATCGACAAATCGTGTTCTAGCTTTCGATCGGAAAGGTCAGGCGAAAAACGGTTCCGGCATCGCCGGTTTGTGCCAGCATAATGTCTCCGCCATGGGCGCGCATCACGTCACGAACGATCACAAGGCCGAGACCGGTACCGCCCTTGCGCGCCGATCCTTTGAACGGCTCGAACAACCCCTCACGCGCAGCACGCGCGAGACCGGGGCCATCGTCGGATGTCTCGATCGAAACACCCGGATCGAGCGTTTCCAAAGCCTGCACGGTGACCTGCCGCGCCCCCGCTTCAAATGCGTTTCGGCCCAGATTGGCAAACACCCGATAGACCTGATCGCGATCCGCCTCGACGATGACCTCGGCCGACACTTCATTGATGATCCGGGGCGCTGCACCCGGTGCGGCCTCAGCATTCGAATCCAGCACCGCCAGATCCGAAGCGACCTCATCAAGCAGGTCCCGCAGGCGAAACCGGGAACGCGTGAGTTCGGGACCTTCATCGCGGGCATAGTTAAGAGTCTGGGTGCACAATCCGATGGCGCGGTCGATGGCCTGAATGAGCGGTGACGCCACACGTTTGACTTCGGGGTTATCGACACCGGACAACCGGTCCGACAGCAGAACAGCCGTTGACAGAATTCCGCGCAAATCATGATTGATCTTGCTCACGGCCGATCCGAGTGCCGCCAGATGTTCCTGCTGGCGCAGCGCGCCGCGCAAATCCGTCTGCATTTCGGCTAGCACGGACTGGGCCACGCCGATTTCATCTCCACGCCGGGTTTCGGTCATGCCGCGGGAAAGGTCCTTCGGGTCCTGCGCAAAACGCGTGATTTCCTCGGTGATCCGTCGCATGGGGCGCACCATCAGCCATTGCAGGGACAGATAGAGCAGCGTGCCGGTGATTAGGGAGATCACGATCGAGAGCAACAGGATATTGCGCGAATGGGTGATCATGTCGTGCCGCAACCGGGCTTCGTTCAGGATCACCTCGACCTCCAAATCCGTATCCTGCGCGGTGCCGCTGATCAGGCGCAATGTGGGTTCTCCCGAACGCCGCATGGTCGCAAAGGCCGCAGCGATATCTCCCAGCAAATTGCCCTCCCGAAGGTCTACCGTCACATCCACTGGCGGGGGGGGGGCAGAGTGCAGAAGCAGCCGTCGATCCGCGCGGATCAGGACGACCGCATAGGATTGCGCGCGCTCCAGCAGCTGGGCCTTCAGTTCTTCGCTGATCAGTTCAGCTGGCGCGGCCTCCAGAGCGAGAACGGCCAGATGGGCAGAATCGGCTTGATCGGTCAGCCAGTTGATCCGGAAATTTGCAATGGACGGGGCATAGATCAGCACTTCCGCCAGCATGACGAAGGCAATCGTCAGGACCAGCAGCCTGGCCGAAAGCGAACGGGCAAACGGTGGCAGGGAGAATTTGCGCGACCGGGTCATGTCACGCGCATCATTAGCAGAAATCCCGGCTGACAGTGAGTCTGGACGTCCGGGTTAGCCGAGTTTTGCCAGCAACCGAACCACCTTGCGGGTGCGCGGCGAAAACAGCGACGGGGTGTAGTACGCACCCGCAGCACGTTTGTTGGCTTCTCCCAGGGTCGGATAGGGCGCGATGACCTGTGCCATGGCGCCGATCTTCATTTTCTGGGATATAGCCAAAATCCAGGGCTGAATCAGCTCCCCGGCCTGAGCACCCACGATACCCGCACCCAGGATATGCCCCTTGGGACCCACCACGGCTTTTACGAAGCCCTCTGTGCGCCGCTCCGTGCGGGCCCGGTCATTCTCCTCAAAGGAAGCTGTCACGACGCGCACCGCATCACCGTGAACTTCCCGGGCCGCAGCTTCGGACATGCCCACATTCGCGAGCTCTGGATCGGTATAGGTCACCCAGGGCACCGCGTCATAGTTCAGCTTGGCCGGCAGACGAAACAGGATGTTCCGGATCACCACCCCGGCGTGATAGCCGGCAATATGGGTAAACTGGTATTTGCCCGCCACATCGCCCACGGCGAAGACGCGCTTGTTCGTCGTGCGGAGGCGCGCATCGACCTCGATCCCGCGGCGGTCGTGGACAATCCCGGCCGCATCCAGATCCAGGCTGGACAGATTGGGGGACCGGCCGGCCGCAACCAGAATATGGCTGCCCGTCACCTCGAACTCCCGGTCCTCATAGGCACAGGATACCGTGATGCCCGCCGCTCCGGATTTCACGGCAACAACCTTTGACCCCTCGTGGATTTCAATGCCCTCGGCTTCAAGCCGTGCCCGGACGACCGCAACCAGTTCCCGGTCATCGGGGCCCATGATCTGCATTGCTTCAAGAACCGTGACCTTCGCGCCGAGTTGACGATGGGCCTGCGCCAGCTCCAACCCGATCGGCCCGCCGCCGACAACAATCAGATGATCGGGGCGTTCGCGCAGTCCGAAGATGGTCTCATTGGTCAGGAACGGCACATCCGCCAGACCGGGTATCGGCGGCACGGCCGGCGATGATCCGGTCGCGACTACGAATCGCCGTGCGCGGGCCCGCGTACCGTTTTCGCCGATGACCTCGCGCGGTCCGGCAAACCGGGCGCCCTCCTGAAAGACCTGCACGCCCAGATCCTCGAAGCGCTCCACACTATCATGAGGCGCGATCCCGCCGATCACCCCGTGCACGTGGTCATGGACGGCCGCGAAATCGACTTCGGCCGCGCGGCCGGAAACACCGAACTGGGATGTGTGGCCGTAATGGGCCGCCGCATGTCCCGCCGCCAGGAGGGCTTTCGAGGGCACACAGCCATAGTTCAGGCAATCGCCGCCCATCTTGCCGCGCTCGAACAGGGCGACGCTGGCGCCCATCTGGACCGCACCGGCCGCCACGGACAATCCGCCGGACCCGGCACCGATCAAACATATATCGACGTTGTGAATTTCGCTCATGACTGGAACACCAAAGCTCGTGGAGGAGAGGAGAGTGATTTTCAGGATTCGTCCGGCAGGCTCTTTTTCGCCTGATGCCGCTTGTAGAGCACCGGCAACAGCGACAGCAGAGCCAGGGCCACCAGCGAGCCAAGTACCTCAGGCTGGAAAATGACACCGAGGTTGGGATCCTCGCCAGCATCGAGCAACGCGCCCAGACCGTTTCCGACGGAAGCAAAAACAAAGGTTCCGGGAATGATGCCGAAGAAGGTACCGATTACATAATGCGTGGTCGAGACCCCCAGAAAGGCAGGCACCAGATTGACCAGCCAGAACGGAAACAGCGGTATCAGACGCAACACCAGCAGATAGCTCAATGCGTTTTCACGGAATCCCTCTTCCATCCGCGCCAGGAACGGACCCGCTTTCGCGCGCAGCACATCACCCAGCGCGGTCCGGGCAATCAGGAAGAGTCCGGTCGCCCCGAGCGTGGCGCCCACCACGACGATCAACCCGCCGCCAATGGTGCCGAACAGAAACCCGGCTGTCAGGGTCATGATCGCACCGCCGGGCAGCGAGAACGCGACCACAACCGCATAGATCAGGCCAAAGCCGATAACCGCAAGAACTCCGTTCTCAGCGACGAGCATCTGCAGTGTTTCACGGTTTTGCTTGAGCGCCTCGAGCGAGGCAAACCGGTCAAGATCAAAGACGAAGAAGAGCACTAGGCCCGCCACAAGAATCGTCAGCGGCAGGACCCGCCGGAACAGGATGGCGCGCAACGGCGTAGCGGGAGAAGCAGGATTTTTTGAATCGTTCATCGCGAAAACGTACCTTTGTTGATGTGAACCTACTTGGGCAGGGTGCCAGAAGGAACCATTCACCTATGCGTGAGGATATTTGCTTGGTTAACACCGCGGACACGCGTTGACTTCCATCCACTGAGTTCGTATACAGCGCGCCGAATTGCAAAGCCCTTGAAGGCAATGGAGAATTCGCGTGAAGCGGACATTTCAACCGAGCAATCTGGTGCGCAAGCGCCGCCATGGTTTCCGATCCCGCATGAAGACTGTGGGTGGACGTCGCGTCCTCGCGCGCCGACGCGCTCGTGGGCGCAAGAAACTCAGCGCCTGAACGGCGTCGCACACGGAGATTTTCCGTGTCGGCACTATCACCGGGATTGAATAGCTATGAACACAACGGCGCTGGAAACGACGCCGAAGGAGGGATGTTGCCCTGTCGCATCGGTGGCGCGGCTACCCAAAAGAGCTGATTTTCTGCGGGTTGCAGCGCAAAAGCGGCGCTGGGCCGCCCCCGGGCTTGTTCTGCAAGTGGCGCCCCGCCCTGATGACGTGAAATTGCCCGAAGGCAATCTGCGGGTTGGTTTTACCGCGACCCGGAAGGTCGGCAATGCGGTCAAACGCAACCGGTCACGGCGGCGTTTGCGGGCTGCCGTGGATCGCGTGATGACCCGGTCCGCCCGGGCCGATTGCGATTATGTTGTGATCGTCAGGGCTGCGACAGCCCAGCGACCATTCGCTAAACTGGTATCCGACCTTGAGGTTGCGCTGAAAAAATGCGACGCGTTCGCACCCGGCCAAGAAGGCAAAGCAGAATGACATCCGTTTCCCGCATGATCGTGTTGATCCTGAAACTGCCGATCTGGTTCTGGCAGTGGTGCATCGCACCAGTTCTGGGGGCCAATTGCCGCTACGTTCCCAGCTGTTCGAGCTATGCCAGCCAGGCGTTGAGCACCTATGGTCCCATCAAGGGAAGCTGGCTCGCGCTCCGACGCGTCCTGTCCTGCAATCCATGGGGCGGCGCCGGCTTTGACCCTTTATTAGGAAACTGCACCCACTCTTCACATCAACATCTCGACAATGAACACGGTGTATCCGTGTCGCACCCAGGGGCCTGACGCGCGATGGACTCAAAGAACCTTATCCTCGCGATTGTCGCGTCACTTGCCATTCTTCTCGGTTGGCAGACGCTGGTGGAACAGCCCAAACAGGAGCAGGCTGCGGCCGAAGAGCGGCGCCTGCAGGAAGCCGCCGGACGGGACCCGAACTCAATCGGTGTGCCCGGCGTACCCGCACCCGGTCAGACCGCGGCCAAACTGACCGCGGCCGAGCCGCGTGACCGCGACGAGATCATTGCCGAGAGCGACCGCATCACGGTTGAAACCCCGTCCTATCGTGGCTCGATCAACCTGACCGGTGGTCGCTTCGATGATCTGACCCTGCACAAGTATCGCCAGACCGTGGAAGAGAACAGCCCGGACATCACCTTGCTGTCGCCCCGAGGCACCGCGAATCCCTATTTCGCGGAATTCGGCTGGCTGACCGGGAATGGTGCCGTCACCGGTGGCGGACAGACCCAATGGACCTCCGCCCAGCGCAAGCTCACATCCGAGACCCCCATTGTGATGACCGCGCGTACCGATGACGGATTGCAACTCACGCGCACGATCAGTGTCGATGAAGAATACATGTTCACGATCACCGATGAGGTCCGGAACACGGGCACGCGCGCAGTCAATATCAGCCCCTTCGGCCGTGTGACCCGGGTGAACGAGCCCGACACACGCGGGTTCTTCATTCTGCATGAAGGCCCGATTGGGGTGCTGGACGATCAGCTGCACGAGATCGATTATGACGATCTCGAGGATGAGCCCGAGACGCCGCAGAACTTCACATCCACCGGTGGTTGGCTCGGCTTCACGGATATCTACTGGCTGACCGCCCTTGTGCCGGACATGAACGAAAAGCTCGATGCGCGCTTTCTGTTCGACACAACCCCGAACGGGGCCAATCTCTACCAGACCGATTATCGCGGCACGGCCGTTTCCCTGGCCCCGGGCGAGAGCCTGGAGAAGACCAACCGGCTGTTCGCCGGTGCCAAGGTCTTTGAAACCCTTAAGGCCTACCGGGATGAAGAGGGCAAGGAAATCGACCGTTTCGAACTGTCGATCGATTTCGGCTGGTTCTTCTTCCTAACCAAGCCACTGCTCACCGTGATCATTTTCTCGGCCAACCTGCTGGGCAATTTCGGCCTCGCCATTCTGGCAGTGACCGTGATCATCAAGCTGATCTTCTTCCCCCTGGCCAACAAGTCCTACCGCGCGATGAGCGCGATGAAGGCGCTTCAGCCGAAAATGACCGAGTTGCGGGAGAAATACGCCGACGACAAGCAGCAGATGCAGAAAGAACTGATGGGGATGTACCGGCGTGAGAAGGTCAACCCGGTTTCGGGCTGTCTGCCGATCGTGCTGCAAATTCCCGTGTTCTTTGCGCTCTACAAGGTTCTTTTCGTCTCCATCGAGATGCGCCATGCCCCCTTCTACGGCTGGGTACGGGATTTGTCCGCAGCGGATCCGCTGAACCTGTTCACGCTCTTCGGAGCCGTGGCCTGGAACCCGCCCTTTGGACTGGCCCTCGGCGTCTGGCCGATCCTGATGGGGTTGACCATGTTCGCGCAGCAGAAGCTGAACCCGGCTCCCGCAGACCCGGTTCAGGCCCGTATCTTCATGTTCATGCCGCTGATCTTCACCTTCTTCCTGGCGAATTTCCCGGTCGGTCTGGTGATCTACTGGACCTGGAACAACCTGCTCTCGATCACCCAGCAATACGTCATCATGCGTCGCATGGGCGTGGCTGTGGGCGGCGGCAAGACCGACGAAAGCTAGCGCCATGGCCGCGCTTGAGGGCGACACGTCAAAGGCATCGTCCAAAATTGCGCGACATCTGTTTGCGCAGGAATGCATCTTTGTGCGTGGCGTGGCGACCCTGCCCGACCTGCCCGATCCGAGCCTGCCGGAAGTGGCCTTTGCCGGGCGTTCAAATGTGGGGAAATCAAGCCTTCTGAATGGCCTGACCGGACGCAAGACCCTCGCCCGAACCAGCAACACGCCCGGACGCACCCGGGAGCTCAATTTCTTCGATCTGGCCGGACGTCTGATGCTGGTCGACCTGCCCGGATATGGATACGCCCGTGCCTCGAAGTCCGACATCGAGCGCTGGAACAAGACTCTGCGCAGCTATTTGCGAGGCCGACCCAACCTGCAGCGGCTTTGCCTGCTGATCGATGCTCGCCATGGCCTGAAGGAAGGGGACTTGGAGATGATGAAGATGCTCGACACTTCGGCCGTCGTCTATCGCGTGGTGCTGACCAAGGTCGACAAGCTGTCCGCTACCGAACTCGAATCCACCGCCGCGAAAGTTACCGCCGCATTGAAGACCCACCCTGCGGCTTTGCCGGAATTGATCACAACCAGCGCACGGAAAAACCTGGGGATTTCCGAATTGCAATCCGACCTTGCCGCGCTGGCGAACCCGCAATGAGTCAGCTAAGTTCGGGCGAAGATTCAAGCCCGCGTCAAACGAACGGAAAACTCGATGGGTCCTGACAGCGCGCCACCACCCGAAGAACTGCTCGCCAAGGCAGGCGTTCTAGCCGAGGCGCTTCCGTATATGCGTCAGTTCAACGGCCAACGCTTCGTCATCAAATATGGCGGCCACGCCATGGGGGACGCCGATCTGGCGAGCGCATTTGCACGCGATGTCGTGTTGCTGAAACAGGTCGGGATCGAGCCCATCATCGTACATGGCGGCGGCCCGCAGATTGGCGCCATGCTGGAACGCCTGAAGATCAAGAGCGAATTTGTCGACGGGTTGCGCGTCACCGATGCGGAAACAGTCGAAATCGTGGAGATGGTCCTCTCCGGCTCCATCAACAAGAAAATCGTTTCCGCCATCAACGCCGCCGGCGGCCAGGCGGTCGGATTGTCGGGAAAAGACGGAAATCTGATGTCCGTCCGCAAACTGCGTCGGACACGACGCGAGACCGATTCGAACATCGAGAAAATTCTCGATCTGGGGTTTGTCGGCGATCCGTCCCATGTGAATCCGGAACTGCTCGACAGCCTTACCGGGGCCGACATCATTCCGGTGATCGCACCAATCGGAATCGGCGAAGATGGTGCCACCTACAATGTGAATGCCGACACAGCCGCGGGCGCGATTGCATCCGCCGTCAAGGCCGCACGCCTGCTGATGCTGACCGATGTGACGGGTGTCCTGGACAAGGATGGCGATCTAATTGCGGATATCGGCATCGATCAGGCGCGTCGGCTCATAGCAGATGAAACCATCACCGGTGGCATGATCCCCAAGATCGAAACCTGCATCGACGCCGTTGAAAACGAAGTGGATGCCGCTGTCATCATGGACGGACGCGCCGCGCATTCACTGCTGATCGAAATCTTCACCGAACACGGTCTCGGCACGGCTATCTGGGCAGACTAAGCTCGGGTCAGCTCGCCTGACGCAGATGGGCTGAAAGGCAACATCAAATGCACCTCTCTTGATCATTTCGACAAACTTGCTGCGGCGCTCAACAGTCTCGGCGGCAAAGCTCGAGAAACTTTCCGACAGGTCCCGAATCGTGAACCCGCACGCCCCCGAGTTCTTCCGGACTACGCCCCGTGAACACCTTGGTCGCCCCGGCCGCAAATGTGATCGCACCGGTAGGATCAAGCTCAACGAGCAGATCCGCACTGCAAAAGGCCAGCGCGACAAATCGATCCCGCTCGGCCCGCAGGTCTTCGGGACTTTGACGGCTGTCTGAGGTTAAACTCAGATTTTCCGGTGATTGACCCAACCCGGCCACTCCCTTGGCGAGAAATCCGGTTCTACGTGAACGGTAGCGCACAATGCGCATTGATGAACAACACCGAACATTACCCAACCTGCGGTTAAAGAAGTCTTAGTACCGGAACGTCCCTTCAACCTCCCAAACCATCCAATTTCTGCGGATTTTGTTACCATGAAGCCCCTTGAACAGCTGCGCGAAACCGAAACCTGGGTTTTCGACCTCGACAACACCCTTTACCCAGCATCCTGCGGTTTGATGGCCGAAGTCTCGGCACGCATGACCAAGTTCGTCGCCGAGCGACTAAACCTTGAACCCCAATCGGCACTCGTCGAACAAAAGCGCATGTTCCGCGAATATGGAACGACCTTGCGCGGTTTGATGAACGATCATGATGTTGACCCTACCCACTTCATGGATTTCGTGCACGACGTCGACTATGGACTGGTCGAGCCTGTGCCCCGACTGAACAACGCATTGCGACAGCTTCCGGGTCGCAAGGTCATTTTCACAAATGCATCGACCGCACACGCCGAAACCGTTCTCCGCAATCTCGGGATCGACGACCTGTTCGACGGTATCTTCGATGTCGCTGCGGCAGATTACATCCCCAAGCCCAATCCAAAGGCTTATGAGATGATCGTGGCCCGTCACAACATTGATCCCAGACACGCGGTCATGCTCGAAGACATCGGGCCCAACCTGCAACCCGCAGCTCAAATGGGCATGACCACAGTCTGGGTGCGATACGACACCAAGGCCGACCCATACTGGGCTGTTCCGGATGACGATTCCGATTACATTCATCATGAAACCGAGGACCTGGCGAACTGGCTCGAAACCGTGCTTATGGCAGGCTGAGGAATGCGCGGCTGTAACGTTGACACGAGGGACCGTGCGCGGCCATCTTCGCGCGCTGCCAACCAAGTACTGCACAGGATATCGCTATGAGCACTACCGACCTGCAATCGGCCATCGAAACCGCCTGGGACAACCGGGACGACCTGACACCCGCGACCAAAGGCGCCGACCGGGATGCCGTTGAAACGGCACTTGCCGAACTCGACAGCGGCGCCCGGCGCGTGGCTGAAAAGCGCGACGGTGACTGGGTTGTCAACGAATGGCTCAAAAAAGCTGTTCTACTTTCGTTTCGCCTCAACGACATGTCGATGATTGCCGGTGGACCAGGTGACAACACGGCGTGGTGGGACAAGGTCCCGTCCAAATTCGAAGGCTGGAGCGCCGGTGACTTTGAAGCCGCTGGGTTCCGCGCCGTTCCCAACGCCATTGTCCGCCATTCGGCACATATCGCACCTGGAGTCGTGCTGATGCCGAGTTTCGTCAATCTGGGTGCCTATGTGGACAGCGGCACCATGGTCGACACCTGGGCAACCGTGGGAAGCTGCGCGCAGATCGGCAAGAACGTCCATCTGTCTGGTGGTGCCGGCATTGGCGGCGTGCTTGAACCTCTGCAGGCCAACCCGGTCATCATCGAAGACAATTGCTTCATCGGCGCGCGATCGGAAGTTGCCGAAGGTGTCATTGTCGAGGAAGGCGCAGTGCTTTCGATGGGCGTCTATCTCGGCGCCTCCACAAAGATCGTGGATCGGGCGACGGGCGAAATCTTCGTCGGCCGCGTTCCCTCCTACTCGGTCGTGGTACCCGGCACGCTCCCCGGCAAGGACCTGCCCGATGGCAGCCCGGGGCCGAGCCTGTATTGCGCCGTTATCGTCAAGCGGGTTGATGAACAGACCCGCGCCAAGACCTCCATCAACGAATTACTCCGGGACTGACCCACAGGCGATGACCAACATTGACGACCCGATTGCGCTGGCCCAGGCCCTGATCCGCTGTCCCAGCGTGACTCCGGACGACGCAGGCGCACTTGGGGTTCTTGGTGATGCGCTGGCGCAAACCGGATTCGACTGTCACCGGCTGCGTTTTGCCGATACCGACACGCCCGACGTTGAAAACCTCTACGCCAGGCTCGGCACCGAGGGACGAAACTTCTGTTTTGCCGGGCACACCGATGTAGTGCCGACGGGCGATGCGGCCGACTGGTCGCGGGATCCGTTTTCCGGCGAGATCATCGACGGCGCGCTTCACGGGCGCGGCGCGGCCGACATGAAAAGCGCTGTCGCTGCCTTCACCGCGGCCACCAGGCAACTCGTAGCGCGCCACGGCGTACCCGACACCTGGCCCATTCCCGGATCGATCAGCCTCCTGATCACCGGCGACGAAGAAGGCCCCGCCATCAACGGCACACGCAAGGTTCTCGGACTGGCTGGACGAACGGGGCGAAACGCTCGATGCCTGCATTGTAGGAGAACCTACCAATCCCCAAGCCCTCGGCGACATGATCAAGATCGGCCGACGTGGCAGCACAACCGGCGATGTTACCGTTCGTGGCGTTCAGGGGCACACCGCCTATCCTCATCTCGCCGACAACCCGACGCATCATCTGGTCCGCATGCTCAACGCCCTCACCGCCGAGCCCCTCGATCAGGGCAGCGAACATTTTCAAGCCACGACCCTGCAGATCACCACCATCGATGTGGGCAACCCTGCCAACAATGTCATTCCTGGCCGGGCCCGCGCGACGTTCAACATCCGCTTCAACGATCTGCACACCTCCGACAGTCTCGACACCTGGGTACGCCAGACCTTCGATGACGCTCTGGCGGTACCTGCGTAGCCCACTACGAACTGAGCTTCCGCGTCACCGGGCGAATCCTTCATCACGCCGCCCGGGACCGTCTGAGTGAGACGATCGCGACCGCCGTGCGGGACATCACCGGCCGGACCCCCGATCTCAGCACGACCGGCGGCACCTCGGATGCCCGGTTCATCAGGGATTTCTGCCCGGTCGTGGAATTCGGCCTGGTCGGCCAGACGATGCACAAGGTCGATGAACACGTGGCCACCGACGACATCGTGAAGCTGACAGCGATTTACCTTCAGGTCCTCGAGACATATTTTGACCTGACCCGGTAATCAGCGCGGGAGCGCGGCATGACCCTTCTGGAAGCGACCCATGGTCTGTTCGGCGCGTGGCGGTTGCTGCATTTCGACCGCACCGGTCTGCAGTATTTCAAGACCACCCCACGGCCTTCTGGAATTCCTTCTGGGCCGCGGCCGTCGTCCTGCCGGCCGACGCCATCGCCACCCTGCTCCTCACCACTGCAGAGGCCGGGACATCCGTCTCCGCCGTGACCAGCCGTGCATGCGAGCCTGATCTATCTGGAAATCTACGCGATTCAGTGGCTGCTGTTTCCGCTGGTGATCGCCGCCTTCGCCGAATCCATTCTACGCAGCGAACGCTTTGTCCTGTTCATTCGTCGCGTGGAACTGGTCGAGCATCGTGCGTGCGGTCATCATCCTGCCCGCTGTCGCCATCTTTTGCCGGTCAGGGACATCGACGCAGCTGGTTGGGGCGCGATGGTCTATCTGGCCGCGACCGGTGTCGTCCTGGTCTATTCCTGGTTCATCGCACGCGCCGCGCTCGACGCCCCGCCCGTGGCCGCGGTGATGGTGGTGTCTGCTCGAAATCGGACTGGCAGTCGTGCTCTGGCTCTGGCTCGCGCCCTGATCGGCTAGCCGGCAGTTCCGGCGCATCCGCCCATTTCGGGCCGCAGCGCCAGAAGCCCGACCACCAACAAGCAACGCCGCCGCACCCGACACGCAGATCGCCAACGGCCACGCCGTGCCGTCCGGCGTCAGGCTGACAAACAGCGCGCCCAGGGCGCCGCCCCCCATCTCGAAGGTCGACAGCAACGCCGCACTCATCCCCCGCCCGTGATCGGTCACCCGCTCGAAGGCCAGCACCGGGGCGGTCGCAAACAGGGGGCCCAGCGCGAAGGCAAACACGCTCATCGCAGCGGTCAGCGTCACCGGCGTCTCACCGAAACTGACCGCGACTATCGCCAGCAGGCCCGACAGCGAGCCACTCCACACGCCCACCGCAAACAGGTCGGCGCACGCCGATGCGGTCGACGATCCGGCTTGCGATCAGACTGCCGATCAAAGAACGCCAGCACAATGACGGCCTGATACAGCCCGAAATACCGGGTCGCGACCCCATGCTTGTCGATCAGGATGAACGGGGCTTCGGTGATGTAGGCAAAGATCGCACCGATCGCCAGGCCCAAGGGTCATCGCCACGGTCACGAAGCCCGCCGCGCATCAGCAGTTGCCCATAGCCCGAAACGATCGCGCCCAGTTTCAGCGCCGTGCGTCTCGGCCAGCCGGCAGGGTTTCGGGAAGCCGCACCAGCCCGATACGGCAAATACGGCCGACCACGACGCCCAGCGAGCACGAAGAAGTTCGCCCGCCAGCCGAACCACTCGAAGATGAACCCGCCCAGGATCGGCCCTGCACCGCCGGCACCAGTGAGACCACCATCCCGTAGAGCGCAAAGACTTTGGCGGATTCCTCACCCTCATAGAGGTCCCCGATCACGACGAGGACAATCACCGCCTCCACACTGGCCGCAGCCCCCATCAGAATCCGTGCCACGATCAGCTGACCGATGGTCTGGGAAACGGCCGCCGCCAGAACGGTCAGCAGGAATGCGGCCATCCCGTAGACGAAGATCGCACGGCGTCCGTACCGATCCCCCAGCGGTCCCCAGAGCAATTGGGATATGGCATAGGCGCCCATATTGAGTGCCATGGTGAGCTGTACCGTCGTCGCATCTGTTCCGAAATAGGCCGGAAGATGAGGCAAGGTCGGAGCATAGAGATCGGTCGAGAGGATCGAAGCGCCACTGGCTGCGATCATGATCAGAAGAATCAGCCCACGCGATTTGATATCGATGCGTCCGGACATGTCCTCAGTAATCCACGCGCACGAGGTACAAACCTTCGGCCGGTGCCGTCGGCCCGCCCGAAGCGCGTTGGCGCGCAGCCAGCGCCGCCGCCATATCCGCACGGCTCCACTTGCCCTTACCCACAAGCGCGAGGGTGCCGGCGATGTTACGGACCTGATGATGCAGGAACGACCGTGCCGAAACCTCGATCACGACCTCCTCATCCTCCTGTCGAACGATCAGCCGGTCGATCGTCTTCACCGGGGACTTTGCCTGACAGAGCGTCGCGCGAAACGAGGTGAAATCATGTTCGCCAATAAGTTCCTGCGCAGCATCGTTCATGGCATCCACATCGAGCGGCACCGGCACCCACCAGACATGACCCCGGGTCGTGCCCGGGCGCGGACGGCGGTTGAGAATGCGATAACGATAATGGCGCCCAGTCGCGGAGAACCGTGCATGAAATGTCTCCTCCACCGCCTCTGCGGATAGCACCACAATCGGCTCATCGATCAGAAAGTGATTGAGTGCATCGAGAACCGTTGCGGCATCCCGATCCTGAGCAATATCGATATGGGCGACCTGTCCGAGGGCGTGGACCCCCGCATCGGTACGTCCGGCGCCATGAACGACCACTTCAACACCGCAGAATGCCTGCGCGGCCGTTTCCAGCGCGGCCTGCACCGACGGACCGTTCTTTTGCCGCTGCCAGCCCACATAAGGGCCTCCATCATATTCGAGCGTGAGCTTGAAGCGTGTCATGCCAACACGGTGCCCCGGGGAACCTCATGACCACGCAGATAATCATCAGCCTCCATCGCGCCACGACCGGCGCGCTGCACCCGCAACAAACGCAAGGCACCCGACCCGCAGGCCACCAGCAAGCGGTCATCGAGCACCACGCCAGGCGAGCCATCACCGGACGCAACCTCAGCCGCCTGCACCTTGATCCGCACCCCGTCCTGTTCGAACCAGGCCCCCGGCCAGGGAGCAAAGCCACGCACATGTCGGGCGAGTTCGGCCGCATCCCGCGTCCAGTCGATCCGTTCTTCCCCGCGTTCCAGTTTGGCAGCATAGGTCATCCCCGCATCCGTTTGAGGGATGGCAGAAAGCGACCCGGCGTCCAGACCCGCCAGCGAATCCACAATCAGACGACCACCCATCGCCGACAAGGCATCGTGCAGATCCCCGGCATTCATCGTCGGGTTGATCGGTATCGCCTCGCGCAGCAATTCAGGGCCCGTGTCCAGGCCCTCATCCATCTGCATGATCGTGACCCCGGTTTCCGTGTCGCCCGCCAGAAGCGCGCGTTGTATGGGCGCCGCCCCGCGCCAGCGCGGCAACAACGAAGCATGGATATTGATGCAGCCCCGTTCCGGTGCCTCCAGGATCACGGCGGGCAGAATCAACCCGTAGGCCACAACCACAGCGGCATCCAGATCGAGCGCGACAAACGCGGCCTGCGCCTCGGCATCCTTCAGGGAAACCGGATACCGCACCTCGATTCCGCTGGCCTCTGCACGCAGATGAACCGGAGATTTCCGTTCCTTCTGGCCTCGACCCGCCGGGCGCGGCGGCTGGGTATAGACGCATGCGATCTCGTGCCCGGCGGACCGCAGGGTATCAAAAGCCGGAACCGAAAAATCCGGTGTTCCCATGAACGCTATTCGCATGGCCGTCACGCAGTCCGTTGAGATCGTTGGCCCCTCCGCAACAGGAGTTGGGCTTGGTTAGGCCTGTTGCCGCTTCAGCTTCTTCATTTTCCGCAAAATCATGTTCCGCTTGAGCGGGGTCAGATAGTCGATGAACAGAACGCCATCGAGGTGATCGATTTCGTGCTGGATGCAGGCCGAAAACAATCCATCCGCCGCCACCTCCTGTGAGGCCCCATTCGGATCGAGATAGGAGACCCGAATCTCCCGAAACCGGGATACTTCCCCGTACTGATCGGGAATGCTCAGACAGCCTTCCTCGGCCACCACCTTTTCATCCAAACGCCAGACAATCTCGGGATTGATCATCTGATAGGGCTGGGGCGGTTCGCCTTCCCGGGCCACATCGCAGACAATCAGACGACGACCATCAGCGATCTGTGGTGCCGACAGGCCGATACCCGGTGCGGCATACATGGTCTCGAGCATATCCTCGAGACACTGGCGCACGTCGTCATCGATCGCTTCGACCGGCTGACATTTCTGTTTCAGCACCGGGTCCGGTGCAAGAACGATCGGCCGCTTCGCCATATCGCAGTAACCTCTAAACCGTGAAAAACAGGGCGGAAATCAGGGTATTTCGCGCTGATAGGTATGGCTTTGACGGGGCTGCGTCAAGACAGCGACGAATCCGGCTGCCCTGCTAGACTGTCGCCATGAATACAATCCTCCTCATCGCCATCCTGATCGGCATTCTTGGCGTGGGTGTGCTTCTGGCCACCCTCCTTCTGACCTCGCGCAAAAACAAGGACAGTGCCGAAGCCAGCGAGATGGCCACACGCCTATCCCAGATGACCGAAGCTCAGGCAGCCCAGCAGGCGCAGCTCGCCCAGACCTTACAGGCCCAGGAACGCGCGCTGGCCAAATCCGTCGATGAGCGCCTGCAACTCCTCACCGGAAAGATCGACGCCACTCTGGAGAAATCCACGAAGAACCAGAAAACCAGCCTGGATGAGCTGAAGGAACGGCTGGTCCGCATCGACGCCGCCCAGAAGAACCTGACCGACCTGTCCTCTCAGGTGGTGGGGTTGCAGGATATCCTGTCCAACAAGCAGGCCCGCGGAGCTTTCGGAGAGGTCCAGCTGCAGGACCTCGTCGAATCTGCCATGCCTCCGAACACCTACAGCTTTCAGGCACACATCGGGGATGGCAAGCGTGCCGATTGCCTGCTCGATCTGCCCAACCCGCCCGGCCCGATGGTTGTCGATGCCAAATTCCCGCTGGAAGCCTGGCGCGCCCTGCACGACGCCAAGTCCGAGACGGAGAAGAAAGAGGCCGAACGCGCCTTCCGGCGCGATGTCGCGGTGCATGTGAAGGCGATTTCAGAGAAATACATCGTGCCCGGCGAAACCGCCGATGCCGCGCTGATGTTCCTGCCCTCCGAAGCCGTCTATGCGGAGCTGCACGCCAATTTCGGCGACTCAGTCGATGCCGCCCATCGTGCCAAGGTCTTCATTGTCTCCCCCACAACCCTGTGGGCGCTGCTCAACACCATGCGCGCGGTGATGAAGGATGTGCGCATGAAGGAAGCCGCCAGCATCATCCAGACCGAAGTGCTGACCATGCTCGAAGATGTCGACCGCCTCGACAAGCGTGTCGACCATCTGGAAAAGCACTTCCATCTCGCCGAGAAGGACATCAAGGATATCCGCACATCGGCCAACAAGGTCAAAAGCCGCGGTGACAAGATCCACGACATTCAGCTTGATGATGGAACGGACACGCCCTCGGTTGAAGATACGCTGGGGGAACCTCCCCTATTGCGCAGCGTCGAATAGACCCTCGCGGGCGCGAGCAGCCGTCACCCCGGAAAAGAATGCGATCTGTGTGGGCACATCCCGAACGCCGATGGCGTTCCGATAACGGCTCACAAAGGAACGGTAGACCCCGTATTTCAGGTACACCTCCCGCGCGGTCATGGTAACACCGCGATACTCTGATCGCAGCACACCGGCCACATAGACCCGAAAAAATCCGTCCGGCATCCGGCTCCAGCGGGCATGTACCTCGACCTTGTGCCAAGCTCCCCGCAGGTCTTCCTCGGGTATAAGAAGGTCCTTGGCGCCGCGCGCCAAATGATTGGCGAGCACAAGACCATCTGCGGTGTGCAAAAACATGAACACCGGATTTGATGCTGTCTGGTGGAACTGTCCCAGAACCGTTTTGGTCGGGAAGACATTGGGAAAGTCATCGGGCAGATACAGGGACCAACCGTACCAGGATTCGGTGTTCGGCCGAATTCGATTGCTTCGATCCTGCGCCAGTTCCGATCGTTCGCGGTCTGTTGCGCAGTCGCTGAGACCTCTGGTTTCGCCACAGTCACCCGGGCGCACTTCGAAACGCTGGACGGTCGGCGCAGACGCCGATCCCGTGGGGTCCGGGACAATCCGGTAGCCATAAGGAGTTGTGCTCAGGGAGCGATAGAAACTGCCCAGCCCGTCTGCCTGCAGCGCTGTCGCGCCCGCCAGAAAACCAAGCGCGACGAAGAAACAGATTGTCGGCTGCAACCGGCGAATATCAGACTTCCCGGCGGCTCTTGATCGCAGCTGTCAGGGTCCCGTCATCCAGATAGTCGAGCTCCCCGCCCACCGGTACGCCGTGTGCCAGACGTGAAATCCTTACCCCCGCATCAGCCAGACGTTCGGTGATGTAGTGCGCCGTCGTTTGCCCCGCGACGGTCGCGTTGGTGGCAAGAATTACTTCCTTAGCTTCAGGAGACTTCGCCCGTTCGACCAGGTGGCCAATCCGCAAATCGTCCGGCCCCACCCCATCCAGTGCCGACAGGGTACCGCCGAGCACATGATAGATCCCGCCAAAGGATGCTGTGCGTTCCAGCGCCCAGAGATCGGCCACATCCTCGATCACGCAGATCACACTGCGATCACGTTCAAGGTCGGCGCAGATACGACACGGGTCGACCGTGTCCACATTACCGCAACTCGTGCAGGTTCGGATGGCCGCCGCGGCACCCGCAATGGCCTCCGCCAGCGGCTGCATCAGCTGGCCTGGCCGCTTGATCAGATGCAGGGTTGCCCGGCGTGCCGAGCGTGGCCCCAGTCCCGGCAGTTTTGCCAGCAGATCGACCAGACGTTCGATTTCAGGTGTGGACATCAGCGCGTGCGAATCGCTTTCAGCCGCCGAATGGCAGGTTCATGCCCGGCGGCAGATTCAGGCCACCGGTCAGTTCCTTCATTTCCTCTGCCATGCGCTGTTCGGCCTTGTTCTTGGCATCTGCATGGGCGGCCACGATCAGGTCTTCAAGAATTTCGACTTCGTCACCATTCAGAAGGCTCGGATCGATCCGAATGCCCTTCATCTCGCTCTTGCCGTTCAGGGTGACGACCACCATCCCGGCCCCCGCGGCACCTTCCACGGTGAGCTCGGCAAGACGCTCCTGCATCTCGCCCATCTTGGCCTGCATTTCCTGCGCCTGTTTCATCAGGTTGCCCAGGTTCTTCATTCGTCATCCTCGGTTTCAATCGGCACATCATCGGCCAATGGTTCCTCGGTCACGACCTCGCGGCTCGTAACCCGTTCAATCCTGGCACCCGGAAACGCCTCCAGCGCGGCGCGGACGATCGGATTATCTGCAGCCTCTTCATAAGCCGCGCTTTCGGCCGCCTGATCCTGTTCGGCAAGGGTATCCCCGCCCCGATCGCGGGAAACGCTGACCTGCCAGTGCGTGCCACACCATTCGCGCAGACGATTGAGAACCTGTCCCGGCAAATCGGAGGGGGCATGCTCAATCGGCTGAAACTCCAGCCTCCCCGGCTCATAGGAGACCAAACGAACATTCGCATAGAGATGGTTGCGCAGGGTCATTTCCCGGTTGGTAGCAAACAAGCCAACCAGAGCACGGTAGTCCTGTGGATCCGCCAGCGCCTGGGGCGCCTGATCGATCTCGGGGGCAGGTTGCGGAATCTCGGTCTGCGGCGCTGCGGCGGATTGTGCCCCGCCGCCCGCAACCGCTTGCGCGCTGCCACCGCTCTGTCCCGCACCAACGGGTGCCGGGTCACCTGCGCCAGTCGGCGCAACCGGTGCAGCCGGGGCTTCGCCTTCGAGTTTCTTGATGAGGTCTCCCGGTGGCGGCATATCGGCCGCATAGGCCAGCCGGATCAGTACCATCTCCGCGGCCGGCATGACGGACGGCGCACGCTGGACCTCGCCCACGCCTTTGAGCAGCATCTGCCAAGCGCGCGACAGAACGGCCACACCCAACTTTTCGGCCATCTCGCGACCGCGCACCCGTTCCAACTCCGATACGGACGGATCGTCGGCAGCCTTGGGCACCAGTTTGACCCGGGTGATCCAGTGACTCAGCTCCAGCAGATCCTGCAGAACAGACAAGGGATCAGCGCCAGAATCATAAAGCGTTCCCAGTCCCTCGAGCGCATCGGCAGTCCGGCCGTTCATCAGGGCCTCGAAAATATCGAACACGGCCGCGCTGTCCGCCGTGCCCAGCATCGTCCGGACATCATCTTCGCTCGCCACCCCGCCATTGGAACAATGGGCGGAAATGGTCTGGTCGAGCAAAGACAGTCCGTCACGAACCGAGCCATCGGCGGCCCGTGCGATCAGACGCAGTGCGCCATCTTCGAGCTTGGCATCCTCGGCTTCGGCAATCTTGCTGAAATGCCCGATCAGATCATCCGCATTGACGCGGCGGAGATCGAAACGCTGACACCGCGAGAGAACCGTGACCGGTACTTTGCGTATTTCCGTGGTCGCAAAGATGAACTTCACATGCTCGGGCGGCTCTTCCAGGGTCTTGAGCAAGGCATTAAAGGCATGCCGCGACAGCATGTGCACTTCATCGATAATGTAGACCTTGTAGCGACCGAACACCGGTCGATACCTCACCCCATCCAGAATCTCGCGAATGTCATCAACGCCGGTCCGGCTGGCGGCATCGACCTCGATCACATCGGGATGACGATCCTCGGTGATGGCTATGCTCTGCGCATCATTCGGGTCCGGGTTGATGGTTAGCCCGCCTTCGGCGTTCAGGCATTTGGCGATAATGCGCGCAGTTGAGGTTTTCCCCACTCCGCGCACGCCGGTCAGAATGAACGCATGGGCCACACGATTCAGGTCGAAGGCATTTGTCAGAGTGCGCACGAGAGCTTCCTGACCAATCACCTCGGAAAAATTCTGTGGCCGATATTTGCGGGCGAGCACCTGATAGGCCTCGTCTGCTTCTTCGGTCACCGGCGACGCGGCAGCCGGCGCCGGCGCAACCACCTCCGCTTCCGGTGCGACAATTGGGGTTTCTGCAGGCGGTGGCGATGGCGGTGCATCCAGAAAGCTGCCCTGATTGGGGTCATCAATCGTCGGACTGCCTTCGGAAGACTCATCCGAATCTGCATCTGGCAGCAGGTCGGTTGGGTCTTCGTTGTCGACAGTCATGAAAGGTGGATGCTTCTTACGTTGGTGACAGGAACACGAATATCCGATTCGGTGTTCGAAGTGGGAGACCGGTTGATACGACCCAGGCGGAACTCGTTACGGCTGCTTCCTTCCGGACCTGACCGAGTTGGCGAGATGCCCGTCCGCCCGGCCTCCCACGCGGACTATATCAGATCGCGCACGGCGATAAACCACCGGACAGCCAATCTCTCCAAGTCTTTCCACAGGCCTGCGCGTGTGACACGTTAGTGGCCGTTTTCCCCTGCATTCAAAGCATCATGGCGCGCACAAATTTCTATTCCAGCGAATATCTGGACCGAGTCTCGCATCTTCGCAAAGATTCAACCTGGCTGAACGAACAGCTCTCCAGCACCAGCACCCGGCTCCTGCCCGTCTGGCAGCAAAACAATCTCGTCAAAGGGACGGATTTTGTCGAAGCAGCGATTCTTGAAATCAGCCACGTGGAATCCCTGCGCAGTGACGAGGTCGAGCCGGTGCTGCTCGGCATGATCGATGGCACGGCCTACTTCACCCTTGATGTCAGTCATATCGAGAACCCCCATGAACACGAACTTCTGGGTGCTGCAGGCGTCTTCGAAGATCTCCGCAAGGTCGGCCCCTATATCCAGCACGAACAGGGCAACCTGCTGGCTTATGCGCGCGGCATCAATTACTGGCACCAGCGCCACCGCTTCTGCGGTGTCTGCGGCAGCCTGACCCGCAGTGAGGCGGCCGGCCATCAGCGCCGCTGCAGCAATGAATCCTGCAACGCCATGCATTTCCCGCGCACCGATGTGGCCTGCATCATGCTGATTTATGACGAGGACCGCATCATCATGGGCAAGGCGCCGCGCTTTCAGGGCAAGATGCAGTCTGTCCTGGCGGGATTTCTGGAACCGGGCGAGACCATGGAAGACTGCGTCGCACGCGAAGTGATGGAAGAGGTCGGCGTTCAGGTCACCGATATGGAGTACCAGCACTCCCAGCCCTGGCCTTTCCCGTCATCCCTGATGGTCGGCTACCGCGCCCGCGCGGTCACAACAGAGATCACCATCGACCCCATCGAATTGTTGTCGGCAGAATGGATGTCCCGGGACGAACTCAAGGCCATCACGCCGGATTCCGAGGTGCAGCTGCCGCGCAAGGATTCCATCGCGCGACGCCTCATCGAGGAGTGGCTGGCCGAAGGCTAGTCGACTACTGGTTGCGGAATTCGTCCGCCGGATAGACGCCGAGCACGCGCACATTCTTCGAGAAATAATCGAGTTCCTCAAAGGCCTGCGCCACGTTCGGGTCCGCGGGATGCCCTTCCATTTCGGCATAGAACCGCGCCACGGAGAATTTCTCCCCCGAGATATAGCTCTCGAGTTTGGTGATATTCACACCATTGGTCGCAAAACCACCCAGCGCCTTGTAGAGCGCGGCGGGCACTGATCGAACCTCGAAAATCAGCGACGTCATGGACGGGCCGTCATTGGGGTCCGGGTCGCGTCGTGCGCGGGACAGCACAACAAAGCGCGTCGTGTTGCCAATCCGGTCCTCGAACCGCGACCGCAGGACCTGTAGATCATAAATCTCACCGGCCAGTGCGGGCGCAAGCGCTCCGATCGTCGGATCGCCCAGTTCGGCAATTTCCAAGGCCGAACCGGCGGTATCGGCACGGGCGCGCGTACGAACGCCCAATTGCGCCAGCTGTTCACGGCACTGGGCCAACGCCTGGGGGTGGCTGCGCACTTCAGCCAGACCATCGAGCGTCGCATCCTTGGTGCCGAGCAACTGATACTGCACACCCAGATAATGCTCACGCACAATGTAGAGCTTAGATTCCGGCAGCAGCTGATGAATATCTGCCACACGACCGCCCAGCGTGTTCTCGATGGGAATCATCGCCAGCGCCGCCCGGTTTTCGGTCTCCACGGCAGCAAAGGCATCCTCGAACGACGCGCAGGCAAGTGGGATCATGTCCGGAAAGGCCTGTGCGCACGCGATGTGCGAATTGGCACCCTGCACACCCTGATACGCGATGGTGTTCGCCGGATCTACGGCTGCGTCGTTCTGGTCGCTCATGGTCTGTTCTTTCATCAAAAACGCGCGAGCCTGCTAAGCCAGCAAAGCACGCGCGCGCTCAAGATCAGCCGGAGTATCGACACCGAGCGGAACGGTGTCAACGAGCGCAGCATCAATGCGCATTCCCGCCTCCAGGGCCCGCAATTGTTCCAGCTTCTCACGCTGTTCCAGCGGACTTGCCGACAAGGCCACAAACCGCGTTAGCGCATCACGCCGGTAGGTGTAGAGCCCTATATGATGAAAATGATCGCCCGGTCCCGTCGGTACCGTTGCCCGGCTGAAATAGAGTGCTCGCCCGCTGAGCGCGCCTTCGGACAAGGCGAGAACGGCCTTCACCACATTCGGGTTCGTGCGTTCGCTCTCTTCAGTGATTGCACAGACCGCCGTCGCGATATCGACGGCAGGATTGTCGAGCACCCGGACACAGGCTCGGACAACATCCGGATCGAGCGTCGGCAGATCCCCTTGCAAATTTACGACGGCGTCATGGTGACCCTCGGGGTCGAAGGATTCCAATGCGGCGGAAATACGATCCGAACCCGATGGCAAATCCGGATCAGTGAGCACGGCGCGGCCACCTGCAGTCTCTACCGCCTCAGCGATTTCAGCTTCGGCGCAGGCAATGACCACGGGACCGACATCGGCTTCTTCGGCGCGGCGAAGGCACTGTACGATCATCGGCAGGCCCGCAATATCGGCCAGCGGCTTGTCCGGTAACCGGGTAGAGGCCATGCGGGCGGGAATCAGGACCACAGGGTTGCGCGGCACATCCCGCGTAGGAGTTGAATTCGACAGGTTTTTCATCCCTTTTGGAGCGCTGCGACCTAATGCCGCGAGATGGTGATCGGCGCTGGCCGGTCGTCACCGTGAAAGATATATCTCGACGCACGCGAACGGAACCTCTCCCCCGTGGACAGGTGAACGACCGCTCGTTAAATTTGCGGCGCGCGTTGCCACACGGTCACGCGCTACGACCGGTTTATACGGGGTAAGTGAAGTTATGGGTGGCGAATTTTACAAGGTCTGGGGAGCAGCACTGATTGCGTTGACGGTTGCGCTAGCAATCGGCATCGGGATCAACGAAGTAACCCACAGCGAACATCTCGAAGAAAACGCCTACAAGGTAAACGTACCCGAGGGTGGTGCGCCAACTGCGGCGGTCGCCGAGAAGAAGGTGATCGAGCCGATTACCCCTCTTCTGGCATCAGCCGATGTGGCTGCGGGTGAGAAAGCCTTCAAGCGTTGCGCAACCTGTCACTCCTTCGAAAAGGGCGGTCCGAACAAGGTCGGACCGAACCTTTACAATGTCGTGGGCAATCAGGTCGGCACCGTTCCCGGCTTCGCTTATTCCAACGCGCTCAAGGCCAAGGGCGGCCAGTGGGGTTACGATCAGCTCAACGCCTTCCTCGCCAAACCGAAGGAGTGGGTGCCAGGCACCAAGATGAACTTTGCGGGCATCAAGAAATCCCAAGATCGTGCCAATCTTATTGCCTTCCTGCGCCAGCACGCGGACACCCCGCTGCCGATCCCAGGACAGTAGTCACACCGCACTAAAAGCGACTATCTTCAAAGCGGCGCGCAGGCGCCGCTTTGTATTTGGGGAGACGCCGCTTTGACTGACAATCTCAACCCTGAGTTTGCTTCACTCGCCCACCGGCTCGCAGACGCGGCCGGTGATGCCGCGATGCGTCTGTTTCGTACCCAACTCGACATCGAAACAAAAGATGACGCCAGCCCGGTGACCCGTGCTGATCGCGAAGCTGAGACCGTGATGCGCGAATCGATCAACGCGACATTTCCCGATCACGGTATTCTCGGCGAAGAATATGGTGCCGAACGGACCGATGCCGAATTCGTCTGGGTTCTCGACCCGATCGATGGCACCCGGGCCTTCATCAATGGCATTCCCCTTTTCGCAACCCTGATAGCCTTGCTGCAGGACGGTGAGCCTGTCCTCGGGCTCAACGCCTACCCGGCACTCGAAGAACGCTGGTTGGGGCAACGTGGCACACCAACACTGCATTGGGGCCGTGACGGGGGAGCACGTGAAACCCACGTTCGCGCCTGCCCGACCCTCAAGGCTGCGCGGATGTGCACCACGTCGCCCGACATGTTCAATGCAGAAGACGCCAAGCGTTATGCGAGTCTGCGGTCCGCCGTGCTGGAACCACGCTTCGGAACGGATGCCTGGGCCTATGCCATGGTCGCATCCGGTCAGACCGATATCGCCGCCGAAAGCGGCATGCAGCCCTATGACTATCTCTCCCATGCCGTGATCGTCGCTGGCGCCGGGGGCACCATCACCGACTGGGAGGGGCAGCCCTTGCGCATCGGCTCTCCTGGATCCGTTCTCGCCTGCGGGGATCCCGAAATTCACGCCGCGGCGCTGGACGCTCTCCAGACAAATTAACAGGGAACGAATTCATGGCCCATGATGTCCGCATCGCAATTTCCTGCCCCGATCGTACCGGGTTGCTGTCTGCGATTACTGGTCGCCTGTTTGATCTGGGTGCCGATATTGGTGATACGAGCTTTGCCGTTCTGGGCGAAGCCGCTGAATTCGCGACGGTTGCCCGACTGCCCGACCCATTGAGCGCCGACGAAGTTCGCGACACGCTCGCCAGCCTCGATGAACTCGACGGCGCCGACATCACCGTGGCCCCCTTCACTCTGGGTGCAACCCACACTGAAAGCGGTCAGGTGACTCATCGCATCGAAGTGCGCGGCACCGATCGCCCGGGGCTCGTCGCGCGACTGACCGAGGCTTTTTCCGATTACGGCGCCAATATCGTTCGCATGGACTGCGAACGGGAACGCGGAGCTTCTGCGGAAGACTACGTCGTGCGGATCGAGGCCTGGATTCCCGATGCGCGCGCCCAGACCTGTCTGGCCGCGGTCGACAACACGGCACAGTCTCTGGGCCTGTCGAGCCGCTCCGAACCGGCGTAAGCGGCGGCAATCAGGCCGGAATTACGGTACAATCCGGGCTCTCCCTGACAAGCCTGTGACTTCCGGTCGGTTTTGCTTGAATGGCAGGGGGTTCTGACCCCATCTAGAGGTCGATTGTTGGTTCCGTCTGGGAGGACACATGCGCGGCACGAAATATCTCACATTTGTAGCTGGCCTGATCCTGGCCAGCCCGACTCTGGCTCTGGCCGGGACGGACGGTCCGGCGCACGGCATGGCCATGCATGGCGAAGTCAAATATGGACCGGCCTTTGCCCATTTCGACTATGTGGATCCGGGTGCCCCGAAGGGCGGCGAAGACGTACGACGTGCGATCGGCACCTTTGACAGCCTTAACCCCTTCATCATTCAGGGGAACCCCGCTGCCGGGATTGGCCTGATCTACGATACCCTGACCACGTCCTCCGCCGATGAGGCCTTCACCCAGTACTGCCTCCTCTGCACCACTATGGAAATTCCCGACAACCGGTCCTGGGTCGAATACGAGCTACGCGACGATGTCGTCTGGCATGACGGCAAACCTGTCACCCCGGCCGATGTAATATTTTCCTTCAACGCATTGCGGGAAAAAGGTGCCCCCTTCTACCGGTTCTACTACCGCGACGTAACGAAGGTGGAACAGACCGGGCCCAACAAGGTGAAGTTCAGTTTCGGCGACGCGCAGAACCCGGAACTGCCCCTAATCATCGGCCAGCTTCCCATCCTGCCCGCACATTACTGGAAAAGCCGGGATATCGGCAAAACCACCCTCGACGTGCCGCTGGGCAGCGGACCCTACAGAATATCCGACGTCAAAGTCGGACGCTCGCTCACCCTCGAACGCGTGCCCGAATACTGGGGCCGCAACCATCCGGTAAATATAGGACGCAACAACATCGATACCCTGCGGTTCGAGTATTTCCGCGATCCCGGCGTCTCACGCATTGCCCTCATTTCCGGTGATCTTGACCGGATGCGTGAAAATTCCTCGAAAGCCTGGGCGACCGAATACACCGGCACCAAGCCCTTTCTGGACGGCAAGCTGATCATGGGCGAATTCCCCCATCAGCGCACGGCCCCGATTCAGGGTTTCGTTTTCAATCTGCGCAGACCTCTCTTTGCCGATCGTGATGTCCGCGCCGCGCTAAGCCTCGCCTTCGATTTCGAATGGTCGAACAAGAACCTATTCTATGACGCCTATACGCGCACCGACAGCTTCTTCGACAATTCCGAACTCGGTAGCCGCGGCTTGCTCGCGGAAGCCGGTTCCGAGGAGCAAGAGATTCTCGAACGCTTCCGGGACAAGCTGCCCGCCGAAGTGTTCACCAAAAGCTATGCCCCGCCCGCCACCGATGGATCGGGGGTTCGCGGTGTGCGTAGCAATCTGCACAAGGCAGCGAAACTGCTGGACACCGCCGGCTGGGTCATTCGCGACGGCAAACGCGTCAACGCAGAAACCGGCGTGCCATTCCAGTTCGAAATCCTGCTGGGCAGTCAGACCTTCGAGCGCGTGGCGCTACCCTTTGCCCGCAATCTCGACAAGCTGGGGATCGAAGCCAAGGTGCGCTTGGTGGATGCCTCACAGTATCGCGAGCGCACGGACAATTTCGACTACGACATGATCTCAGGGATCTGGGGACAATCGGAATCCCCGGGCAACGAACAGCTGGAATTCTGGAGCAGCGCGTCATCGGATCGCAACGGATCGCGCAACCTGATCGGGATCGCCGATCCGGTGATCGATGAACTGATCGAGCTGGTCGTGACCGCGCCCAACCGGGAGAGCCTGGTTCAGCGCACCCGTGCGCTCGATCGTGCACTGATCTGGGGAAACTACGTGATCCCCCACTGGCATATCACCACGGATCGGCTGGTATACTGGGATCGCTACGGAATCCCCGAGATCGTGCCGCGCGGCGGCGTGCAGCTCGACACCTGGTGGATCGAACCAGACAAGGATGCTGCGATCCACGCCTATCGCGGCAATCGCTAGCACCGACGCGCCCCCGCGGGATATTCTGACCCCATGCTCGCGTATATTGTTCGCCGTCTCCTGCTGATTATCCCAACCCTGCTCGGGATCATCCTGCTCAACTTCGCCATCGTGCAGTTTGCGCCGGGCGGTCCGGTGGAACAGATGATCGCGCAAATCCAGGGTACTGCGGTCGATGCCACATCGCGTGTCTCCGGCGGGCTGGGCGATGCCGGCGGCGCAGGAGCCGATCAGCTTCGCGGCGAAACCACGACGAGTTTCGAATCCAAGTATCGCGGCGCGCGCGGCCTGCCGCCGGAATTCATCGAAGAACTGGAGAAGCTGGTCGGGTTTGACAAGCCACCCCATGAACGCTTCTTCCTGATGGTGAAGAACTACATCCAGTTCGACTTCGGCAACAGCTTCTTTCAGGACCGGCCGGTCATCGATCTGGTACTGGAAAAACTGCCAGTCTCGATCACCATCGGCTTCTGGACGACGATTTTCCTCTACGGCATCTCCATCCCGCTGGGCATCGCGAAGGCCGTGCGCGACGGCACGCGGTTCGACGCCTGGACCAGTGTGGTCGTGATCGCGGGCAACGCCCTACCCTCCTTCATGCTTGCCATTCTCGGTATCCAGCTTTTTGCCAGCGGCAATTTCGTGGACTGGTTCCCCCTGCGTGGCCTGACATCTGACAATTTTGCGGAACTCAGCCTGCTCGGCAAGATTGGCGACTATTTCCTGCACATCGCCCTGCCCGTGGGCTCACTGGTGATCGGGGGTTATGCCGCCCTGACCATGCTGACCAAGAACTCCTTCCTCGATCAGATTTCCCAGCAATATGTCGTCACCGCGCGCGCCAAGGGTCTCGAACAACGCCGTGTGCTCTATGGTCATGTGTTCCGTAACGCAATGCTGATCGTGATTTCAGGCTTCCCTGCGGCCTTCCTGTCAATTCTGTTCGGCGGCGCGCTGCTGATCGAGATCATCTTCTCCCTCGACGGGCTCGGCCTACTCGGCTTCGAAGCCGTGCTGAACCGCGATTATCCCATAGTCTTCGCCACGCTCTATGTCTTCGGGCTGATGGGCCTGCTGATCAAACTGCTGACCGATGTGACCTATGTTCTGGTGGATCCGCGGATCGATTTTGAAAGTCGCGAGGTCTAAGATGGACGCGACGACGACAAATCCGCCCCCTTCGAGCGCGAAGCGCATCTTCGGGATCACCGTAACCCCGCTGACCGCACGCCGCTTTGCCAATTTTCGGGCTAACCGACGGGGTTACTGGTCTCTTTGGATTTTTCTGACACTGTTCGTCTTTTCCCTGTTTGCCGAATTCATCGCCAATGACAAACCGCTGATTGTCCGCTTCGACGGCGCCTTTTATACCCCCATCTTCAACGCCTATCCTGAGACCGCATTTGGCGGCGACTTCGAAACCGAGGCCGACTACACCGACCCTTTTCTCATCGAATTGATTGAGGAAAAGGGCTGGATGCTGATGCCCCTCATCCCCTACAGCTTCGATACCCCGGTCACTGATCTGCCGACCCCGGCTCCATCTCCACCCACCTTCGCGAACTGGCTCGGCACCGATGACCAGGCCCGCGATGTCACCGCACGGCTGATTTACGGGTTCCGGATTTCCGTCCTCTTCGGGGTCACCCTCACCGTGCTGGCCAGCATCGTCGGCGTCATTGCCGGCGCGGTACAAGGCTATTACGGCGGCTGGATCGATCTAGGCTTCCAGCGCTTCATCGAGGTCTGGGAGGGCATGCCCTTCCTGTTTGTCCTGCTGATCGTCGCCAGCCTGTTTGTACCCGGATTTTGGACCCTGCTGTTCATTATGCTTCTGTTCAGCTGGACCGGACTGGTGGGCGTGGTGCGGGCCGAATTTTTGCGGGCGCGGAATTTCGACTATGTCCGTGCAGCTCGCGCGCTGGGGCTGAGTAACCGGCTGATCATGTTCCGCCATATGCTGCCCAACGCAATGGTTGCGACCATCACCTTCCTGCCCTTCACACTGGTCGGCGGGCTGACCGCGCTGACCGGACTCGATTTTCTGGGTCTCGGCCTGCCCCCCGGCTCTCCCTCCTTGGGTGAATTGCTGAAACAGGCGAAGGAGAATTTCACCGCCGAATGGCTTACATTCGCGGCCGTGTTCTCGATAACGGTGATGCTCATGCTTGTCGTGTTTGTAGGTGAGGCAGTGCGCGACGCCTTCGATCCGCGCAAGCAGATTTCAGGAGATGCCGGCTGATGACCGACGCATTGCTCAAGGTCGGTAATCTTGCCGTCGAGTTTTCGACCCCCGGCGGCGCGGTGCGGGCCGTGAAGAACATTTCCTTCGAGGTAGGAAAGGGCGAGACTCTGGCGCTGGTCGGGGAGTCGGGATCGGGGAAATCCGTCAGCGCCCTTTCGATCCTCCAGCTACTGCCGTATTCAGTGGCGCGCCATCCCAACGGCTCGATCATTTTCGAAGGCAAGGAAATGATCGGCGCACCCGATGCCGATCTGCGCGCGATCCGCGGCAATGACATCGCGATGATCTTTCAGGAGCCGATGACTTCGCTCAATCCGCTCCACAGCATCGAAAAACAGATCAACGAGGTTCTCTTCGTCCATAAGGGTTTCTCACGCCGCGACGCACGCGCACGCACGCTGGAACTGCTCCAACTTGTTGGCTTGTCCGACGCCGAAAAGCGTCTCAACGCCTATCCCCATGAACTCTCGGGTGGGCAGCGCCAGCGGGTGATGATCGCCATGGCCCTGGCCAATGAACCCAAGCTGCTGATCGCGGATGAGCCCACCACCGCGCTGGACGTGACGATTCAGGCTCAGATCCTTGAACTCCTCGACGATCTGAAGAAGAAATTCGGCATGTCGATGCTGTTCATCACCCATGATCTGGGGATCGTGCGGAAGATGGCGGATCGGGTCTGCGTCATGAATCAGGGCGAGATCGTCGAACACGGCCCCACCGCACAGATCTTCGAGACCCCCACCCATGACTACACCCGGCATCTGCTCGATGCCGAACCTTCCGGCGCGGCGCTCTCCCCCGATCATGGCGCACCGAAAATCATGCAGGCCGACAATCTGAAGGTTCACTTCCCGATCAAGGCCGGGATCATGCGGCGCACGGTCGACCATGTGAAAGCCGTCGACGGCATAACCGTAGAAATTCGCGAAGGCCAGACCGTCGGCGTCGTCGGCGAATCCGGATCCGGCAAAACCACGCTGGGTCTCGCGATGCTTCGTCTGATTTTATCGGAAGGCCCGATCGAGTTCGAGGGCCAGAACATCGCGGATCTGCGCACCCGAGACCTGCGTCCCCTGCGACGCGAGATGCAGGTGGTCTTTCAGGACCCCTATGGCTCCCTTTCCCCGCGCATGTCGATTGCCCAGATCATCGAGGAAGGGCTGAAGGTGCACGGCATTGGCGACAACGCCGCTGCCCGGGACGAAATGATCGTGTCGGTCATGAGTGAGGTCGGGCTCGATCCCGCCACCCGCCATCGCTATCCCCACGAATTCTCAGGCGGTCAGCGTCAGCGCGTGGCCATCGCCCGCGCGCTCGTGCTGCGCCCCAAATTCATCGTCCTCGACGAGCCCACCTCAGCGCTGGATCGCTCGGTCCAGGCCCAGATCATCGATCTGCTGCGTGAATTGCAGAAAAAGTACAAGCTCGCCTATCTGTTCATCAGTCACGACCTGAAAGTGGTCCGGGCGATCTCCAACCATGTGATCGTCATGCGCAACGGCAAGGTTGTCGAACAGGGCCCGGCCGATGAAATCTTCGATCGCCCTGGCGAGGATTACACAAAGGCCCTGATGGCCGCCGCCTTCGACCTCGCCGCTGTTGACGGCGACGCCGTGGCCACCTGACCGGCCCGATGTCCGTTCTGATCATTGCCCCCGGGCTGAAATCCGAATGGTGGGCCAGCCAGCTTTTGCAACATGCCCCGGATATGGATGTGTGCATCTGGCCGGATATTGGTGATCCGAAGAGTGTCGAATTTGCACTGGCCTGGAAGCCGCCCGTCGGCGCCCTCGCCACCTTTCCCAACCTGAAAGTCGTGTTTTCCCTCGGGGCCGGGGTCGACCACCTGCTCGGTGATCCCGACTTCCCGCAGCACGCCGTGGTGTCCCGGGTCGTCGACCCCTATCTGACCTCCGGTATGCGCGAATATGTGCTGTTGCATGTGCTGCGCGCCCACAAGAACCAGCCGGCCCTCGATCAGCAGCAGCGAGATCATGTCTGGGACGACCGGGCCCATGAATTGCGTCAGGCTGACGAACAGACCATCGGCATTCTGGGGCTCGGTGAACTGGGCCGGAATTGTGGTGAAACCCTGACCGCGCTTGGTTTCGACGTCGCGGGCTGGAGCCGGACTGCCAAGGAGATTCCGGGCATCACCTGTTTTGATGATCGCGGTGGTCTCGATGCGATTCTGGGACGCTCGCACATCCTCATCTGCCTGCTGCCGCTAACCCCCGAAACCGAAGGCATCCTGAACGCAGAGCTGTTCTCAAAGCTTCCCAAAGGCGCCCATCTGATCAACGCGGCGCGCGGCGGACATCTGGTGGAAGACGATCTGATCCCGGCGCTGGACTCCGGTCGACTGGCCCACGCCACGCTAGATGTGTTTCGCACAGAGCCGCTGCCTGGCGATCACCCGTTCTGGGACCACCCCCGGATCACCGTGACACCCCACAATGCCTCGATCACCGACCCGCGCAGCGTTGCCCGGCAGATCGTTCAGGGGATAGCCTGTTCAGCGCGCGGGGACGACGTGCCCAACACTGTCGACGTGGCGCGGGGCTACTGATCACGCCAGTTCGATATTCACCCATTTCTGGAAACCGGCATCATCGGCGAAGCTGTCATACCAGCGTTTGATGCTGGGTGCATCAAAGCGGTCGATCTCCAGGTTGAACCAGCGATGAACGATTGGCGCGATCGGGATATCGGCCAGCGTGAACGCGGACCCGGCCACAAAGGCAGTCTCCGAGAGTTGATCCTCAAGCACCTGAAGCGCAGCGTTCCACTGGGTCACACCATTGGCGATGGCATCCGGATTCCGGTCTTCGGCTTTGGTGCGCACCATGCCAATGAACACCGGCACATGCCGCGGTGCCAGCAGTGAAAGTTCCCAGTCCATCCAGCGTTCGACAATCTGGCGTGCGGCAAAATCCGACGGATAGAGATCGCTTTTCGATTTGCGGGCCAGATAACGGATGATGCTGCACGACTCCCACATCACGAAGCCATCATCGATCACCACAGGCACGCGACCATTGGGGTTCATGGCCAGATATTCCGGTGAATCATTGCGCCCGAACGCGCCGCCGATATCGTTGTCATGGTCATAGGCGATGCCCTGGAAATCACAGAACCACAGCACCTTCTGCACATTTGTCGACGTCGCACGTCCAAGTATTTTCAACATGGGTTCACTCCCCAGTCAGGCCAAAAAAGAAAGGGCCGCAACAGGTGCGGCCCTTCCATTCTAGACTCTTTGTCGTCGCTGTCGAAGAGACTACTCGGCGGCAACGGCCATGTCGTGACCGGTCTTCGCGGTGATCTCGTCAAGCACCGGCTTCACCACCGTGTTGAACTCTTCCATGTTCTTGATGACCTTATCCTTGGGCATCTGCGCATAGTGATAAATCAGCGTGATGAACTCAGCAGGCATCTGTTCCCACTGGGCGGCCAGCTGGTCCCGGACCGATTCGGCGGTGCCGATGCAGTACAGACCGGAATCCAACATCGAACCGATGACGTCGGATTCGTCGAGCTTCCGACGACCCATGGCCGCATAGAAGTTCTTCCAGATGTCGAAGTCATGAGCCATCACGGCGTCCACAGCGGCATCATAGCTCTCGGCGATCTGCAGCCAGCGCACGATGTTCTGGTTCTGACCCGGCAGCCAGTTGAAGCCGTTCGCCTTGGCGGTTTCGGCATACTGGAGGCCCAGCGGTGCGGCCGTATTGATATCCGTGAAGTAGGTCGGGATGAAACCCATCCGCGCGTTGTAATCGATGGTTTCGGGACTGCCACTGCCAGAGACGAAGACCGGCGGATGCGGATCCTGATACGGGGCCGGGCAGACCGAGACATTGACGACGTTGTTGTTTTCATCAACCTCGTCCAGCGCACCCATGCGCTGGGTGACACCGACCTGAGCCAGCTGCCAGTCATCCACACCCGTATCGCCGGGATAGGGAATCTGCCATGCATTGCCCTTGTGATTCATCGAATCCTGGGTCCACGCCTTGAGCACGATCTCGATATTCTCTTCGAAGACATCGCGGTTGTGCTGATCGTTGGCCACGTCCTTGTCGGAAATGTTGAACCCGCTCTGGGCGAAGCCTGCGCCGACCGCTGTTTGGTTGTTCTTTGCGGCTGTCGGTGATTTCGTTGAGGTGGTGCCGTAATGCTGACCGAAAACATTGGTCCAACGGCTCTGATACCCTCGAGCAAAACCAACAAAGCTACGACCTTTGCTCAGGTGATCGATGATGGCAGTCTCTTCAGCCACCCGGATCGGGTTCTGAATACTCATCACGTAACCAAGTTGGCCGACACGCACATTCTTTGTGATCGCCGCCCAGTAGGCATCCATGATAGCTGGCGCCGGGCCAACCTCATAACCTTCGGACCAGAAATGATGCTCGATGGTGGCGACACCCCAGAAGTCAAGATTGTCAGCAGCCATGATGACCTCATGCCAGCCTTCCACGGTCTCCTGATAGCGTTCCTTATTGCGACCGATCGGGCGAAGCTTCTCGCGCTCCTCCTCGTTCTCGGCGTGGATGACCGGATAGGTCTGCAGAATTGGCTTAACCATGGATGTTGCTCCCCAGAATTGATTGATGTCCGAATGAACGGTGCTTGGCCAAAGGATACGCTATCCCAAGACGTAATTTCAAATTATGTAATTTAATATCATACATAAATTTATATTATATCTAATTGCCGCCAAATCGATCTGCAATCATGCCATAGGCCGCGCGCAGACCCATGGCCTCGCCCCCCGTCGGGCGTCCGGGCTTGCTGCCCACATTCCAGGCCATGATGTCGAAATGCGCCCAAGGCACGTCGTCATCGACAAATTCCTGCAGGAACAGCGCTGCCGTGATCGCACCCCCAAAGGGGCCATCGCTCGCGCTGGAGACATCGGCAACCTGGCTCTCGATCAGAGCGCGATAGGGCTTGTGGAGCGGTAACCGCCAGACTGGGTCCACGGTCGCGTCTGCGTGTTTCTCTAGATCGCTATAGAGCTTGTCGTCATTGGCAAAGACCGCGGCGATCGCAGTGCCGACCGCAACCCGCGCCGCGCCGGTCAGCGTCGCAAAGTCGAGCAGCACATCCGGTTTTTCGGTACAGGCTTCGGCCAGACAATCGCCCATTACCAGCCGCCCTTCGGCATCGGTGTTGGCATTCTCAACCGTGATTCCCTTACGGGTCTGGAGCACATCCCAGGGGCGGTAGGCATTGCCGGCGACGGAATTTTCTACCGCACCGATCAGCACCCGCAGACGCACCGGCAGTTTGGCCGCCATGATGAGTTGCCCTAGGGCCAGGGCATGAGCTGCCCCGCCCATATCCTTTTTCATGCGCAACATACCGGCGGCCGATTTCAGGTCGAGCCCGCCGGTATCAAAGCAGACCCCCTTGCCCACCAGGGTGACCCGCGGACCGCGCGTGCCCCAGCGCAGATCGACCAGCCGCGGCGCATCATCGGCAGCCCGACCCACCGTGTGGATCATCGGGTAGTTGGCCTTCAGCAGCGCATCGCCCGCCGTTACCTGAACCTTCGCCTTGAACTTGCGGCCGACCTTGCGGACCTCGTTGGCCAGTTCGGACGGGCCGAGATCCTCGGCCGGCGTGTTGATCAGGTCGCGCACCAATACAATCGCGTCCAGCATCGCCATGCAATGCGCCCGGTCTGCATTGGCCGGCCAGACCAGCTCCGGGCAATTCACCCGGGCCTTGCGATAGCGCGTGAACTCATAGGCCGAAAGGCCCCAGCCCTGCGCCGCATCCTGCACCATTGCCTTCGAGCAAACGGCCGGCGAGTTTGTAGCTGCCCACGGGCAATTGCGTGGCCAGATGGCTCCACGACCACATATCGGTGGTGTCGTCAGTCACGAAGATCACCTGCTCCACCCCGCCCTTGTCCGCCGGAATCAGGGCGCTGGCACCCGCATTTCCCGTAAACCCGGCGCCGGTGAGCCAGTCACGCTTGGCCTTGGAAAGCGTCCTGGACCACGCCTCGACCTTGTCAGCGGCAATGACGGTGATCGGAACGGTGTCCTTGCGCGCACGGGCGATAAGGTTATGAGCCACGATAGGATCCTCTGTTGGCAATAGGGGAAATTGTGACTCTGCCCGAGCCGTCCCGCCCCTGCAATGTCTGGACCCGCGCTGGGGACTTCAAACTTTCGCCGGTTGGCACTAGTCTCCCGCTGAAATCAATGAGGAAGCATATGTCCATGAAAGATGACGATCTGATCGGGGCCTGGGAACTCGACGAAATGTATGCCGAAGATGCCGAGGGGAACCGCACCCATCCCATGGGCCGCGATGCCGGCGGCATGATCATGTACACGCCCGATCACCACATGTCGGCGATTGTGCACACGGCCGACCGATTCCTGCCGGCGGACCGACCCAGCGATGAAGACCGCGCCGAAGCCTTTGCGAACTACTTCAACTATGCGGGTTCATGGTCGCTGGAAAAGGATGCAGTCACCCATGTGCTGACTCATGCCCTCGACCCCAATATGGTCGGCATGTCCCTGACCCGGGAAATCTCGCAGGAAAACGGCCGCATGATCTTCACCGGGCTCGGGCCGGACGGCGTAACAAAACAAGTCATCATCTGGAAGCCGACGAGCTAGTTGAGCCTGTTCCCAAACCCACATAAAACTTTTGAAACCGCGGCGATTGACCCTGTTCGGCAGGGCCCATAGGTTCGCTGCAACAAACGAATTTCAGGACATCAGAGAAAGAGGTCTCCAATGATCGAATTTTACACATGGTTCACCCCGAATGGTCGGAAGGTCGCGATTCTGCTCGAGGAAACCGGGATCGAGTATAACACCCATTCGGTCAATATCGGCAAGGACGAGCAGTTCGACCCGGCATTCCTGAAGATCTCGCCGAACAACAAGATTCCGGCCATCGTCGACACCGACAACAACGATTACCCGTTGTTCGAAACCGGTGCGATCATGCTCTATCTAGCCGAGAAGACCGGCCAGTTCCTCAACACCACCGACCGGGATGCCTATTGGCGCACCATGGAATGGCTGATGTGGCAGATGGGTGGCTTTGGCCCGATCCTCGGCCAAGTCCATCACTTCACCAAATACAATCCCGGTATCTCCGAATACGCCCAGACCCGTTACGAGACCGAGGCCCGTCGCCTCTACACGGTGCTCAACACCCGCCTGGAAGGCCGTGAGTTCATCGTCGATGACTATTCCATCGCCGATATGGCCGTCTGGCCCTGGGCAGCCCGCCACAACTGGCAGGAAATCGACCTCAACGAGTATCCCAATGTCCGCCGCTGGTACATGACCATGCTCGACCGCCCGGCCGTCCAGCGCGCCTGGAACATTCCGGAAAATGACCAGCCCCTGCCAGTCCCCGAGTAAACGTCTCCGTCTGATCAACGCAAAACCGGCGCTCAAAGGCGCCGGTTTTTTTATACCAATATCCAACGGTAATCGGGCCCATCACAAGGCCTTCACCAAAAGGTGGCTGGCCGTGCGCGCGATCCGCGCCACATGAACGGACATGACCCGACACACCCTGCCCCCCGTGGCCCGATTATCCCGCATCCTTCCCGGCATCGCCGTGACCCTCCTGATCCTGAGTGCCAGCGCGTCGGCAAACACCAACGAGCGCGATGACCTACGGGGCGATCTCAGCCGATATGACCGCTTCGTACCCGGTCAGGTGGGCGGGGATTGACGAGCCGGTTGAACCGCGGGGCGATGGGCCTACACTAAAGCCGCTGTCCAAAAATGACCGGAACCGACCGACATGAAGTTCTACGATTGCGCCACCGCACCCAGCCCGCGCCTTGTGCGCATGTTCATCGCCGAAAAAGACCTGAGCGAGTCCATCGAAACGGTGGAAGTCAATCTGCGGGACAAGGAGCAGATGAACGATGCCTTCCGGGCGATCAATCCGTTCCTGACGGTACCTGCACTGGAAACCGATGACGGGGCGATCTTCCTGACCTCGCAGGGGTGCTGGCGCTATCTGGAAGAAACCCATCCCGACCCGGCCCTGCTGGGCCGCGATGCGACGGAGAAAGCTCAGGTGGCCGATGCCGTCTGGCGGGCCGAACAGGACGGGTTCCTCGCCGTGGGTGAAGCCCTGCGCAACACCGCCAAGGGTATGAAGGACCGCGCCCTGACAGGCCCCCACAACCACGCACAGATTCCCGAACTGGGAGAGCGCGGCAAACGCCGGGTGGGTCACTTTTTTGAACTGCTCGATGTCACCATGGCCGAGCAGCCCTTCATGGCCGGGGAGAATTTCTCGGCCGCCGACATCATGGCCTTCGTTGCTGTCGAGTTCGCCGGATGGCTAAAGCTCACCATCCCCGAGGATGCGGCCCATGCCCAGCGCTGGTTCAACACCGTAAAGGCACGCCCCAGCGCGTCTGTGTAAAGCGCGCGTTGCGCGCACGATTGATCGGCCCGCTAGGCCGCGCCGCGCGCGCGGTCGATCACAGCGCGCGCATCAACCGGGCAGGCATCACCGCGCCAGGCGATATGACCGTCCGGGAAAATCAGCACAAGCGCAGCTACGTAACGCTGCGCCACCACGTCCTCTTCCACGTCCAGCAGTTCGAGCGGCAAGCCGACACTGCGCGCGGCCGAAATCATCGGCCCAGCGTCGATATCCGTATTGGTCCGCAGCAGCGTAAAACCATCCGCAAACCGGTCACACAGAGCTGCACCATCCGCCAGCCAGACATGGGGAGCACGATGTCCCGGTCGGGCAGAGGGCACATAGGTGCCGGCGTCATCGGGAACCGTCGGGGATCCGTCATCGGTGACCAGCGGTGAATTTTCATACCGCACGCCCAGGGCAATGCCGGGAATCAGCATCTCACGATGCACATGCCGGGTAAGATGGGCCGACAACCGGGCGCGTTCCGCCGCACCGGCTTCCGTGTCTGCTTCGATAGATGGGTCCACATCAAAGTTTCCGATGGATTCCGCAAAGCCGCGCGCGAAGGCCAGATTGCGGGCGCCAATCGGGCGACGGTCCGCTTCGTAACTCGCCATCAGATCAGGGCCGCCCCAGCCCTGGACGTCACCTGCCAGCTTCCAGGCCAGATTCACCGCGTCATCGACGCCCGTGTTCATACCCAGACCCCCGGTCGGGGTGAACAGATGGGCCGCATCGCCCACCAGCCAGACCCGGTCGCCACCAAAGGATTCGGCCAGCAACTCGTGTCCCGCCATCCAGGGCATGCGCAGCAGGATTTTGGCCTCCACCGGCATGCCCGCCGCACGCGCAAGCAACGCGTGGTCATCGATATCATCCGGGTCGGTGCCATCAGGAATTCGGGTCAGCATCACGAATTTGTCGGCTCCATCCACGGTAACCAGCAGGGCACGCAGATCAGCGGCAATTACCCAGTATTGCCAGGCCGGGTTGATGGTCAGCCAGTCCTTCGGCCCTGGCACGTCAAACAGTGTGGCCAGCATCTGACCACCCATCATTTTGCGCACGACACCGCCATCCCCCAGATACCGGATACCGAGTTGTCGCCGCACCACGCCGCGCCCACCATCCGCGCCCACCATATGCGCGGCCGCGACTTCATAGGTCGAATCCTCGTCAAGATCTCGCACCACGCCAACCACGCCGTCACCTTCGGTGGAAAAAGATTCCAGTGTGTGCCCGAACCGCACCTCGACCCCCGGCCGTGACACGGCGGCATCCCTCAGAATGGCTTCCAGATAGATTTGTGAACAGCGGTGGGGCGGCTCGGCACAGTCATAGACGCTGGTGCCCGCCTGCGCCTCGGCCACGGCGTCGGTGCTCGATGGCATATGCAGGCGTGCCAGCTCCCGGCCGGTCAGCCGGGTCACGTAGCAGATATCCGTAGGGTGGTCGCCGGGCAGCGCGGCCTTGCGCAGCGTGGAGCCAATACCGTGCCGCCGGAAATGTTCCATCGTCCGCGCATTGATCGCATTGGCCTTGGGGTGCAGCGCGGTCTCCGCCCCCTCATTCACCAGCGTCACCCGCAGGCCAAACCGCGCCAGTTCCAAGGCGACAGTGAGACCCACCGGGCCTCCGCCGGCGATCAGTATGTCGGTCTGCTCCATGGGATTATCGTCTAACGCCTTCGCCCGCCCATGGCCAGACACCCCGTGCAGGGAAGGCCTGCCGCATTTTCAGGCTCGACAGAACGGGGAAAAGAACTATTTGATAGGGGACATGCTGACTGAGGAAGCGACGCCATGACGATGCCCGCCTATAACAATGAAAACCTGCCCTTTGTTGAGGCCGAAGTGAACTACGTGGTCGACAACGGCATCCGCCCGGTCACCTATATCGCCGAAATGGGTGAATCCAACCGGCGCGACGAGGTTCCCGACAAGCGTATCGTACCGATCTATGACGCACGCCCGGTGGCCGACCAGCTCACCCTCGACGGTAACGGTTTTGCTTTCCTGCACGAGACAACCGCGGTCACCGACTTCCTCGACAACACCCAGATCGAGACCGTCTACAACCCGGAAATCGAAAAGCTCGTGGCCACGGCAACCGGTGCCGCACGGGTTCTGATCTTCGATCACACCTTACGGGTCGCCGATGAAGACACCCGCACCACCCAAAAACTGCGCGAGCCGGTCCACGTCGTGCACAACGACTATACCGATCTGTCCGGCCCGCAACGGGTGCGCGATCTGCTCCCCGCTGCGGAAGCCGAAGCGGCTTTGAAGAAACGCTTTGTCTTTGTGAATGTCTGGCGTTCAATCAAGGGCACGGTCGAGGAAGCGCCCCTTGGCATCTGTGACGCCCAATCCCTAACCGATGACGACATGATCCTGATGGATCTCAAATACAAGGACCGGGTCGGCGAGATTCACCGCACCCGCTACAACCCCGACCATCGCTGGGTGTACTTCCCACAGATGCAACCCGACGAGGCGATCCTGTTGAAATGCTTTGATTCCAAGACCGATGGTCGCGCCCGCTGGACGGCCCATTCCGCCTTCATCGATCCGACCAGCCCGGCCGATGCGGCCCCGCGCCAGAGCATCGAGACCCGAACCATCGCCTTCTACGACGATTGAGCCTGACCTGCAGCTGATTTTGTAGCGTATCTGGACGGTGCGAATGCGCACCCATAGGCTGTCCATCTCGAAACAACGAATGGTTGGGAACCCTGTCATGCCGGAATTGTCCGGAAGATGCCTGTGCGGCAACATCACGTTCAGCGGCGACACCGAAATTTTACGCGCAGGCAACTGTCATTGCGTGGATTGCCGGACCGCCACCGGTGCAGCCTACGCCACCCTGATTACTGTCGCCGAAGATGCGATCACCATAGCCGGCACGCCGAAGGTCTATCGACACAAGGCCGAAAGCGGCGCAGACATCGAGAAACTGTTTTGCCCCGATTGCGGATCGCAGCTCTTTGGCCGGAACTCCAACCGCCCCGGCATGCTTAGCCTGCGGGCCGGCGGGCTCTAACAGACATCCGAGGTAAAACCTGCCTTTAACGTGTTTCTGGACAGCAAGATCGAGAGCACGCCGCTCGATTCCAATATCCCCGCCTTTCCCCGGATGCCCACCTAGCAGGCACCAATCCTCGCATGAAGCGAGGATTAAAACCTGGCTCAGTCGAAAGCGCAGTGATTGTAGCCCGGCAGCTGCATCCGTTCGACAAACGCCATGGCGCGCACCACAGATGCTTCATCCAGGTAGCGGCCCACCGCCTGAACACCAACCGGCATCCCGTCTGCCGAAAGCCCGGCACAGACGGTACCGGCCGGTTGTCCGGTCAGATTGAACGGATAAGTATAGTAAACCCATGAGACGAGATTTCTGTCGGCATGGCTATCAGGAATATTCTTACCCACCTCGAGCGAAGACACAGGCAGGACCGGGGACAGCAACACGTCATATCGCGTGAACAATTCCGTCATCCGGTCACGCAAGGCATATCGGGAAAACACCTTGGTGTAGTAGTCCTGCATATCCTGATCGAGCGCGGGCTCAAGAATATCAGCCACGGCGGGATCGAGCATATCACGCTGATTCTCGAGAAAATCCCGCAGTTTGATTCCTACACCGGCATAAAACTCCGCTGTCCAGAGATCGGCCGGATCCGCCTCGAACACGTCGTCGACCTGTTCAACAATGGCACCGGCTGCCTCGAACTTTCTGACCGCCGCCTCGACCACTTTGATCACATCCTCATTCGGGCGCGCGTAACCGAGTGTCGGGCTGTATGCCACGCGCATACCTTCCACCGATTCATCACTCGCACCCAGCAAATCGGGCACCGGCCCGGCAATGCTGAACGGGTCGCGCGCGTCATATCCGGCGATCGCTGAGAACAACAATGCCGCATCGCGGACCGAGCGCGCCAGCGGCCCGACATGGGCCAGGGTTGGTGTGGCCGAAGTCGGCCAGACCGGCACCCGGGCAAAGCTGCCCTTGATCCCGGCAAGACCCGTAAACGAAGACGGTATCCGCACCGAGCCGCCACCATCGGTTCCCAACGCGAACGGTGTCACGCCGGCCGCCACGGATGCCGCCGCCCCGGCACTCGAACCACCAGGCGTCTTGTCCGTATTCCACGGATTTCGGGTTATCCCGGTCAAAGGCGAATCACCAACAGGCTTGCAGCCAAACTCGCTGGTGGTGGTCTTGCCTATGACAATCCCACCGGCGGCACGGGCGCGCTCCACAGCCGGTGCGTCTTCTGCTGCCACATTCTCGGCCATGGTCTTCGAGCCAAGTGCAAACCGGACCCCCCCGACGGCAATCAGATCCTTCACCGACAAGGGAATGCCGTGCAGCGCACCCAAACCATCGCCCTGCATCACCGCATCTTCAGCAACTTGCGCGGCCGTCATGGCGTCCTCGGGCATCAACTCGAAGAAGGCGTTCAGTATGGGCTGCACCTCGTCTGCGCGGGCGAGCGCGCGCCGGGTCAGGTCCACCGGCGAGATATCCTTACGCGCCACACGCAGACGCATCTCGGATGCGCTCATATAGTCGAATTCATGGGCCATAAGAGGGTCGCTCAGTCTTCAACCATCGCAAACGCCCGGATCGGTGAACCCGATCCGCCCTTGAACCGCAACGGAACGCCAAAGAACTCGAACTCGCCGAGCCCGATCAGATCCTCCAGATTCACCAGCCATTCCATGTGGCTTATTCCCAGTTCGCGACAAATGCGATGCTGGGCGAAGAGACTGTCAGACGGCTTGTCGGTGGAGGGTCCTTCGACACCGTGCAGGCGTGACCCACGATCATACATCCACTGGGTTGCCGCAACGGTGATACCGGGATTGGAGAGCACCACCTCCCGATTGGGATAGTGACGTTTGTGCAGTCCCGAGCAAAGCAGAATGATGTGCCCATCAACCTTCACACCGGCTTCTTCCTCGGCCTTCTCCATATCGGCAACATCGATATCGCCCAGATCGGAGATATGACGCATATCAAAGCACACAGCCTTGCCGAAGAAGCGATCGATCGGCATCTCATCAATGGAAGCGCCATTCGGATCGAAATGGCGTAACGCATCCACATGGGTGCCCACATGATCGAGCGTACTGATGAAATTGGTCTGGAAGGTAATCGGATCATCCGGCGTACCCAGTTTGAGCGCCTTGGTGTTCTCATGGGTCATTGCTTTCAGATAGACAGGGCTCTGAAAAAGCTTGTGCGACGGCATGTTGTCTTCGATTTCAAGACTCAGATCGATAATACGGCGTGCCATTGTGGTTTTCCTCCCCGGCGCTGAATTGTAGGACTGAAGCTAGCATTTCTTCTTTTGGAAAATCGAGTCAGGCTTCCGCCCACATCTTGGCCGGCGCGCCGATTGGGCCCGATGCTGATGCATACAAGGAGACAGATCATGAAAACCATCGAAGTGTCACAAGCTGAAATGGCCGCGCGAATTGCACGCTTCTCCGACCAGGAATCACAATCGGCGCTCTATGCCGAAGCGATCGGCATTCCCCGCGAAGCCTATGAAGTGATGGCCGCCGAGACCTTGTATCTGATGATGGCCCCAACCGAGCAGGGGGGACCGATGGCACAAAACCCGGCCATAACCGGTGACAGCGGCATGAGCATCATCATTGCGCGTTGCCCGCCCGGCGACAAACCCCTGCTCCATGCCCACCACTATACAATTGAATCCTTCATGTGCCTGACCGGGCGTTTTCGAATCCGCTGGGGCAGCCAGGCCGATCAGCACATTGATCTTGAGCCACACGACATGATCGCCGTGCCCCCCGGCGTGGATCGGCAATTCGAAAACATCAGTGACGACGAAGCCCTGCTGCTGGTGATCATCACCGGCAGCGGAAACGAGGATTTCGCCGATATTTCGATGCCCCCCGACGAGACAGATTTCGTACGCGAACGCTTCGGCCAAACGGTCATCGATCGCTACAATCGGGTCGGGGTCGCCTTTCGCAATCAGAACGGCGCCGTGGAGGGACCGCCCGTAACCGCCCCCATCGAAGTCAGCGCTGCAGATATGGAAACCCGGATCGCCCGGATCGACAAACTTCAGCCCTTATCGGCAACGTCAGATGATTCCATCGGTGTGTCTCGCGAGGTTCGTGAGCTGGTCGCTGCAAAAAACCTGTTTCTGCTGATGGCGCCAGACAATCAGGGTGGCCCCATGGCTCACAACGCCGCGATTTCGGGCCCGGAGAGCATCAGTGTTCTAGTCGCCGAATGCCCGCCGGGTGACAGGCCCCTGCTGCACACCCATCATCATACGGTCGAGAATTTCATGTGCCTGACCGGAGAGTTTCGGATTCGCTGGGGCGACGGAGGATGTGAGCATATCGATCTCAAGCCGTTCGACATGATTTCCGTTCCGCCGGGCGTGGATCGACAGTTCGAAAACATCTCCGATGCCGATGCCCGACTGCTCGTCGTTATCACCGGATCATCCCAGAGTGACTACAACGACATTTCGATGCCGCCAGATGTGACCGAATTGATCCGGTCCCGTTTCGGGCAAAGTGTTATTGATGCCTATGGGAATCGTGGCGTCACCTTCCGGGAAGAATAGGACCCGACAACAGGTATGCGCGTATAACACTGTTGCAAGCTTGTCAGCCCTGAAGGCGCAGAGAGATTGGCCATGGAAAACCTGAACGACTCCCGCAACGCGAGATCAAGGTCCTCAACACCACAGGCAAGCTCGATACGGACTGAGCTGATATGCTCTGTCTCAGGCACGCTTCAGCTTACTATCTGAGATAATTATCACGGAATGGATTAACATCAGCTCACTCGGACGATATTTAGTTTCTCAGTCCTCCATTTCACAATTCTGAGATCCCCCATGGCGATTTCCCATCTCGAACATTTTCTCGTCGTCGCTCAGGACTACCCCGCGACCGTCCAGTGGTACATCGACAATCTGGGGTTCGAGGAAGGCCCCCATCCGGATTTCGGGGTTGAGGTGACATGGCTGTATCTTGGTGACCGTGACATCATTCACATCGTGCCGCCGCGCCCGAATGACGAGCCCCGCCCTGTCCCCGACCCGAACGCCACGCCCAAAGACATCGCCGAAGGCAGTCGTCCCATTCACCACCTCGCCTTTCGTGCAGCCAATCGCCTGGAGATGACGGAACGCCTGAAGAAAAACGGTGTAACCTATCTGGAACAGCAGGCCAGCAAGGAAGACCTGTATCAGGTGTTCGTGCGTGACCCGAACGGCATAACCATCGAGCTCAACTTCCCCGCCGAGGAAGCCGCCGACATGGAAGGACTCGCGAAACTCGCATTGCGCCCGGACACCTGGGAAAAAGAAGAATCCTAGTCGCGCGCCTAAGACAGGTTTTCACGGAAGAATTCAACCAGCGGGCCCAGCAATGCCGGGTCCGAGCGGTTGGCTTGCTCCACATGTGCAATTGACATTGAGCCACCCGCCTTGCGGTAGTTCTCCACGAAACGTTCGGGCTCATTGAGGTCGAGTGGGGATTCCGGGTCCCGATAGTCATGCACCGGGTCCGGCAATCCCTGGAACCAGATCGATGGACGAATGACCACATCCTGACCCCGTTCCAGCGCGAGCATCGGGTTGCCCTCTTCCATGTTTTCTTCTGTCCTCCAGAAGGAATCATGACGCTCCCGCAAATCACCAACCCAGGCCGGCGGATCACCGGCTGCAAGCAAACCCAGAACCCGACGATAACGGGAGAGAGGATTGATGACCGGCCACATCACACCCACACATTTCACGGATGCATCGACATCAGGCGCGCCATCTTCAAGCGGCAAAGCTGCGTATCTGGGGTCATCCGGACGCATGGATGTAAGCATGGCAAGATGACCACCACTGGACTGTCCCAGAAGTGCAACCCGATCAGCGTCCAGCCGCAACTCTTCCGCATGGGCCTTGAGCCAGCGAATGGCATAGTTGATATCCTCGAGTGATGACGGATATCCAGCATCTGCCTGCCGAAAATCCAGTGCCGCCGAAGCCATGCCTGCCGCTGCAAACACCTCACCACGTGTCGTGCATTCACTGGGATGGCCCTTGCACCAGCAGCCCCCGTGCAAATCCACAATCACCGGATACGGCCCTCCTGTTTCGGCGCGGATCAGCCGGACAATCATCGGTTTGTCATCGTGACGATAGATTTCAATGTCGTCGGTGACCAGCGCTGTTCCTTGCTTGTCAGCCATGATGCGATTTCCCATTCGATGCATATGGAGCCAATCGTAGCCGCGCGTGCCATGAGCAGGGAAGCCTTCCAAGTGGCTTTTGGAGACGGATTGCATCCGTAGACTGCTGCTTCTGTCGAAAACCGCTGCAATGTCAGAATAATGGCGGAGGACGGAGTCTCAGTGCTAACCCGTCTCCGAATTGCCAGTAGACGTGGGAACCAGACGAGAAATGCCGTCGTCCAGCCAACGATCCGGAAGCTAGGCGTTCCCAAAGCCACAGTCAGAAAGCATGCGGCGATCAACAAGCGCAATTCTTCGTCTGCTTTTCCGAACTCCATTGCGAATAAAACTACCAGCCGCGCGTTCCAACACCTCCTTTGAAGGGACCGACGATCCGTGGCGTGATCCAGCCGCCGTAAAAATCACCATCCTGCGGCGCGACACGTTCTTCGCCCACCCAACACGCATCAACGCGTGAGGCATAGAAAGCCAAATAGTCACGAATTACCGCGAACGGCTTCGCCGGTGCCGGGTAACTCCACGCCGCCTGCTGTGATGTTATTCCGTTCACCGCGAGTGACCAGTAGGAAGCGACCCCCTTGAATTCGCAGAAGGACTGCCCCGGTGCTCGCTCAAGGAACTCCCGGCGAATATCGCATAGCGGGATATAATAGACGGGCGGATGACTGGTCTCGAGAACCCTGTACCCGTTTTCGGTTGCGGCAATTGTCTCGCCTGCAAAATCAACCCGAAGGCGATCCCCAACGCTTTCAACGCGGGGCGGCCTTGGATAGTTCCAGACCGATTCATGGCCGGCCCTAGCTCAATGCGCGACGTGGTTCTCATGGTTCGTTTCCTTATTGCGGTTCCGGTTCCTGCGACACCGTTCAGAGCAAAACTTCACGACATCCCAACATTCCGCCCACCGTCGCCGCCAGGAAAAGGGGTGACCGCAAGTCGGGCAGACTTTGGTTCGTTGATCGCGTTTGTGTCCCATGCGTATGCGTTCTACCCCTCGGGCGCCTTAAAGTTCACAGAAAGGTGGCGCCAAGGAGCGATGCAATGACAAGAACCGTCAGAGGCCACGCAGCGATGGGTACCAAGCAGGCGCCTGATTCGATCTGGCAGCCCGGATATCCGCCAGGAGCACGAGCAGGAAAGTCCCAGCAAGAATCACGAACCCGGGTTCCCGGGACGCCAGAAGCGCCGTCCAAGCAACGAGTGAGGGCAGCACGCTGACCGAAAGCCTTCGCAACAGGTTGCCGTTTTTCCGCGCCGCGTGCGCGCCTCCCGTCGCGAAGCCCCACTGAATGCCCCCGAGAAACGACAAGATGATCGCGCCATAGGCCGCAAGCGCATCAGAAGCCGTTCCGACCAGTTCAGGCGGTCCGATGAGAATGAGCGCGGCAAATGCAACAAAGGGGACAACGCCCAAGCCCCCCAGCCAAACCGCGGCCAACGGGACTGACCGGTCTTCGACGGTTAACAGCAAAGCTTCATTCCCGGCTCGACTATTGAGCCGCCGCGGCCGGCTCTGCCGCTGCGATCGCGGCGTTCACACGCGGCATGACCTCCTCGGCCATCAGTTGCAGTGACCGCTTGGTCAGCCCTTCATCCACCCAGTCCATGCCGGCATAGACGAGCTCACCGAAGTCGCCCGTAATCTCTCGAAGGGCCAGAATCTGATCGACCACGTCATTCACCGTGCCGCAGATCACCAAATCGTCAATCACGCGGTCGAGGGTCACGGAATCATCGGGCTCGTCCCGGTCCTGCTTGAAGACCCCCTGCCTGTTACCGCGGATCATCTTTTTGAGAATCTGGGAGTAGTAGAAGCGGTAGGGGCTGTTCGCATCATCCTTGCCATAGGCCTTGGCCGTGGCATCATCGTCAGCAACGAAAATGGTCCGTGCGATCCGCCAGTCGGCCGGATCGGCGGCCTCGCCGGCATTGGCCTTGCCCTCGGCATAGTTCCCCCAGTGGGTCGCCGCCCATTTCGGCAGCAGGAAGTTGGCCGACAGCGGGTGAAAGTCGCGCTCGCCCATGGCGATCACGCCCTTGGAGAAGGGCGCGACGACGGTGCCGACGATCTCCGGGACGCGGCTGCTGGATATGTCTTCGGCATGATCCCGTATCCGACATCGAGGTAGCGGGTCTCAGCCGTCGTCACCTTGAACCGGTTGTTCTCGAAATCGATGTCGTAGGGCGTCTCTCCCGCCCAGATCGCCAGGATCACGTCGATCGCCTCGGCGAAAATCTGGTTGCGGTCCTCGTCGAGCATGCCGAGCGCCTCCGCATCGGAGCGCAGCGCGCCGGCGCTGACCCCGAGGATGAACCGGCCGCGCGCCAGAGTTGTCGAACATGGCGGCGTGGGTCGCCACCAGCACCGGATGCATGTGCGACAGGTTCGTCGTCCCGGTCGCCAGCTTGATGTTCTCCGTCGCGTGAATCAGCGTCGCCTGGAACATCATCGAGTTGGTGATGGTCTCCGCGCTGTCAGTCAGATGCTCGCCCGACGAACGCGTCGTGAAAGCCCAAGCTTGTCGCACAGGATCATGGTCTCCCGGTCCTCCTGCAACGTGGTCGGATAGTCCCGGTGCAAGCGGGTGCACCGGCATCGTGAAATAGCCCAGACGCATTGTTTTCAGACCCCATCATAAAAAATCTCTATACGCGGGAAGCCGCTGCGTTCGGATCGCAAGGTTGACCCGGAATAAGGACGGGCTCTTATGTCGGCAATGGCCAGCACACGTCCGGGCCGGTTTCCTGGTGCATACGCGGCACTCCGCCGGCGCGATGTCGTTGCAAGATCGCGCCGGCGGCCGTGGCTAGGTCAGCGGCGCGAGCAGCGCCTCGATCCGCTTGTCGGCCTTGCCCGGATACTTCTTCGCCGCGATCGCGGACAGGTTTTCGGGCGTGTCTCCGACGATGACGATGCCCACCATCCCCTGGCCGTAATGCGGCGTGCACTTGTAGACATACGCACCGGGCGTCGAGAATCTGTAGGACACGTCCTTGCCGAGCGCCGAGCGGAAGGGCTTCACACCCTCCGGAATAGGCGCCGCGGACGAACTCCGCATTGTGCCCGCGGTCCGTCGCGACCCATGTCAACCGTGTCGCCCGGTTCGATCTGAACCAGCGCCGGGCTGCAGATGTTCCGTTCCTTCGACCCGGGGTCCTTGTTCAACATTTCGATCGATCGTGTCCGCCGCGTGCGCCGAAGCGGGCATCGACGAGGAAGAGGAACTGCCAAAACATAGCCAATTCGTCTCATGGAACTGTCTCCGTTTTCTGGGGTCGATTTTTGCACGCGGTACGCAGTCGAGCGGCCCACCGGACGACGACAGATGGTCGCAGGCGACCCGACGACGGCTGATCCGGTACGTCGCGCATCGCGTAAAGAATTAAAAGCAGACCAGAGAGACGAGAATGAAAGACTGGTACCGCGTAATCATGAATTCAGACAGAAACCCTTTGAGCGATCTGCCGCGCGCCCAGCGCTTTCAGATCATGGTGGTCCTGGGCCTCATGTGGACGGCAATTTTCAGCGCCATAGCGGGTGTCTGGTTTCTCTACGAAGCGCTCGTAATTCTGCATATGCTGGCCGCAACGGGCGTGGTGCTGACCGGGGCGACATTCCGGGCCGCGCGGAACGCCCTATCCTTTCGCGACCAACCGCACGCCGACAACGGATGGGGCAGGCTCGCCGCCCATCGCGCGAGGACGTCATGACGGGTGAATGTATACCCCGCGTTTTCTTTGATGGCGCGTGTCCTCTCTGTGCACGTGAAATTGCCTTCTACCGGAAACATAAGGGGGCATCGGGCATCGCGTGGGTCGACGTCAGCCGGACGAGACGCGGCGGAACTTCCGGACGGTCTGTCCCGCGACGATGCCCTGGCGCGCTTCCACGTTCAGACCGCCAACGGTGAATCTGGTCGACGGCGCGGCCGCGTTCGCCCATCTTGTGGTCCGCGCTCCCGCGCTTCCGGCGCATGGGAAAAGTCGCCCGGGCTCCGACCGGTGCTCTGGATTCTCGAACGCCTCTACAACCTGTTCCTGCCCTTACGCCCCCACCTGCAGACGTTGGGTCGCGTCGCCGGCATAAGGACGTTCATTGCGAAACACGCCGAACATTTACGGCGAACCGGACCAGGAACGGGGAGCAGCTTTCATGTCCTTGTCACTACTCGACCTTTCGGCAGAATCCCGCCGAGGTGCGGCGCAAGGTTGGCGCGCCTCTCCTGTCGTCCTGCTGGCCCTTCTGCATGCCGAGCAGTGACACCCACGCAATGAGCGACACGATGCTGATCGATGATTTTTCGAAACGATGGAGTTGGTCTCCCCGCTGGGCACCGTGTGGCGCGGCGTGAGCGACCAGAGTCATGGGTGGCGTCTCGGACGTGCGCGTCGAACACGGCGATGCCGACGGGCAGGTCCTTTCTCCGCCTGCGCGGCGACGTCCGCCTCGAGAACAACGGCGGGTTCGTCCAGGCCGCCCTTGACCTGGAAACACGCGTCCGGCGGTCTCCTCGACGCATCCGCGTATCGCGGCCTCCGCCTCACGGTTCGCGGCAATGATCAACAGTACTCGCTGCACCTCCGAACCCCCGACGCGACGCGGCCCTGGCAGTCCTACCGGGCGCATTTCACCGCCGCCGCGCGCTGGCAGACATTCGATCTGCCGTTCGCGGCGTTCGCGCCGTACCGGCTCGATTCAGCCCCTCGATACGCAACGCCTCAAACGCATCGGGCTGGTGGCAATCGGGCGGGCGTTCTCAGCCGACCTGATGGTCGCAAGCATACGCCTCTACGAGTAGTTCGAATGAAGTTGCCCCAGCCGCCAAGAAGCCTGGGACTTTGACTCAAGAGATTTAACGTCTCCGCGGCGAAAGTTTGACGTACCACCAAAACGGCGCTAGGAGACTTTCGCGCCATTGCGATGCCCACTGGCGCGCCAAGTTGTTCTTCGGTGGTTGCATCACGCGCTATCGCACTAACCCACGGAAGTGACGGACGAATTACGACGCGTCTGAGAAACGGAAAGTCGTGGGGTGTCTGCGGGAGGTAAAATGGCGGAGGGAGAGGGATTCGAACCCTCGAAACGGTCGCCCGTTTACCACGCTTTCCAAGCGTGCGCCTTCAGCCACTCGGCCACCCCTCCGGCGCGCAGTGTGAATAGCTGAACCGGTGGCGCATCCGCAACCGCTGGTGTTTTAACCAAATCGTGCATGGGACTAAAGCTTGTGCCGATCACCGCGATTGCGGTTAAGTGGCGCAGGACACGCCGAAACCTGATAAACGCAAACGCGAGGCCGGCTGGCCCATGATTATTCTACGGATATTTGGCTGGATTCTGGTGATCGCGGCCGTCGTGCCATCTTCGCGCGCGACATCCTCGCGTCCCTCGATGCCGGTTCGCCATGTCGCTCATGGCAGTCCGGCGGACTCTGGTTCCGATCTGCATCAGACGCAGCCTGCAGGTGGCCGAGCCCGCCATCGCACGCCACATCCCCGTGATCGGGCCATGGCTCTGGCACCCGGTCATCTCCACGATCCTGACCTGGCCCGCCACTATGGCCGTGATCGGCGTGCCCGGGCATCCTGCTGGTCCGGCTGTGCGCGCCGGCGCCCCCGCAAGGACGGCATGTTCAGGTAGGCTCGAAGCCTACTCGTCACCCATCCGCAGTGCCTGGATAAAGGCCGATTGCGGGATCTCCACATTGCCGTACTGGCGCATCTTCTTCTTGCCGGCTTTCTGCTTGTCGAGCAGCTTGCGCTTACGCGTCGCGTCGCCGCCATAGCATTTCGCGGTCACGTCCTTGCGCATCGCGCTGATCGTCTCGCGCGCGATCACCTTGCCGCCGATCGCCGCCTGGATCGGGATCTTGAACATGTGCCTCGGGATCAGCTCCTTCAGCCGCTCGCACCATGCCACGCCCGCGCGCTTCGGCCGGTGCCGCGGTGGACGATCATGCTCAGCGCGTCGACCGGCTCCTCATTCACCAGAATGCTCATCTTGACGAGGTCGCCCTCGCGATAGCCGATCTGGTGATAGTCGAAGCTGGCATAGCCCTTCGACAGCGACTTCAGCCGATCGTAGAAGTCGAACACCACTTCGTTGAGCGGCAGTTCGTACGTCGCCTGCGCGCGCCCGCCGACATAGGTCAGGTTCTTCTGGATGCCGCGGCGGTCCTGGCACAGCTTCAGGATCGATGCCCAGATATTCGTCGGGAACGTAGATCGTCGCCTCGATCCACGGTTCGCTGATCTCTCGATCTTGTTGGGATCGGGCATGTCGGCGGGGTTGTGCAGCTCGATCTGCCGCCACCATGCGTCAGCGTCGATCTGATAGACCACCGACGGCGCCGTCGTGATGAGGTCGAGGTCGTATTCGCGCGTCAGCCGCTCCTGGACGATCTCCATATGCAGCAGGCCCAGGAAGCCGCAGCGGAAGCCCATGCCCAGCGCGGCCGAGCTTTCGGCCTCGAACTCAAAACTCGCATCGTTGAGGTGCAGCCGCTCCAGCGCCTCGCGC